>CAZZYN010000056.1:0-23583 GCA_964658265.1 uncultured Acetobacteraceae bacterium | reverse complement strand
CTTTGCAGTCCTGGGCTGCACGATAAGGCTTACCGTAGGACCAAGGGTGTAGGGCGACCCGGGCGCCTGGACCACACTGGCCGGCGTTGCTGTGAAGACATATAGCCTGGTAAGGCCGAGTGCGTAAACGTGGTTGGCATTGTCCCAGAAGATCTGCTGGATCTCCTCCTTCGCTAACAGGTCGGTGTAGTGCGTAGGCGGTGCAGCGCCGTTGAAGTGGAACAGTTGCAGACCCTTGGTGCCGCCCACGGCCAGCAGCTTGCCGGAGGGCGCCATATTGATGTCGATTACCGTGTCGACAGCTGTAGCCGGCATGTTCTGCCGTGTATTGGTCGTGGTCAGGTTTCCTGCTGGATCGGCGGTATAGGCAGCAATCTGCGGCGGCCCGGTAGGTGTGAAGGTGTAGGGCTGCTCCGGGGAGACCGCAGGCTGCATGGTGATGGCGACGTGATTCGCGGGATCGGCTGCGTTGGCATCTGGACACCAGGCACTGCCGGCCGGTGCTGCCGGAAGCGTAAAGCCGGTGTTGACCGCTTTAAGGGCGCCGTTGCCAGTGCGGTGAAAGGCGTAGTTTGAGTAACCAAAACCGGGATAGCAGGCAGTCGTATAGGCCCACTGATTATTTCCAGTGAAGCTGATCAGGCCGTTCAGCTGGCGACTTGCCCCTGTGCCGCCGAGGTTCTGCAACTGGCCGGATGGCCGCTCGACATTGAACGACTGCATGACGTTGTTGGCGCAATCTCCATCTACTTCGATGTCATAGAGCGAACTGCCGGTGTGATCGAAGACCAGCGTACCCGAGCGGCCACAGTCATTCTGGTTGTATTGCAGTACGTTGGTGGCGCGGATGAAGTGGAGATTGCCGGCTGACTCAATCTGGAACTGGTCGATGTAAATGCCGTTGTTGGTGGAGGCAAAGAGGTACTTGCCATTGACTGCCATGTTGGTTACGTCTTCGGCATACGGTGAGCCGGCGACAGGGGTAAGCCGTCCATCCGCCGCTGCCGAAAAGGCCTCTAGCTGGTTGGTGCTGCTATTGGCGGGATTCGTGGCGACATACACAAATGCGACGGGGGCGCTGGCAGGCGAGGAAACTTCGGGGCCTGCCTGCGCGGCGAGGGTCGCAGCGATCGAAGCGGGCAGGCAAAGGATGGCAAAACAGCGGAGACGCATGCTGCAGGGTTTCATCTGGAACTCTCCTTCGGGCGGGGGAAGGATGCGAGACGGATTATAGCCCGGAAATCCCTGGCTGTGCCGTGAAGCGAGACATGGGCATGCATGGTCCGGGTTCCGCGCACGCGCTTATGGCAGGGCGGGATAACCGCGCCAGACATACTCCAATGCCTCGCCCAGCGTCTGCTTTTTGACGGCGCGGTCGGTATGGCCTGCATTCTGAGCGAAGACGAACTGATAGTGATAGCCCCTTGCTGCCAGGACGCGCGCCATGTTTTCGTTGGCCAGCACCCAGTCGTGCATGTTGTCGCGCATGACGTTCGGGTTCAACAGATCGCGGTCGCCTACTTCCATCCATAGCCGGATCGGCTTGACCGGACTGCTGGGGATGAGGTGCTCGTGGAATTCCCATGCGCCATGCGGAGCGGTCGAGAGATGCGGCCACTGCTGGTTTACGTAGGTGCCGGAGTAGGTCAGCACACGGTGATACCACTCCGGGTGATACCAGGCCATGATGAGTGCACAGGAGCCGCCCGAACTGCCGCCCATCGTCGCCCGTGCATTCGGATCATGGCTTAGGCGGACATGGTAGCGCGCCTCTACCAGTGGCAGGACCTCTTTTTCAACGAACTCCGCATAGGTGCCTGACATCATGTCATATTCCAGACCACGTTCGCTGCCCTGAGCATCGCCGCCGCCATTGCCGATTGAGATAGCGATCATGGCCGGGAGTCGGTGGCCGGCAATCAGGTTGTCGAGCACTGTGAAGAGATCCGGATCGGGACCGTCGGCGCCCACGATGAACGGCGCCACGGATCCAGGCACGTACTGCTTCGGAACATAGACCGTGACACGCCTCGTGTACGGGGCCGGGTGACTGGTTGGGACCAACAGCTTTGCCGGGTTCTGTGGATCGACCGTACCAAAGGTTCCGGGATCGCGGGCAATGCCAGGATAGATGCGGCTTTCTGCCGAACTCATCAGGAAGACGTTGACGTCGCCTTTCGGCGAGCCCGGTTGCGGCGTTGCCTCAGGTGCGCTGGTGTGGGTGGGTCCAAGGATGAAATTGCCGTCCTTATCAAAAGGTGCGTTGGTTCCATCAGGCAGGGCAGAAGAACGTACGTAACCACTTGAGTACGGGTCCCGAGTGGGGGGCGACGTCTGCTGAGCCTGGGTGCCGAGTGCCAGTAGGAACGAAAGGCTCATGAGGTGGGAGAGGACGATTTCTTGTTTCACTGAGTTACCTTTAACGTTTTTCGCGGCAATTATGCCGAGTTGTAAGTAACCGGTTACAGGATCTGTAAGTGCTTGGCGGCTCGAAGTGTAACCAAGGTTACAGGCGTTTCTGAAGGGCTGTGGCTGGAGTAACTTTCAATACCGAAATAGCAAGCGGCAAATGTTATTACAGCTCCGGTAAATGGTTGCTTACTCAAAAAATAATTGATTGACAGTCTCTGTTAGGCCGGCTTATTACATTCACCCTAGTAAAAACATTGCTGTTTTATCAAAACTTGAAAGGCCACAACGCATGAGGAAAAAGATGAAGTTCAGTGGGCCTGGTTACAGAAAGATACTCGCGGCCCTGTTTTCGCTTCTGCTCTGCGTATCAGTCCACGCCCAGCAGAACTCGACGATCGAGGGTTCCGTGGTGGATGCAAAGGGGGCGGCACTCCCAGGCGCCCAGATCACGCTGACCCAGAATGGAACCGGCTTTGTCACTACCGGCGTCAGCAACTCGAACGGCCTGTTCAGCTTTCCTGCCTTGAATGTCGGTACCTACGATCTAAGTGTCACCTCTTCCGGTTTTGAGACGTACAAGGCGACCGGCCTGGTTGTTAACGTTTCGGAGACCCTTCGCAATGATGTAAAGCTTACTGTCGGCTCAGTGGGCACAACGGTCACCGTGCAGGCGAATGCGCTGCAGGTGCAGACAGATTCAAACGTGGTTTCGACGCTGATCAACTCGGAGCAGATCAGCGAGATTGCGACAGAAAACCGAAATTTTGCAGCACTGGCAGCACTTGGAATGGGCGTGAGCTCCGCATTGCCGGACAGTAACACGCCGACCTCGGTAGCAGCCAACTTCACAATCAGCGTCAACGGTCTGCGACAGAGTCACAATATCTGGCTGATCGATGGCGGCGAAGCAGACGACCGCGGCGGTGCCGGCGGCATGAGCATTATGCCTTCGCAGGATGCAATCGCACAGTTTGAGACACTCGCCAGTAACTATCCGCCCGACTACGGTATCTCGTCCGGCGCAACGATCAGTCTTGGATTGAAGAGTGGTACACAGCACTTCCACGGCGAAGCATTCGAGTTCAATCGTAATACTGTGTTCAATGCTAACCAGTATTTCAACAAGCAGAGTAATCCGGTCACTCCGCGGCAGAAGCTCAATTACAACATCTTCGGCGGCAACCTGGGGGGTCCCGTATTTATTCCGCACGTCTACAACAATACGAGGAACCGGACCTTTTTCTTCTGGAACGAGGAATGGCGGCGCCTGATACAGGCCAGTTCGCCTGCACAGTCGCCTACGCTGGCGGCAGCAGACTTTCCGGCAGCCGGCCAGAATCTGACATGGGTAGCGCCGCCATTTGCAAACAGTGCGCAATTGCTGGTCCCCAGTGCCGTATCTGACCCTGCCTTTGCAGCCAAGCTGGCCGCGAATGGACTGGTTCCGGGCAAGCCCTTTCCGAACAATGTGATTCCCGCCGGCCTGATTGATCCGAATGCGGTGGCTTACCTGGCAACGGGTGTCATTCCGAAACCGAACCTTGCCAATGGCTACAATCTTGGCTCGGCAAATCAGCCTATTTATGTAAGGGACGACGTCGTGCGCATCGACCACCGCCTGACGGACAAGTGGCAGATTCTTGGCCACTATCTTCACGATTCCGTGACACAGGCCTATTCGTCACCGATGCTTGGCTGGTCTGGAGCGAGTTACAACACGATCACCAGTACGCTTGCCAATCCGTCGAACAGTGCGGCGATCAAACTTACCGGTACCATTACACCGACACTGCTTGCCGAAGTCAGCATGAACTACGACGGCAACGTGATCAATATCACCAACAGTCCGAATTCAAACTCACCATCGGCATTGGCCTTAAGCAAGTTTTTCAATAATGGCTCGAAGAACCTGCCGAACATGCATTTCGGTTCACCCTACGGAACACAGGAGAATCCGGGATCGGCACCGTGGCATAATGCTGCCCAGGATTACGATCCAAAGGTTGACATTTCCTGGACACGTGGCAAGCACGCAGCGAAATTTGGTTTCGGCTATAACCGCTACACCAAAAATCAGCAGCTCTTCGGCGACCCGGGCGGTCAATATTATTTTGGCAATCAGACCGGCGACTCCATGGCCGACTTTATCCTCGGTCTCTCCACCGGTTTCGACCAGTACCAGCAATTGCCTATCCGCCACTATGTGAACCAGACGACATCGTTCTATGCCATGGATAACTGGCACGTCACGCCGAAGTTAAGCTTGCAGCTGGGTATTCGGTACGATGCGCTTCCGCATGCATTCGAGCGAGCCAACCAGGTGGCCAACTTTAATCCGGCTGCCTATGATCCGAACCAGGCACCAGTATGGAAGACAGATGGCAGTCTCGATCCGAACGGACCTGGATTTAAGACTGTCAATGGCAATCCCTTTTATCTGAACGGCATCAGCCAGGCCGGGCAGGGTATTCCAACAGGTCTTGTCAAGAACGATTACAACACGTGGCAGCCGCGCGTGGGCTTCTCTTACGACCTTAGGGGCGATGGGAAGACTGTGATTCGCGGTGGAATTGGCACTTTCTACGAACGACTGCAGGGCAACGATATATACAACGCTGCCACGAATGAACCGTTCGCGAATGATCCCGGTGCAAGCAACGTGTACTTCTCGAATCCGCACACCAGCTGGGTCACGGGCAGCACGGCAAGCACGCCGATTTTCGCACAGGGCCTGACCAATCTTGCCATCAGTTATCCGGCACCGGCAGTCGCGCAATACAGCCTTGGTATTCAGCATGAGCTTGCTCCTTCGCTCATCCTGATTACACAGTACGTCGGCAACGCTGCCTGGAATCAGAACATTGAACGCAACATCAATACGTTCCCGCTCAATACGCCATTGTCGATCCGTGCCAACTCGGGCGATTCGAGCAATAACTCAGGCACAAACCCAGGCGGCACTTCCCTTGCCAATCCGAACATCTACCGGACCTACCAGGGTTATGGGGGCATCCTGCAGGAAGAGAATTCGACCAATGGCGGCTATAACAGCTTCCAGGCGGGAGTCCGCGCACAAAACAAGTATGGTCTAAGTGGCGAAATCGATTACACCTGGTCACATGAGATCGATGTAACCACTTACGATCTCGCCACGGTCAGTAATCCATTTAATCCCAACTATGATCGCGGATCCGGAGCGCTTGACCGTCGCCATATTCTGAACGCCAATTATATTTATAAGCTGCCGACGTTCAGCCAGGCGAATTATCTGACCAGGCAGGCGGTGGGCGGCTGGGAACTGGCTGGTACGGCCGTCTTCGAATCCGGCACGATCATTCAGAACCAGGGACCCTCGCTTGGGTTGAGCTATGATCCGGTCGGTCTGGATGGCGGTTATACCAATCGACCGGATAAGGTGAGCAAGGTGCACTACACCAAGAAGCAGACGCAGTGGTTTGATCCGTCTGCCTTCAAAGCACCGCTTGCAGCGTGGGCAGGGAGCACAACGAACGGGTTTGGTTCAGCAGGGAAGGATTCGGTTCTTGGACCGGGCCGGTTGAACTTCACCACGTCGCTGTACAAAACGTTCACGCTCACGGAAGCAGTTCACTTTCAATTCCGTGTCGAGAGCTTTAACACTTTCAACCACACCGAGTTCAATGGTGTCGGTGCCAGCTTCAATGCTAACGCGGCGGGGCTGGTGACGAACAACTTCGGACAGGTGACGAGTACGTATGATCCGCGCACGCTCGAATTAGGCGGCAAGCTGACGTTCTAGCCTGCCACTCCAAGCGGCCCGGGCGGAGAACTTTCTCTCGCCCGGGCCGTCCTTTTTTGCGGCGGTTTCCTATGGCTGCAAAGAGGATGTACTCGATTGTGTATGAGGGTGTAGGTTGATGTGCTGATGAGAATTTCTGGTGTAGACCAGGAGGGCATTGTCCGAGCGATCAGCGGCAAGCTGGTCTGCGTGCTGATGCTCGCACTGGGACAGATTGTTTACGGGCAAAGCTCCGCCCGATCCGATGCGCTTGCGCTTGAAGCTGCAGGCCAGGTTGCTGAAGCTGAGCAGGCGTGGCAGCGCATTGCTGCGAGCGAGCCGGAGAATGCAGAAGCTTTCGCTCATCTTGGCCTGATGGAAGCACGGCAGGAGCACTACACGGAAGCGACCACTTACTATCAACAAGCACTCAAGCTCAATCCCGACCTACCCGGCCTGCGGATGAATCTCGGGCTTGCGTATTTCAAGGCGAGCAAGTTCAAGCAGGCTCTGGAGCCATTCACCGCGGAGCTACGCCGGCATCCCGGGGATCCGCGCCTTACTGTGCTGCTCGGCATGGCGCATTACGGAATGGGTGACTACCTGGTGGCGATTCCTTATCTGCAGCGTGGCGCAGAGCAGCAGCCGGAGAGCCTGCCGCTGCGGCTAGCGCTGGCGCACAGCTGCTTGTGGAGCAAGCAATATGACTGCGTGCTTTCGACTTATAAAGAGATACTGACGCTGAATCCCGATTCTGCCGAAGCAGAGATGCTGGCCGCCGAAGCGCTCGATGAGACTGGCGACGATGCCGGGGCGATGACACATTTCCGGGCGGCAGCCAAGGCTAATCCGAAGGAGGCAAATGTGCACTTCGGTCTCGGTTACCTGTTGTGGACCCAGCACCACTATGCTGAAGCCGCGAAAGAGTTCCAGCAGGAGCTGCTGATCGATCCTCAGCACACGGAGGCGGACGCTTACCTCGGGGATGCCGACGTGCAGCTTAATCAATTTAACGATGCGAAGACGGAACTTGAGAAAGCAGCGGCCGGGGATGCGGCATCCTCCATGGTCCATCGTGATCTCGGCATTGTGTATGCCGCTGCGGGCGACAAGGATAATGCGGCGAAACAGCTCCAGGAGGCGATCAGTCTTGATCCGAAGGACTCGACGGCACACTGGCGTCTCGGCAAGCTATATCAATCGAGCGGCAGAAAAGAAGAAGCAGCGGCAGAGTTTGCGAAGGTCAGCACCATGAATGCTTCTGAGAATCGGACGCTTCCGCAATCAATGGCAGGTCCGCCGGGAGCTGTTCACCCGTAAACTTCGGGCTTCAATCACGCGGATTTTTCTTCAGTTTCTGCTTCAGATTTTTTGCCAGGATTTCAATCTCGGCCGAGTGCGTCAACGCTGTAAACGATAGAGTATTCGTGCCGCTTCCAGTGACATCGGTCTGCAGCTCCTGCGTCAGAACAACAAGACGTGCGGAACTTCTCTCAAGACCAAGCCGGCGGGCCTCCTGGGTGCCTGCGCTGGCTGCGGTCGTATCTTTTGCTGCATCTTCCTCCTGCCTGGCCGCCGCAGGTGAATGCATGTTTGCAGTGCCTGCACGCAGCGCACCATTGATGTTCTTCGCAAGCGATTCCATCAAGGTGGCGACCTGCAGCTCCGGAGCGTAGGAACCCTGGGCATGCGTCGCGAGCGAACCTTTCAACGCAGCGGCAAGTGTTGCGAGGTCTTTGGATGCATGAGCGATCAGTGCCTGCCGCTCGGCATTCAGGGTGATGGACGCATGATCCACCATGCCGACCGTGTTTGGATTCACGGCATATTTCTGCTCCAGATCAGGCTCACGCGGCGTCGGATCCTTGAGGAAGATACCCTGCTGATGCTGCTGCGAGTCCTGTGCATGGACAAGGCGGCATGCGGCAAAGAAGAGCGCGGCTGCAAGGATGCGGGTGTGCGGGCGTTGATTAAGTGCCACGTGTGCTGGTCCATCCTGGAGGAAGATCGGGCCCGGTGCCAACTGTGATGCAGCTACTTGGCTGCTGCTCGCACTCGCGATCTGCAGCTTTTATCTTAATAAAGGTTGCCCGCAGAAAGTTGTTGCGCTCGAATCGGTGTCAGCGAATCGCAAGCTGCTCCGGATAGACCTTGATCCAGTGGCTGCGCATCTGCGCACGCACTTCTTTGCCCGCAGTCTGGGAGACAATTACGCTAGTGTTCTGCAGGGGCATGTGGCAGCGGACGCAGTTGCTGCCGGCTGCTGAGCCTCTGGCTTTGGCTACCGGGCAGCTTTGAAACTGGTGACAATCCAGGCATTTTGCAGAGTAAGCAGCGATGGGCATCGCGGCATCATGCGTGTTGTGACAGGTGGAGCAGCTCATACCCGGCGATGACAAGTAGCAGCGGCTTCTCCGCAGTAGGCCTACCTGGTCGCCATGAACATCCGGATGCTCGACGGGCGGTCCGGGCAGCGGGCGGAAGTATTTTTCCAGCGGCTCGCCGGGCAGGTATGAAAAAGCCGGAGCGAGCGCCTGTCGCTGAATCCCGTTGTGACAGAGAGCGCAGAGGTCGACCTGCCGGTCTCGTGAAAAGGCCCTGGGATTGAGGATGGCATGCATGGCGACGCGGTCCCGCTCCGGCTTGGGACGGGTTTCCAGTGCGACGTGCGCCGCGCCCGGACCGTGACAAGTCTGACAGCCAATTCCCGGAATGAGCGAATTTTTGACGTAGGCATTCGTGAATGGGTCAGCCGATTGTGCCTGTGCAAAGGTCGAGTGGCATTCGAGACATCCAGGGTTCACCGGCCGGCTGAAGTCGGCTGTGCCATCGTCATAGCCGGGACTGTTGATCCAGCGATGCCCGTCGGTCCAGTAGCTCACGGGCAGCTCAAACAGTCGATCGCCGCTCCAGTAAAGATAGGTCTGGCCGCGTTTACCAGAGCCGATGACGAGATCGACTGGTTCGGTGCGCTTATGCTGCTGATTCTCCCAGCCGGTGATGGCGCTTTGAAAGTAGCGGCCCTGCTGCGTACTCATCTCGAAGAACAGCTGCGGTTCTGCGTTGCCAGGGGACGGATTTACGATCGACAGCCTGTCGCCTGCTTTACTGAACGAAGCATGCAGTGAAGCGTCATTCGCAAGCTGCGAGGTCAGGGAATGAGCAGTGTGTAGGTACGAGCCAGCCTGTTCCTGGTGGCAGCCGAGGCACGCGGCATCTGCAGCCGGCTGCTGTGCAGGTTCGACCCGGCTCTGCGCGAACACAATGCCTGAATCGATGAGACTCCCGGTCAGCAGGCCAAGTGTCGCAACCCAAAGGGCGGCCTGCTTCCATAACTGCTTTCTGGTCGCGACAGCGTGCACGCCTCAACGTACATTCCGGTAGCGACCAGTCGCAAGCCTCAAGTGTTTGAGACCGTTTACGGTCCCATTGCTGCGGCTGTGCATGGATCACGGCCGAGCGAGATCTTGGTTACAGGGCTGGGTGGCATTGGCGGCGTAGCCCAGGGCGCCCCGCTGAAGTCGAAGAAGTCGAGCAGATTCGGCTGGGCAGCATCCCGCGCAGTCAGGTGCGCTGAGCTGCCGATGAAGCGGTTCTCGACGAACTTGATGATCGCGGTGTGGTCCATGGGGACATTACTGACATAGTGCTTCCGCGTAAATGGCGAGATCACAATATTCGGCACACGGAAGCCAAGCTGTGCGGCGAAACCTTTGATCGCGGCGGCATCTTTGGGATTCGCTCCGGGTGACGATGTCCCCAGATCGCAGTGCGTGGTTGCTGTGCCGCCAGCCGGTACGCATGGTCCATAGCTGTCAGCGTTCACAGCAATGGAAGAGATGTCGGGAATACTGCTGCTGAGGGACGACGAGGTGAAGTCATTCGAATGTCCCGGAACTGGCGGGACGTGTTCGAGTGGGCCGCCGCCTTCGTCATAGCTGAAGAAGAAGACTGAGTCCTTCCACGACTTGCTGGTCATCAGGGAGTTGACGATGTTCGCGACCTGGTATTGTCCCCCCAGTACGGACTGGCCCGAGCCCGGGTGCTCATCATTATTGCCATAGCCCGCTTCGATGAAGGCGAAGCTCGGCAGCGTGCCGTTCTTAACATCGGTGAAGTACGTGGTGAGCGGCGCGACATGGTTGGGATCGATGCAGAAGGAGTTCGTCGTATCTCCAACGACGCTCGATGGCTGCGTGGTGCCTGTGCATGCGGCGCCGGTCGGGTTCTCGTACAGGTAAATGAAGGAGTAATTGAGCGACGAAAAGTCTGTCGCAGGGTAGTTTGCGCTGGGCGAGCTTCCGCAGGTGGTGCCGGCATTGCAGTATCCGACAGTGACAGAGTAATAAATTTTCCACGTGACCTTGGCTGCTTGCAACTCCTGAAAGATGGTCGGAATTACAAGCTGCGAAAGATGATCCTGGTTGCCCGGATCAAGGACGAGGCCCTGGGTTGTGCCGCCCGTAAATGTTGCGATGCGATTCGAAACGCTCTTGCTCGAGATCGGCGAAAACCAGCGATTCGAAACAGCGAACTGCGATGCCATGTAGTAGTAGTAGTTCAGGAAGCCCTGGTCGTAGTAGCCCATAGCTCTCTGGCCAGTGAGATCCGTGAAGCTGCCGGAACAGCTGCCAGAGGCTGCGCAACTCTTCGCATAGCCTTCTGCATCGTGAACGAAGCCATCCATCTGAATCAGCCGTGTTGCCGAAAAGTCGTACCGGTTGACCGCGCCGTAGCTTGCCAGGAAGTCCGAGCTGTCGTCATCGATACAGGTGCTTGCGAGCTTAAACGGCGAATACTTTGTGCCCTCGTCGTCCTGATTGAAGAAGCTGGTCAGCTTGTCGTCGATGCCATCGACTTCATAGTGCTTGCCGTCATCGCCGACATCCCATCCATTCGCCTGGCGATAGGGATTCAACATGCCGAAGTAATTATCGAACGTGTGATTTTCCTGCAGCATGAAGATGACGTGATTGATCGACTGCACTGATCCGGAAGGTCCTACAGTAACAGTAATGCTTGCAGTAGCATTGCTGCCGCTGCTGCCGGCTGCAGTGGCGGTGTAAACGGTGGTGGTGGCGGGACTCACAGACTGGGTGCCACCGTTGGCAGCCAGATTGTACGACGTGCCGTCGCTGCCGCTGATCGTCACGGTGGTAGCGTTGGCGGCGGTTACAGTGAGGACTGAGAAATTGCCCGTCGAGATGGACGCCGGGCTGGCCGTAATACTAACGGTAGCTGCGGCCGCGTTCACCGTTACGGTGGCAGACGCAGTGGACCGTGCTCCAGTACTGCCTGTTGCAGTGACAGTGTAGGTGGTGGTTGTTGTTGGGGTGACAGATTGAGTGCCGCCCGTCGAACCAAGACTGTAAGAACTGCCATCGCTGCCGCTGATCGAAACGCTGCTCGCGTTTGCCGCGGCTACAGTGAGTGTTGCAGCGCCGCCTGAATTAATCGAAGCGGGGTTAGCGGTGACACTTACTGTAGGAGAGGCAGCAATCGTTACTGTGGTGGTGGCAATAGCCTTAACGCCGCTGCTGCTTGTGGCGGTCGCCGTGTAGGTGGTTGTCCCGCTCGGGCTCACGGACTGGGTTCCACCCGTTGCGCCCAACGCGTATGCCGTGCCGTCACTGCCGGAAATGCTTACGCTTGCGGCATTGCTGGCAACCACGCTCAAGGTTGACGTCCCCCCGGCAGCAATTGAGGCCGGGCTTGCTGAAATTGAAATTGCTGGCTGCGCTGCGGACGCGACGGTCACTGTTGTGGAAGCGGTCGCGCTCCCGCCTGCACCTGTTGCGGTTGCCATGTAGGTCGTCGTGGTCTTCGGGGTGACTGCCTGAGAGCCGCCGGTCGCGCCCAGGGTATAGGTGCTGCCGTCACTGCCGCTGATGGAGACGCCGGTCGCATTGGACGCAGATGCAGTGAGCGTGGCCGTGCTGCCGGCTGTAATGGACGCCGGGCTTGCCGTGAACACGAGCGTGGGCTGAGTCGCAGTGCCGACGGTTATGTTGAGCGAGGTGTACGAAGCTGTGCCGCAGCCATCCCACTCCTCGACCACTGTGCCATGCTTGCCTGCTGCGACAGCGAGGCTGGTGTTGAGCGTGCTGCCTTTTACGGTGTAGATCAATTTGTTATCCACGTAGACGCCCATGGATGCGACACCCTTCGCACAGCTGGTCGTGGCCGTGGCCGCGTAGCTTACTGGCGAGCTGACCATGCTGTTGTTCGCAGGCGATGTCACCACGACGCCTGTTTGCGCAGGAGGTGTGCCGCCGCCGCCGGTGCCGGTGGTGGCCGTGATCGTAATCGGCGTGTAGCTGGCGCCACCGCATTTGTCCCACTCTTCGACCACAGTATTGTGCTTGCCGGCAGCGATAGCGAGGCTGGTATTGAGAGTGCTGCCGTTTGCGACGTACGTGAGGGTGTTGTCCACGTAGACGCCCATGGATGCCACCCCCTTTGTGCATGACGTCCTGGCGGTTGCGGCATAGGTCACCGGGGATACAACCGTGGAGCCACTCACAGGGCTTGTGACCGTGACCTGCGCGACAGCAGGAAGCAGCGAGAACAGCAGGGACGCAACAACAGAGAACAGATATTTCATGAACTTACCTTGGAGGAAATGACGAGCACGCGGATGCCAGGCGAGCGATCTTCGCTTTCGCATCATCTTGAGCTTCAACGCGGTCGAGCGGGGGCCGTGCGGGGGCAGAAGCAGCCAAAGTATAGGACCTGCAAAGGCCGGTGTGGAAGCATTTCTTTTAACCAATGCCGGAAACCAGCAGAGGAGCAATAAGCAGAGCTAATTACCTTGGCTATCCGAGAGTGCAGGAACCAAGGGGTACTGATTACTGGTAACCTTCCGCGCTGCTTACCATCCCGATTTGAACGCTAAATAGGTAGCAGTCATTGACAACTCCCATTGGGCGTCGCTACATCTCTCTGTCAGCTGTTCGGGAGTGTACACGGATGTCATCTGCACGTTTTCTGCTTTCTGCCTCTGTCTCTGCCCTGGTGTCGTTAACCCCTGCCTTCGCCCAGTCGTACTACTCCGACTTTGTGACGAAGACCTCAACTACTGCGAATATTCCACGCAACATCTATTCCGTCGACGTGAACAACGACGGTGTGCCTGATCTTGTTCAGGACACCGGCTCGCTGCCAAACACGTTTAATGTCAGCATTGCCAAAGGAGACGGCACATTTCTGGCACCGGTCACCTATTCATTGCCGGCACAATACCAGGGATCTATTCCGATGGCCTCGGGAGACTTCAACGGCGATGGCATTGCCGACCTGGTTTTTGAGCTTGCTGGCAGCAACCAGCTTGCGGTGTATCTGGGCAAAGGAAATGGCACCTTCGCTGCGCCAAGCTTCGTCACGATCGCACTTCCCGCTGGCAATGCGTTCGGCGGTGCGTCGCTTGTCACTGCTGACTTCAGCGGGGATGGAAAACTTGATCTCGTGACCGAAGCAAATTCGAATATCACCGGCGCCCTTTATCTTATGGAAGGCGACGGCAAAGGTGGCTTTGCTGCTCCCAGGAATATCTATACGCCATCTGCAAGCCAGTCGATTTATGAATTCGGCTCGGTCGGCGACTTCAATGGCGATACGCACGCCGACCTCGCATTTACCCTTGGGTCGAACTGCTATCCGGGTGGATGCGCTACCGCAGTACATGTTCTTTATGGCAATGGTGCGGCTGGCTTTACTGATGGAGGAGCCAGTCCGTATTCTTCGACGGGTGTCTTCTCATTCTCTGCCGGCGACGTGAATAGTGACGGCAGCACTGACATTTTTGGCGTCGATGCGGCGAGCAGCAGCCTCGTCGTGCTGTATGGGCAGACGAATAAGACATTCACCAAACAGGCGCAGAGTACGCAGCTGAGCAGCATATTGAGTTACGGAGCCGGTAACCTAGCGCTGGGCGACTTCAATGGTGACGGGTTGATGGACATTGTGGGGCTAAACGTCAGCGATCCGAATGCTACTTATATCAACTATTACTACGGCACACCAAACAGCACGTTTGTAGAACAGGCTTATGGAACTGCGGCAGGAGCTGAGACGGGCGTCGTCGTCGGTGATTTCAACCACGACACGCAGCCGGACGTTGTCTACGTAGGTGGGAATGCGCAGGGCGTTCAGTCGATTGTGGATGTTCTTGATGAGTCGCCGTCCGGCTATTTCGGTGGTTGTGCCTATCCTGTAAAAGGCCAGGGAATCAGCCTGTGCTCGCCGAGTGCGACGCCAGGCTCGCCGGTGCAGTTTACTGCCTCTGCTAACTCTTACGGCTTGCTTCGCAAGATGGAATTATGGGTAGACGGCACGAAGTTCAACGAGCAGCACCACACCTTCGAAGGCAAGGCCTACTTCAATTACGCGGGCACTTTCAGCAGCGGTTCACACAAGGCTGTGTTGTACGCAGTCGATATTGACAACCGTCTGCAAGATATTGCCTTCACGTTTACAGCGGGCGGCGCGTGCGCCAAGCCGTCAGCGCCGGGCGTAAACGTCTGCTCGCCGGTCAATGGCTCGACTGATCCCGCAACGGTGCAGTTGATTGCCTCCGCGGATATTACGGGCACGGCGCAAAGTATGGAAGTGTGGGTAGACGGGGTGAAGAAATACCTGCAGACCAAAACCACATCCATCAATGCACCGATCACGTTGGCAGCTGGATCCCACCGCTTCGACTTCTATGCCATTAATACTGCCGGACAGAAGTGGCTGAAGACTGTGTATGCCACAACGAAGTAGGTAAACCTCCGCTCACTGTTGCAGTTCTAAACACCCCCGGCTTCGGCTGGGGGTTTTTATTGCGCCGGCGAAAGAGCCACGGCCGGTCTGCGAAATTTCGACGATGTTCGCTGCTGGAGTCAGGCCCCTGAATAATCCTCATTTTCGGTTTGACAGCTTTCGAGAGGGATGCGTAGGATGCGGCTGGTTCCTGATTGAAATAGTTTCCGAGCTGAAAAGAGACGGTACAGCCATGAAGAATCATCTCCCCCTTTGCAGAGCATTTTTGGTCGTTGTGGTCTGTGCCGTCATCAGTCTGTATGCCTTGGCGCAAGGCAACCAGGGCGCTATTCGCGGGACTGTTCTGGATGCAACCGGTGCCGGGATCCCTGGCGCCAATGTGAGCGTTAAGAGTGAGGCAACCGGGGCGGAGAAGGTTTTGCAGACTGGCGACAGCGGATTCTATGCTGCGGACGGATTGAATCCCGGGTTGTACACGGTGACTGTCACCAAGCAGGGCTTTGGCAAAACCGTGCAGGACCATGTGCAGGTTGACCCTGGTCAGACACGCGAATCGACGCTTTCACTGACCGTAGGCAGTACCAGCCAGCAGGTGGAAGTTACGGCTACGGCCGTGGCTGTAGAGACACAGGACTCTGCTTCGGCTGGCACGATCACCTCGAAGCAGGTCGAAAACCTGATGCTGAATGGCCGTAATTTTCAATCGATGGGCCAATTGATTCCAGGTGTAAGCAGCACGGCGGGAAATAACCAGCAGTCCGCGGGTGGACTTACCGGTGGCACGACACTGATTGTGAACGGCACGTCGATCGAGTATTCGGTGTATACGCTCGATGGCGTCTACAACATGAATACCGGCAACCTCGCAAATATTAACGTGCTGCCTATTGTGGATTCGATCGACGAATTTCGGATCTTGAAAGACAACTACAGCGCCCGCTATGGACTGGCTGGCTCAGGCCAGGTGGTGGTGCAGACCAAGTCCGGCAGCAACACGTTTCACGGAAGTGCGTGGGATTATTTCCGCAACGACGCACTCGACGCCAGCAACTACTTTTCCACGCAGAAAACCAAGCTGCGGCAGAATATTTTTGGCTATTCGCTGGGCGGTCCCATCACGATTCCGCACTTATTCAACAGCGATCGCTCGCACAAGAGTTTCTTCTTTGCATCGAACGAATGGCGTCGTAATTCGGTGGGATCGGTAACGCAAGGGCTGGTGCCGTCTGCGGCGCAACGTTCCGGTAGCTTCACCAATCCGCTGAGTATTGATGCTTTAGGTCAGCAGCAGCTTGCCGCCCGTGGTGCAACCAACTGCGTCACGGGTGCCAATACTTTGAACCCTGCATGCTTTGATCCAAATGCGGTGGCTCTCCTGAATGCTCTCGGCGAGCAGCCGAACCGCAGTGGCACGCTAAATTACATCAATCAGAACCCGAATACGCTGGGCCAAGACAGCTTCAATTACAGGATCGATCACTACCTGACGGACAACGAAGTATTGACTGGGCGCGTTACCTATGAACAGGTGAAGAACGGAGTTCCGGATAACTCATTCGGAGGCGGAATTCTCGCCACCACGCCAACGACTTACTACACCACTGGTATGAACATGATGGTTCGCCTTACCTCGACTCTGACGCCGGCGATCGTGAATAGTGCGACAGTGGCCGAAACTTATGACAAGCCGCGGATTAATACATTCAATTATCAGAATCCGACAGGTGTTGCGATCAACCAGGCGTTTCCGAATGCAAATGTGTTGAACAAGGCCCCGTCGATTTCATTCAGCGGCGGCTATGCCACGATTGGTGCCGGAACACCGCCGATTCATGCTTCAGACGGCGAAGGTATCCTGCAGGACGATATCAGCTGGTCAAAGGGCGCACATGTTCTGCAATTTGGCGCGCTGTACATAGCCGGAATCAAGAATCAGAACGTCTTTACGTATCCTGGCGGCCAATTCAATTTTACCGGCCAGCGTACGGGGGCCAATGGGGCGAGCGGCGACCCTGTAGCAGATTACCTGCTGGGCCTTGACACGACGTACCACCAGGACAGCGGCCAGCGGAGCGGTTCCTTTCATTACCGACAGGGTGAGGCATATGCACAGGATGACTGGCATGTTAGTCCAAGGCTGACGATCAATGCTGGTCTTCGCTATGTGTATTTCTCACCGAATACGAACAGCGGCAATAATGTTTCATCTTTTTATGCGAGTCAGTACAACGCCGGAGCCGCACCTGTTGTGACAGTTGGCGGCGGTTTTGTGACCAATGCTGCCGGCACGCCTGTTACGACTGCAGGCACCACGGCGAACCTGCTCAACGGCATTGTATTCGCGGGGCAGAACGGAGTGACCAGCGGGTTCTTCACGGCAACCAAGCGCAACTTTGCGCCGCGCGTGGGCTTCGCCTACGACCTGAGTGGAGATGGCAAAACTTCGGTCCGCGGCGGCTATGGCATCGGCTATTCACGGCTGGCTGTCGAGGCGATCTATAACGCCTTCGGACAAAATCCACCGTATACGCAGAGCGCCAATATAAAAGACGGCACGCTTACCAATCCAACCATTGGGACGGCAACCGGCGCGACACCGCAGACGCTGAATGCTGTTGGTCCGAAATTTATACCGGCGATGCTGCAGTCTTTCAGCGCGAGCGTTGAGCGACAGATAGTTCCAGGGGCGGTGCTTGATATTGCCTACGCGGGAACACTGATCCGGCATGCTGATACGTTCGGCTATGACCAGAATGAAAATGTGCCAGTGAATGCACCGACCCAAGCCGGCTGCCTTGCCAATGGACAGGCGGCACAGGCCTCGTATGCATACGATCCCTGCATCAATACCGGGGTCACGAGCGCCAACTACACGCGTCCTTATGTCGGCTACTCGAATATCTACACGGAAGCTGGGATTGGCACGGCGAACTATAACGCACTGCAGGCTGGACTGGTGTATCGCAAGTCTGACGTGCAGGCAACGGTTGCCTACGCGTATGGCAAATCGTTATCGCAGTTTGGCCATACCAGTAACACGGGTGGCGGAAGCATTGGTGGAGGCGGTGGACAGGGTATACAGGACTGGCGCAATCTCGCAGCGGAGTATGGTCCGTCCGACTTCGATCGTACGCATGTTCTTACCACGTCGTGGGTCTATGACTTGCCCTTCTACAAGAAGGATGGAAGCTTCGTGCAGCGGCAGGTGCTGGGCGGATGGAGCCTGGCGGGACTGGGCGTACTGGAAAGCGGTTTCGCCTTCACACCCGGTATCTCCACGTCGACAGCAGGTCTGGCGACTCGTCCAAATCAAACCGGCCAGGTGCACCTGCTCAAGAAAAAGACAGAGTGGTTCGACACGACTAGCTACAGTGCACCACTCAACGGCTCGTATGGCACGGCGGGTCCAGGTACGATTCGCGGGCCCAGAGAGATTTCATTCAATATTGCTGGCTACAAGACCTTTCCGATCCATGAGCGGTTGAACCTGCAATTCCGCGCAGAAGCATTTAACTTTCTCAACCACACAAATTTTGGCTCCGTAGATACCGGGCTGGGCGATTCGAGCTTCGGTCAGGTCACCTCTGCGCTTGACCCGAGAATCCTGGAGTTCTCGCTCCGGGCGAATTTTTGAGCCTTCTGATCTTGAAGAGGCGCCTGTCTCGGCCAGGCGCTTTCTTTATTGGTGCTGCATTTGAGCAGGGTTTCTCAACAACCTCATCAAACATGGTTCATACAAGGCGCCCTAAGTGAGTTCAGCGTCGGATAATGGGACATGTCCTCTACTCAAGCGATTGCGCCGTCGACTGCTGCTATCGAAGCCCAACTTGCTCCACTCCGCGCACGACTGGCTGCGCATCCTCTTTACAGCAGTATTCGTACGGAAGCGGATCTCCGCATCTTTATGCAGGCGCATGTCTTTGCAGTCTGGGATTTTATGTCGCTCCTAAAGGCATTGCAGGCACGCCTGACCTGCGTCAGCGTTCCATGGATGCCTACTCCTTACCCGGAAAGCCGTCGCTTCATCAATGAGATTGTTTTAGGAGAGGAATCCGATCAGTACGAAGGTCGCGCCGTCAGTCACTGCGAGCTGTACCTGGAAGCGATGCAGCAGTGCTCTGCAGACGTCACACCATTCCGTTTGTTTACTCACGACCTGCTTTCCATGCCATTGCGTGTGGCGGTCGAGAAGTTGCCGCCAGCACCGCGCTCTTTCGTCAGCAGCACATTCAATTTGATTGAAAGCGGCAATCTGCCCGCCATGGCTGCGGCATTTACTTTCGGCCGCGAAGATCTGATCCCAGCGATCTTCCGCTCACTGGTCCGTGAGCTTAGCGAACGTAATTCTGGCGATTTTGCGAAGTTTGTCTGGTATCTCGAGCGTCATATTGAAGTTGACGGCGATGAGCACGGACCGTTGTCTCTGCGCATGGTCTCTGATTTATGCGGACAGAATGAGCGCCTCTGGCAGGAGGCAACGTCAGCTGCACAGGAAGCCCTGGAAACGCGACTCGCGTTCTGGGATGCAATCCTGCTGGAGATCCGCAAGGCGCGGACTTAGGTGCGGCGCTAACAATCCTAGGCAAATTTGTTCGTGATGCGCACATCCGTGTGAAGTAAGAGTCATTCACCATCGGGACGATCAACACACTGACTGCCGCGCTGCGGTCTTCAGAAGTCATTGCAGAAGTTCTGACCGTGGTTCCCAACCTAAAGTTGTAGTTGACACTCCACCCTCCTCTCCTATTACATCGGTTGCGGAGATCAAAGGTCAGCGGTTCTGAAAGCAAGAGACCTACTCCAAAGAATTCCCTTTTGCCAGGTCCAGGATGACCGGCAATTTTTGGAGAGGCCCCGATGCAACGCTACCGTCTTCTGTTCGCCGCAATTCTCGCATTTGCCATATGCACGCTATCCGGTCTGGCCCAGACTTCGGGCGGAACAATAGCCGGCACGGTCATTGATCCCTCGGGCGCGCTCGTACCCAACGCTAAGATCCAAGCCACTGGCGCAGATACCGGTTCGGTGTATAACGCCGTGTCTACGTCTTCGGGAACGTTTCACTTTTCGCAAATGCAACTCGGCCGCTATAACCTGACGATCACAGCGGATGGTTTCAGCTCGCAGCAGCTGACCGGTATCCTGGTGACCACTGGAAGCGTGACTCCGGCAGAGGTGCATCTCACTGCTGGTTCGTCCAGTCAGACGGTGACCGTTAATGATGATGCACCCGTCGTCGAGACCGAAAATTCAGAGGTTTCTGGCACTATTTCGAGCCGCCAAGTCACTGATCTTCCGCTAACCCTCGGCGGCCAAAGCGCCATGCGCTCGGTCGAAAGCTTCATCTTTCTGTCACCTGGAACAGTAGGGCCAGGCACCGCTTCCACCACGTCGACCTCGGGCGCCTTCCAGTCGAAGACTGCCGGCGGCCAGAACTTCGGCACCGAAGAGTTGCTCGACGGTATCAATGTTCGGCGTGAGGATAGTGACTCTGCTTTCGATGAACACGCGCCGGGCGTCGAGGCACTTACCGAATTGAAAGTTACTACCTCTATTCTTCCAGCTTCAGAAGGCAGAACGACGGGCGGTGTCAATAACTTCAGCACGAAGAGCGGCACGAACCAGTATCATGGCGGTCTTTTCGAGATCTTTCAGAATGAAGATTTGAACGCCAATGACTACTTCAATAAGCTGCGCATTGCACAGAACCCAGGCAACGAAGCTGTGCGCATTGCGAACCAGCGGGCAATAGACAAGAAGAACGACTATGGCGGGACAGCGGGCGGCCCGATCATTATTCCGCACCTTTATAACGGTCGCGATCGTACCTTCGGTTTCTTCAACTTCGAGCAGTACCGGCAGAGCCAGAGCGGCGTTGCAGTCAGCACGATTCCGACTGCCGCGGTGCACGGAGGTGATTTCTCTGCTGGTCTGACGACTACTCAGGATGGCTCAAACATCGATTGCACGGGGGCGCCGGCGTTTGTTGGCGAAATTTTTGATCCTGCGACCACTTCCAAGGTCTTTAATCCTGCTTTGAATGCAACCGTACCTTGCCGCAATCCGTTTCCTGGAAACAAGATTCCGGCCAGCCGCTTCAGTGCGGTCGCGCAGAAAGCACTCTCCTACTACCCGCTGCCGAATGTTGGTGGACCGGGGCAAACCGTTAATAACTACTCCTATGCGACTACCTATCCGATTCTGAACACGGTGTACAGCGCCCGTATCGATCACAATCTTTCCGATAAGTCGAAGCTGTTCGTTACCTATACCGACCGAGATAATGACATTACGAATGGGCATCCACCCTATCCCGGGCCGGGAGGCGGCGTCCAGATTCAACACGCTTTTGCAAAGTACCTGCGCATTGGCAATGACTACACCGTCTCGGCTACGCAGAATAATCACTTCGTGACGGGCTTTACCCGGCTTTACCAGTTAAATACGAGTAACTCGATTGGCGTTGTCAAAGATTGGGACGCCGCGCTAGGAATCAAGGGTCTGAGCGGCCCGAATATTCCTCCTTTCAGCTTCTCGCAGAACGCAGCGGGCCTGAGTTACAACGGCATCGGATATGCGAATGATGCGATCCAGCCTGTTAACGACTTTGAAGTGGCGGATACGTACACCTTCATTCGCGGCCGACACACCGTCAACATAGGCGCCGATTTCCGCAAGGATCAATTTACCAATGAGAGCTTAGGCGCACAGTCGGGCTCGTTCGGCTTTGCACAGTTTGAAACTGCGGCTACCGCGAACGACACGAAGAGCGGCGATGCCTTTGCCAGTTTCCTGCTCGGCAATGTAGACACTGCCGCCGCAGCCGTACAGAGCAAGGCGCCCAGAATCGGACAGGCTTACTACGGAGTGTTTGTCGAAGACGACTTCAAGATCACGCATAACCTTCTGCTGAACATAGGTCTGCGATACGACATCGATAAGCCGCGCAACGAAGCACACGGCAACTTCTCGAACTTCAGCCCGACACTGCCGAATGCAGGCGCAGGCGGAATCCCGGGTGCTCTCTACTTTGCAGGAAACGGCCCGGGTCGCATCGGAGGGTCAGGCGAGTTTGCAGAGACGTACAAGAAAGACTTTGCACCGCGTATCGGTTTCGCCTATTCGCCAGCAAACTCGAATGGCAAGACTTCAATTCGCGGCGGCTTCGGCATCTATTACGGGCCGCTTGATTATGCAGACTTTGGCGGAGCGAATCAGATTGGCTTTACAGCCAGCCCGAGTTATAGTTCACCTGATAAGTTCAGTCAGGCATATTGCAATGGAGCCATCACTTCGGCGACAAATCCTTGTGTCGGCCCGGCGGGCCTCGACCAGTCATTCCCGGCCTTTGCAGCCCCACCAAACCTCGACCCAACCCAGTCCAACGGGCAGATTCTTGGAGGTCAGCTGAACTCGGAATATATTTCGAAGTCCATGGGTCGGCCGGCAGCGATTTATAACTGGGGAGCAGAAATACAGCACGAGATCGCGACCGATCTGATCTTTACACTCGGTTATATCGGCACAAGCGGTACTCACCTGCATTCCAACCTGCTGCAGGTCAATGACCTTAACCCAAAATTCTTCGGATATGGTGAAGCGTTGGGTAACTCCTACGCGGCGACACCGGGTATTGCCGCGCCGTACCCGGGCTTCACCGGAACATTAGCCCAAGCGCTGCGTCCTTTCCCCCAGTATCTTGATATCTACTCGGATGGCGGAATAGAGAACCTGGGTCACTCTACTTACCAGGCATTTACAGGCAAACTGGAACGCCGCTTTCACAACGGCCTGAATCTGCTTGCGTCCTATACGTGGTCCAAAACTCTGACGGATGCGGACTCTGTGCTGCCGGCCTTCTCCGCCTTTAATGGTGGAGCAGGAAGTGTGCAGAATCCCTATAACCTTAAGAGCGAGAAGGCTCTGAGCTTCCAGGATGTACCGCAGAATGTGGTTGTCAGCTACCTATATGAACTTCCGATTGGCAAAGGCAAGAAGTTTCTTAATAACAATGCCGTAGTTAATGCCGTGATCGGTGGCTTTCAGGTCGGCGGGATTGATAGGTATCTGAGCGGTACCCCGACATCTTTCTCATGCACACAGACATCGATTGGAGCATCGCTGGCGTGCCTCCGGTATGACATCACTCCGGACTTCGTAAACCACAGTCCAGGCGCTAATTCCGGCGATCCGACCAGCCGGCAGGTGTTCAATCCAGCAGCCTTCACTAACCCCAGTTCAGCAAGCGCGATAGTTCTTGGAACATCGCCTCGCACAACTGGTACCTATCGCACACCTCTCTACAAAAATGAAGACTTTTCCATCACCAAGAAAATCGCCAGTTTCGGGGAATACGGCAATCTACAGCTTCACGTAGATATCTTTAATGCCTTCAATAGGGTGCATTTCAGTGCGCCTAATACCAATCCGACTGACCTGCCGACAGATGCGTCACCGCAAGGCCACTTTGGCTCCTACAATTCCGACTTCGGGCAGCCAACTATTCGGCAATTCATCCTTCGCTATAGCTTCTGACCAGTCTTCCGGTCAGACATTGAGGGCGGCGTCTTCGGACGCCGCCTTGTTTTTCCAGCCATAAAAAATTGGGCAATAATGGTCCTGGAGGCTCTTTGCGCTTGAAGAACATACTC
>CAZZYN010000055.1:0-24074 GCA_964658265.1 uncultured Acetobacteraceae bacterium | reverse complement strand
GCACGGTCGGCGTGGTCGCGCTTGATCGAAAAGGCAACCTCGCCGCAGGTACATCTACCGGGGGCATTCAGGCAAAACGCTACGGCCGCGTCGGAGATTCACCAATCATCGGCGCTGGCACTTACGCCTCGAATGCATCGTGCGCCGTCTCAGCCACAGGCTCGGGCGAGTACTTCATCAGGCTTACTGTCGCGAGGGAGATCTGTGCGCTGGTTGAATACAAGCAGATGAAGCTGCAGTCTGCTGTAGATGACGTAATTCACCGGCAGCTCACGTCCATTCATGGGGACGGTGGAGTGATTGCCATGACGCCCGACGGTCAGCTGGCGTGGAGCTTCAATACTCCCGGTATGTATCGTGCCCGGATGACGGAACACGGCACAACCCAGGTTTCGATCTACCAGGACGAGCCCTGAACCACATCCTCTTACGACCGGCAGCTCTACCTGGCCCAGATTCAGAGTCGACAAGTCGGTCTGACGCGGCCTCTTGGTAACTGCCGCGTCGCAGCTTTGGGGAATGTTTACCACTTTGGCGTTGTATAAATAATCTAGCCCGGCTGTCGGATCTTATTCTGGCATCCTAGAACGCAGACTGGAATGAAGTAGAGGACGGTGGAGTCAAGCCGCGACAAATCCAGCACATCAAGCAGTTTGTTGAGTTTTCGGAGGAGTGGTCTCATGTTGAAAGCTTCACGCGCATCTCTCTGGCTGACAGGCGCCGCTACGGTTCTGGCGATGGCAGGCTGTAGCGCACCTACTATTAACGGCTTCAACCTGACCGCGGGCCCGGGAAACATCACAATCACTCCAGGTGGCACGGCTACCATCAGCATTGCATCTTCCAGTACCAGCAGCTCCAAGAGCACGGCAACCGTTGTTCTCTATGGACTTCCCCAGGGCGTGTCTTTTTCACCGTCCGCGCCTACCATCGACACGGGGACCCAGTCGGCTATCACGCTGACGGCCGCTCCCGGCGCACCGGCCGCCACCAGTAAGGTCCAGGTGAGCGCTTATGCCGGACTTGCCTACAGCGGAACCTATGTCACAGTCACGGTAGTCCCAAACCAATAAGTCTGTAGAATCGCATGCAGGTTTGCAGGTTCATTCCACACCGAATGCCTGCTAGGCTCTTCCTGTGAGCTTCACTGATTTTCTAGGCAACCAGGCAACCACTCGTCAACTGCGCGAGTCTGTTGCCTCGGGCCGTCTGCCCCAGGCAATTATCCTCAGTGGTCCGCGCGGAGCCGGCAAATTCACGCTAGCCATGATGCTGGCACAGACGGTGAATTGTCTTCAGCAACCAATCCAGGATGGACTGCCCGACTATTGTGGCGTCTGCAGCTATTGCAGCCGGGCCGCCTTGGCATTGCCCCTCGAAGAGCGCATCGCAGAAGCAGTTGCTGCGCGCGAGGAGCTCCGGGAGACTGACAAAAAAGAGACGCGCATCCTGATCCAGCCTCATCCGGACCTGCTGATCATCCCTCCTGATCCGCCTCAATTACTTATCAAGCTGGGTCAGGTGCGCTCGCTGATCCGAGGGGTGTATCGAATTCCCTCGCAGGCGCGTCGTGCGGTCTACATCTTTACCGCTGCATCCTTCATGAAAGAAGCCGCGAATTCCCTGCTGAAAGTTCTTGAGGAACCACCGGCGCATGCCATGATCATCCTGCTGGCGGAGCATCCGGGAGAACTGTTGCCGACGATTCGCTCCAGGGCAGCCATGTTTCGCATTGGTCCCATCTCACCCGACGAAATGGAAGCCCTGATCGCCGCGCGAAGAACTGACCTGGGTAAAGCACAGCGGGCCTTGCTGGCACGCCTTGCCGAAGGCACGGTAGGCCGGGCTCTCACACTGGATCTTCCGACCTACATGGCAAACCGGCAGTCCGCGCTGGTCATTTTGCGTCACGCACTATTGGAGTCGGACCACACTGCACTGTTCAAAACGACCGAGTCCTTCCGTGCCGGGGCTGAGGGTGCAGAGAAAACCGTGGCCATGCTGCGTCCCCTTTCCTCGCTGATGGAAGATCTATTGCTGCTACAGTCAGGTGTTCCGCACCTGGTGCGGAATATAGACATACTCGGCGAATTGCAGCGACTGTCCGCGAATGCATCGATGGAGTGGCTGGAGGCTGCATCGCGCGCCCTCGATCAGGTTGAGTCCGGTATGCGTCGAAACCTGCTGCGCTCTCTTGCTCTGGACAGTTTCGCTGTAGGGTTGACTCGTACATAAGCAACAACTTTATACCTTGGGTTTCATCATTCTGACGATCAGGATTGCCTGGGCTGCAATCCTTGGTTACCATGGTCGCCAGAAGCCAGCTATCAAATCAAGATCACGCACGATGGTCAAGTGCGCCTGCTCTCGGAGCCCGTTCGTGCTCTGACTGCGTCGTAGACAGGAAGAGCAGCGGAATTATGGCCAACTCGTCCGTTCTTCCTCCCCAGCCCGCTTCAAGGCCGGCCGGTCCGGCAAAGTCCGCCTCCGTGCCAGCTCACGCATCCGCTACGGATGTGATCCCGGCATTACCCTCTGTTACGCAGTCCGGACCCCGAAAGCTGGTTCGACCGACTCTGCCTGAATCACCCCTCCGCCGAAATTTCTCCCGCCGCTCCGAACCGGCACTCATGGCTCACCAGGCGCTGGCGGATCATGCCCTCGCTGCTGCTGGACACGACAGCTCGCACGCAGAGGCATTTTATTTTCAAAAGCAGGTGCAGGCGCAGACTCTGATGTGTTTTGTACTCAGCGACGGAGAGAAGGTGGAAGGCGTCATCGAGTGGTATGACCGCAACTCCCTCAAGATTCGAAATGGCACGCGCACACTGATCTACAAATCCTGTATCAAGTATCTGTACAAGGTTGGAGACAACACGCACTAGCGTGTTTCAGTGGTGGGCCTTGGCCTGGCAGCCTTTTGCAGCCTATCGCGCAACGTCACGCCGAGGCCACCCGCTGCTGGCAGAGGGCAGAGGATGCGCTTCACATTCTGCATATCCAGTGCCCGCAAACCTGAGTACAGCGTGCGGGCAAGAGTCTCAGGCTCGTCCCATTTGCCCCACTGGTACACCTGGAGCGAACCAGTGTGGAGAGCCAGTCCACCAGGCAGCAGAACACCTGTAGTGCCGGGCTGCTGCTCGGCGACGCGCATCGCAGCCTCAAACCGCGCAACATCAACGAGAATCAATTCGGCCCTCGGTGCATAGTGTCGAATTCCCACTCCCGGGGATGGGGCAGCCTCCGGATGCTGGTTGTCCGACGCCAACTCTACGTAGAAGTGCACATCGGCCAGGTAGCCGCGCAACTGCTCAATCGAGATCATGCCTGGACGGTAGATCACCGAGGGCGATGCGTTGGCGTCAAGAACGGTAGACTCCAGACCCAGGCTCGCCGGGCCGCCGTCGACAATCGCATCGATGCGGCCGGCCAGATCGTCAAGAACATGGCGCGCCGTCGTAGGACTGATTTTTGAGAAAGAGTTGGCGCTGGGTGCCGCGATCGGAATTCCAGCTGCTTCCAGTAATGCCCTGGCCACGGGATGCGAAGGCATACGGATGCCGACCTTGGCTCTCCCGGCCGTAACAGCTGAGGGCACCCGTTCACTTCTTGGCATCAGCAGGGTGAGCGCCCCGGGCCAGAAAGCTTCCATGAGCACCCGGTCGACTGCAGATACCTCTGTCACGACCTCAGTCAGGCCCGTCAGATCAGCTATATGCACGATGAGCGGATCCCAGCCTGGACGCTGCTTTGCCTGGAAGATCCGTTCGATCGCATGGGCATTCAGCGCATTGCCGCCGAGTCCGTAGACTGTTTCAGTCGGGAACGCGACTGTTCCGCCCTCACGAAGGATCCTGGCAGCGCATTGCAAAGAATGCCGGGCAGAGGAAGAGTCCAGGGCGGCTGGGTCGACCGCAAGCAGAAGTGTCTCGCTCATTGGCGTCGCTGCTGAGCAGAGGTCACATCTACCGCGAGATGCTCTAAACTTGTGTTTATGCAAGCCCTCGAAACCGAAGTAAAGATCTGCGTACACGACAGGACGCAATTGGAGCAGCAACTGCTCGCTTCAGGGTTCACACTCCTCACGCCAAACACCTTTGAACGCAACACGCTTTACGATACCGCAGACCGTAGGTTGCGCGCACAGCACCAAATACTGCGCGTCAGGCAGTATGGAGAGCAGTGGGTAGTGACGCACAAGCGCATGCCGGATACCCCGGAAACTGCCTCGGAACAATCAACGCCGGAGAGACACAAGCAGCGCATTGAGACAGAATCACTCGTTGAAGATGGAGAGGCGATCGCCGGCATCTTCACGCAACTTGGCTTTGTGCCGACCTTCAGTTATGAGAAATGGCGGACGGAATATGCCGACGCTGAAGGCCATTGCGTGATCGATGAGACGCCCATCGGTTTATTTGCGGAGCTCGAAGGACCGGTTTCCTGGATAGATACCCAGCTCGCTGCCCTGCATGTCACGCCGGCAGACGTGATCACGCTCAGCTACGGGCGCCTGTTTGAGCAGTGGAAGATCCGGACGGGTAGTGACGTCGAACATATGACCTTCGAAGCTATTCGAGGCTGACGGCTGGGCAGGCTCTCAGGCTCCGTGGCACTTCTTGTATTTCTTACCTGACCCACAGGGACAGGGCGCATTGGGACCTACCTTCTCCCCTGCGCGACGCGTAGACGAACCACCGTTTGCAGTCGTGTCACTGGCTCCGGCAGAGTGCGCAGTCTGCAGCTCTCGCTCCTTCTTCTTCATAAAGTCGCGTTCGATAGCATCGATCGTCGTCGAAGGAGCATGGACAGGAATAGAAGCTGCTTGCGATTCACGCTGATTTGCGTTGGCTTCAACCGGTGCATGTGGATGCGCGCCATTACCATTCGCGGCCTGCGAAGCTGCGGCACCCAAGCCCAGCGCACCGGCGATTGTAGACGCAGCTCCCTCCTGTTCCGCCAGCGACGTGTCCGCCGCCTGCGCATCCAGCATGGGCTGCGGCATCTCGGTTATGGGCTGACCATCCGGTCCGACGATTTGCATCAGGAAGAGATAGCGGACGGTGTCTTCCTGGAAGCGCGTCATCATCGACTCGAACATGTCGAAGGATTCCTTTTTGTATGCGACCAGCGGATCCTGCTGCCCGTACCCGCGCAGCCCGATTCCCTCCTTCAGGTGATCCATGTTCAGAAGATGATCTTTCCACAGACCATCCAGCACACTGAGCATGATCATCCGCTCATGGAAGCGCATCGCCTGTGCGCCGAGAATCAACTCCTTCAATTCATACTTGGCCTTGAGGCGGGTGAAAAGGGCCTCGCCGAGGTCGTGGCGATTTAGCTGGTCGACCTGGATGCCTTCCTGTTCAAGATCGAGTCCGAACTGCTCCTTCATGTTGCTCTTGAGCGCTGCCATATCCCACTGGTCCGGGTGCTTGGCCTCAGGAGCGAATTGCTCCATGAAAGCACTCAAGATGTTCGCAACGTAGTCCTCTAGAATGAGTTCTTTCTGATCCAGCCCTTCAAGTAATTGATGACGTGTTCCGTATACTGCCTCGCGCTGCTTGTTCATCACGTCGTCGTACTCGAGCAGATGCTTACGGGCTTCGAAGTTCTGCGCTTCGACAGCCTTCTGCGCTGCTTCGATCCGGCTGGTGATCATCTTCGATTCGATCGGCACGCCTTCTTCCATACCAAGACGCTGCAGCAGGGTGGATACCCACTCTTTGGCGAAGATGCGCATCAGGTCATCTTCAAGGGACAGATAGAATCGCGAAGCGCCCGGGTCTCCCTGCCTGCCTGCTCGGCCGCGCAGCTGGTTATCGACGCGACGCGACTCATGACGTTCGGTGCCAATGATATGCAGGCCGCCGGAAGCGAGAACCTCTTCCCTTTCGCGGCTGGTGTTCCCCTGGTGAACTGCAAACGTTCGATCCCAGTGCTCCTGCATGGTTTCGAATTCCTGACCCTGGTAATAGAAGCGCATCATGCCCGGACCGGCCATGGGCGAGATCGCACCTTCGGCCGCACTTACGGCGCGCGCGAGCCCTCTCTTCATCAGGTCCTGCTTGGCTACAAACTCCGCATTGCCACCCAGCAGGATGTCCGTTCCTCGACCTGCCATGTTCGTCGCAATTGTCACCATCCCCAGACGCCCCGCCTGGGCAACGATCTCGGCCTCTCGCTCGTGGTATTTGGCATTCAGCACAACATGCTTCACGCCCTTGCTGAGCAGGATGGATGAGAGCAACTCCGACTTCTCGATCGACGTAGTGCCAACCAGCACCGGCTGCTTATGCTCATGTAAACGCGTAATCTCGTCGGCCACAGCAAAGTATTTTTCTCTTGCTGTACGGAAGACAACATCCTGGTGCTCAATCCGGCACATCTGCCGGTTGGTTGGCACCACCACGATATCCAGCTTGTAGATCTTGTCGAACTCAGTCGCCTCCGTCTCTGCCGTGCCGGTCATGCCGGAAAGCTTGTTGTAGAGGCGGAAATAATTTTGGAAGGTAATGGTCGCGAGCGTCTGATCTTCCCGGCGAATATTCACGCCTTCCTTGGCCTCAATGGCCTGGTGCAGACCATCCGACCAGCGACGGCCCGGCATCAGGCGGCCGGTGAATTCATCAACAATGATGACTTCACCTTCCTTCACTACGTACTGGACGTCGCCGCGGTACAGGCTGTGCGCCTTGATCGCTACTTCGACATGGTGCTTCAGTTCCCAGTTCTCGACCTCGGCGATATTGCCGATACCGAGGAGCTGCTCGACCTTTTCCCAACCCTCATCTGTGACCGTGATGGTCTTGTGTTTCTCGTCCACCACATAGTCGCCAGTCAGGATCTTGTCTTCGCCCTGGGTGATTTCCTCGCCCTGTTCAAGCGACGGAATGATGCGGTTGACGCGAGCGTACTTGTCTGTCGTTTGATCCGTGGGTCCGCTGATGATCAGCGGCGTGCGTGCTTCGTCAATCAGGATCGAGTCGACTTCGTCAACGATGGAAAAATAGTGGCCGCGCTGCACACACTCCGACACTTCGAACTTCATGTTGTCGCGCAGGTAGTCGAAGCCAAATTCATTGTTTGTGCCGTAGGTGATATCGGCGGCGTAGGCGGCACGTCTTTGTGCGTCGTCCAGATCGTGGACGATGACGCCGACGGTCAGACCGAGGTATTCATAAATCTTGCCCATCCACTCAGCATCGCGCTTTGCCAGGTAGTCATTCACCGTAACAACGTGAACGCCGCGACCGGCGAGGGCGTTGAGGTAGCAGGCGAGCGTGGCGACCAGGGTCTTGCCTTCACCGGTGCGCATCTCGGCAATCTTGCCCTGGTGCAGCACCATGCCGCCTATTAGCTGGACATCGAAGTGGCGCATGCCGAGGATGCGGCGCCCGGCTTCGCGGACAACAGCAAACGCCTCGGGAAGAAGCTCGTCCAGAATGACTTTCTCCGCCTGCGTACGAGCGTCCTTCGCGTCCTTCTCATCCCTTTCAGGAGACTCGAGCGAGGTATTGCCCAATGTCTGAAGATGCGTGGCAATCCGGGCGCGGAACTCGACAGTCTTGTTGCGGAGATCGGCATGCGACAGGGCCTGCATCTTGGGCTCTAGCTCGCCGATGACAGCCACTGTCGGCATGAGGCGTTTCACGACCCGCTCATTACTGGTGCCGAAAATCTTAGTGAGAGTACTACCGATCAAGGGAAATCCTTACCAACTGCCGGACGTTAACGTGCAATCTTTATTTTACGCGACTCTCAGCCCCAAGAGCGGCTATGCGGAGGTTTCCCGCAGGCTCAACGGGCGCGTGGATGGGTCTGGTCGTAAACCCGCGTGACCTGGGTCGCAGTCAGCTGCGTATAGCGCTCGGTGGTAGCCAAGCGCTCATGGCCCAGCATCTCCTGGATCGCGCGCAGATCCGCGCCCTCTTCCAGCATGTGGGTGCCGAATGCGTGCCGCAGGGTGTGCGGATGGGTTTCCGGCGCCATCCCATGAGCGATCGAGACCTGTTTCACCAGCCGGCCCACACTCCGGGTGGTCAGCCGAAGTTCCTCTTTCCCGCCTGCCAACGTATTCCTGCCACTACCCTTGGCTGTTCTGCCTCGCGTATTGATCAAAAGCGCGGATGCTGTTTTCCTCATCGCTTTCAAGCGATGCTCCCGTTGCGGAAGATAAACTCTCAGGGCAAGCACGGCAGCCTCACCGAGCGGCACGTAGCGCTCTTTGCTCCCTTTCCCGCGCACCAGGATCGCGCTGTTTGACCACTGGATATCGTTGAGCTCGATTCCGCATAACTCGGCATTCCGGATACCGCAGCCGTACAGAAGTTCAAAGATGACGCGATCGCGCTCGGGCCATGCAGACTTTATCTCGCCTTCCGGCGTTGCAAGCTGTAGACGGTCAGCGACCAGGTTCATCTGCTCGATAGTGGGAACGCGTGGCAGGTGCTTCGGCAATTTTGGCGTGGAGACCAGGCGAGCGGGATTCACGTCGACATACCCTGATTTCGCCAGCCATTTGTACCAGGAGCGGATTGCCGCCAGCCCGCGGGCGGTCGACGCCTTGGACAATGCCGGTTTGGCGGCAGGAGTCAGCAGCGCACCCAGGTACGCACGAATGACCGTGTGTTCAACCTCTCGCAGCGAAGACTTCTTACGTTCCGCCAGGTAGCTGACAAAAGACCTCAGCTCCCGCTCGTAGGCACGCAGTGTGTGCGGCGATGCACCGCGCTCATTTGCCAGCATGGCTAGAAAAGCCTGCACAAGGCGCGGAAGTTCAGGCGTAGCCGTCATCTTGCTGCCTCGCCGCTTGCGACCTTCCGGGCTCTCGGATGATGTTCCCGGTGCACTGCTTTCAGCCTGCCCAGCGCGACATGGGTGTAGATCTGCGTGGTCCCGATGTCGGCATGGCCAAGCAGTGTCTGGACGGACCGCAGATCTGCTCCGTTGTCAACCATATGCGTGGCACAGCTGTGGCGCAGCTGGTGAGGACTCGCTCCTGAACCTGCCTTCTTTACCAGCGACCAAACCCACCCGCGCGTCAAAGGTCTGCCTCGCATTGAGAGAAAAACTGTACTGCGATCCGCCTTTACTAGGCGCGGCCTGCCATCCTGCAGGTACCGCGTAAGAGCCTCGACCGCGGCGCGACCCAGCGGAACCAGACGCTCCTTGTCACCCTTGCCTCGCACCAGGATCCGGCCGGCAACCGGCGCAAAGTCTTCCACCTTCACGCTGGTCAGCTCGGACACCCGGATACCGCCCGCGTACAACAGCTCCAAAATCGCTGTATTCCGCAATACTGCCGGGCCTGCGTGGAGCTGCCTTGCTGCGACTGCGGAAGCATCCAGCATCGCGGCGACTTCAGGAGCCGCTAGCGACTTCGGCAGCGTCTTCCAACTCTTTGGCGACTCCAGGTTCAGCGTCGGATCATGCTGCATGCGCTTATCCAGCAGTAGCCAGCGATACAGGCCGCGCAGCGTTGACATCTTGCGGGCAATGGAACGCGAGGTCTGATCATGCATCCGGAGATGTTCAAGGAACGATGAAACGTCAACCTGGCGGGTATCTAGCAGACCGGGTGCACTCGTCCCCTCGAGAAATTCTGCGAACATCAGCAGATCTGCACGGTAGGCTGCGCAGGTCAGTGTTCGCAGCCCTTTCTCCACCCGGAGATAGGTCAGATATTCGTCGAAAAGGGCCAGATTGGATGGCGTTGCCACGTCTTCAGTATCTGCGATAATCGGTCGGCGCATGCACTTGACCGCGAACAGTGCACCTAGTTTGCCAGCCGACAAAACATCGTCTGCCGGACGCGAACTTCCGGCAGGGTCAACCTTAAATCTGCTGCCGGGCCCACTTCCCTCGCCGGAAGAGGACCAGGCTGATTAACACGATGACGGCCTGTGCAATCACGACCGACACAAAGACTCCGTTCACATGCAGCCTGGTGTGCATCGCCAGCCACCAGGCGAGCGGGATTTCGAGGATCCAGAAGCCGAAGAGGTTCACATACGTTGGTGTAAGAGTGTCGCCGGCACCATTGAAGGCCTGCAGCAGAACCATTCCATAAGCGAACGCCATGTTGCCGCAGCTGAAGATGCGCAGGCAGTTGACCGCGATCGGAACCACGGCCGGATCCTGCGTGAAAAGATGAATGACCCAGGGAGCAAAGATAAGGAAGACCACCCCGACCGAACCCAGGAATATCAGGTTCCACAACCCGGTGCGCAGGACAGCCTGGCGGGCCCGCTCCGGATGCCCCGCACCCAGATTCTGCCCTACCAGCGTAGCCGCTGCATTACTTAGCCCCCACGAGGGAAGGATATAGAAGATCACTATGCGGATGGCGATCGTGTAGCTGGCCAGTGCGGGTGCGCCGAATAGGCTCACGATGCGTACCAGGCCGAGCCAGCTTGCTTGGCCGATCAGAAATTGCAGAATGCCCGTAAGCGAGACGCGGACCAATCGCCAGAGCAGATCCGCCTGCAGGTGCATATGACGCCTGAGGATGCGCAGACGCTCGGTTCCTTTGCCCAGCCGATAGAACTGGTACAACACTCCGATGCCTCGGCCGCTGAACGTTGCCAGCGCCGCCCCGGTCACGCCCAGCTTCGGAAAAGGGCCAAGACCGAAGATCAGGCATGGATCGAGGATTAGGTTGAGAATGTTTGAAATCCACAACAGGCGCATCGCAATGGCCGCGTCGCCGGCACCGCGAAAAATCGCATTGTTGAGGAACAGGAGCAGCACTACACCTGAACCGCCCAAGGCGATTCTCGTATAGTTCGAGCCGAGAGCAATGATCTGGGGCGAAGCTCCCATCCATCCCAGCAGTCTCGGAGCAAAAATAAAGAATGGTATGCCCATGGCGAATGCCGCGATGATGCCGAGAATGATGGCCTGCACTGCCGAGTTCGCCGCACCATCCGGATCTTTTTCACCGATGCGTCGCGCCACCATTGCCGTGGTCGACATACCAAGTCCCATGCCGACCGCGAAGACTAGCGTCAGCACTGATTCGGTCAGGCCGACAGTTGCAATCGCATTCGCCCCAAGCCGGCTGACGAAGAAGACGTCGACTACAGCAAACAGCGACTCCAGCACCATCTCGAGCACCATGGGAATCGCCAGCAGCAGGATGGACCGATTCAGGCTACCGGTGGTGTAGTCCTGGTGGCTGCCACGCAGGGCTTCGCGCACCGACTGCCACAGCGTCGGCACCGGCTTGTTCATCCCGATAACTTTTGTAGATGGTGGCTGCATGGCAGTGGAGTGTGCTGATCATACTGCGCCAGCGTGCATCCCCTGATTGATTCTGCTGCTTGTCTGCTTAGTACCCGCTATGGGCGTCTGCCAACCGCTACTTGGCGCCCCCGGATGGATCAGGAGACAGTGCTGTGTTCAGGTCCACAAAGGATGACGATCCCTTGGCAATGCCGGGAACATAGCAGTTGCCATCCGGATCTGCATTCTTCGGACAACCTTGACTGAATTGTTGCCTGCGGGGAGAAACAGCAAACTGCCAGACAATCGCATCGTTCTCGCCATTCTGCCCGGGAGCCATGCTGGTCATTGCGCATCCTCCCGAGGGTGGGCACTTGTCGTTGATCACCCAAAGGGCCAGGCTTCGTGCATCAGCGTGCGCTCGGAGGTCACGCGCTGTACTGATGGTGCCGGTGCCCTCTGGAACCTCGATGCCCGAACAGTACACGCCCGGCAGGGCTCCGGTCTGGCGAACGGTAGCAGCCCAGGCCAGGATATAGGCGAGTTGTTCAGGTAGCAGCCGGCCTCCCTCTTCCTGGTCAAGAAAGATCAGGACATGTGAAGCAAAACCCTCCTTCCTGGCAGCCTCCACCGCGGCTTTGCCATCGGCAATTCCAAGGGCCGGAGCATCCTGACCTTTCAGTGCCTGATCCATGCGCCCATTGAACAACACCAGAAAGCCAAAATGATTTTTGAGCAGCAGAGGCCGCTTGCCTTTCCAGCTGTTCGCTGTTTCGCCCGGTGGATTGTTCAGCCAGAAACCCGCATAGCGAAAGGTCTGCCGCAGAGCTGGCAATTCTGTGTCGCCGGGATAGTCGTTCCGGTCGAATCCCAGGTAGCTTTTATTTTCGGTGTCCGGCTGTTGCGCCTGGATGAAAGTAACCATCCCGAGAACGGTGGAGAGAACTACAGACAGCTTCCGCTTCATTGGTTGAGCACCTCTTTTAACAATGCCGAACAACTCGCAGTTATCATTGGTACTGGGAGTTGTCTCCAATTGATACCTGCTACTGCGTTGTCTGCCCATCTCACGACCGAGGAGTTTCACGCCTCCGTTCTTGACAGCAATCCCCAAACCGCGGTGTTCGATTGTGACGGCACCCTGTGGAGTGGCGACGCGGGCTATGGCTTTATGCTCTGGTCGATCGAAACCGGGCTTGTCTCCCGCAATGCCAGCGACTGGATCGACTCCCGCTATCGCCTCTATATAGCCGGCGAAGTCTCCGAGCGGGGGATCTGCGGGGAGATGACGCAGATGTACGCCGGGTTGGAGGAAGCAGAGCTTCGGCGAGGCGCTGCTGAGTTCTTTCGCACGAAGGTTGAGAAGAATATCTTTCCGTCCATGCAATCCCTCGTCAACGACCTTCGTGCGCGCAATGTCGAATTGTGGGCGGTGAGTTCTACCAACAACTGGGTTATCGACGAAGGTATGAAGCACTTCGGAATTCCGCCCGAACGCATCCTGTGCGCACGGGTCGAAGTTCATAATCATCGGATCACCAGCAATCTGATCGATGTTCCGACCGACGAAGGCAAAGCAGAGGCACTCGACCGTGCCGGCGTTTCCAGACCCGACGTGGTCTTTGGGAATTCAATCCACGATGCTGCCATGCTGGAAATAGCCGGCAAGGCCTATCCGGTAAATGCCACTCCGGCGCTCGCAGCTATTGCAGCCGATCGGCGCTGGCCGCTGTACTATCCAACGATTTGACGGTACACCCGGCCCCGCATCCTGGCGGCAGACGGCCGCTCCGCATCGTGTCCCTGCAGCCGAGCATCAGCATCGTCCTCGACATGCTCAACTGCCTGGATGCCCTGGTCGGATGCACCAGGTATTGCGTGGAGGCAGTGCCCGCGCTCGCGAGACTTCCCGTACATGTGATCCATGATTCATGGTCGGCAGATACCGGGGAGATCCTGCGTCTACAGGCAAACCTCGTTCTTGCTTCTGTCCCCTATCGGATGGAATCTCTCGCCAACATATTGAAGGCTGGCATCACGACGGTCGCCTTTTCGCCGCGCACGCTGGACGACATCTACGCGGACATCATGCTACTTGGCAGCGTGGTCACCCGAATGGCGGCAGCAGAACAAGTGGTCCAGCAGATGCAGTCCGAACTGGCGGCGATTCGCCACAAAACCACGCGCATCGATCAACGTCCACTGGTCTACTGTGAGGAATGGGGCAAGCCACTCATCCATTCGCAACACTGGGTCGACGAACTGGTAGAAATTGCCGGAGGCCGGAGCTTTGGCACGCCCGGTGCGACTACTGACGCCGAAACAATCCGCCAGGCAGATCCGGATGTGATGATCTTTGCCTGGTGCGGTGCCGGCGACCGGGTTCCCCTCGAGAAGCTGATCGCGCAGCGTGGCTGGCAGGATGCTCGTGCTGTACGCACCCGCAAGGTCTACTGCATTCGTGACGAGTGGCTGAATACACCTGCGCCCTCACTAGTACATGGTGCCTGGTCGATCGCAGCGGCGCTTTATCCTGATCTTTTTACAGAGCGGCAAATACCCAGAAAATTGCGCGCGTCCTAAGCTCTTGCCTTTCCATCTAGAATAAGAGAAGAGTGGGCGAGAGCAGACAAGTCGACGCAGGAACGAAGCAGGTCCGCATGGTAGCAGCGGCTCTGATCGTCCGGGGCGGCGAAATACTTATCTGCCAGCGTCGTCCCGACCAGCCGATGGCACTCAAATGGGAGTTTCCGGGTGGCAAGATGGAGCCCGGCGAAACCGCCGAGCAGGCATTAAAGCGCGAGCTTGAAGAGGAACTCAGCATTGATGCCATCATCGGCAGGCGCGTTTCTCACATACGCCATACATATCGTAGCGGCGGAGCCGTCGACCTGCAGTTTTTCCTGGTGAAGGAGTACAGCGGCGAGCTGAAAAACAATATTTTTCACCACTTCTGCTGGTGCGCTCTCAAAGATCTTCCGCGCTATGATTTCCTCGCAGCCGATCGGGACCTGGTGCAGAACCTGGCCAGCGGCAAATTGCTGTAATGCTCAGGCGAATAAGACGCAGGTCGGCCAGTCGATGGGGTAACTCCGGCCAGTAGCCGTCAACTTTCCTGTGTGTTCGTCGCGCGCGAAGACGACCAGTGTGTGCGATCCCTGATGGGCCGCCACGATCCATTTTCCGCTCGGATCGATGGCAAAGTGTCGCGGAATCCTGCCGCCGCTTGCGATGTTCTGCACAAACGTCAATTTTCCCGATGAGCTGTCTACCGAAAAAACAGAAAGACTGTTCTGGTCGGCTCCGCGGTTCGACACGTAGATAAACCGACCGTCCGCCGAGGCGTTGACGGAGGCCGCAGTCACAGCATTGTTGTAAGGCGTGCCCGGCTGCAGCGAACTGATATTCTGCACGCGGTTCAGCTTGCCCTGGCTTTCGCTCCAGTGCAGAACATCCACACTATTTGACAGTTCATTGGTGGAATAGCCGAAGCGTCCGCCCGGATGAAAGGCAAAACTGCGCGGGCCTGAACCAGGAGTGGCTTCGTATGCCGTCGGCGTGTGTGGCGCCAGCTCTGCTTTCGCCGCATCCAGCTTGTAGATGTGAATCCTGTCCAGCCCAAGATCATTCACGAGCAGATAGCCATTGCCGGGCGAAGCAGTGACACAATGCGCGTGTGACGCTTCCTGACGTTTTGGATTAAGACCGTGCCCGTCGTAGCGGTACTTTGAGATCGGGTCGCTGAGCGTACCTCCGCTCTCAGCACGGAGCGAGGCGTCGCTGCCGCCGGTGTAATTCGCAACAAAAACACTTCGGCCGGAACGATCCAGGTTGATATTGCAGGGTCCGCTGCCAGCAGAGGACACAACGCTCTTCGACCGCAGCCTGCCACTTGAAGGATCGATGGAGAAGGAGGAGATGGCGCCGTCGTTGCCACCCTTGAAATTGCTGATTTCGTTCGCAGCGTACAGGAAGCGATGGTCAGGAGACTTGGCCAGGAATGATGGATTCGGTGTCGCGGCCGCAAGACCCAGCGCGGTCAACTCGCCACGCACAGCATCCCACCGATAACTGTAAATACCCTGGCTCCTGCTTCCCTGGTCGGTGTACACACCAACGAACATCAGGGTTCCGGGCCTGTTCGCGCTCACTGCCTTTTCGACGGCCACAAGCGGACGGACCAGTGTTGAGGCGGATAGGCCAAGAAGAAGCGAGCGCCTTGTAAGTTTTGCCATCCTGCTCATACTAATGCAGGAAACGCACGTCGCGGACTTCGTCTCACTCCGGCCTGAACATCGTCATGTAGAACCACATCAGCGAGAGTCCAATGATGATCGCGGCGGTAAGCCATGCCACGATATTGAGCCAGAGGCTGTTCGTGTGATCGCCCATCAGGTCCCTGCGATTGATCAGGCGCAGCATAAAGATGATGATGAATGGCACCAGCAGGCCATTAAGGACCTGCGAGAGGATCATCATCTTTACGACTTGAAAGTTTGGCAGCAGGACAATCGCGGCTCCGCCAGCGATCAGGAGCGTATACAGCCAGTAGAAGGCGGGTGCTTCGCCGAAACTTTTATCGACACCGGACTCCAGGCCAAGCCCCTCGCATACCGTATAGGCCGTGGAGAGCGGCAGGATAGAAGCCGCAAACAGTGATGCATTGAACAGACCCACCGCAAACAGCAGGTAGGCGTATTTGCCTGCCAGCGGCTTCATCGCTTCTGCAGCATCAGACGCTACCGTGATGTTGCCCATGCCGTGTACGTAGAGGGTCGCGGCACAGGCGACGATGATGAACCAGGCGACTATATCCGTGAAGAACGAGCCGACAATTACATCGAGCCGAGTCGCAGCATAATTCTTGATACTGACGCCTTTTTCGACGACCGAAGACTGCATGTAGAACTGCATCCACGGCGCAATAGTAGCCCCGATCACACCGATGGTTGCATAGACGTAGCTGGTGCTGCTCCACTGGGAGCGCTCTGGAATCTTGATCGTGTCGATGAGTGCTTCATGCCAGTCCGGACCAGCCAGCACCCCGGCGGCGATGTAGGCGACATAAAAGACACTGGCGGCGAGAAAGATTTTCTCAACACCCTTGTAGTCGCCCTTCACTACCAACAGCCACACCAGCAGTGCGCATACCGGTACAGATATAAACCTGCTGATGTGGAAGAGTTCCAGGCTGCCAGCGATACCGGAAAACTCCGCCACCACGTTTGTAAAGTTCACGATGACTAGCAGTACCATCGTGAAGAAGGTCACGCGCAGACCAAATTCTTCTCGGATCAGGTCGCTGAGACCCTTGCCAGTGACCACCCCCAGCCGAGCGCACATTTCCTGCACAACGATCAGGGCGAGAGTGATCGGGATCATTGTCCAGAGCAGCGAATAGCCGTACTGCGCCCCGGCCTGCGAGTAGGTCAGGATGCCGCCGGCATCGTTGTCCACGTTCGCCGTGATGAAGCCGGGTCCCAGCACAGCCAGAAAGATCATGATCCGGATTCGCCAGCGTCTCAGCATTACCTATTCACGGCTCAGAGGAAGTTTCCTTCCGAACCGTAACGGAGTACGGCGCATTTGTCACTTCGCTAAAGCTCCGAAGCTGCTGAGACGCGTCTCGCAGCAATCTCTGAATGGAGCAATTTGGGTGGCCAGCGACATTTGTAAGCCACTGCACAACGCGACAATGAGCGTTGCACCTGATTCACGGCTCCTCATCTTGATCTAGAAACAGGTACCTTAGATTGGTGAGCCGTGACCAGAGAAGCCCTATTCTGCTTGGCGAATCCGGTGCTCGTGTGGATCGGGTCAGGAACGCTGAAGGTGATTCCTGGATTGAAAAGTTCGGACCTGCTCCGGACATTGCACAAGAGGCAGCAGTACTACGATGGTGCGCTGGACGGCTGCCCGTAGCAAAGGTCCTACAGCAGCAATCCGGCTGCCTGCAGATGTCAGACCTACCTGGCCGTCCATTGACTGAGCTGTCGCTGGATCTTGCATGCTCGGTGCTCGCCGAGGCCCTTTTCCAAATCCATGCAGTACCGGTTGGTGATTGTCCTTTCTGCGCTGACTGGGGTCGGCGCCTTCGGGAGGCTGAAGACCGGTTCCAGGCCGGGCTGGTTGACGAATCCGATTTCGGAGACGAGAACCAGGGCCGTACTGCCAGCAACGTACTCAGAGAACTGCAAGTATCTCCTCAATTGCCAGAACTGCGTTGCTTTACGCATGGCGATGCGACCCTTGAAAACTTTCTTGCCTGCGACGGGAAGTTGAGCGGGATTGTAGACATGGGTCGTGCCGGAATAACTCATCCCGCACAGGACTGGGCATTAGCATTGAGAAGCGTGGCCAGCTACTTCGGTCCAGAAGCCGAGTGTCTCTTGCGCCAGTACTTGCCCGCAGAGTCTGCCGACGAACTTCTACTTCGTCGTTTTCGTCTGCTGGATGAGATGTTCTAGGTGGGTAAATGCATTTCAGGGTAGAACCTCGAAATGGCTACGAATGCGTACAGGCTCGTCACGTACTCCTACACGGCTGGAAGCTACGACCACCGCCGGATGCATCTGGGCCCATTCGCACGCCATGCGGAAGTCCAAGCCTGACTTACTCACGGCCTAAGGAAAGATCCAATCCTCGACCGAAAACGATAAGGCGTGTCTGTCACTTCACGGTGATATCGTTCGTCTGTCAGGCGCGTTTGCGGAGAAATGCAATAACGTGATCTGCCTGGATGACGCCGACCAACTGGTTTCCATCGTCAACAACGGGCAGCGCGCGCAGGTTGTACTTGTCGAAAAGTTCAGCAACATCATCTTCATGTGCATCAGCGGCGCAGGAGATAAGTTGTTCGTCTCTCACCTCGGTCAGCGGTGTCGCGGGCGACACCAGCAATAGTCGTCCGATTGCGACCGACCCTTTCAAAACGTCCTTGCCATCTACCAGGTAAATGTCCGTAAGGGCTTCAGCTGATCCGTCAAATGCCTGCAGGGCTTCGATCGCGTCGGCAACTGTGCCGCTCTCCGGGAGCTGAAGAAATACTGTTGTCATCCGGCCGGCTGCCGAATTCTCACGGAATTCCAGCAGCTCCTCTACCTCCTGCCGCTCCTCCGGCTCCATCTGCTCCAGGATCGCTTCAGACCGCTCCTCGGTGAGCTCGGAGAGGAAATCAGCAGCTGCGCCCGGATCCATCTCTTCAACGATATCGGCGATGCGCCGCGAATCCAGTGACTCTGTGAGCGCCTGCTGCAGCCGGGGATCGATTTCTTCCAGTGCTTCCGCGGCCGTCTCTTCATCGAGCGAGACGAAGACTGCCTCTCGCTCTGCGGGTCCAAGCTCTTCAAGAATGTCGGCGATGTCGGATGGGTGCAAGCGGGCCAGCCGCTGGTGCTCGATCTTCAGCTTGACCCGTCGCGCTGGGTCTACCTCAATAAAGTCAACGAACTCCCACGGGATCACCCGCGCTGCCACGTGGCGGGTCAAACGGTCAATCTGGGCCGCGGGCATCGTACCCTTCAGTAATCGCCGGAGTGCTCCGCGCAGACCGACTTCAACTTGCGACACATGCAATCCGGATTCGCTGCCTTGTCCAGCATGCCAGCACAAATCCACATCGTTGACACGCACCACTTTGCGGCCATGCACATCAACTATCTGCCGGTCGACGATGTCCTGCCGCAGCAGCAGATGATTTTCCAGGGTGTCGACTGGTTGCAGCACCGCGCCCTCGTGCAGCTGAAGCGCTCCAGAAGGCGTGGTGTGCAGTTGCTGAACATCCACCAGTCGGCGGCCATCCCTGGTCTTCAGTACCAGGCCTGTGACTCTGCCCGCATCCGCGCCAGTTCCAACGGCGATGTCGGACACACGGCCACATGCACGGCCTTGCCCGTCCGCGACAGAAGCGCCTTCGAGAAGCGAGAGGCTGGTATCGGGTTTCAGGTGGATGGCCATGTCGTCGGTGCATGCAGTCTAACAAGGACGACGAGAAGCTAACCGCAGCACCTGCGACAGTGTGCCGTCTCTGATGTTTCAGCCTGCTCGCGCAGACGACAACCATGCTGACACAATTAAGACGCCTGGAGTGATCTACTGGCGAGGCTGCGGAGCGGGCTGGCTTTGGCGTGAAGGCGGGCTTTTGCTTGACATGGAAGGCCGCCTGCAAGCAAACTGCCCTAACATGTTCATCCGCATACCGACTCATCGGATGCGACACAATGAGGACAGTCGATTGGCTGAATCACAGGCAGACAAGATCTCCTACACCCTCGAGTCTTCTCTGGACAGTGTGGATCGTATCGAGAAGACTGCCGAAGAGGTAGCGAAGAAGGCTGGCCTGGATGAAGACGAAATCTATCGCGTGACCATGGCCGTCCGCGAAGCCGCTGTTAATGCTGTTCTTCATGGAAATGCGTACGACGCCAATAAACAGGTGATCGCTTCGTTTGAGACATTGAACAACGATCTGGTTATTCGTATCGCCGATCAAGGCAATGGCCTGGACCCGGATACGCTGCCTGATCCTCTTGCACCCGAGAACCTGCTAAGGGGCTCCGGGCGCGGTATCTTTCTGATTCGATCCTTTATGGACGATGTCCAGTTTCGTCAACTTCATCCCGGTACAGAGTTGACGCTTATCAAGCACTTACCAGCAGTTTGAGCCAAGCTTCAGAGGAGGATGTTTTCGTGAGCATGAAGATCAGCACTCGTCAGGTAGATGGAGTTACCATCCTCGACCTAAGCGGACGTATAACACTCGGCGAAGGCAGCGTCCAGCTTCGTGACGCTACCCGCGACCTGCTTGCCAAGGGCCAGAAGCATATTCTGCTTAACCTCGGCGACGTCAGCTACATCGACAGCTCCGGCATCGGCGAACTCGTCAGTGCTTTCACAACCGTCAAGAACCAGGGTGGCGAACTCAAGCTGTTGAACCTGACCAAGAAGGTCCACGACCTTCTCCAGATCACCAAGCTCTACACCGTTTTCGACGTTAAGGATGATGAGGCCACTGCCATCGGCTCGTTCTCCAAGTAGCTGCGGATCGGAAATTGAAAGCGGGAGCCGTTTGACTGCGGCTCCCGCTTTTTTGCATTACAACGATCCGGATCAATCGTCAGTCTCCACGTCGAGAACTTTCAACAGAAACGCATAATCGAACGCTACCTCTTTCAAATAGTCATAGCGTCCGGAAGCACCACCGTGTCCCGCGGCCATATTGCAGTGCAGCAACAGCGGCGTGTCGTTCTGTTTCAAGGTACGGAGCTTTGCGACGTATTTGGCAGGCTCCCAGTACATTACCTGGCTGTCGTTAAGCGACGTTTTCACCAGCATCGCCGGGTAATTCCCCGCTTTCAGATTGTCATAAGGTGAATAGCCGGACATGTAATCGAATGCCGCCGGCTCATTCGGATTGCCCCATTCCTCGTACTCACCAATCGTCAATGGCAGCGACTCATCGAGCATCGTATTCATCACGTCGACGAAGGGCACATGCGCCAGTACGGCCTTGAACAATTCAGGCCGCAGATTGACTACTGCCCCCATTAGCAGGCCTCCAGCACTCCCGCCCTCGATCGCAACCCGGTTCGCATCCCCGTAGCCCGCTTTTGTCAGGTGCTCGACGGCCGCGATGAAGTCGGTGAAGGTGTTCATCTTTTTCATGAGTCGGCCCGCATCATGCCAGGGTTTGCCCATGTCCCCACCGCCACGGATATGTGCGTAAGCCATTACTATTCCCCGATCCAGCAGGCTCAGTCTACTGGCGCTGAAACCCACTGGCAGCGAGTATCCATACGAGCCGTAGGCATAAACGTAGACAGGATTCTTGCCTGCAGTCCGAGTGTCTCTGCGATACACGACCGATACCGGAATCAGCGCGCCATCCGCGGCCTTCGCAAATGTTCGTTCCGACGCATACAGCTCCCGATCGAAGGCTCCAGGCACCTCCTGCTGCTTCAGTAGCGTGGTCTCGCCCGAGATCACGTCGTATTCAAAGACAGATCCCGGCGTGACCAGGGACTGGTAGCTGTACCGGAACCTGGTTGTCATGAATTCCCGATTAACGTGCGAATGAGCCGAATACACGGGTTCAGGGAATTTCAATTCGTGTCGAAGAACTTTGCCTGTGAATGGCTCTACCCGCAGATGAGGAAGGCCATCATAGCGTTCCTCCGCGATGTAGAAATCCTGGAATAGATCGATGTCTTCCAGCATGACTTCGTCACGATGCGCAATGACCTCTGTCCAGTGATCCCGCGCTGGTGTCGCTACGGGTGCTGTCACAAGGCGAAAATTGCGGCCCGTGTCGTTTGTGCGCAAATAGAAAAGTCCATCCCGGTGGTCGGGATAGTACTCGATATTCTCGCGGCGAGGTTCAATCAGGGTCCATTCGCCCTGAGGCTGGTTAGTCGGCAGAAAGCGAGCCTCACTGGTAGTGTGACTGGAGCTTTCAAGTATCAGGTACTTATCGTCGCGAGTTCTTCCGGCACCAATATTGAAGCGTTCATCTGACTCTTCAAATACCAACACATCTGCTGATTGCGGATCGCCCACTTTGTGACGATAGAGCTGGTGCTGGCGCTTGGTCTCTTCATCTTCCACTGAGTAGAAGAGGGTGTGTGTGTCGAGCGCCCATGTGATCGAGCCGACACGGTCGGCGGTATCTGGCAGAAGCTCCCCGCTTTTAAGGTTCTTGATATGCAGAGTGTATTGTCTGAAGCCGGTCGTGTCCGTGGAATAGGCCAGCAGGTTCTGGTCGTCCGCGATCGCAAGCGCCCCGATCGCCATGTACTGCTCGCCCTCAGCCAGCAGGTTCACATTCAGAACTATCTCTTCAGCTGCGTCGAGAGTCAGGAATTTCCTGCAATAAATGGGGTACTGGCTTCCCTCAACTGTCCGTGAATAATAAAAATAGTCTCGATTCCTGTAAGGAACAGACTCATCCGTTTCCTTGATGTGAGAAATCATCTCTTCGTAGAGCTTCTTCTGCAGCGCGGTGGTAGGCGCCAGCCATGCGTCAGAGTATCTGTTTTCAGCCTCAAGGTAGGCAATCACTTCAGGATCATTCTTGTCCTGGAGCCAAGCGTAGTCATCAGTCAACGGTTTGGGGCCCCGGCCATTGATAGCAGGTACTCTCTTCGCAATTGGGGGCACAGCACCCGTGTGTGGTGCGCTGGAAACTGAATCTGTCATATTTCTAGGATAAGGCTCGACGCCTTATTGCAGTGGTGTAGCTCACCTGGACTTCCGGAAAAGGACGCCTGCGCAGCCGCGAGTTGCCTAAGCATGAAAAATCCGCTGTTTGCCGCGCCAAATGCCTCTTTCTCTATCCCGGTGCTGCTGGCAACTAGAAGTTCCCAAGCGGCCACCAACTTAGTGACAGGAGATTCATTTATGAAACGTACAAAGCTCGAAATTCGGTTCGCGCACGCCGGCAGCCTCGCCGCAGCGGCACTACTCTGTTGCAGCACACTCGCATTTGGCCAGACAGGCCAGGGTTCTACTGGATCGCAGCCACAGGGTTCCATGCAGCAGAGTGGATCCGCAGCCCAGGGGGGCACGATGAACAACATGGCACCTGCTCAAGGCTCCATGAACGACATGGGTGATAAGGCATTTTTGAAGAAGGCAATGCAGGGCGGCATGACTGAGGTCGAGCTCGGCAAATTGGCGCTCACCAAGAGCAGTAATGACCAGGTCAAGCAGTTCGCGCAGAAGATGATCGACGATCATACCAAGCTTAATGACCAGGCCAAGCCGGTTGCGCAGCAGCTGGGTGTCTCGATGCCCGACGGCCCGAGCAAGAAGGACAAGGCCATGATGGCCAAGATGCAGAGCTTAACTGGCGATGCCTTCGACAAGGCCTACATTCAGGACATGGTGAAAGATCACAAGTCGGATGAAAGCGAGTTCAAGACAGAAGCGTCATCCGGACAGAATCCTCAGATCAAAGATCTAGCCGCCCAGGGCGAACCGGTCATCGCCAGCCATCTCCAGATGGTGCAGCAAATCGCTAAATCGATGAACCTCGGCTCGGGCATGTAATGTTGCGAGATCGGCGTTTTTAGTCAGCGGGCGGTGCGGAAGGGGGACCATTCAAACGGTCCCCCTTCGTATTTGTAGATATGATGTGGCTTGTGAGCCCTTACGCCAGACGCGCGATGTTCCTGCTGCTGCTTTGGCTGAGCGCCGGTCTTGTCCAGGCCGAGCGTGTGCAGGATCTCCCTAAACCCACCAACTATGTAAGTGACTTTGCTAGCGTGCTTTCTGCGCAGACCACAGACAACCTGAATCGCCTGTGCTACCAGGTTGAATCGCAGGCTCATGCCCAGATCGCTGTCGTCACGATTAAGACCCTGGATGATGTGCCCATTGAGGATTTCGCGACCCAGCTGGAAGAAAAATGGGGCGTTGGCCCGAAGAAGAACGACAAGGGCGTTCTCCTGATTTTTGCTACGGACGATCGTAAGCGCCGGATCGAAGTCGGCTACGGCCTCGAAGGCGTCATTACCGACCAGACGGCCGGGGAGATTGGCCGCGCCATGGTTCCGGCCCTACAGCAGGGCGACTATGACGGCGCCATTTCTCTTGGTGTCGGGCAGGTTGCCAGCAGGATAGCCGCGGATGCTGGCGTAACGCTGCAAGCGCCCCGTCGCGGCCCTCCGGCTGGCCAGGTCCAGGCGAGGCCGCTCACCCTGGGTGAGTTGCTCATCATGGGCATCGTATTTCTGCTGCTGATCTTCTTCCTTGCCCGGTCTGGCGGCTCCGGAATCCTGGGTTTCATTATCGGGATGCTGCTCGGCGGTGGGGGAGGCGGTAGAGGTGGACGCGGTGGCGGTGGATGGGGC
>CAZZYN010000054.1:0-24525 GCA_964658265.1 uncultured Acetobacteraceae bacterium | reverse complement strand
AGCGGGCGGACAGAAGCACGAGTGCAGGAGATGCTTGCGCTGCTGGGCGCAGAGCAGCTGCGATACAGGATGCCGGCAAAGCTTTCCGGCGGAGAAAGGCAGAGGATCGTGATTGCGCGAGCGCTAGCGCCTGCACCGAGGCTGCTATTGCTGGACGAGCCGTTCGCGGGCCTGGATGGTAGTGCGAAGGAAGAGATCCTGGGGCGACTAATGCCCTATTGCCGCGAGCACGGAATCGCCTGCCTGCATGTGACACATGAGATCAGCGACGCGTTTGCACTCCAGGCTCATGTGGTGGTGATGCGGAAAGGCAGGATTGTGGCGGAAGGTTCAGCAGAGGAAGCCCTGGCTGATGAGAGAAAGAAGATGCTGGCACTGCTGAAAGCGCCCTGAAGCGTCTCAATTCTTCAGCATCCGACAAGAACGGGCTCCAGTTCCAAGCGGATTGAGAATCGGTTTTGCACGCCGAGACGGATCTCGTCACTCAGCGCGAGAATATCGGCAGCGTTGGCTCCGCCCTGGTTAGTAAGTGCAAGAGAGTGGCGACTGGAAACGGCTGCTTTTCCCTTGCGATAGCCCTTATTGAAACCGGCCTGCTCAACCAGCCACGCTGCCGGGATTTTGACCTTGCCGTCGAGACCAGATGCGAAGCGCGGAACATCTTCGACCGGGATCAGTGCCGCCGCGGCGAGCTCAGCAAGTCGCTCCGTGGGAACAATCGGGTTTTTGAAAAATGAACCCGCACTGCAAGTGTCGGGGTCGCCGTCGGCGAGCAGCATGCCTTTGCGACTGCGGATTTCCCGAACAGCGGCTGCGACTTCTGCAAGGGATGGCTGGCCGAGATGGTTCTTGAAGTAGAGCTGCAGATCCTTGTAAATGATGCAGGCCGTCGCTTGTTCCCTGAGACGAAAAGCCACGCGCAGCACAACATAGCGGCCGGTATCCTCATGGTTGAAGATGCTGCCACGGTAGCGGAAGCGGCACTCGGCTGCGTCAAGGTCGATGACCAGGTTGCTCTGGAGATCAAGAACCTGCACGCTCGCGATGGTGTCCGCGGCTTCCTGTCCGTAGGCACCAATGTTCTGGATGGGAGCACCGCCGGTTGTTCCAGGGATGCCTGCGAGGCACTCGATCCCGCCACAATTTCGGGCAACGGCGTAATCCACAAAATCGTCCCAGGACTCCCCTGCAGCTACAGAAAACGTCCGCTGTCCGGCCTCGAAGCTGCATTCGGTCATTCCTGTCGAGACGATACGGAGCACGAGGCCGTTGAACCCGCGATCGGCAATCAGCACATTGCTGCCGCCACCAAGAACGAACAGCGCAAGCTGCCGCTGCCGGGCGAATTCGACGGCGGCACTCACTTCGGTGCTGGTGGCTGCCTCAACGAACCAGCGGGCAGGGCCGCCGATCCGGAAGGTGGTCATCGGCGCCAGTGCCACATTTTCGCGAAAGTCCATCTCCCGAAATTACCTCATTCCGGCGTAGCGTCCGCTGGCATTGTTGAGGGCATAAGCCGCTCACGCAGACGGGCGGGATGGCGCATCAGCCGGTCTATTACAATCAAGACAGCTGGCAGCGCTTTGAGCTGTCTGTGAGCATAGAGCTAAACAGGAGCGGCAAATGTATCCAGAGATCATGGTCCTACCGATGCGCGAGGAATTGACCCGCGCCGGCATCAAGGAAGCACGTACAGCAGCGGAAGTGGACACGTTCGTGAACGCGCCCGGTACCACGATGGTTGTGGTGAATTCGATCTGCGGGTGTGCAGCCGGCAAGATGAGGCCGGGAGTGCGGCTGGCTTTACAGAATGCAACGGTGCCGGACCAGTCAGTAACTGTATTTGCGGGACAGGATCGGGAAGCAACGGAGAGGGCGCGTGGCTATTTCGAGGGTCAACCGCCGACGTCTCCTGCGATCGCCATTATGCGTGATGGCAAGCTTGTCTACCTGATGCAGCGCTTTGTAATTGAGGGTGCGAACGCGCAGATGATCGGTGCCGAGCTCTCACGCGCATTTAACGAATACTGCGCCAAGACCACAGCCTGAAGTTTGGTGCAGGATCAGGGGACAGGGACGGTCTACACCCTGCCCCCGCGGTGCTGATGACGACGAGTAGAGGGGACTAGTAGCGGGGTACGGTGGGATCAATTTCTCTCGACCATGCGTCGATCCCACCTCGCAAAGACTGCGCCTTTTCGAAACCCTGGTTGCGCAGCCAGGCAGTCACACTCATCGAGCGTACCCCTGCGTGGCAGACGACAACGATGGCGTCGTCGGGATCAAGCTCAGTGTTGGCCCTGGAAGGTACATCGCCCATTGGCATGAGAACGGCGCCATCAATGCGGGCCGCCTGAAATTCCCAGGGTTCCCGCACATCGATAAGGGTCAGGCGGTCGCCGGGTAAGACATCCTGCGTTTGCGCCAGCCGTTTCGCAAGATCCTGGGCCGTGATTTCGTAATCAAGCATGATGACTGCAGTATCGGGCCTGGAGGACTGCAGAGCAATGGCTGCCGAGAAATTCGGCGTTTCATTGGCGGGGCCGGATAAGATGAAGTGGGCGCCCAAGCGGCATGAAACATGGAAAGCAATTCCGGCCGCAACAGCGGCTTGCAAGGAAGCAGGATCGGCAGCATGGCAACAAGCGAAAAAGTATTGATTGTGGAAGATGAGCCACATGCCTTAACCGGGCTGGCAGAACTGGTTTCAGGCTGGGGGTATCGCACTGAAACAGCGCGAGACGGCTTTGAGGCTCTGGACAAGATCGGCAGCTGGACGCCAGGAATCATCGTCACAGATTTGAAGATGCCCCGCATGGACGGCTTCGAACTACTGAAGCGTCTGAATGAAATGAATGAGCACCAGACGGTCATTGTCCTCACGGCGCAGGGTTCGATTGAGCGTGCCGTCGAAGCGATGAAGATGGGTGCCTACGACTTTATTTCAAAGCCCATCGAGCCTGCCCGGCTCAAAACCCTGCTGGCAAGCGCCACGCACAAGCGGCAGAGCGAAGGCGAACTGGAAGCGACACGCACCAAGCTGCGCCAGGCCGGCGCACTGGGCACACTGGTTGGCCAGTCACGAGAGATGCAGGACATTTTTTCGCTGATCGAGCGCGTCGCTCCGAGCACCGTCTCTGTTCTGATTACGGGCGAAAGCGGGACTGGGAAGGAAGTGGTCGCGCGGACACTGCACGATCTGAGTCCCCGCCGCAACAAGCCGTTTGTGGCGGTCAACTGCGCGGCGATTCCTGAAACGCTGATCGAAAGCGAGATCTTCGGCCACGAGAAAGGTTCGTTTACCGGGGCGGTTGAACGACGCGCAGGCTGCTTCGAGCTGGCGGAAGAAGGCACACTGCTGCTGGACGAGATTGGCGAGATGCCGATCGGTACACAGGCCAAGCTGCTGCGGGTGCTCGAGGATCGGAAACTTAGAAGACTCGGCAGCAAGGTCGAAATGCCGATGGACGTGCGTGTACTCGCGGCAACTAATAAAGATCCGAACGAGGCGGTCGCGGATGGCCACCTCCGCGGCGATCTCTACTATCGGCTCAACGTTTTCAACCTGCACATGCCACCGTTGCGCAATCACAAGGAAGACATCCCGGCGATTGTGGATGCCATGCTGGTTGAGATGAACGTGAGGCATGGTCAGCGCATTGCCGGGATCGATCCCGCCATGATGCAGCGCTTCATGGACTATGACTGGCCGGGAAATGTCCGTGAATTGCGCAACACAGTCGAGCGCGCACTGATCCTGTGCGGCGAGGGTACGATCAGCATCCGGCATCTGCCTGCGGGGTTCGGAGAGCGACCGAAGGGTGTGGCCGTGCCCGCTGCGCCGGCGCCCGAGGTTCCGGAGACGCCTTCAAACGTCGTCGAGGTAGAGCTGGGTTCAACAGTTGATGAGGCCGAGCGCCGATTGATTCTAAGAACGCTGGAGATGACACGGAACAACAAGACGCGGGCTGCGGACATTCTTGGCATCAGTCTGAAGACACTGCACAACAAGTTGAAGGAGTATGGCGCGGCAGCTGCGATGGCGGATGCTGCCGAAGACCGCAACTGAAACCGCAGCTTCGTTCCAATTGAGGGCTGATCGTTGACACCCCTGCCGACCCTGAGGTTGAAAGCAAAGCTGGTCATCGCCATCACCGGGCTCATTTTCCTGGTAGTGACGGCGTTGTCATGGCTGTTCCTCGACCAGCTTCTTGAGCAACGCATCAGCCAGTCCTACGCCGGCATCGACATGGTGGCGCACCAGATTCTTTACTCCACAAAGCTGGCACTTAGTGATGACCTCAGAGGTAAAAACGTAGATACAAACGATCCGAAGGCGCTGCGGGATGCCGTCGCTGTCTCGCTGCAGCAGGATAAGGCTCTCGGGGCGCTGCTGATCTCTGTGCTGCGCTACTCTCCGACTGTATTTGATGTTTCAATCGCCGACGCCCAGGGCCGCGCGCTGGTGAGCACCGATCCCATGCTGGATAACCAGCTGCTGCCGCCTGAGCCGGATTATGCCGAGTTGCTGAACGGGGGTGTGGTGCCGCTGCTGCGCGCCGTATTCGGGCCGCCCCGAGTGTATTCAATTACCCTTCCGCTCGAGCGTAAGAATCAGCCATTTGCTATCGTTCGGGTCGGCATCCGCACAACTTTCCTCAAAAGTACGCTGGCACCCTGGGTATGGCCTGCGCTTACGTTCACCGGCATCACCATGCTGACGTCGCTCGCCATCGCTGCTTTCCTTGCCAACCTGGCATTGAAGCCGATTGCCGATATCAGTCGAAGATTGGACCTGCTTGCGGAAGCCGAGGCAGGGCAGGCACAGGAGTCGAAGCGGGGACTGCCTGGCATCCGGCCCGATACGGTGGACCTGGTCTCGACGAAGATCGACAAGATCGGCCGCCGGATGCGCAATGTGGAAGAGGTGTTCTCGGCTCTTCGCGACAACCTGAACCAGGTCATGACGAACCTGCAGGATGGCATCATGCTGTTTACGCAGGATGCCCGCGCTGTGTTGGTAAGCGACTCCATGGAGCGCTTTCTCGGGACAAACCGGGGCGAGCTTTACGGCGCATCGATCGATGAGATTTTTAAAGACGGCAGCCTGCTCGATCAGACCATTCTTAAGGCTTTCAACACCGGGCGGCCGCTGGTGCAGGCAGAAGTAAAGACGGAAACCGGCCGCCTGCTCGAGGTGTCTCTCGATCTGATCAAGGATCCCGCCGGCACCAATCCCCGGGAGAGCCTGGGTGCGCTGCTGACACTGCACGATGTTGAGTCTGTCCGCGAGATTGAAAATGAGCTGGAACTGTCGCGCCGTCTTGCAGCGATCGGCCGTCTTACCTCCGGCGTGGGCCACGAAGTAAAGAACCCGATCAACGCCATCGTCGTACATCTTGAGCTCTTGCGGACCAAGCTGAACCTGTCCGGATCCGACTCACGCGCGGTACGCCACCTGGACATCATCGAAAGCGAGATTCAGCGGCTGGATCGAGTTGTCCAGACACTCGTCGACTTTTCAAGACCGGTTGAGCTGCAGCTCCGTGATCAGGATCTGCGGGCTGTCGTTTCCAGTGTGCTGATGCTGGCGTCCGCAGAACTGGAGACTCGGAGCGTCCGCGTCGTCAGTCAGCTGCCAGCGATGCCGATGATGGCGAAGGTCGATGCTGACCTGATCAAGCAGGCCATTCTGAACATTGTGCTGAACGGAGCCCAGGCCATGGAAGAGCTGGGTGGGGGCGAGTTGACCGTCCATATGAGAGAGGAAGGCCGTATGGCCATCCTGAATATCGTGGACCAGGGTACGGGCATTCCGGAAGATATCCGTGACAAGATTTTTGATCTGTACTTCACGACCAAGAAGGAAGGCAGTGGCATAGGACTGGCGATGGCATACCGAATACTGCAGCTGCATAACGGAAGTATTGACGTACAATCAGAGGCGTCCATTGGCACCATCTTTGCTTTACGTATACCTCTGCTGTCATCGGCCGAGATAAAACTGCGCGGTTCTCTTAATCTAGCGAAAGCCAAATGATCTTCGACCTCCATAGCGAGGCTTTGAGGCAATGAACAGATGCGTCCGCCGGACGCTCTCTTCCCTGCTGCTCATAGCGATCACGGGTTGCGCCACAGGGCCCTTCCACCGCAAAGTCGCGCCTGCGCCAGTTGTGCAGCCGGAGGCGCCGGAATTGAGCCAGACGCCACTGTACTCTCCGGAAATGAGTGAAGATAATGCGCACCTGCCTGCACTGCCCGCACCCACCGCAGCCAGTGTTGTAGCGGCCCCGCAGCCTGTTGCGCAGAAGCCGAAGCGCACCAAGAAAGTGAAGCAGACCCCCTCAACAAAGACTGCCTCAAACGGTTTAAAAGGGAGCACAGGCGCTGACGCAGGCGCCGCCAACAGTGCAAACGGCAGTGCGCCACAGGGAATGCCCGGCACGATGGAAAATGCCACCTCCCAGGCGCCGGAGAAGAAGCAGGCTTCAACTTCTGTCGCATCCTCTGGAGCAGCACCAGCCGTTTCGCCGATCGGAGAACTGACAACGGGCAGTTCGGCCAGTGCGGCAGAGACCAGCCACCATACGGAAGATCTGATCAGGACCACCAGAGAAGGTCTTGAAAATGTGAAGCGGACGCTGACAGCGGAAGAAAAAACCACTGCTGCCGAGATCCATACCTTCCTCGTCAGGGCTCAGCAGGCTCTAAAAAACGGCGATGTGGATGGCGCCTTCGGGCTTGCCACGAAAGCCAAGCTGCTACTGGATGAACTCACCGGGAGTTAAGGGAGAGCTCAACGTTCGCCCCACTTGAGCTTCTGCCGGAGAACATTAAAGAAGCCAAGGTCGCCCATCCGGACTAACTTCAACTCATGCACGGATTTGCGACAGGACATCTCATCCCCTACTCGAACCTGCACGGCTTCCTGCCCGTCCACGGTCAGAAATGTCTGATCTGCCACGCCCTCGATGCTGATCTGGATACGGGCGTCCCCGCGCACGACCATGGGCCTGAGGGTCAGGAGGTGGGGACAGATCGGCGCAATGACCATGGCGTCAACGTCGGGTGACAGAATCGGACCATTGGCGGCAAGGTTATAAGCTGTCGAACCAGTGGGCGTAGCGACTATGACACCGTCTGCTCGAAAGGATGCTGCCACCTGGTTGTTGAGGCAGACCTTGAAGTCGCCCATCCTTGCGATCGCTCCTTTGGCGACGACCACGTCGTTCAATGCTTCGAACTCCCGATATAGCTTGCCGTCCCGCATGACCTCGCCGTGCAGCATGGCTCGGCGATCGATATTGCAGCAGCCTTCTTTCCAGCCAGCGAGGGTGGTGTACAGGTCGGCCAGTCTGACTTCTGTGAGGAAACCGAGAGAGCCGAGATTGACGCTGAGGATGGGCACGTCCGACTTGGCGAAGGCACGGGCCGCGGCCAGCAGCGTGCCATCACCGCCGAGCACGATCACCAGTTCTGGTTTCTCCTGCGGCATCAGGTGTCGGGGAACGATCCGTGCTGCCTGCATGTAGTTGCCGCTGACCGGATCAATGATGGGGTCGTAGCCGTGTGAGCGCAGCCAGATAGACAGCTCCGCTAGCAGCGACGCGAGTTCGGGCTTCTGTGGCTTGGAGATGATCGCGATCGTTCGCATCCTGCCCAGTGTACTTCGGGCAGGCGGGATATGGTCAGCCCGTCTGCAGGGGTGGCGCCGATGCGGTCTGCGGGAAGATGGCATGCAGCAGAAACTCATGATTCCCTTCCGCCCCCTGGATGGGCGAAGGAACTACGTCGATCTGCTGGCCGTGCAGCTGCTCTACAGCCTGTGTGACCCGGTCGATTGCAATTTGGTGGGCCTGCGGGTCACGCACGATACCACCTTTCCCGATCCATTCTCTGCCTGCCTCAAACTGCGGCTTGATGAGGATGACGGCTTCAGAAATGGATGCCGTTGGATGATGCCGGAAGGCGGAGGCGATGACTGCCGGCAGGATTAACGAAGCCGAGATGAAAGAGACATCCATCGCTAGAAAGGTCAACGCAGCCGGCAGGTCGCCTGGCTTGAGGTGACGCGCATTGGTTCGCTCCATGAGATGGACGCGGGAGTCTGTTCGCAGAGAATGGGCGATCTGACCATAGCCTGTGTCGATCGCGAGCACGGAAGCTGCACCGTGCTGCAGCATGCAGTCTGTGAAGCCGCCGGTGGAGGTGCCAATGTCAGCACAATGCCTGCCATGGAGGTCGATTGACCAATTGTTCAGTGCATGCTCAAGCTTGATCCCGCCTCGGCTGACGTAACGCTGTTCTTCTCCGAGGATCCGAATTGCTGAAGTAGATTCGACCTGGAGACCGGGTTTCTCAATTTTCTGTTGATTGACCAGCACTCTGCCCGCCACGATGAGCGCCTGCGCACGTTCGCGGGACGGGGCAAATCCCTGCTCCACGAGCAACTTATCCAATCTTTCTTTCATTCCACCCGACCACGTTGCATCTCACATTCACAGCATACGCAGCAATGCCAGTGTTTTGCGCGACACTACTGGACAGGTGCACGTTCGGCCTTGTCTGCGTAGAATAGGGTTGCAGTCCAGAATGCCTGACTATCCCACCAATCCGATTCCGCCTCCGGCACGTTCTTATTCCAGTGAGGCATCAAGGTTCCCTTTGAGCGCTTCATCTGAGACGTCGCAGGAAGATAACGAACTGCTGCGCCGCGTCAAGAGCGGCGATCAGGATGCAATGGCAGTGATCTTCCGACGGTACGGCGGTGCGGTGTTCTCAGTCGCGCTGCGTATTCTGCGCGATCCGGGGCAGGCAGAAGATGTAATGCAGGAAATTCTTTTCCAGCTATGGAAGAGTTCGGACTCGTTTGTGCAGGGCCGCGGATCGCTCGGAGCTTGGTTAGTGGTAGTGGCTAGGAACCGCTCGATCGACGCGTTACGCAGGAGAAAACCAACGGATTCCGTGGAAGACGTAGTGCTCGCGTCACCACAGAATCTTGCTTCAGAAGCAGAACGCAACACCATGATTTTGAAGGTGCGGAGTTACATGCTGGGACTCCCGCCTGAGCAGCAGAAATCGATTGAGATGGCTTTTTTTGAAGGTCTGAGCCACACAGAGATTGCGGCGAAGACCGGGGATCCACTGGGTACGGTAAAAACACGGATTCGGCTAGCACTGCTAAGTCTGAGAAAGGAGCTCGAGGCATGACCGGTAATCAGCACATTGAACCTGATGCACTAGTACTGTTCGCAATGCATGCTCTCGATGTCTCCGAAGCGGCAGTAGTGGAGCAGCATGTACGGGACTGTGAGCAGTGCAGCTTGCAGGTTGCCGAGGCGCGTGGAGACATGGCGCTGCTGGCATTCGCAGTCGACCAGGTCGCGCTGCCCGTGGGTGCGGAAGAGCGCTTCATGGCTCGCGTCAAAGCTTCCTCGGCAGTGACTACCGGGGAGGGGCTGCCGAGACACGTGGCGCCGGCTGAAGTAACTCCGATCGTCGAGCAGACGAACCGCGGAGAGTCCAATGTGGTCGACTTCGAATCCTACACTCAGCCGAAACGTTCGAAGTGGCCGATCGTTCTACCGTGGGCGATTGCTGCCGCGGTCAGCGGCCTGGCCATTACTCTTGGCGTCGAGAACAGGAACCTGAATGAGACAGTCGGGGCCGAGGCTGCGCTTCTGAACAATGTGTCCTCAAAGGCTTCGCATGCGCAGCAAATTGTGGACGCGTTGAACTCGCCCCATGCGCAACGCGTGACCCTGACTGCGACCAAGCACGCGGCCGAACCGACGGGTCAAGCGATCTACCTTGCAGACCGAGGTTCCCTGCTCTTCCAGGCGAACAATCTAAAGACACTCGATGCAGGCAAGACGTACGAATTGTGGGTCATCCCCGCGGACGGTAAAGCACCCGTACCAGCAGGCACGTTCAAGCCTGACGCTACCGGCTATGCCAGCGTTGTGCTGCCGACATTGCCTCCCGGCATTGCAGCCAAGGCGTTTGGCGTGACCATTGAAAACGCTGGTGGGGCGACCACGCCGACCATGCCAATCATCCTGGCCGGCGGGTAGCCTACTCGTTCTTCCTGATCAAACAGTCTTGGTTACTGTTTACGTCTAGCTTTTCAGTCTGACTTCATTTAGCGGCTTCGAGTACTGTGTCTCCCTCTCCGGGAGCTAAGAAGCGATTCGCATCCAGCCCATGCTGGCGATCGTAGAGATCACGGTAGCGGCCGTGAAGCTCATAAAGTGCGTCATGACTCCCCGACTCGACGATCTGGCCGGCTTCCACGACGAGGATCTTGTCAGCGCGGCGTATGGTGGAAAGCCGATGCGCAATGACGAAGGTGGTGCGACCCTGCATGAGATAGTTGAGACCTTCCTGGATCATGGCCTCGGATTCTGAGTCAAGCGATGACGTGGCTTCATCGAGGATGAGGATCCGGGGATCTGCGAGGATGGCGCGAGCGATCGAGAGCCTCTGCCGTTGACCTCCGGACAGCTTAACGCCGCGCTCGCCGACGATGGTGTCGTATTTCTCGGGGAATCTCTCTGCGAACTCGTCGACACGTGCGACGTGGCATGCATGCAGGAACTGCTCGTCGGTCGCTTCGGGCTTGGAAAAAATCACGTTGTCCCGAATACTCCCGTCGAATAAAAACGAGTCCTGAAGGACGACGCCGAGCAGACTTCTGTAGCTGTTCAGTTCGATGGTCGTGAGATCAATGCCGTCGAGTGTGATGACGCCTGCATCCGGAGAGTGGAAGGCGCAGACCAGGCTGATGATCGTCGATTTTCCAGATCCGGACGACCCGACCAGCGCGGTAACCGTGCCATGCGGAGAGTCGAACGAGATATCCCGCAACACCGGCTTGTCTTTCTCGTAGGCGAACGAAACGTGGTCGAAGCGGATGTCGCCACGTACACCGTTCAGAGCTTTCGGAAGGAGGTAAGTGCGCCGGGGATCCGCGTACTCTTCATTCTCGTTCAGAATTTCGCTCGTCCGGTCGAGTCCGGCAATGGCTTCAGTAAGCTGGGTGCCGACATTAACTACCTGAAAGACGGGGGCCACCAGGAAGGCAAGCAGTAGCGTGTATTCGAAGTACTGCCCCTTGGTCATGTGATGGGCAAGCACCTGCCGTCCGCCGAAGAACATTACCAGCGAGCCAGCGAGGCCAACAACAGAGGTGGATGTGAGCGAAAGAAGCGAGGTGATGGTCAGTGACTTCATCACGTTGGCCAGAATCTGATCGATGCCACCAGAGAAGACCGAAGTTTCCCGACCCTCGGCGTGATATCCCTTCACTACCCGCACGCCGCCGATCGATTCGGTGAGCCGGCCTGTGACTTCCGCATTGATGCGACTGCGTTCGCGGAACATGGGACGCAGGATGCGAAAGACCTTCTGCAGCAGGAAGGTGAAGAGAAGCATGCCGGCCGCGATGATCAGAGTGATCTGTGAGCTGATGCGCAGCAGCAGGAAGAAGACAGCGACTGCCGTGATGATGCCGCCAACAAAGTCGACCAGTCCGGTGCCCAGCAGGTTTCGGACGCCTTCCACATCAGACATGATGCGCGAAACAAGATTTCCGGTACGATTCGCGTCATAGAACGAGACAGGCAGGCGGCTGATGTGCTGCTGAACCTGTTTACGAAGATCAGCGATCAGCCGCTGCGCCGCGACAGACAGCGACTGCGTGAGCGCGAAGGATGTGGCGGCCTGGATCAATGTGGCTCCCAGCACGAGGCCAATCAATCGAAGAAGCTGCTGCCCCTGCCCTTTGTCGAGCACGGTATCGACGAAAAAGCGCGTCGATACCGGCAGTACAAGGCCGGAAACGCGATTGATGATCATGAGGCCGAAGCCGAGCAGGAGAAGATTCTTGCGCGGGCCGAGAAGCTTCATGACGGCGGGAAGCTGGCTTTTCAAGGTCGCTGCTTTTTTTCCTTCTGACTTGGCATCAAGGCTGCCCGGTGAAGACCGCGAACGGATCTTTTCAGCCCGGGAAGAGATGTTTCCGGCGTTGGTTCCAGGTCGCATCGTGGCTAGGCCCTGGCTCGCCGTGCAGTGATAAAGGAGCGCACGCACAGCAGAACGTAGACCAAGCAAAGGATAGACATCGCCGCCTTACTCTCAACAGCCGATGGAAACGAAAAGTGCACTCCCTGCAGTAGCTGCACATACTGGAAGATCGCTTTGGCGGTCGCGAGGAAGCCCAGGAGACCAAGCGTCACAGCAATGTGCATGAACAACATGCGTCTGCGCAGATCGTCCGTCCTGGCAAGCAGGCCAAAATTGGCAAGCAGCAGTCCGAAGCCTGAGGGTATAAGCGCCGTGGGATGGACATGCCCGGTGCCGAGATAACCGGCCAGACCAAGCAGAATCAGCAGAACACCAAAAACAATCGTTACCCTGGCCATTATTGAAGAGACTCCTGCTGCCTCGACATCCTGATCCGGGAACTCCGGGCGCGTCGCTGCAGCTCTTCTAGGATAGCCGACAGCGACACCAGGCTATGCCAGGAGTTGGAAGCCAGCAAATATCTGAATTGATCTGCCTGCCGGACCCAAGAATTACTGCCGGCCAGGATTATTTTTCGAAGCTCGAGTAAGATCGTCTGCCGAAGAGCTAGAGGACAATCCCAGTTCTTTCATGATCTTGTCGACGGCTACATCCGGAGAACTGTCCACGCAGACGTGCAGAGCGTCTTTGGGATCCTCGAGGATGTTGAGCTGGCTGTCGAGCAACAGAGGATTCATGAAGTGTCCGACACGATGGCTCAGGCGATCTTCGAGCAGGGCCTTCGGAGCTTCCAGCACGATGAAGCGCAGCTGGGAGGGAGCGAGGCCTTCGGAGAGAGTATCGCGGTACTTCTGCTTTAGGGCTGAGCAGGTCAGCACGGCACTGACCTGTTGGTTGTGCCAATCCATGATCTGCTGATGAAGGCTCGCCAGCCAAGGGGCTCGATCCTCTGTCAGAGGCGTCCCTGCGTGCATCTTCGCGACGTTCTGACTCGAATGAAAGTCATCACCTTCGGCAAATGCCCAGCCTGTCTTCGCAGCCAGCAGACGGCCGACCGTGGTCTTACCGGTGCCGGTAACGCCCATGATGATCAGGATCAAGCCGGCCCCTTTTGTGAAGACTGGCGGATGGCTTTCATCACTTCATCTACTGTCCACTCGTTGGTCGGATACCATGCGGCGATCTTGCCATTCGGATCTACGAGGACTGTCGAAAGCGAGTGAGTGATGGTCTTATCTTTCTCGGGCGTGGCGCCGACATCAAAGAACTGCAGTACCTTTGCCAGGTCGGGCCTGGCGGGAGCTGCAAAATCCCAGTGGCGAAATGCATCCTTACCCTCGCTGCCGATATATTCCAGGCCATAGCTTCGCAGGACAGCGGGCGAGTCGAAGGCTGGATCAAAGCTGATGCTAAGCAAATGGGTTTTTGCATACAGCTTTTCATCCGCGTGAAGCTGTTTGTCTATGGAGGCAAAGTTGCGGATCATGAGCGGGCAGTAGTCCGGAAGCGGGCACCGCGTGTAGATAAACGTAATCAGCAGAGTCCTGCCGCGGAAGGCGCTGAGATGGATGCGCTTTCCGTCCTGATTCGTGAAGGCAAAATCAGGAACATCATCTCCGACCGTGGGCACGTGATAGTTGACTGCGGGCTTGTAGTCCGGCCTGGCCTGAGCCGTGATGACCAGTTGATCGAGCAGGGCGCTGGTGTCCGACACCAGTAAATTGGCTGTCAGGTGATCGCCTGCATGAAGGTCCTGAAGAATGCCTGGATCCTTTAGCTTGTATGGCATCACCATGGCATCCATGAACCCGGGGATGGCTTCGGAGTTGACCTGGATCTCTCCCTTGGCCGGATCAGTTGAGACGATGACGCCACGCATGTGGTAGGTCTTCACGTCTCCCTGCATCTCGACATTCATTCCACGGGTGTGGCGCTGGCAGCCGTTGAGCACTGCAAGGCTCATGCCCATCACGGCGAGCAGGAGGCCCGGATATATAAACGACTTGATCCTCAAGAGACGCAATCGATACCTTCCTTCTCACGATAGCGCGAATCGTGGATCCTGTTGAACTCAGCGGCGAAGCGATCGTCAATAATGTGCCAAATGCGGGGATGATCTTCCACAGCCTGCCCAAACCGCGAAGCCCCCTGCCGGTTAAACTGCCGTATGCATGCTTCGCGGCCGCTGCCTCTGAAGGTACTGGACACGCTTGCCGATGGGGGCATGGTGCTCTGCGCAAACGCACGCGCGGCTCGCACGTTGAGCGCGGCGTACGGCGAAACTATGTTGTCGCGGCCGGGCCAGACTGCCTGGCGTACTCCTTCAATTCTGGACTGGCATGCATGGCTCCAGGCACAGTGGCAGCGACTGCTGATGACTGGAACAGAATCGCGCACACTGCTGACACCGTTCCAGGAAGAACTGCTCTGGACTGATATCGTCCGCCCCTCACTGGAAAACCGGTCGCTGGTTGCACCAGCCCAGGTAGCAGCCCTTGCGCGATCCGCATACGGCTTGCTGGGGACCCATGATGCATTTGACGCGCTCCGGCGGAGTTTCTGGGATAGTACGACGCAGGAGCCCGAGATCTTTCATGCCTGGGCTCTCGAGTTGGAGAGACGATGCGAGCGGAACGACTGGCTGTGTGAGGCGCGCCTCTCTGACGTCATCAGGGAGGCGATGAGAGACGGCCGGCTGCCCATGCCTTCCACGATTCTGTGGAACGGCTTTGACCGTCTGACTCCTGCACAGCTCAAGATGCGCACGGCATTGAGCGCAGGTGGAAGCGAGGTCAGCGATCTTGCATGGAACGCGGCTGCCAACGCGAGCCTGGTGCATGCGCCGAATACACCAGACGAGATAGAGATGTGCGCACGTTGGGCGGCAGAGATGTGCCGGGATGGCGGGGGCCGGCGTGTGGCGATTCTCGTTCCGCAACTCAGCTCACTTCGTGCGCAACTCGATCGGGCACTGCGACGAGTTTTGCAGCCGGATGGAGTACTCTTTGCGGGTGAGGCAGCGGCGCCCTTCGAGTTTACTCTTGGTACGGCCCTGAGCCGAATTCCTATGATCGAGGCAGCCATGACGTTTGTTCACTGGTGTCTCGGTCCTCTCGATCGACAGGAGATCACCGGCCTGCTTACATCGGGCTTCCTGGGAGAAGCTGACGCTGCTACTCCCCTGGCTGCAGCAGACATCGCGGTACGTGGAAAGTGGGCGGCTCCTGAGATGTCCATGGAAGCGCTGCTCGATCGGCTGTATCGGTCCTCCGGTGCGGGCCAAGGGAGCTGGCACGTCGTCAACTGGGTTCGCCAGATACGACGGGCGCGCGCCATGCTTGATGGAGCGCCGGGATCATCCGTAGAGAGACCAGTCCTTCTTTCGCAATGGACGGCACTGATGGCAACTGTGCTGGACGCAGCAGGGTGGCCTGGAAGCGGAAAATTGGACGCAGTCGGCTTCCAGGTCATCGAGCGATGGAAGCGTGCGCTTGAAGAAGTGTCAAAGGGAAGCTTCAACAACAAGCGGTACAGTCTACGGGCATTCGCAAACATATTGCAGGCTCACCTCGACGGCATCATATTTTCGCCGGAGTCGAGGGGAAGCGCCATCACCGTGTCTGGCATACCTGAGAGCGCTGGCCAGTATTTTGACGCGGTATGGGTGATCGGCATGACCGATGAAGCGTGGCCACCCCGGAGCACGCCACATCCGCTGTTGCCTTTTGGCCTGCAGAAAGAACGAGCGATGCCCGGCAGTTCTGCTGCATTAGACCAAGCCTATGGAGCGGGCGTTCTTGAACGGCTGTACGGGATGACAGATACCCTGATCTTCAGCTATCCCGCGGAGGGTGCCGCCGGGGAACAACGACCGAACGCCCTTGTCGCCGGGTTGCCGGTCGAGGACAGGTGGAACGGTTCCAGGGCACGAACGTCTACGGACTGCCGGGAGAGCTTTGAGGAGGAAATGACTGTTCCATGGCCCGGCGGATACGTGCCGGGCGGACAGCGTGTCTTGAAGGACCAGTCTGCATGTCCTTTTCAGGCCTTCGCGGCGCACCGCCTCAAAGCGAAGGAACTGCCGTCAACACAGCCGGGTCTAAGCGCGATGGAGCGCGGAACGATCGTACACATCGCGTTGCAAAATCTGTGGGGTGACGAGGGTATCCGGAATAGCCAGCAGCTGCACCAGGCGATTGAGAGCGGCGGTCTGCCGGTGCTGATCAGAACGCACGTTGGCGAAGCTTTCGCGCAGTTTGAGCAGGCCAGTCTGAACACCTGGGAGCGTGAATATCTGCAACTGGAGATACTGCGCGTCTGCTCGCTGTTGGAGCAATGGCTGCGAAAGGAAAGCGAGCGCAGACCCTTCCGCGTTCAGCAACGAGAAGAACCGAAGCTTTTACGTTTCGAGAATCTGGAGCTGAACGTGCGCATGGACCGCATTGATGAAGTAGAGGAGGGCCTGGTTGTTATCGACTACAAGACGGGCGAAGTGAAGAAGAAGATGTGGGAAGGCGAGCGGCCGGATGAACCGCAACTGCCGCTTTACGCAGTTTTCGGAGGCATAGAGAATCTGCATGATGTGCTGTTTGCCCAGGTCACAGCGAAAAAACCGGACTTTGTAAGCGCAACTTTCGGCAATGCCCCGGATATCTTCGATCGCCAATCCAAAAAACAGAAGTCGGCAATTGCGAACAACGAAAGCTTCCAGGCGATCTGCGAGCAATGGGAAAGTGCTCTTTATACGATTGCACGCGAATTTCAATCAGGGATTGCCACCGTAACACCGAAGCAATATGCGAAAACGTGCGAGTTCTGCGCTTATTCCACGCTATGCCGCATTGCCGAATCAAAGTCTCCCGCAGGCTTCGATGAAGAGACGGATGACGACGAGGAAGAGGACGTGAGCAGTGAGTGAACAGTTGCCATCGGGCGGAAGCGGCGGGAGCCAGTCTGCGGCCATCCGTGATGACTTGCAGGCACGGATCGACGCCCTCGATGTTGCCAGATCTTTCCTCGTGCAGGCACCAGCAGGATCCGGCAAGACCGAGCTGCTGACCAGGCGAGTGCTCGCGCTGCTGAGCGTTGTGGATGAGCCAGAAGAAATTCTGGCGATCACGTTCACAGTGGGCGCGACTGCGGAGATGCGAAATCGCGTGATGGGCGCCCTCCACAAGGCAAAGCCTTTCCTCGACAGTGCGAATCAACCAGCTGAGCATGTGCATGCGATTGCGGCACTTGAACGCTCACGTCAACGTGGCTGGTCGCTGCTCGAACAGCCAGGCCGACTGAACATACAGACGATCGATGCATTGTGCCTGAGCATCGCCTACAGTGCACCGCTCTTATCGCGCCTTGGTGGGCAGCTGCAGCCCACTGAAGATGCCCAGCCTCTTTATGGGCTCGCGGCGCGCCGGACACTGGAACAGCTGGGAGGCAGCACGCCACAACTCTCCGATGCCCTGACCAACCTGCTTCGCCTGCGTGACGTGAGCCTTGGCGATTGCGAAGCATTGATCGCGGACATGCTGCAGGCGAGGGAGCAGTGGCTGGAGGAGATATCAACGGCACGCTCGCTATCGGAGGAGGATTGGACAACGCTGAAAAAGCAATTGGAGTCCCCGTTCCAGCGGGAACATGACTTCACACTAGGCCGGCTGCGCGGCTTCCTGCAACAACACGAGAGTCAGATCAACCGTCTCCTTGTGCTGATTGAGAACGCTTGTACGGAGATTCCCGTTCCTGACAACATAGCTGCTCTTCATGGGAAGAAGACTCTGGATGAGCTTATGCACCTGGAACATTACGAGTGTTTGCGGTCAGTTCTTCTAACGACACAGGACGACTGGAGAAAGCAGGCAGCAGGCGCACCAGGATTCAAGGCCATGAAACACGGCGGGATGAAGGAACATCACAACGAATTTAAATCAGTGATGGCGTCCATCAGCCAGTCGAACGGACTTTTGGAAGCGCTGATTGAGATCGCATCATTGCCGAAAGCTTCCTATACCGATGGTGAATGGGAGACCATTCGCAGCATATTTACCGTTCTTCTGCATGCCGTGAGCCAGTTGCGCGTGGTATTCAGCGAACAGGGAAAGATGGATTTTGTCGAGGCGGGTCTAACCGCGGGCTGGGCCCTTGCTGATGACGAAATGCGTCATCAGCTCAGTCGCAGAACACGACATCTGCTGGTGGACGAATTTCAGGATACGTCGCGCAAACAGTACGACCTGCTCAAGAACATCGTGCGCGACTGGGATCCGGCTGAACGCCGTACATGCTTCTTTGTCGGCGACCCGATGCAATCCATCTATCTCTTCAGGAATGCGGAACTCGCACTTTTCGATGAAGTGCAGCATCATGGCTTCGGGCCGGATGTGCCACAACTGCACTTTCACAGGCTTACGCTCAGCCAGAATTTCCGTTCGATTGAAGCAATCGTCGATCCGGTCAATGCGATGTTTGAAGAGCTAAGGAGGAATGATCGCGCCGGCGCCCGGCGCTTCAAGCCCGCCGTAGCATCCTCAAAGCCTGCAGTGCGCGATGCCTTCCTGCTGCATGCAAACTTCTTCCACCAGAAAGAGAAGGACACCATAGCCGGAGCCCTCGTTGACAAGGCCAGGCCTGTGATCGAAATCGTCAGGCAGTTTCTGCCCAAGCTTGCGGAGGCGAAGTTGAATGACGAGATCTACCGGATCGGCATCCTGGTACGGGCCCGCCCGCATGTCGAGCATATCGCCGAGGCTCTACGGACAGAAGGTATTCCCTTCCGCGCGGTAGAGATTGAAACCTTGAATGATCGTCAGGAGGTCAAAGACCTGACAGCACTGATCCGTGCTCTAACGCAACCCATGGACCGGGTGGCCTGGCTGGCAATTCTCCGGGCGCCCTGGTGTGGCCTGTCGCTGAACGATCTGCACATCGTTTCGGGAAGTGATGATCCCTCACTGCAAAAAAGACCGATCCGTGAGCTGCTTTCGGAACGACTCGACCTGCTGAGTGAGGACGGAAAGGTCCGTGCTCGCCGTCTTCGTTCGGTTATCGAACGATCGATTGAGACTCGCTTTGCCGGAGCCTTTACGTCATCGCCGAATGGCTTCGCGGTATGGATTGAGCAGACATGGATGGCTCTTGGCGGCGCCAATTGCGTGGATGCCGTGGCAAGGGAGAATGTGGAAGCCTTCTTCAAGCTGCTCTCTGCACTGCTCCCCACGGAGGCCTCCGGATCCACGCTCGACACAAGACTGGAGAAGCTTTTCGCAGCAGCTGACCCCTCGACGCAGGAACGCTGCAGCATCCAGTTGATGACCATTCACAAGGCCAAGGGACTCGGCTTCGACGTTGTCCTGCTGCCTGAGCTACACCGTGTTCCCAACAAAGATACGTCTCCCCTCTTCAGAAGGATGAACCGGGTTCGACGAGACACTGCTGAACGGGAGTTACTGATAGCACCCATCGGGGTCAAGGGACAGCCGTCGTCAAGCACCTACCGCTGGATCGGCAAGGAACTGAAACAAGCACAGCTGGAAGAGTTGTATCGCCTGCTCTACGTTGCCTGCACCCGCGCTCGAACCGATCTGCATCTCTTTGCTGACTTCAAAGTGAGAGTCACGAAGACGGGCATGGAAGAAGTCGTCGCACCCAGGAAAAATACACTGCTTGGCTGTGGCTGGGATTATCTGAAACTTGATGCCGCTCAACAGTTCAGTGACTGGCAGCAATCGAGATCTATCGAGCAGCAGGAATCGGCAGATGAGGTTATGACCGAAGCTACAACCGGCACAGGAGGACTGCTGTTCGACATCGCTGCTGGCGCGCAACCCTATCTTCAAACCAGAAAGCGACTGCCTTCGAACTGGACTACGCCCGGACAGCAGGGATTTGTGGAGACGGCTAATGCAGGCCGAGGCAGTGTCTCTCTTGAACGGACCGGTCCCGGATCGCTTGTAGCCAGGGCCCGTGGGATTGTGCTGCACGCTTTACTTGAGCGACTTGTCTCGCTGCCGGAGCAGGAGGATCGATGGAACATCGATCAGCATGACCTCCAGTGGAAGACGATTGCGGGCGCACTTCTTCGCAACGCCGGCCTGACCAGGCGAGAGGCCGAGGCGGAGATCAAACCAGTCCTGACAATGTTGAAGGCAGCCGCCAGCGATTCGCAGGGACGCTGGATCCTGAGCAGGCAAGCCTACGAACAGAATGAGGTTGGCTGGACGATGCAGGAGGGTGGGACACAGAAGATGATCCGGTGCGATCGCATTTTTCTTGCAGGCGCCGAGCCTCTACGGGAAGGACGCGATCATCTCTGGATTGTCGATTACAAAAGTGCGGATGATGACAACACTGACTCATTCCTGCTCGACGAACAGGAGAGGTACGCGCCCCAGTTGAAGCGGTACGCAGAAGCTTTGCGAGCGTCCGCAGAAAGTGAGCTTCAGCGCCTGCCGATCATGCTTGCTCTTTACTATCCGGCTCTTCAACGATTGCAATGGTGGCCGGCATGATGTTGTTCAGCCCAGCGACATCGTTCGAAAAATGATGGCGGACATCGTCGCCCTGCACCCAAAAAATCACGTCTTCAGCAATATTGGTTGCATGGTCGCCGATCCTCTCGAGATTGCGGACGATGACCAGCGCGTTCAGGGATTGCGGCGACTCGGCAGCATTCTCGCGAATACGCGCCGCGAGCGAAAAGAAATACTGGCGATTCAAGCGGTCGACATCATCATCCATCGACAGCACGGCGCGCGCCATTTCGACATCGCCTTCGATAAAGGACTGGATTGCTTTCCGGACCATTGCCGCAGCGATAGTTGCCATACGCGGAATGTCAATCGGCAGATCCGCGATGGCAAAAGCCTGCAAGTCGCGCACACGCTCGGTAATGTTCACAGCCTGATCGCCAACACGTTCCAGGTCGGCATTGATCTTGATGACAGCCAGAATAAATCTGAGGTCGATGGCCATCGGCTGCTCCATCGCGAGCAGGTCGAGCGCCATCTGGTCGATCTCCCGCTCCAGACGATTGATGGCGACTTCGCCGCGAAGTACAAGGTCGCACACGGCGATGTCACGCTCGCGGTACGCCTCAATGGCACGTTGAATTGCCTGCTCGGCCATGCCTGCCATCACCAGCAGTTTGTCCTTCAAATCACCCAGGCTTTGATGGAAACGAATACGCGTCATCCGAACCTCCCGGTGATGTAATCCTCTGTGCGCTTGTCGCGGGGATTGGTAAAAATCTTATGCGTCTGATCGAACTCGACCAGTTTGCCACTGAGAAAGAAGCCAGTCTTCTCTGCAACGCGTGCAGCCTGCTGCATATTATGCGTAACAATCACGATGGTGTATTGCGACTTCAGCTCAAAGATCAGATCTTCAATCTTCGAAGTAGAGACCGGGTCCAGTGCGGACGCTGGTTCATCCATCAGCAGCACCTCGGGGTCGACCGCGAGAGCTCTAGCGATGCATAGGCGCTGTTGCTGGCCCCCTGAAAGGCTTGCTCCGGACTTCTTTCGCAGGTCGCTCTTAACTTCTTCCCAGAGAGCCGCGTGCTTGAGTGAACGCTCTACTACTTCATCGAGCAAGCGACGATTGCGGAAGCCGTTCAACTTCAATCCGGAAGCGACGTTATCGTAAATCGACATAGTCGGAAACGGGTTGGGCCGCTGAAATACCATCCCGATGCGCCGCCTGATCTCGACAGGAGCCGCGTCCTTGTAAATGTCGACATCTCCCACACGAACGTCTCCGGTCACACGGGCCCCGGGAGTCGTCTCGTGCATGCGGTTCAAACAACGCACGAACGTCGATTTACCGCAGCCCGATGGTCCGATGAGGGCGGTCGCCTGGTTGGCTGGAATCTGCAGGTGAATGTCCTGCAGAGTATGGTTTGTTCCGTACCAGGCATTCAGCCCGACGACTTCAATGCCTACGCCCATGTAGAGCAACTCTCCTTCGTACTATGCCCTGCTTGCATCTTTCAGCTGATCCGGTCGTTCCCGGTCAGTAAACTGCTCCCGATTACGGCCGGGAAGAAATTTCGTCAGTGAGCCCCTTTGATCGCACCACGTCCGACGAAGTAACGCACAAGTGCAACAGAAACAACGATGAGGACAATCAGAACCAGCGCGCCTGCCCATGCCAGCCTGTGCCACTCGTCATAGGGTGAGATGGCGTAGACATAAATCTGTAGCGGCAGTGCAGAGATAGGCTGGTTCAGATCAAAACTCTGAACCGAACTGCCAAATGCTGTAAACAGCAGCGGCGCAGTTTCGCCCGCCACGCGCGCAAATGCCAGCATGCAGCCGGTCACCACGCCGGCAGAAGCTGAGCGCAGCGTGATTGAAAGTACCGAGCGCCAGTGCGGCACGCCGAGCCCAAGTGCTGCTTCACGGATGGAGCTCGGCACCAGCAGCAACATTTCTTCGGTCGTGCGCGTGATGGTCGGGATCATCATGATCCCCAGAGCGACTCCTCCGGCCAATGCGGAGAAGTGTTTCTGAGGAAGAACAATCAAGGCTGAGACAGCGATGCCGACGACGATCGATGGAACGCCATTGAGCACATCCGCGGTAAAGCGAACCGCATTTGCGATCTTGCTGCGACCGCCGAATTCTGCGAGGAAAATGCCGGCACTCACGCCAATGGGAATGCCGACCACGCTTGAGAGCAGCAGCAATACCGCAGAACCCAGGATGGCATTCGCCATGCCGCCGCCTGGCATACCAACTGGTTTCGGAAGCTGGGTGAAGAAGGCCCAGTTCAGGGAAGAAAAGCCCTTGGCCAGCAGGTAGATAAAAATACGAATCAGCGGAAGGATCACCAGTGCCGTCGCACAGACTGCCAGGATGCTGACAATCCAGTCCGCTGACCTGCGTCGTAGATAGTTGAAGTGGCTGCCGCGAAGTGGAGGCCGGAGGGATCCGGTTGCCAGGTTGTTCGTCGCCATGGTCAGGCCGCCCTTCCGGGAGCGCCACGAGTTACAGCCCAGACCATCAGCCGGGCCATTGCATTCACAAAGATCGTGACGACAAACAGGACCAGCCCGATCTCTACCAATGAACTGATGTACAGGCTGTTGTCGGCTTCGCCGTACTCATTTGCCAGCAGGCTTGGCATGGTGTTCGCCGATGACAAAAGCGAGTGCGAGATGATGTTTTTGTTCCCGATCACCATGGTGACGGCCATGGTTTCGCCGATAGCGCGTCCGAGTCCCAGGATGACAGCGCCGACAATACCAATCCGCGCGTTGCGCAGCACACCCATCCGGATCATCTCCCAGCGGGTCGCGCCGAGAGCGAGTGCCGCCTCGCGCTGCGCGGTCGGGACCGCAGACATAACTTCCCGCGTGAGCGAAGAAATGATCGGAAGAATCATGATCGCGAGGATGACCGCCGAGGCAGACATACCATAGCCGGTGTTGTCGCCGGAGAACAGCCCGGTCCAACCAAAGAATCGAATGAAGAGCGGATTGGCGTTATCGCGCAGCAGCGGGATGAGGACGAAGACTGCCCATAATCCGTAGACCACGCTGGGAATTGCCGCGAGTAGTTCAGTAAGGAATGAAAGAGGCGCCCGTAAAAAGCCCGGGCACATTTCTGTCAGAAAGATTGCAGTACCGACTGCCAGTGGAACAGCAATGACCAGTGACAACAGCGACGACACCAGGGTGGCATAGATAAACGGCAGGGCGCCAAACTTGCCTGGCGGCGAGTCGTCGGTTGGAGTGGGTGGTGGATGCGGATTCCAGTGCTGGCTGGTCAAAAAAGATGTGCCGAACGTCGCCATGGCCAGGTGCGAACGGATAATCAGGACGCCCGTGATAAGCAGCACGATGGCGAAGGTCGTAAGGGCGCAAAGCAGCATGACACTGCGGAAGGCGCTGTCAGCACCTCGAGAATTCCCTCGACCAGCCAGGAAGGTTCGAATCTCGGAAACGGGCGGTGCGAGCTTGGTTTCAGGCGGCGCAGTACTTTCCGGGATGTCTCGCACCGTCGCTTCCTGGGATCTGAATATCACTCGCATAAGGATAAACGGCAGCCGTGAACAAGAGGTAAATGCCAGGCCAGCCAGTGCGTAACGTTTTCGTTGAACTGCTTCGCGTTACCCGTCTATCGAAGATCGGTCGATAACACAACGCTGGCGTCTACTTTCTGGAGGCGCTCGTGCTGGTTGATGACCGCCGGGGCTGTTTCTTTCACAGGCTGCTTCGAACGTCCGGACTGGCTGTCGAGCATGCCGGGAGCCACAACTGGAAGCCTGAACAGGAATTCGGTTCCCTGCCCAACCTCACTTTCCACCCATATATCCCCATGGTGAGCCTGCAGGATCCGCTTTACGATGGCCAGGCCCAATCCCGTGCCGCCGCTCTCCCGTGAGCGCGCTGTGTCCACCCGGTAGAAGCGCTCAAACAAACGGGATAAATGATGCGACGGTATGCCGGCTCCGTAATCCTGCACATAGAACTCAACATTCTCGCCAAGTCGCCGACAGCCG
>CAZZYN010000053.1:0-26720 GCA_964658265.1 uncultured Acetobacteraceae bacterium | reverse complement strand
TCCTTCATGTTGATAGTGAAGTCAGCCTTGTTGGACGCCTTGTTGTCTTCGGTGACGGCGATCTGGACGGAGTCTGCCGTGGCCTGGATCACCTTGCCCGGAACTTCGGCAGTGAGGCCCTTGACGACAGCCCAGACCTTGTCGGCATCTTCCTGCTTGCCGTTGAAGAGGATGAACTCCTTGTCGCTGAGGCTCAGCGTCTTCAGGTCAGGCGTGGAGGAGACGACGGTCGCAGCCTGATCGGCGGGCGATGGCGGCGGCGGTGCGGGCGTTGGCTTGTAGCTGTCCGGCGGATTCAGCGAGGTCTGTACCTGGGTCTGGATATCCGGGAAGCCATCCATGTTGCCGTGGTACTTCTTGTAGAAATATTCGGCTGCCTTTTCGATCTGGGGCTGGGCCTGGGCGGGCGCGAAGTGAGCCGCGCGCGTGAGGTACCAGACAGCATTCGGGTAATCCGGCGGCGTCATGCTGGCATAGGCCTGGCCAAGCAGGTAGGTGTCATTGAGTGCCGGACCGGAGGTGGTCTGGTTGGGGTCAGAGTAGGAAGCCAGTTCCTTCTTGAACGCGTCGATGGCGCCGGCGTAATCCTTCTTGTTTTCGTCATCGAGGGCGATGGCGCTTTCAAAGATCGGCGTGGTGGCGGCCTTCAGCTTCTGGTAGTCGGCGTCCGGCATGTTGGCCGGCTTGGGAGCAGCGAGACCTGTCTGAGACTGCTGTGCGGCCTTATCGAGAATAGGCTGGGCTTCGGTCGGCACAGTCTTCGAGGCTGCCTGGCTCTTTTCGATGTAGACGGAAAGAGCGAGAGCGCGAAGGTTGTTGGGGTCACCCTGCAGCAGGCGGTTGGCTGCGTCGACGGTCTTGTTGAGGTCGCCGGTCTGCTGATAGGCGGCCATCAACTGCTCCAGCATGTCGGTTTTGACGACGGAGCTGGGATACTTCTGCAGGAAGGTTTCGATGGCGGCAGCCTTGGCAGCTGGCGCGGACTGACTGATGGCATTGGAGTAGTCGTTGTACTCGGCTGGATCCTTGATGGTGATCTGATTAGGCTGGGCAGCGCCCGGAGCAGCCTGGGCAGCAGGTGCGGGAGCGGGGGCTGGGGTAGTTGACTGTGCCCAAACCAGTGGTGCTGCGCAGAAAGCGCCGGTACCGGTGGCAGCAGCCAGCAAGGAAGCAAACACGACCTTCTTCATTCAACTCTCCTGAGAGAACTCTTCAAATAGCGGACAGGTAGTCCAATTTTTTGACGCAAGTAAAGCCTGAAAACGGAAGCAGTGCCTGACGGTAGCCCGAAGCCAAGTGAGACGCAGGCGCAACGTTGCTGGATTATAGAAAGGGCCAGCAGCCTGCGCAAGTTGTGAGCCGGATGTTTCCAGACTGGATCGCTGCTTTCGTGCTTCATTGTGTAGTGTGCGTCAGCCAATAAGCAAGAGAGATGCGAATCTTCATGCTCGTGTTACCTCCGCGCAACCTCGATGCGGCTTCGGCACCCTTAAAAACCAAGCCTTGAAGAAGAGGCGCATGCTCGAGAAGAAGAACCCGGGATTGAAAGGGAGATGTAACTAATGACGAACGACAAGACAGGCGGCGCAACGCTGCACGGACAGGTAGCCGTGGTGACGGGAGCGGCTCGCGGGATTGGCGCGGCGATCGCGCGGGAGCTGGGCAGGTTGGGCGCGGCGGTGGTGGTGACTGCGCGGGATTCAGCAAGACTGACGGCTGTAGCGGAGGAGATCGCGCAGGCGGGCGGCAGGGCCGTGGCGCTTCCCTGTGAACTGACGCGGGCCGAAGCGATTGAAGAATTTGGCAGCAGGGTGAAGCAGGAATTTGGACGATGCGACATCCTGGTGAATTGTGCGGGAATTGCATTCAGCGGAAAGCCGCTGCACGAATTTTCGCCGGAGGACTGGACGACGACATTCCAGGTAAACCTGCGTGCGCCGTACCTGATGATCCGGGCTTTTGCTCCGCTGATGATTGCGGCGAAGTCGGGCCACATCATCAATATCTCGTCGCTGGCCGGGCGGAATCCGCTGCCGAACGGGGCTGCCTATTCTGCTTCGAAGTGGGCGCTGAACGGGCTGACGTACTCAGTTGCAGAGGAGCTGCGGCCACACGGGGTTCGTGTTTCGGTGGTGGCGCCGGGGTCGGTGAATACCGAGTTCGGGCATGCGGGTACCGCAGAGGCAAGCGCCGAAGAGAGCGAAAAGAATGCGCGCAAGATCCAGCCGCAGGATGTGGCCGACGTAGTCGCGCTGCTGGTTTCGCAGAAGCCGAATGCGTTCGTGAGCGAGGTGCTGATGCGGCCGACGCGGAAGCCTTAGTTCGCGGCGCCGGCCACGCCTTGTGGGCCCGGGCCTGCAAGCTGACTACTGCTAAATCGGGTTTGGAGCTTCTTATCCACAATACCTAGTGGTGCAGTTGTTGACTCTGCATCAGCTCAAAGCTACATTCGCGTCAGGGCCTGGCAGTCTTACTGCGCCGGCTCCATCCATGCGCAAGGTTTGCTGCTACCGGGAGCGAGGTGTTCATGCTCAAGTTGAAGAAGATCCAGATTCTTGGCTTCAAGTCGTTTTGTGATCGAACAGAGATCACGGTAGCGGGCCAGGGACTTGCCGTGGTGGTGGGCCCGAACGGATGTGGCAAGTCAAACATCCTGGATGCTGTGAGCTGGGTATTGGGCGAGCAGTCGGCCAAATCGCTGCGCGGTACCAAGATGGAAGATGTGATTTTCGCTGGGACGCGCGATCGCAAGGCGCTGGGCATGGCGGAAGTCTCGCTGACACTGATCGATCCGGATGCCTATGCTGATGGTCCGCTGCTGGGCGATCCGGCGGATCACCTGCCGCAGGATGAGTTGAAGAATGCGGACTGGGACGAGAGTACGCTGCGCGGCAGACGCACGGCGGAAACAGAAGAGATTATCGCCGAGGCACAGCCAAATCCTGCGGAAGATGGCGATGAGGTAGAGGCCGAGCTGGCTCCGGATGATGCGGAAGCAGCGACTGGTTCACCGGCAGGCTCCGTGGTGCTGAAGATTCGCCGGCGCAAGTTTCAACGGAATGCGACACGGACGGGCGAGATCGTGATCAGCCGGCGGCTCTTCCGGACGGGTGAGAGCGAGTACCTGCTGAACGGCAAATTGTGCCGGCTGCGGGATATCCAGGACATTTTCATGGGCACCGGCCTGGGTCCGGAGAGCTACGCGATTATCGAGCAGGAGCGGATCGGCCAGCTGCTGAGTTCGAAGCCATATGACCGTCGCGCAATTATTGAAGAGGCCGCGGGGATTACGCGATTCAAGACGAAGAAGCGGCTTGCGGAGCTGCGGCTGGAGCAGGCGAAACAGAACCTGGCTCGTATTGATGACATTTTTGACGAAGTCGCCCGGCAGATGAACTCGCTGAAGCGGCAGGCTGCGAAGGCAGAGCGCTACGCGGCAGTGCGCGATGAGCTGCGGGTGAAGCTGCAGGTGGTGCTGCGCAACCGGCTGGACCAGATGGAGGCGGAGCAGTCCACGTTGAAGGGCGAGTTGGACCGGCTGGCGGGTGAGATCGAGAATGCTGCGGCAGAGATTGTGGCGCTCGACGAGACACATGCAGCGAATGTGACGCAGGGCTATGCGCTGGACGCGAATGCGAAAGAAGCGAACAGCCGCGCCAACCAGGCCGCAGTTGAATTGGAACGCGCTACGACCCGGCTGCAGGCCAATGCAGACCGTATCGCCGACCTGGTGGCGCGTGCTGCGGCGGCCGCGGCTGAGCTGGAGACAGTCAAGCTGCAGGTGGAAGGCCTGGCTGCGGAGCGCGAACAGAACCGGATCTTCCTTGAAAATGCTGCTGCCGAGGCGGCGGCCTTTCGCGAGAAGGCGAATGCCGAAAATCAGCAGGCACGGGACGCGGCTGCGGCGGTGCAGCAGGCGGAGCAGCGACTGGAAGCTGAGCGTCGCCGCGTGATGCAATTGACGGCGCAGGCGAATACGGCTCGAAACCAGACGGCACAGGCTGAAGAAGCACTGGCGACTCTGGAACGTGAGGCCGCGCGGCTGGAAGCAGAGATGAGCGCGGCGCGGCGCGATCTGGAAGCGCTGGGAGCGGAGCGTGGGCAGGCTTCGCTGACGTTTGAATCTGTGACCGAAATGTTGAAGCGGCTGGAAGACGAGATCGGGCAGCTGCGCACCGAGATGGAAGCGCGGCGGCGCGAGGAAGCGGAGACCAAGCGGCGCGGCGACCAGCTGCGCGGTGAGCGGGCGACGATTACGGGCCGCCGCAACTCGCTGGATGGATTGCTGCGCGAGCACAGCTATTCGACGGACACGGTGCGCAAGCTGTTCCGGCAGAATGGCCAGGGACGACTGGCGGCGGTTGGGACGCTGGCAGATTTTCTTGAAGTAAACGGCGAGTATGAAAGCGTAGTCGATGAATTTCTTCGCGACGAATTGAACTACGTCGTTGTGAAGAGCTGGGATGCAGCGGATGAAGGCATGCGGCTGCTGCGGGCGGGCGTGGATGGACGGGCGACGTTCCTGGTGCATCCGCAGGACGCGGAGGCAAAATTTTCGTTCGACATGGAAGACGCTGCCGGTGATTACCAGCAGCGCGATGGCGTGGTGCGGCTGAAGGATTGCGTGCGAGTGCTAAATGGCTTTGGCACGTCACTCGAGGCGATTCTGCCAAAGCTGCGCGAGGGGTATGTTGCGCCCGATTCCGAGACGGCGCGGACGCTGGCACTGCAGCATCCGAAGGCTTTCTTCCTGGCACCTTCGGGAGAATGCTTCCATAACGTAACAGTTACTGGCGGCAAACCGCGCGCCGAGGGTCCGCTGGCATTGAAGCGCGAACTGCGCGAGGCGCAGCAGAAGCTGGATGCAGTAGAGGCTGAACTGGCGCAGACAGAAATGCAGGCGCAGCAGTTGAATCGCCTGATTGCCGAAAGCAATCGCCTGCTGGATGGGAAGAGCGAGGAGCGGCGGACGGCAGAGCGTGAGAGCGCCAACCAGAGTGCGGCGCTGCGGCAGATGGAATCAGAGGTTCGCCGGCTTGAGCAGCGGCTGCAGAACTGGAACCTCGAAAATGAGCGCAACAAGGATGCGCGCGCGGCGCGACATGCTGCGATTCTGCAGCGCCGTGAAGAGACGACGCGCTACGAGGCAGAGCATGCGCAGGCGGAGGTGAAGCTGGTGCAGCTGGAAGCAGACGTGCAGCAGCGCCGCCAGTTACGCGAAGAACGCCAGCAGGCTGCGGCTGCCGTGATTGCCGAGCTGGCCGGCCTCGAAGAGCGCAAGCGCGGAGCGGAGGCATCGTTTGCGCGCATCGACCGGATGTTTGCGGATCTTGGACGGCGGTTAAACCAGCTGGAGCAGCAGATCGCCGCGGCGACTGCCGAAGAATTACAGCGCACGCGTGAGAATGAAGAACTTGCGGTGACACGCGAGCAGCTCGACGGAGTGAGGCAGACGGCCCTGGCTGAAAATGCGCAATGGTCAGAAGAAGCGAGGCTGCTGCGTGCGGCTCTGCATGAAAGCGAGCAGCAGTTGAAGGCCCTGCGTACTTCGCTCGATGCGCAACGAGAGTCGAAGTCGACGCGAAGCAATCGCGAGGCGAAACTGACAGCGGATCTTGAGCATCTTGCGGCGACCTGCCTGAACGAACTTGGAATGCCTGCGACGGAACTGCGGGAGCGAACGGATCTGCCGACGCTCGAACCGGAGCAGCTGGTGATTGAAGACGAGGCCTGCCGCGGATTCAAGAGCAAGCTGGATGCGATGGGGCCGGTGAACATGATGGCGCTGGAAGAGTACCGCGAGTCGTCGGAGCGTCATGCGTTTCTCGAGGGACAGCGGAAGGATCTGCTGGACTCGATCGAGAACACACAGTCGTCGATCCGAGAGATCGATGGGATTACGCGGACGAAGTTCGACGAGGCATTCGCGCGGATCAACGAGAACTTTGCACAGACATTCAACAAGCTGTTCAATGGCGGCCAGGCGTTCATGAAGCTGACGGACGAAGACAACTCTGCGGAGAGCGGAATCGATATCGTCGCGTCGCCGCCGGGCAAGAAGCTGCAGAATGTGCTGCTGCTGTCCGGTGGAGAGAAGGCATTGACTGCGTTGTCGCTGCTGGTCGGCATTTTCCGCTACCAGCCGAGTCCTTTCTGCGTACTGGATGAAGTGGATGCGCCGCTGGATGAGACCAATGTCGGCCGCCTGGCAGAAATGCTGAAGAGTATGTCTGTCGATACGCAGTTCGTGATGGTGACGCACTCGAAGCGCATGATGACGGCCGCGGACATGATTTACGGCGTGACGATGCAGGAGCCGGGCGTGTCGAAGGTAGTGTCTGTGCGGATGGGTGGCGACAGGGCTGCAGAGCGGCCTCAAGGCCGCGTAGGTGCACGAACCTCCGAAGCAGGCGGGTCGCAGCTGAACGAAGCGAGCATGGAGCGGCAGAGGGCCGGGCGGCTGGTACCTGCGTGAGTGGAAGTGCGCGCTCGGCTGGGTAGCGTGTGTATCACAAATCGGTGCTGGTCCACGTCAAGGAAGTGATTTTTTGATGCGTTGACAAAGCGGCTGCGAGTCTCGAAAATTGAGGCTCGACACTGCTCCTCTCTGGAAGGCCCTTCCCGTTGGCAACACTGCTGAAGACCGAATTTTCCGAGTTGCCATTACTGGCGCGGGGCAAGGTGCGCGACCTCTACACAGCAGGCAGCGACCTGCTGCTGGTGGCTACGGATCGAATTTCTGCGTTCGATCATGTACTGGGTTCGGGCATTCCGGATAAGGGCAGGATCCTGACGCAGATGTCGTTGTTCTGGTTTGCTTTTCTCGACAAAGTCGTTCCAAATCACTTGATTGCTACGGATGTTGAAAGGTATCCGGCATTGCTGCAGCCGTACGCGGAAGAGCTCCGCGGCCGGTCCATGCTGGTGCATCGAGCCACCATGTTTCCGGTGGAGTGTGTCGTGCGCGGCTATCTGTCGGGATCGGGTTGGAAAGACTACAAGGCAAGCGGAAGCCTGTGCGGCATCGCGCTGCCATCGGGGTTGCGTGAGTCCGACAAATTGCCAGAGCCACTGTTTACGCCGGCGTCGAAGAGTCAGAACGGCGAGCATGATGAAAATATTTCCTTCGCCGCGATGGTGGAGCAGATTGGCCTGAAGGATGCGGAACGACTGCGCGAATTGAGCCTGACGATCTATGCGCGGGCGTCAGAACATGCTGCGTCGCGTGGATTGATCCTGGCCGACACCAAGTTTGAGTTTGGCGTGGTCGACGGACGGATTGTACTGGCGGATGAAGTGCTTACACCCGATTCATCGCGGTACTGGCCTGCGGACGGATATGCCCCTGGTGGAGCGCAGCCGTCGTTCGATAAGCAGTTCGTGCGTGATTATCTTGAAGAGATTCGCTGGAACAAGCAGGCACCGGCGCCGATGCTGCCAGAGAATGCGGTATTGAAGACGCGGGCCAAATATCTTGAAGCGCTGCGGCTGATTACAGGCAGCGAGCTTGAGGGATAGCTGGTGACCGGGTGGACGCCGCTGGACTGGGTGATTGCCGCGGTGTTCGTGGTGTCGTTTATTACGGCAGCCATGAATGGTTTGTTTGTGGAGTTGTTTTCGATTGCGGGTTTGATTGCCGGCGTGATTGTTGCCGGTATGTATTACCTGCAGCTGTCGTCGTGGCTGGTGCAGTATCTACATGCGCGGCCGGTAGCGGATGCTACGGCCTTCCTGCTGATTACTATCGGGGTATTGGTAGCTGCCGGGATCATCGGTAGAGTGGTGCGCTGGCTGTTGAGAACTGTGGGGCTGGGTTGGGCGGACCGGCTGCTGGGATCGGTATTCGGACTGGTGAAGGGATATGTACTGGCTGCGGCGCTGGCGATGGCAGTGACTGCATTTTTCCCGGACCGGGTATGGGTCTCGCAATCCGCACTACTGCCGTACCTGGTGGGAGCAGCGCACCAGGGGTCTTCGATCATTCCCGGTGGGCTGGGCGAGAAGATCCGCCAGGGTGTGAATGTGTTCCGAAAAGAGTCTCCCCGGATGCTGCCCGGGAATGGTACTGTCACGTTCTAACTGTGATTTTTTAGAGTGGCCAGAGGCTGGCCCAACGACATTGAAAGAGGAACGAGTGAAGCGCGAACTAGAGAGCCTTGTCATCCAGATGCATACCGGCGGGATCACCTATACCGAGGCTGTTCGTGAATTCAAGAAACGTTTTATTCTGGAAGTGTTGTCAAGCCACCGTGGTAACCAGTGCAAGGCGGCCAAGGAGCTTGGCATGCACAGAAACACGCTGAGCCGTACCATAGAGGAACTAGGTATTGATCCGGCACAGGCACGCGTGACGTTCAAGAGGCCGCCGCGGAGTGCACGACCGATGCTTCCGCAGAAGCAGATGAATCAGGCCTAGCTGGAGTCGTGGATGTCGAAGGAAGTCGGCCCGGGTCCGGATGATCCGAAGGTAGCAATCGGTGAGCCCGGTCTGCGATGGGATGAGTACGACGCCTACCTGTTCGACATAGACGGTACCCTGCTGCGAGCCCAGGGCGGCGTCCATAATGATGCCTTTCCGGATAGCGTGCGCGACGTGATGGGTGAGGAAATCTCACTCGAGAACATCGTGCTGCATGGCAATACAGATTCTCGGATACTGGCACAGGCATTTGCATCTGCTGGCATAGCGCGGGAGCGTTGGGAGCCGCACCGCGCAGCGATCCATGCACGCATGTGCAGCCTGGTAGAGGAACGCCGCCACAGTATGCAGATTACTGTGATGCCGGGCATTCGTGCGTCCCTTGATCATCTGCAGAGATGCGGCCGCGTGCTGGGTGCGGCGACTGGCAACCTTGAAAGCATTGGCTGGACCAAAATAGAGCTGGCCGGGCTGCGCGCATATTTCACGTTTGGCGGCTTCAGCGATGCGCATGAAGATCGCGCGGCCATGGTAGGTGCGGCTGCAGAACTGGCGCGTGCCGAGGCGGGTGCGCACGCCAGGATCTGCGTGGTGGGCGATACGCCGGCGGACGTTGCAGCGGCGCGGGCCAACCAGCTTCCGGTGATCGCCGTAGCGACGGGCGCTTACACGATGGAAGAGCTGCTGGCGTGCAGACCGCAGATTGCGGCGAGCACAATGCAGGCGCTGCTCGAATCGGCTGCCGAGAGAGTGATGGCGTGAGCACCGCATGGTAGCCCATCGTGTGTGGATAGTTGCGGGATGGCTGGCGGCGGCTTCGCTAGGCCACGCTGCTGTGTCTACGCAGACAGCAACAACAAATACCGCCAGTACAAGCCCGGCGCAGGAGGCGGGAAAGAACCGCGTGCACACAGTTGATGCCTCCAAGCGTCACGAGGCGGAGCGCGCTTATGTAGCCGGTGCGAAAGCAGTAGAGCACAACAACCTGCACGAGGCGTACAGCGACTTTTTGAAAGCATCGGCTCTTGATGCAGAGAATCGTGATTACGCAGCAGCCGAACAGATTGCAAAAGGCAACCTGGTGACGCAGCTTTTGCAGGAGGCAGATAAGGCCCGGCTACTGGGCAGGGTGGATGAAGCGAATGCGCGGCTGCGCGAAGCAACAATGCTCGATCCGAACAACCCGGCGGTTTTGCAGCATGAAGACAGCCTGCTGAGCATGGCCCCTGACGATCGAGCGGACAACACGGTACAGCTCTCCGGCAACATTGCGCTGCAGCCACTGCAGGACAGGCACAATTTTCATCTTCGTACCTCGGGGCAAGCCATCCTGCAACAGGTATTGTCGTCGTACGGCATCAGTGCATCGGTAGACCCGAGTGTGCAGGTGAGTCGCACGAGCTTTGATGGAGACGGCATTGATTTTCAGCAGGCGTGCCACATGCTTCAGCTGGCGACCAACAGTTTTTTTGTGGTGCTGGATCCGAAGCGAGTACTGGTGGCGAAGGACACGAAAGAGAATCGCGACCGCTACCAGCGCCAGATGCTGGAGACGGTGTATCTGCCCGGGCTGACGCCTGCTGAAATGACAGATGTGAGCAACATGGCGCGGACCCTTTTCGATGCGCAGCAGACGACGGCACAGGGAAATGGAACGCTGACTGTGCGAGCACCGGAGGCGCGGCTGATCGCGCTGAACCACACGCTGGCCAACCTGCTGGATGGAAAGAGCCAGATTGACCTGGAGGTGCGGCTGGTCGAGATCGACACCTCGCGGACGATCAATGTGGGCGTGCAGCTGCCGCAGCAGTTCTCTGCATTCAACGTGCAGAGCGAAGTGCAGAGCATTATCAACAGCAACCAGAGCCTGGTGCAGCAGATTATTGCGAATGGCCTGGCACCGGCGGGCGATCTTGAGGCGATTGTGGCAGTACTGATTGCGTCCGGACAGGTAAGCAATCCTCTGCTGAACCAGGCGTTCGGGATCTTCGGCGGCGGTTTAACGCTGACCGGCGTGACGATTCCGCAGGCAACGGCAAACCTGGCCCTGAACTCGAGTGAGACACGGATGCTGGAAGATGTGCACCTGCGGATGCAGGACAAGGATCCGGGAACCCTGATGATCGGCGAGAAGTATCCGATTGAGACGTCAAGCTATTCGGGACTGACGGGCGCAAGTGCAAGCATTGCCGGGATTTCGACAGCGGGATTATCAAGTGAACTGGCGGCGCTGGGACTTGGTTCGTCTGGAGCGATCCAGCAGCCGATTCCCCAGGTGCAGTACCAGGATATTGGACTGAATCTGAAAGTGACGCCGCACATCCTGCGCTCGCAGGACGTGACACTGGAGCTGGATTTAAAGCTGCAGGCACTGGCAGGAACTTCATTGAACGATATCCCGGAGCTGACCAATCGCGCTTTCAATGCGACGGTGACGGCACGCGATGGCATTACGACTGTCTTCGTGAGCGACCTGACGAAACAGGAATCTGCCGCGGTAAGCGGCGTGCCCGGGTTGAGCGAGATTCCGGGCTTCCGCTCAACAACCGATTCAGATCGACAGCTGCAGAAGAGTACGCTGCTGATCATGATGACGCCGCACCTGATCCGCCGCGATCATACACAGGTGGCGGGGCCAGCAATCATGATGCCCCACCACGAATAAGATTCAGCGCCGAACTGCCGGCCGACAGGCATGGCTGCTAGTTGCCTGCAGGCACGCCATCGAGCGTCGCCTGATAGGCAACGATCTGCTTCAACGTGTCATAGGGAATGCCACCGAGAGGCAGGCCACGGCCGTTGACGTAGAGAGTCGGCGTCTGGGTCACGCCGAGATCGTGTGCGAGCTGAGTGGTGGCATCGACGGCAGAGGCGGCTTCCGGTGTGGCAGCGCAGGCGGCGATTTTTGCAGGATCCTGCCCGGCGGCGGTGGCTGCGTCTTTGAGGGCGGCGACGGAAGTGTCCGGCGTGAGCTTGGCCTGGTTGGTGAAGACGTTGTCAGCGAATTTGAAGAAGGCCTCGTTCCCGCCTGCCTTCGCGACACAGACACTGTATTGCGCGGCTTTGAGGGCTTCGGTGTGGATGGCCTTCAACGGATAGTTCTCGTAGACGAAGTGGGCATTCGGAAAATCCTTGAGCAGCCGGTCGATGGTGGGTTGCGCGTCCTTGCAGTGCGGGCACTGGAAGTCAGAGAATTCAACCATCAGCAAGGATTTCGAGGCTGCGCCACGCGAGGGACCGTCGGCGCGGGACTGTAGTTGTTTACGCAAGTCGGCGTAAGGATCTGCGCCGAAAGGCAATACTTCTTCGGCAGCGATCAGGTGGTTGCCGTCAGGCAGTACAAAGAAAGAGAGGGCGGCGGGCTGCTGCTGCTGCGCACCTTTTTCTTCGACGAGTACGACCACTTTGCTGAGACCCTGCACCGGCGTCTTCTGAATGGCCTGTACCTGCCAGAGACGATTGGGATCATAGCCCCATGAGGATTTGAGGAAGGCATTGACTGTTTCTGCAGTGGGCGAGGTGGCTGTGAAGTTGGCGCGATCGACCAGTGGAAAAGGCGGCGGGGTGGTTGGCGCAGCAGGAGCCGCGGGTGCCGCCTGAGGAGCGGGTGCAGAAGGCTGGTCCTGCGCAGGCGGACGGGCCTGGGCGAAGGCAGTGACGGAGAGAAGCGCGAGGCTCAGTGTAGCGCTGGCCAGGGAGTAACGAAGCTGCATGAAAAATCCTTTCGTGGATCAGACCTCGGGAAAACAGTGCAAATGGATGATGAGACCAATGCTGGATCAAACCTGAACTTTGACGGCGATGGGAAAGCGGCGGCCCATACCGAATGATTTCGGGGTGACTTTGAGAACGGGCGCTGCCTGCTGACGCTTGTATTCGCTGCGCTCGATGAGTTTGACGACGTGCTGCACTAATTCGAGATTGATTCCTTTTTCCCGGGAGATGGCTTCCGGTGTTTCATAGCGTTCGACATAAGCCTCGATGATGGGGTCGAGTACATCGTAGGGAGGCAGCGAGTCGGTGTCGACCTGCCCGGGGCGGAGTTCGGCGGACGGAGGCTTGTCGAGAATGCTTTGCGGAATGATTTCGCGCTCGCGATTCACGTAGTTGGCCAGCCTGTAGACATTGGTCTTGACGACATCGCCTATGACCGCGAGCGCACCGACCATGTCACCGTACAGGGTGCAGTAACCGGTGGCCATTTCTGATTTGTTGCCGGTGGTCAGTACCAGCGAACCCATCTTGTTGGAGATGGCCATGAGCAGGGCGCCGCGAATGCGTGACTGCAGATTTTCTTCTGTAAGGTCGGGTTCGAGGCCGGAGAAGAGTGGTTCGAGAGTACTGGTGTAGTCCGAAAAGATCTGCCCAATCTTCAAAACCTTGAAAGGGATATCGAGATTCTTTGCCAGCTGCTCACTGTCATGAATGGAACCCGGTGAGGAGTAGGGGCTGGGCATGCCCACGGCCAAGACGTTTTCCTTACCGACTGCGTCGACTGCGATGGCTGTGACGAGAGCTGAATCGATGCCGCCGCTGAGGCCAATGACAGCTTTCGAAAAGCTGCATTTGCGCAGGTAGTCGCGTGTGCCAAGAACCAGGGCATTGTAAGCGCCGGCGTCGAGGCCGGGGACGGTGGAATGAATTTCCGGCTGCATGGCGGCAGTGTCGATGACGAGCAGGTCTTCTTCAAACGACTTGCCCTGGCCGATGATCTCGCCCTGGCTGTTGATGGCGAGACTGGTGCCATCGAAGACCAGGCTGTCATTGCCGCCGACCTGGTTGACCATCAGGACAGGCACACGGTGACGGCGCGCAAGAGCAGCCAGCATGGCTTCGCGCGTCTTCCGCTTGCCGCGCCAGTAAGGCGAGGCAGAGATATTCAGAATGATGCTGCCGCCGGCGCGTACCAGCTCATCGACGGGATCGATGGAATAGCGGCGTGCTTCCCAGAACGCTTTATCGTTCCACGCGTCCTCGCAGATAGTGAGAGCCAGTTGTTCGGAAGCGGCCGGGGTAGAAAAGGAGAAGAGCGATTGCTGGTGCGCGGGCTCGAAGTAGCGCTGTTCGTCAAAGACGTCGTAGAACGGCAGCAACATTTTTTGCTGGTGGAAGACGACCTTCCCCTGCCGGAGCAGGACGGCGGTATTGGAAAGCTGCTTGGCGTCGCTGGTGAGACTGGGCTGGACGGTTCCACAGAGAATGGCAATGCCAAGGCGTCCGCTGGCAGCAGCGATCTCTTCGACCGACTCCTGAGCCCGCGCTACGAAAGAAGGTTTTTCGAGCAGGTCGGCAGGCCAGTAACCGCAAACAGAGAGTTCGGGAAACATAACCAGATCGGCCTGCTGGTCTGCGGCCCGGGTGGCGTAATCGAGGATGCGGCGGAGATTACCGGAGAAGTCACCTACTGTGGGATTGATCTGGGCAAGGGCGATCTTCACCTCTCCAGTGTATCGAAGGAAGAGGCTGCGGAGTGAGCCGGCCAGCGTGGACAGGAGAACTGCATCCACATGCGACCGGTTCTCTGCTCACGCGCCGGTGCCACCTACCACGACGGCGAAGGTGCGGATGAGGATCTTCAGATCCAGCCACAGGCTCCAGTTCTCGACGTACGCGGTATCGAGCGAGATATAGCTGTCGAAGGATGGATCCTGCCTTGCCTGGACCTGCCAAAGACCAGTGATGCCGGGAGTTACATCGAGACGGCGGAGGTGGTTGAGCTGATATTTTTTGACTTCGCTGGCGATGGGAGGCCGCGGCCCGACCATGCTCATGTCGCCACGGAGAACATTGAAGAACTGCGGGATCTCGTCAAGGGAATATTTCCGGAGCACGCGGCCGACGTTGGTAATGCGCGGGTCGTTGGCGATCTTGAAGAGGATGGAATCGCGCTCGTTCATATGCAGAACTTCGGAGCGGCGCTTTTCGGCATCCGGCACCATGGTGCGGAACTTGAAGCAGCGGAAGACGCGGCCTTTTTTACCGATGCGTTCGGAAGCGTAGAAGATCGGGCCTTTGGAATCCATGCGCACCGCGATGGCGATGATCATCAGGATGGGCGAGAGCAGGATCAGCGCGATCGCTGCCAGGCACATGTCGACGACCCGCTTCATCATCAGGCCGATGACCGGGACGTCGCTGCGATGGAGCGAGATGGTGGGAAACTGGCCGATGTATTCGACCGGACTATTCCAGGCGAGACCATCGTACATTTCGGGAACGACGCGGATGTCCACACTAACGTCACGCGCCTGTTCGACCAGTTGTTTCACAAGGCCGCGCTCGACGGGCGAGCAGAGAAAGATTTCATCAACGAAGTGGAGGCGGGCGACTTCCAGCACTTCTTCGAAGGTGCCGAGAATGTCTTCATCCTTGGCACCGCCGTCGGCATCGACGCCGGGGATATGAATGTAACCTTTGAAGGTGTAGCCGAGGTGGCGGATACCTTCAACGTGGTGGCGGAGCGCCTGGCCGACACGGCCGGTACCGACGACGAGGATGTTCCGGGCTTCCATACCGCGCTCATAGCGTCGATAGACGATGAAGCGCCAGACCAGGCGACGAACAACGATCAGGATGGTGGTCAGCAGGATGGTGAGCAGGACCACGCCGCGGGAGATGACTTCTCCGCGCGATACATAGAGGGCGCCACTAAGCAGGAGGCCGGCGGTAAGGCAGGCCTGGATGCTGAGCCGGAGATCGTGGAGGGTATTGCGCGCTTCGATCGGCGCATAGAGGTGCATGCGGCGGCTGACTATGATGAGCGCTGCGATAAACCAGAGCAGGTAGCCGGCCGAGAGCATGCGGGCGTCGGCAAGCATGCCGACCTTGTGAGAGACGGACTCCTGGCCTACGAGGGGGCCGATCCATTCGCGAATAGAGACGGCGGCTGCGATCAGCACACTCAGAATGTCAATGCTTACCCAGAAGAGTGTGGCCTTGAGGTGTCGCGTCCAGACCTGTTTGGCTGCGGACCTGGAGCTATCCCCTACGACCACGGGCCGACCACGGGAAGACATTGCTTGGAAGCTTTGGACGAAGCCTGGATCTGCCATCGGTGTTCCTGATCTATGCCTGCAGAGGGCTGCGGGCATAGTAACAACGGTTCATCATCACTGGATTGTGGAGCGATTGGGGACATAGCGGAGTTTCCTCTGACCGTCAGGCTGCGGCTGCTACAGAGGATCGCGCTTGGTCCCCTGTCGTCTGATGATCGCCAAGTCTAGCATCGCTTGAAATACCCGGTAATACCCCCTTCGGGCTAACTCAGACTACCAGAGGGCTATGACAGGAATGTTCCATTTCGATGACGGGAAACAGGGTCAGAACCCAATATGGAACGAGCTGAAAAGCTTTCTCAGATCTTTGGCAGAATCAGGGCGTCCAGATCGAGAAACTGCTTCACAATGGGATCATCGCACTGATGCATTTCTTCCATGGTGCCGAAGAAGTGGACCTTGGCCTGGTGCAGGAACATCACGTGATCGGCGAGGTGTTCGGCAAAGCGCATGTCATGGGTGACGACGATGCTGGTGAGGTGGAGCTGCTGCTTGAGCTTTTCGATCAGATCGCCCAGTAGCCGGCCCATCATGGGATCGACCATGGTGGTTGGCTCGTCATAGAGGATAGCTTCCGGCTGGGAGGCCAGGGCGCGGGCGATGGCGACGGATCGTTTCATGCCGGTCGAGAGATCGGAGGGCGCGAGATCGCCCATGCCGGAGACACCGACCATGTCGAGCAGACCGCTGACTACCTGCTGGATCTGATCTTCTTCAAGCTCGCGCCGTTCGCGGAGGGGAAAGGCAACATTTTCGCCAACGCTGAGCGAATCAAAGAGTGCGCCGCTCTGGAAGACCATGGTGACTTTTTTGCGAACCTGCTCCATCTCTTCTTCGTTCATGGTGGTAATTTCCCGACCGCCGATCCGGATACTGCCGGAATCGGGCTTGAGAAAGCCCATGATCTGCTGAAGCGAAACGGATTTGCCAACACCGGAGCGACCGAGGATGCACATGGTTTCACCGGCCCCGACGGAAAAGGAGACGTCATCCAGAACCTTGAGGTCTCCGAAGGATTTAAAGACATGATCGAAGACGATGAAGGGCTCACGGGCGGTCGTCGCTTCATGATCGGGCACTTCGGCTTCGGCGAGCGACGGCGATTCTGCTGGCTGCGAAGTGCCAACGATCTCGATCGGCAGATCTTTGGGAAAACTCAGCGAGGGATCGTTATCGCCCTTGCCTTGTTGCGAGGTGCCGGCCATTCGGTCTTCGTTGCTGTTGTTCATGCGGCGTCTCTGTTTACTTTACCTGCTGCGCGAGTTTTGCATACTCGCCAGGGGTGTTGCAGTTAAGGAAGAAATCATGAGTCCTAACGGGCCATAGAACACGGTCTTCGACTGCCAGGACCGTTTCCAGATCGAAGAGATCGAGAGCGCCGCGGGGCTGCATACTCATGGCGGTGCGTTCGATGACGCGCATCACCTTGTAATCGCCTGCGTTGAGGGCTGCGCGGATGCCGGGCAGCAAGCTGTGATGATAGACGGCACAAAGCGGCTGCACTGCTCCTGCGAACCGCGGAACTGTAGCGAGGGCGCCGGTCCGCGAGACGCGCCGGAGCATGAGGTGTAACAGAACAGCGGGCAGCAGGGGCAGGTCGACCGGAAGAAAAAGCGCGTAGTCGGGTGTAACCGAGAGGGCGGCTTCAATGCCCGAAAGCGGCCCACAGTTCTGTCGGAAGTCAGGCACGACGCGCGCATAGTTTTCGAGGTCGGGACGGCTTCCGAGGATGCTGACGTTGTCTGTAAGAGTTTGAAGCAGACGCACGGCGTGCTCGACGAGCGGGCGACCATGCAGCGTCAGCATAGCTTTGTCTGTGCCCATGCGAGTGCTGGCGCCACCGGCAAGTACGAACGCCGCTAACTGGCTGGACGGAAGCTGAGCGATGGTATTCAGACGGTCCCTGCTACTTCCCCGACTTTCTCGAAGAACAGGATGATCGACTCGATTCCGCGATAAAAGTTCTGAATATTGAACTTCTCATTGGGCGCATGGAGGTTGTCGTCGGGCAGACCAAAGCCCATCATGACGCTGGGTATCTTCAAGTGCTTTTCGATGTCACCGACGATGGGGATCGAGCCGCCGGAGCGAATGAAGACCGTGTCCTTGTGGAAGACCTGGTGAAGAGCCTGTTCGGCTGCCCTGACGTAGGGATTGTCGGTGCCGATGACCAGCGGTTCGCCGGAGTGAATCAATCGTACGGTGACCTCGACACCAGCCGGCTGAAGGCTTTCGACGAAGTTTTTGAACTGCTGGAAGGCTTCATCGGTGCGCATATCCGGCACGAGGCGCATGGATACTTTGGCGGTAGCTTTGGCGGGGATGACGGTCTTGGCGCCGGCACCGATGAAGCCGCCGGGCATTCCGTGGACGTCGAGTGTGGGCCGCGCCCAGGTGCGTTCCATCACGTTGAAGCCGGGCTCGCCGACCAGCTCTCGTGAGCCGATCTCTGTCTCTAGATAATGCTTTTCATCGAAGGGCAGACGCTTCCATGCAGCCAGTTCGTCTGCCGAAGGGGCAGCTACCTTGTCATAGAAGCCCGGGATGAGAATGTGACCTTGCTCGTCTTTGAGTTTTGTGAGGATTTGTGCGAGAGCAAGAAAAGGATTGGGAGCGGCGCCGCCATACATGCCGGAATGCAGATCGGTCCGGGCGCCTTTCACTTCAATTTCCGTGTAGATCATGCCGCGCAGGCCGACACAGAGCGTGGGCAGATCGGGTGCAAACATTTCTGTGTCGGAGACGAGCGCGAAGTCTGCTTTCAGTTCTTCCGGATGCTCGCGGACAAAGCGGGCGATACATTCTCCGCCAACTTCCTCCTCGCCTTCGATGATGACCCGCACATTGATCGGCAGCTTCCGGCCATTTCCATCTTCTTCATCCTGCAGACTTGCGCAGGCGAAGAGAGATTCGAGGGCTTTGATGTGCATGTACATCTGGCCTTTGTCGTCAACGGCGCCCCGAGCGTAGAGGTTGCCATTTCGTTCCTGCGGGTCGAAGGGCGGAGAGATCCATTCATCGAGAGGATCTGGAGGCTGGACATCGTAATGGCCATAGCAGAGGCAGGTCGGTTTGCCTGCCGCGTGGAGCCAGTCGCCGTAAACGAGAGGATGACCGCCGAGCTCGATCAAACGAACATTTTCAAGGCCGATGCGACGGAGTTCCTCGGCGAGGATCTCGGCAGTGCGCCGGCAGTCGCGGGCATGCTCGGGGAGGGTGGAGATACTCGGAATGCAGAGTAGTCCTTTGAGTTCTTCGAGAAAACGGCCCTGCGACTTCCGCGCGTACTCAACTGCACTCATGCTTCCCTGCTCCCGTTGATCTGTGATGCTGACCAGTTTAACTGTTTGCGGGAGCAGCGGCGGGCAGGGTTAGTGGACGGCGCCTGCGGGTGCGCCGCCGGCCTTCGGATCGTTTTTGTCGAGCATGAAGCTGAGGAAGATCATGATGATAGACGCTGCGCCCAGCACGTAGTAAATATCCACATAGGCAAGACTTTCTGTCTGCGCGCGGAGCTGGTTGTAGACGGCGGTCTGTGCCATGAGTCCTGCGTTGGCTGCGCCGCCGATGCCTTTGAAGGCGTTGGTATAACCGCTGATGGCTGCCTGGTAATTTGGCGAGTTGGGGGTGAGGTGCTTCAGCAGGGCCGCCTGGTGAAACTGGCCGCTCTCCGTGACATAGGCATTGCTAAGCGAGATCAGGATGCTGCCGCCGATGTTGCGGGCGAAATTGATGAGTCCGGCGACCTGGTTGTTCTTTTCAGAAGGCAGGCCAAAGTAGGCCGCGGTGGTAACCGAGATAAAGACGAACGGGATAGCCACGATCTGAATGACACGCAGCCAGGAGGCAAAGCCGAAGCTGATGCCGAGACTGATGTGCGTTGCCGAGTAGAAGAAGCCACCGGCGAAAAGAATGAAGCCGAAGGCGATGATGTTGCGAGCGGGAAACCGTGTGACGGCCTGACCGGCCATCGGCATGACGACCAGCAGGACCAAACCGCCGGCAGAGAGGGCGAGACCCGCGATAGTGGCAGTGTAGCCAAGATCGCGCTGAAGAAACTGCGGCTGCAGAACAGTGGAGGCGTTGAGAATGCCGCCGGTCACCATCATGAGGAAGGAACAGACTGCGAAATTCTTGAATTTATAAAGGCGCAGCTCCATCAGAGGCTGCTTGGCATTCCACTCCCAATAGATGAGCGCGACGAAGGAGACGGCAAAGACGATCATGAAGCTGACGACGAAATGCGAGCCGAACCAGGCGCGTTCCTCGCCCTTGTCGAGGAAGATCTCCAGCGAGCCCATGGAGAGTGCGAGAAGTGCGATGCCGATGTAGTCGACTCGCTTGAAGTTGGACCAGTCATGCTTGAGGAATGGCGGATCCTCTACCAGTCGCTGGGTGAGGAAGAGGGCGAGCATGCCGACCGGGATGTTGATGTAGAAGATCCAGTGCCAGCTGTAGTTGTCGGTAATCCAGCCGCCTACAGTGGGCCCGATGGAAGGTGCGAGGACGGCGACCAGTCCGTAGAGGGCGAAGGCGAGTCCGCGTTTACGGGGCTCGAATGAGTCTGCCATGATGGCCTGCGCCATGGGCTGCAGTCCTCCGCCGCCTGCACCCTGCAGCACACGAAAGACCAGCAGCAGCGGGAGTGAGGGAGCGATACCGCAGAGGAACGACGAGACCGTAAAGATGATGATGCACAGCATGAAGAAGTTCTTGCGGCCGATGACGCTGGCGGCCCAGCCGCCCATGGGGAGTACCACGGCGTTGGCAACGAGATATGTCGTGAGCACCCACTCGCTCTGGTCCTGACTGGCTGCGAGGCCCCCGGCGATGTACGGGAGAGCAACGTTGGCAATCGAGGTATCGAGTACTTCCATGAAGGCCGCAAGCGCAACGGTCGCTGCGATGGCCCAGGGATTGACCCTGGGGCGCCATGGCATGCTCGCTGCACCTTCCATCGTCGTCGTCGCTGATGCCATGCGTTGCTGAGTGCCTTCCAATTTGAATCAGTGTGAAGCGCCAACGCGAGTCGCGCTTCGCCTGCAATCCTGCTGCGGGAACAATCCAATAGATGTCGAAAGGTGTGCCGACGACGCGTAAAAGAAGCTAGAAATCCTCCATCGGCGAAAGGAATGAAAAAGGGCGCTCCGAAGAGAGCGCCCTAATGACTGAAGCGATGGCCGAACCTGCCTAGCTGGCGGCTATGTGCTGCTTGAGGAAGGCGAGGGATCGCTCGCGCGCAAGTTTTGAAGAGGGAGCGTCAAAGCTCTCGCGCATGTCGCAGTTGAAGCCATGGCCTGCTTCGTACCAGTAGACAGGGACTTCGGGATGGGCAGCGATGACCTTTTCAACCTGCTCCTTAGGAATGTGAGTATCCTGCTTGCCAAAATGAAGAATGGTTGGCGCATTTGGCTTCTCTTGAGCAAACTCGCCGATGCCGCCGGCGTAGTAGCCGACTGCGACGGCCGGATGAAGGCGCGTGGAGGACAGCCAAGCGAGCTTGCCGCCGTAACAGTAACCGATGACGCCGGCTTTGCCATGACTTTCCTGCTTTGCGAAGGAGAGCGCTGCGTCAACGTCAAGCAGGGCCTTGTCAATGTCCAGCTTCTGCATCAGTTCGACGGCTTTCTGCATGTCCGCGCCTTCGTAGGTCAGCTGAACATTTTTCTCCACGCGATCGAAAATGGCCGGGGCGACTACCAGGAAGCCATCCTTCGCATAGCTGTCTGCCACATTGCGGATGTGCTGGTTGACTCCAAAAATTTCCTGAACGACTACCAGACCGCCGATTGCCTTGCCTGAAGGTCTGGCAACGTATGCATCCAGTTCATGGCCGTCGCTGGCATGCAGTTTTATAGTTTCACTCATAGTGTTTGCTCCTCTTTCCGAATATAGCGGTGGTCAACGACTGTCGGCGCTGCTCTCTGCCCAGTAGTTTGCCCTGGTCACAATCCGGGCGTCGATGTCACGCGTCAATTTCACGGTGAGAGGATGCAGACCCGGTGCAGCGTTGGACGGACTGAAGCTGAGCAGATAGCGATTGCGCGCGTGCTGCGAGATTGTGTGCAGGTGTTCTTCAAAGGTGCGTTCGGTTGAAAATGGCGCGTACTCTCCGCCGCTCATGGTGGCTATTTCCTTTGCCACATTTTTCTTCGCGGCACTGATGGCCATCATCAGCACGGTCATCAGGTTGGCATTGGAGCTGCCTGCTCCACCATGCTTCAGATCATCGAGAAATTCGGCCTTTGCCGGACCGAAAGCGAGGCTGACGACTAGAGTGTTGCTGGCGCCTATCTTCTTCACCAGGTCGTCGACTTTAACATTTCGACTGCCGTGATCGCGCGTCTCGCTGATCAGCAACAGAACGCGACGCCTTTCCGGCGAACGGTCGGAGAGTTGATCGAGCGCGAAGGCAGCAGCATCGTAGATGGCGGCTCCACCGTCGCCCGGCTGCAGTTCATGGATGTGCGAGTCGATGGTGGCGGCGTTGCGGGTGAAATCCTGCACCAGTTGTGCCTGCGAATCGAAAGTGATGAGCGCGGCATCGCTTTTGCCATCCTGCAGAAAGAGGTCGAGCAGAGACGCGATGCGGCTGATGCGTTCGAATTGCAGTGCACTGCTGCGGCCGGTCTCGATGGCGACGACGATGGAAACGGGCGAGGTATCCATCTCTTCGTCGACCCGGAGCTTCTGCAGCACGCCGTCATCGTAGAGTTGAAAATCCTCTGTCTTCAATCCATAGACAATCTCGCCATTTTTCTGTTCGACGAGAGTTGGCACCAGAACCGCCGAGCTTTGCACACGAATGGTGGTATCCGATGCAGAGGGGTCCGGTGCCTGCTGGGCCCAGCCGTGACTGGCAATTGACAGGTTCACCACGGCCAGCAGCAGGCAACGACGTCTATTGAAAAGAGCGAGTGCGTTCACTTCGCTGGCTCTTTCACCTCGGTTGCGGTGGTGCGAGGCTTTGTGTTGCTGGCGGCCTTGTTCGCCGCCGGTGCCTGCGTGGCCCCTGACGGCTTTGCCTTGCCAGTGCCTTCTGGAGACTTGCTACTCTTCTTTGATTCTGCAAGAGTGGCAGTTACTTTTGCTGGCTTGGGTTTGGTCGTCCTGCTGGCCTTCGCTGCTTTGAAGGCGCTGACTTCGCTACTTGCGGCGTCTTCGAGCTTCTTCGCAAAGCCTACAACTCCGTGCAGGACCGAGGCAGCCGCGGCCATGCCTGCTGAGGGCGGATGGGCGGCGTGGCTCAGCAGCTTTTGATAATCGTAACCTGCGGCAATCGCGGCCTTGCTTCCCTGCTCTACTGCCTTGTGCATAGAGCTGAAGGTTTCAGCTGAAGAAGGAATGTCTTTCGCCCGCAGCAGCAGCGGCAGCTGTATCCACCACAACAGGCGCTCGAAAGGCTCCTGGATGAAATAGGTCTTGCCTGATGATTCATGCACCCCGGCGAGCCAGCGCACTTCCGCGCTCTGCTGCAGAGCATCGATCAGGAGGCTTAGAGCATCTGCCTGCTTGGGTGCATCTTCAGTGACGAGCAGGCGCACCCTGGAGGCAGCCCGCCAGCCATCTTCGCCCTGCAACTGGAAACCTTCAAAGGCGCGAGCCAAAGGTTTGCGCAGATGCATCTTCTCAAATGCGTCGGGAGCGGCGAGCGCGCCTCCGGCAACAGAACGAACAGGTGCCTGATTGACCTGAGGAACAAGCCACTGAAGGACAGTGGCCGCAAGGGCCGGCGCCCAGATTGCCCCGGCATTGGTAAGTGGACTGACGCTGGGCATTATTTCGCGTGCGGCAGCTGGCCAGGCTTCTGCAGAAGCGGCCTCGGCAGCAGGGATGGCGAGCAGGGCCTGCAGTCGGGTGGTGAGTGCGGCCTCAGCAAACTTCGCAGCCTCGGCTCCGCGACGCGCTGTTCGGATGGTGCCATCGAACTCCGGCTCGGTCCAGTTCAGGCTGCTGCGCGCGACTGCAAGCAACTCGGTGGAGCGCCTGACTATTTCCGGCACAACACTCGGCAGCGTTCGCTTCCGGCTACCCTCCACTGGCCCTTTTCGAATGGTTTCGGCTAGGCGGTGACCTTCTTCCGCGAAGTTCCGGACCAGCAGCGGCTCGAGTAGTGCAAGCACTGCATCATGCACGGGCTTCATGGTCAGATCGGTGAAAGCCTCTTCGAGGCTGGGAACACCTTCGCCATGCAGCAAGTCATGAAGCTGGGCCCACGGGTGCTGCGCGTCGGACGGGAGTGCGCGCCAGTCGAGGAGGACGGCATATTGGTAGCCGCGGAGGTCGATCGAGAAACCGTTGTGCGCGATCTCTGACGCAGTGCGGATGTACTCGAGGCCATTGCTCATGTTGCGATAGCCGACGAAAACATCGTGACCGGAGACGAGTCCCAATCCATCGCTCACTTCGCGTTGACGTAGGGATCCGCTGGCTTTGTCAGCGTAATTGGTGGAGTGGTGGATGGTACCGCTCGTGGACGAGTAGTTGTTATTGAACAACACGAGGGCGCGCTGATCACCATTGCGGTTGGAGTAAGCAAAGACGTTTTCGTCGACGGATCCGTCCAGACGCCAGAAGTCGTAGAGTAGGAAATTGTCACTCTCTGCGAAGATGCGACGGCGATGCAGCAGCGGCGCTATTTCGCGCTGGTGACGCTCGACCAGCCAGTCAGTCGGCGTCTCGTCGTACTTAGGACGGTAGTATTCCATCCCGTATTTTTCGGTGAAGCCTTCCACCTGGCCGTGTCCGAACATCGGCAGTCCAGGCAGGGTGGCCATCATGGAAGCAACGCCGAAGAACTTGTCCCCATTGCCAAACTGATCGATAGCCGTGCGTTCATCCGGATTGCTCATGAAGTTGACGTAGCGCTTCATGATGCCGGGATCGAATTCCATCGTGTTCTTTAGAACGGAGCGATAGTTCGCGTTGTCTTCGTCTCGCAGCATGACCATGAACGCGCTGTTGTAGACGCGATGCATGCCGAGCGTGCGCACAAAGTAGCCTTCCATCAACCAGAAGGCCTCGGCCAGCAGGAGTGTGCCGGGTACTTCTGCCGCGACCCGGTCGACCACTTCGCGCCAGAACTCGTGCGGAATCGCAGCATCGAATTCAGCAGTCGTCATGCTGGATTCTGCACGCGACGGGATGGCACCGCCCGAACCGGGGGTCGGAAACCAGAGCCGCTGGATGTGACGCTTCGCGAGCGTCATGGCTGCGTCGAAGCGGATGATCGGGAAGGAGCGGGCCACGTGAAGGATGGTCTGAATGACCTGCTCGCGGACCTGCGCGCTGAGATAGTTCAGCTGCGCGGTATCGTTCCATGGGAAGCTGGTGCCGTCATTTCCGTGGTAGACGTACTGGGTGTCGCCGGTCCATTTATCGCGGCGTCGAAAAACGACAGATGCGTCACTCTGCTCGTAGTAATGATCTTCGATTTTGATCTCTACGCGGTCGTCATTGGAGAGGTCCGGCCCTTCGAAGCGATACGCGGGATACGGACTGTCAGAACGAGAGAGAAACCATTCGGGATGGTTGACGACCCAGCTGGAATCGATGCCCATGTGATTCGGCACCATGTCGCTGGCGAGCCGGATGCCCTTGGCGGCAGCGCGATCGCGCAGGTCACGGTAGGCGTGATCACCGCCAAGATCTGCCGCGATGGAATAGTCATACAGTGAGTAGGCAGAAGCGACGGCATCTGCATTGCCGCAGAGCCGCTTGATGGTTTGTGAAGCCCGGCTGCGCTCCCATACGCCGATCAGCCAGAGAGCGTTAAAGCCGCGGCTGGCGAGGGTGCTGAGTTCTTCGTCCGGAATGTGGTCCAGCCGGTGAATGTGGCGCTTGTAGCGCTTGGATAACTGGTCGAGCCAGACGTAGGTACTTTTCGCGATGAGGACGGTGTTTGGCATCCAGTCCTGATCTGGACTGAAGTGCTCATATTCATTTTGTTGAACGGCGAAATCCGGGACTTCGGCTCGACCGGACTGGTTGCTCTCCCTGCCTCCGTGACGCCGGCCGGCCTCGGCTGCATTCTCCGATGGCGGATGAAAACGCATCCAGGTGGCGAGTTCCTCTTCCTTTAATACATCACCGGCGAGGACCACACGGCGCAAGAGTTCGCCGATCCTGCTACCCCATTTGCCTTGCAGGATGGCCAGCTGGCCGCTTAAAGATTCGGGCGATGCGAGCGAGGGAGCAAGCATCAGGTCAATCAGGTTCGTGTGCTCATCATCTACCGGCGGACGTGTCGCAAAGTAGTCACGTAGATGCCCGGTGACGCTTTTATATGTCTCTGCGGGTTGGACATGGGTATCGTCAAACAGTTCCTTGAACGGGACGAAGGCCGGGTTTATGTTGGCCAGCCATAGCAGGACGATTTCTTCGAAGGCGGCATGCTTATGAGCGTAGCCATTGGTTGAGCCGGCCAGCCACTCGGCGGCAGTCTGCTCTCCGCTATAAACGCTTCTGCCGGGAAATTTCTCTACGAATGTGAGCAGCAGTGAGTCCAGATTCTGCTGCCCTACCTTCTGCTGGAACCAGACGAGTGCATCGCTTAATACGAGCGGGTCGATGGTCTCCCGATAATGGGCAAAGAGGGCGTGAGTCGCTTCGTCGATCAGGCCCATGGCAAAGAGGGCGCCCGGATTGACGGCAAGTTCAGGATGTTCGTCTGCCTTGCGCACAGCGTTCATGCGGTGCGCCAGTTCGCGGCTGGCCGCTACATTGGCAAAGACAACATTGCCGGTAAATGAGAAAAGAGTGGCTTGAACCTGGTAACGCTCCCGCGCGGCACGCGAGATATGAAACTCCATGATGACCTGCGCCTGGTCCGGCGTCGTATCGCGCTTAGAAATCTTCACCTGACTTGCTCACTCCTCTGGATCGTTCCCAATACTGTGCTGTGTGCCGGGCCCCCGGCCAGCCATGGTCCGGTGTAAAGACCTGGTGACGGATGCGTGTGGCTTGGAAGCGCGGCGCGGCGCTTTGCACCAAGCTTATTGACTAGATGATACGGGCGAAGCAACCTGTGGACGAAACACATCGGTCGAGAACGCCTTTTGTGGTGGACGCAGGATGCGGGTTCCCGGATGCTTGCAGCCCGAAATGAGGAGAAAAGATGCGGGAGACGGTGTTTGCTGCTTCGAAGCAATAAAGCAGTTGCGTCTAGGGCCCGGCGGGGCCAAGCTCACGTTGGCAGATTCTTCTGGTACACTTCTGTTGTGCGTGAGCCGGCCCGGCAGTCAGGG
>CAZZYN010000052.1:0-27765 GCA_964658265.1 uncultured Acetobacteraceae bacterium | reverse complement strand
TCAGTTGGTTAGAGCGCCTGCCTTACAAGCAGGATGTCGGGGGTTCGAGTCCCTCGCTGCCCACCAAGCCTTCCAATAACCTCACTCAAATCAGCTACATGCACTCGGACTAGCCAGATAAGCGGCCCCGTAGAAAGTGAGTCGACTCTGATCCCGCGGGCCGGGTCACTTCCACGGTCAAGGACTATGCTTCGGCGATAAGCTGTCCAATCGGCGCAGCGGCCCGAGGAGATATGAACGTCTCACCGCAGGCCGCCTGTCCAATATCTGCCGATCCCTTATGCGCTCTTCGCGTGGAGTGCTGCCCGAACCTTTTCCACGTGGGTTCCGTGGCTGCGAATGGCTTCGTGAAGCTGATCGCCCGTTACACCGAATTCCTTGGCCCAGTACGCGATGTCGGACGCGATCTTCGGGTTAATCTCCTTTGGATCGTGCGGACCTTTGGTCTGCTCTTCCTTTACAGCGTGGGGTTCATGCGGCTTCGACGTGTCGTGATGCTCTGTCATTGAATTCTCCTTATGCACGCTCAGATGCGCAGGGAGGCCCGTGAGTAAATTCAAGATTCAACATCCTCACGTCGATGACGCATATCACTGGCAGCTTTCGTAGGTTGGGGCATGTGCATGCAGCGTAGCTTCAAGGTCGCCTGTATGAACATACAGATCGAAGCGAATAAGCCCTGTCTGGCGCGCAAAGTGTAAAACTCCAAAGGACTGAACTACGATGGCGTGGAAAGTACGTCCAGATGCGGAGCAGTAAGAAAGAGTTCCGCTCTGAACTGTTGAGTAGCTCTCAGTGTGCGCTCAATTTTGTCGATCGCAACTAGGTGAGCAGATCCATCCAGTAGATGCGACAGCTTATTTAGGGCTGAGTCTGCAGCCGGAGACTTGCGGATCTCTGCCGGACCTGCCATGCAGAGACTCCGGCGACGGCACAGGAGAGAAATGCGGTAGCGGCCAGTACAAGGAACATCCGCTGCCAACCATACCGGACAGCTATCTGCGCCATGCCGTTGCCTGATAGCACTCCGGCGAGATAGCCGATGCCGTCGATGATCCCGGAAGCGGTAGCGCTTCCTTCTCTGCCGCCGAAGTCCAGTGAGATGGCTCCGGCCAGGTAAGAGTAGGGACCGATGAGGAAGAAGCCGACTGCGCTTACCAGTGCGACCGGGAGCAGACTGCCTGCTTGCACAGGACACTCCGCCAGGCCAAGGAGTGCGAGAACAGAACACGCCAGGCCGGCGAACAGGATGCGGCTTCGACCGTCGGGGCCAAGCTGATCGCTGAGAAATCCCGCGGCCAGGACCGATATGCCGCCAAAGAAGGGGAAGAGAGCGCTTCCGCTCGCTGCCTGGGAATTTGTCATGCCGGCTATCTGCGTAAAGTACATCGGCGTCCACAGGTTGAAGGTTTCGCGCAGCAGCGTGGTTCCGAGTGAAATGAGGCAGATCATCCAGAACGTCGGAGAGCCTAGCAGCGTACGGAAGATCCCAGCGGGGCTCTTGCTTTCCTGGGTTTCCAAGCGCTGGTTTGCTTGAGCGTTTGACTTCTCGGAGAATAGATTCAGAGGATTTTCCTCAGGGAGCGGCAAGCCGCGCACTGCTGGAGTCTCGCGCAGGAACACGATGTTTGCGATGAAGACTACACCCAGTAGCGCAGCCCCGATGCCGAACAGTTCCCGCCATCCCGCTCCGTGTGCGAGCAGCAGAGACATGGCACCACGCGAGAGTGCATCCCCAAATAAGTAACTAAGGCTGATAACTGCCATCACGCTGCCGTACTGCGTATAGGAAAACCAGCGCGAAGTGACTTTCACCAGGCCGGCCCAGCCCAGCGATTGCACCAGCCGGTTGCCGATCCACGCAATGGTGAAGATGGGAAATCCTCCGCCCAGCATGAATAGCAGCGTGAAGAAGATGGAGCCTGCCATGCCACCGAGGAAGTTGTTGCGGCCGCCAAAGCGATCAGCAAACGCACCTGACGGAAACTTGCCGATCGCGTAGGCCAGCACGCCAAATGAAGCGATGGAACCGAGCCTGACTTCCGCCACGTGGGCAGTCACGCCATGCTTCACCTGTTCTGCCAGGATGAGCGGCAGCGCGACCGAGTAATCCGAACGGCAGAAGTAATAGCAGGCGTAACCAAGCATCAACAGCGAGATCGTGCTGATGTGCCACCCTGTCATTTCGTTTGATCCCGCTGTAGTTTTCAGGGCCGGCTTCTCCGCTGCTTGCCGGCTCAAGGCCGCTCACCTCGCAGGATGCGTTGTTCAATCTCCGCAATGACCGGCAAAATATCGGCGACACTCGGCACAATAAAATGAGGCGCGTGCTTTTGCAGAGAGGTATGTGCGACTTCAGATTTTGCAGCCTGGGCTTCAGGGCTCAGTGCGTTCCACTTTTCTTCAGAGAGTCCTGTCATGTTGCCGGTGCGAGTGATGGCGATCGTCCACATGCCCGCGTTACGCCCTTCTTCCACATCGCTGACTGTGTCGCCGATCTTTACGCACGTCCACAATGGAGAGGCTCTCAATCGGACTGCCAGTTCATAACACATGAATGGATGTGGGCGGCCGGCTCCCACATCATCTGGACACAACGACTCGTCCGTCGTATAGCCCTGCGGAGTCGCCGCAGCTTCCAGTGCTTCCAGCATGGGCCGTGTATACCCGGTTGTGCCGCCGATACGGATACCGCTCGCCCGCAGGCCTTCGACGACAGGCAGCACTCCGTCGATCAACTTTGCATAATCGAGCAGGCACGCCATCTGCAGCGGAATGAATTCTTTGTAGAGTGCCTCCACCTCTCTTTCGGTTGCCGGTGAGTTACCCAGACGCTGCCACTCGCTGTGCACTTCCGGCTCTGCAAGAAGTTTGCGAATGTGATCGATTTTGGCTATGCCCATATCGCGCCGCGCGACGGCATCTGCAAGCTCGATGCCTCTACCTGCGAAGACCCTCTGCAGGGTGCGGACCGGCGCGAGACTGCCGTGGTCAACAGTGGTCCCGGCCCAGTCGAGAACTACCATGGCGATGGAACTAGGCATTGGCATTCATCCTGTTTGTAATTCCCATTTGGTTCATGGTTTCCTCCGCCATCCCAAACGAAAGCGTCATGCCCGAGCCGCCGGGAGATGCGGCAATACACACTCCGTCTGCTGGAGTCATGCGCACAAGAGGCTTGTCCGGATGTTTTGCGTAGACACCGTACCAGCGCTCCGCGATCTCCAGGTTCGGCGCGCGGAGGAAGCCATACGTGTAATCGAGGATGAGCCGATCGATCTCATCCTTGTTGAAGATATCGACGGCCAAACCATATTCATGGGAGTCGCCGAGGGTCAATGCTCCGTCGACAGTCTGCGAAACCAGCGCATGAATACCCCAGCGATCGTACGCAGGCATTTCCTGCGCCACGCGCTTCCGGAAGGCAGGCAGTGTGCTGCACACTTCAAACGAGGCATAGTGTCGCAGTGTCAATCCTGACGCGAGCGAGGGGCCCAGATTCCAGCCGGAGGGTTGCGCGACAGTGCGCAGCATCTGCAGCTTGCAGCGTGTCAGGCCGCTCGCCGCGTACTCTTCCGGATACAGGGTTTCAAAATCCTCTCCGCTGCAGATGACAACCTGCTCGGCATGCCATTGCTTGTTTCCTGCCTCTACTACTGGCAGCGCGATGGAGTGGACGACCGTGCTCCACTCGAAGCGGACGCTGTAGCGTTCGGCAAGAAAGTCGGGCAGCGTCGCAATGATCTGTCGCGGATCGACGGTGAGTTCGGTAGGGCTCCACAATGCACCAAGCAGACCTTGCGGTTGCAACGCCTCGGTACGGGCAAGCACTGCGTCACGAGTCATCCAGGCACAGTCGTATCCAAGTGACGGCGCATGCTCGACAAACTCCTGAACAACGGCCGCTTCATCCGCATGGTAGACAACATGAAACGATCCTTCAGGCTTGTATGGCAGCCTGGCTGCGTCCAATAGTTCTTGCCAGATCGTTCGGCTGCGCAGCGCCATCTGGTGCATCCGGCCATGTGGCTGTCCGATCGGCCAGATCATGCCGAAGTTGCGTATCGAGGCTCCCCGAGCACGCGGACTGCGGTCGAAAACTACGACAGACTTGCCGGCCCTTGCTGCTGCGTAGGCGTGTGCTAGTCCAAGAATGCCCGCACCGATCACAGCAACATCGAAATTTCGAATAGACATAAGAACTCCTCCAGGCAGAATGATGTGTCGAGGAGATGCCGATTTTGGCCGGCATCTCCTCGACAGGATCGACCTAGAAGCTTAAGCGAAGAGACATTTGAATGGTGCGCGGACCAGCCTGTTCACCAATCTGAACCGCGGAGATAACACCGAAGGAAGCATCGGTGATGCGAGTGTCCGGGTTAGCCAGGTTCTCGATGTTAAGCACATTTGAGAAGTCGGCTTCATAACGCAGCTTGAAGCGATCGCTGAAGCTGAAGTTCTTGCCCAGTGCAGCGGACAGATTCGTAGTGCCCGGTCCATGCAGCATACCGACACTGCAGTTTCCGTAGCGGCCGATGTCGCCTGGGAGCGCGAGGAAGGCATTGCGGTTAAAGTACTGTCCGGCCACGGCACGGCCATTGGGATTCTGGCCTGCGACACAGTCAGGACGCTGGTAGCTGCCTGCGCTGCGTTGACCGGGGTTCGTACCGGACGGATCGTCGCCGTTATATTGAGCAGCGGTGAAGCCGTATTGTGCATAGTTCGGATCAGGTGTTGTGGACGGACTGAAGGTGGGCGTGAGGAAAGGTCCGGTTTGCAACAGGGTAATGCCTGTCAGACCCCACCCGCCCAGCACTAGATCTACCGGCCGGCTGACGCTGCTCAGAAAGCGCTGACCGCGGCCAACCGGCAACTGGTACAGAAAGGTGGTCACGAAGCGGTTGCGCCGGGTGTAGATGACGTCGCCGTAGTCGCGGTGAATGTCATAGTAGTTCAGCGTGTTCGGGCCGTTGTCGCCCTGGCCCCCTTGTCCAATAAGGCTGCTCGGAGCGGACCCAAGAGCATTCGACTGGTTATGCGCCCAGGTGTAGGAAGCGTCGAAGGTCAGGTTTGTGGAGAAGCGCCGCTGCAATTCTGCTGTCATCGCGTTGTACTTTGCGCTCGGACCGTTGTCGCGCGTCAGCACCTCGCTGAAGTTCGCATACTTCAGGTTCTGCTGCCGCAGCGCCGGCGTTGCCGTGAGTGCGCTGTAGCCGACGGTGTTCGGCTGCACCTGGTTGAGATCAGGACTGTAAATGAGCTGTGTCGTGTGCGAGCCCGTGTAGAGAAGATGAAGTACCGTACCCTGACCGAGTCCCTGCTCTACGGAGGCATTCCACTGGATCACGCGCGGGTCTTTCAGGTTCTCATTGTTCGCGCGGCGATAGCCAGGGCAGCTGGAGATCACGACACTGCCGGAAGGAATCGTGCCGGGTGTGTTGCAATTGGCGAGGAAGCTGCCGGTGCCGCCGAAGACGCCCGGAAACTGGAGAGGGCCGGTCGCCTGTGAAGCTTCAAACTGCGGGAAGTTGCTGGTGTTTACGCCGAGCAGCGAATAGAGCACGGCTCCAAGCACTGGCACGGAGTAGGTGCCGACATGCGCTTTGACAACTGTCTTTCCAGTGCCGAAGGCGTCGTAGGCGAAGCCCAGACGAGGCTCGTAATTACCGTAGTAGGTATTCCGCAAAGTGATAGGCAGACCCACCTGGCTGTTGGTGACGAAGGGTGTGTTACCGACCTGCTGCTTCCATGACGGAGATACCAGGCTCAGCCCTTTCTGGCCCTGCGTAATAAGACGGCCGCCCGGATACTTCCGATCGAATTGACCCAGCTGGTTGGTCTCATCATTAAACGCGGGATTTATTTCGTAGCGAAGTCCATAGCTGAGAGTGAGCTTTGGATTGATCTTCCAATCGTCCTGCGCAAAGAAGCCGTAGTGGGAGGCATACGGTCTTCCATCCGGCCCGTTCTGCGCGTAGTCTGCCTGCGTCGTGAGGCCGGTAAGAAAGTCGCCCAGCGGATCGCCGGTGAAGGCGCCGGAGAAGTAGTAGTCGCCGAACTCGTCGCCGTTGGTAAAGGTGATCTGGTCGATGTAGGAGAGATGTGTGTAAGCGAACCCGAACTTCAAGGTATGGCTGCCGAGCACTTTGGTCAGGTTGTCGCCAATCTCATAGATATGCTGCTGCACATGGCGTGGACGGCCAACGCCGTTGGTGCCTGCGTTGCCCGCGGTTGCACCAGCCGGATCCACATAGTTGCCGACCTGAAAGTTGGAAGCGCCGCCACTCGATGGGACGGGCGGCAGGTTTGTGATGCCGGCAGACTTGTCGAAGGCGGCCCCCTGTGCAGCGGCTGCGTACTCGGTGATGGTGTTTACGTAAGAGAATCCACCGCGCAGTTCGTTGATCAGTGTGGGCCGAATTACGTAGTTATACGACGCTGAAAAGTTACGGAGCTTCTGATCGTTCGAGAGCGGCCCGAGCAGCGGGTTATATGTGGTGCTGCCGCCCGTGCCGGAGTTCGATATGTCCTTATGCGAATACCGTGCAAAGACCTTTTGACTCTGAGTGATCTGCTGGTCGAGGCGGCCATCGTAAGAATCCAGGTGATATTTGCCTTTGATCGTGAACTGGTTGACGGCATCGTCCGGGCCGTTCACAACATTCGGTTGAGGGAAGTAAGCATTGAGCGCCTGGACGGAGGCCGCATTGAGGCAATTGCTCAGGTCGTTGGTCATGAGCCCTGTGCATGGGCTGAGGACAGCATGGCTGAAGTGCCCGGCGCGCTGTGACGTTGACGGGAGGATCTCGTTCACCTGGATCGATTGCGGCCTGCGCGTTCCTTCATAGGTGAAAAAGAAGAAGGTCTTATCCTTGCCGTTGTAGATCTTCGGGATACTTACCGGTCCGCCAAGCGTGGCGCCAAAATCATTCGCGATGACAGGCAAAACCTTGTGCGCGAAGGGGTCGGCAGCATTGAAAGCAGCATTCTGGGTGAAGTAAAAGATGGAACCATGCAAGTCATTGGTACCGCTCTTGCTGGTCGCCGTAATGTCACTCACCTGCCCAAATTCAGCGTTGTTGCTGCCCGTGTTGACCTTGAATTCAGCAATGGTCTCGACGGAAGGAAAGAGGTCTGCATTGGGCCCGCCGTTGCGAACGTTCTGTGTCGAAATGCCGTCCAGCGAGAACGAGGTCTCGTTCGGAAGTCCGCCGGCGATCGAGATGTTGCCGGCTGCATCGGGCTGCACCTGGGGTGAGAGATTCGCGACGATCAGTGGACTGGTAGCATTCGAGGCGCGGAAATTAAGGGCGAGAGTGTTGATCTGGGCTCCGGTCGTTGTGCCGCCGGTCGTAAGGTCGGCATCGATGTCTGCCGCACCCTGTACTGTCACCGTCTGGGCTGCTGAACCAGGATTCAGCAAGGCCTCAATGCGGGCGGTCTCCCGGGCAAGCAGGTGGACTTCCTTGAACTGCTGGTCAGAAAAGCCCGCTGCTTTGACCGTGACCGCGTACACACCGGCTTCAAGATTGTTGACCGTGAAGTCTCCTCGTCCATCCGCTGTCTCGTGCCGTTCGACGCCGGTGTTGGTGGAGGTCACGTCGATGCTTGCTGCCGGTACCACGGCGCCGCTGACATCCTTGACGGTGCCGGTGATGGCCCCGAAGGTCGATTGAGCGCTCGCGATTGCACAGGAGACCAGGCCGCAGACGAACAGTAAAGATGTTTTGCGTGCCAGGCCCAACACGTCATGCCTTCGATAGTGACTCATAATTCTTTGCCCCCGATGCAGCAGCTGGCGCGACACTTTTGATCCGCGACGGCCCTGTGCTCCATGAGCATGTCTGCGCAGTACGGGAATGTGCAGGTTCCGAACAGTTAAGGAACAACCGCTAATTTTTTAAAAACAAAGGAGTTGCTACTTGCCTAAGCGGAAAGGTTTAACGCCAGTGCAACATTCGGAGCTTAGGATCAGGCTGACTTCACAGAAAGCCTCGATGGTTCAGTGCTGATGTTGCGAGCTCTGAACGTAATTCTTAAACGTTTGGAGATCAAAACGCGTGCCTTCCGCTGGTTTTGCAGACCTCGATCGCAACACCATCTCTAGTCCTTATCCGCCAGAGGTGCGATTTTCTATAGAAGAGGAGCTGACGCGGATCTGTAGCGACGAGAGCTTTCGATCGAGCCGTCGCAACTGTGAGTTCCTCCGCTTTGTTGTGCAGACAGCGCTGGATGGTCGCGCTGAGGAGATCAAGGAACGCACCATCGGTGTAGAGATTTTCAATCGGCTGCCCGACTACGACACCGGCTCGGACGCGGTTGTGCGCGTGCGGGCTAATGATGTCAGGAAGCGTCTGACAGCGTTTTATGAACAGGATGTGACCGGATCGCCATGGAAGATCATGCTACAGGCGCGCAGCTACGTCCCGATCTTTCAACCCGCGATGGTGGAACCTGAGATCTTCAGAGCGGATGTGCCGGCTGCGCATCCGGATGCACTGGCGAGCCCGCCTTCAAAGGTGGAACCTCCGCTGCTGAGTCTCCGGGCGCTGGTGATGCCGACCATTGTGGCGCTCTTTCTTTGTGCCATCACCTTTCGCTGGCAGATATTCAATAGCAGTCCGTTCCTCGATTTCTGGGCTACGTTCCTCAACGAGAAGTCTTCTGTCGCGCTCGTCTTCGACGCCAACAAACTTGATCCGGCAACGATCGCGCTTTCCGATCTGAATACCGCGGGTGCGCTTCTGGCTACACTTTCCAGTTTCAACGTCCGCTCAGAGGAGCGAACTTCGATGATAGGAGAACTTTCGCTGCAGGCTCCTGTCATCCATATCACCCACAATGTGGAGCACTGTGAGAGATCAGAGAATGCATCTCCTGGCGAAGCTGCTTGCATCGTCATTCAGCCGGCAAGTCAGGGTCGCAGTCCCGAGCTATGGATCGCAGGCGCGTCGAATAGTGATCTGCGCGAAGCAGTGCGGGCCATAAGCTCTCGCGATGGATTTTCCCAGGCGTTTCAAATAGCCATGCACCGCCGGCAACCGAGCAGGTTGAAAATACGGGATGACCAGCCTGCCGGAGCCAAGGCTGTCATTGCCACCCGATAATCACGTGGAGGCAGAGTACAGGTCCGTACCTCTGGAAGATTTGCCTTCACTTCTGGAAGGCAAGGACAACACTAACTCCGTAAGCGCAACAACGCTTCGAAGCATCCAGTCCCATTGGGCGAGCCGCATCTTTGTAGCCGCGTGGATTGGATACGCCGGCTTCTATTTCTGCCGGAAGAACATCGCATGGACTCCACTGGGGCGCGGCGATACAAGCCACGCGTTGTCTGGTAGCCTCGCCCGCCTGCTGATCATCTTCGGCATCGGCTATGCCCTCGGCCAGTTTGCTGGCGGATCGCTGGCGGACCGCTACGGATCGCGCCGCGTGCTGCTTGCCGGCGGCATGCTATCTGCTCTAAGCACGGTCGCGCTTTTGTCCGGACTGCCCGTCGCGGCGCTACTGGGACTACAGGCTTTGAACGGGTTTGGTCAGGGCTTTGGATGGCCATCCATTAACAGGCTGCTCAAGGCATGGATCCCTGGTCGTGAGCGCACCATCGCGCTTGCATGGTGGAGCAGTTCGTATGCGCTTGGCGGCTTTCTTGCGACCGCGGTTGCGACTGCGCTTTCAACCAACAGCCTCTTCTTCCCTGCAGCGACCGGTGCACGCCTTTCACTGCTCGTTCCGGCATCAATCCTGGCGCTGACCACCGGCTTTTTCTACCTGCGCGTTTACGATACCCCAGTCGATGCGGCAAAAAGTCAGAACCTTAAAGAGCGCCATGCCATCGAGCCATCCAGCCGTGCGGTCTTGCGGGAATCGCGCCTGGGCTACGCGCCGATCCTGCGCAACAATGAACTCCGCGGGCTGGCGGCGATGTATTTCTTTTTGAAGATGACGCGCTATGCGCTGCTTTTCTGGCTGCCGTTGTATCTTTTGGATGCGCAGCACTTGACGTTGCAGGCCTCGGTGCGAATCGCGTCCACCTTTGAATTAACCGGCTTCATCGGCGCACTGATTGCTGGGTACACTGCCGATCGCATCCTGCCTGGCCGCCGCTATGCGGTTGGCACAACCATGCTTTTCCTGTCCGGCTTTATTCTCCTGCTATATCCCATTGCTGCCATGCTGGGCGCTGGCATGATGACGGTCGCCACCGGGATTCTGGGTATGCTGATTTTTGGCGCAGACCTTCTCATGTCTTCTGCTGTTGTGCTGGATGCGGTGCCGCTCGAGCAGGCGGGGCGAGCCAGCGGCTTTGTGAATGGTGTTGGGTCGGCAGGCCAGATCATCGCGCCAATCTGCGTGACTCTTTGTTCGCGGTGGTTTGGCTGGAACAGTATCTTCGACTTCTTCGTGGGTTCATGCATCCTAGCCGGGTTGCTGCTGATCGTTCGATGGGATTCTCGCTCATTGCCTGTGCCCGCCTAGAACACTGTGAAGAAGCCAGCTTCATTGCTCAAGAAGAGCAAGCTCTGCATCGAGAATGGAAACAGCTGTGTCGATCTCCTCAGGCGTGATAGTCAATGCGGGCGTAAGGGTAAGAATGGTGCCCATCGTGACCTTGAAGTTCAGGCCGCGCCGGAGCGCGCCATACATAACGCGCTCGGCGGCCTGGGCGGCGGTAACACCCGAAGCCATGGTCTGCAGCTCCACACCCAGCAGCAGGCCCAGGCCTCTCACGTCGCGGACCGCCGCATACTTTTGCTCCAGCGCGCGCAAGCGCTCCAGGGCATAAGCACCTAGCTTGGTTACGTTATTAAGCACGCCTCTTCTTCCAGTACTTCGATAGCAGCGAGCGCCGCGGCACAGGCGACGGGATTTTTCTCGTGAGTATAGTGGCCCAGCGCGCCATCTCCCGCCACGTCCAGTTCGGAGCGTGCGATCAGCGCCGCGAGCGGGAAGATACCGCCGCCCAGCCCTTTGCCGACAACCAGCATGTCGGGAACAATTCCGTAGTGCTCACAGGTGAACATACGTCCGGTCCTGCCCATGGCCTGTGTGATCTCATCCAGGATCAGCAAGGCTCCGTGTCTGTCGCATGCTGCACGTATCTTCTGCCAGTACTCCAATGGCGGAATGTAGGGTGTGCTGCGAACCGTCTCGGCGATTACTGCTGCGACGTCACCCTCTTTTTCAAGCATGTATTCGATGTAGTCGGCACAGCTCAGATTGCATTGCCGCCCACACTTGAAAGGACAGTGGCTGGGATCGGGAGGCGGCGCGTGTTCGGTGCCGGGTAGAAGAGGGCCTGCGAACCGCCGAAATGTCGCTTCTCCACCGATCGAGATGGCATCCAGCGACGCTCCATGGAACGAGTCCCACAGAGAGATAGTTTTATAGCGGCCGGTTGCCGCCCGAGCGAGCTTGAGCGCCATACCCATCGCCCCCGTGCCGCTCGGAGCAAACAGCACCTTGCCGAGATCGCCAGGCGCAAGCTGTACAAGCTTTGCCGCAAGCTGGATCGCAGGGATGTTGGTGTAGCGCCGTGTGCAGAAGGAGAGCTGCTGTATCTGCCGTGTGATGGCCTCAATCACACGTGGATGACCAAAGCCGACCTGGTGCACATTGTTGCCGTGGAAGTCCAAATAGGTGCGGCCCTGCAGATCGGTAATCGAGGCACCCTGGCACCTTGTCATCACGTTCAGACACGGTGTCGACAGGGACTGCTTGAGGAAGTACTTCTCATCTTCAGCCAGCCAGTGCAGGGTCGCCTCGTCAAGACACTCATCCTTCCATTCCTGGCGGAGATGCGTGTCATTGGTATCGCCCTCTGACGGGGGCAGGGCGTCCGTCAGACCTGACTTGCTCATGCCCGCTCCGAATGTTCTTTTTGCATAATTCCTGATCTCGCTTTTAGCTGTGGGGAGGCCTCGATGGCTCACTACGTAATCGTAAATATTTTGGCAGAGAAGCCAGCAATCGAGGAAACGATTCGAACCGTTGAAAGGTGTAGGATGTGCCGACACTGGCATGCGCGTGATAGCACTGTGCACCACGACCTGTAAGTCGAATCACAGGTATCGATGCTTAGGAGCTGCCACGTTAGAGGATTCGCCGCCGACCGGATTTCGTGTTCCGCGTGAGAGTTCGTCATTCGCAGTTCAGCGCTTCGATCGATCGTTCGCTCGCGGCGAATGCGCTCTGTTACTAGCCAAAAGCGGCAAACCACGATCTGGGCCACTGCATATTCTTTTCGATCTCCCGAACATGCGCTTTGATCGCAAGTGCAGTGTGAGCGCGGTGTAAACCTATTCTCCTAATATGCATCTTCTTCGCACACTGTTTGCAAGTTCCCTGATCAGTTCCCTCCTGCCATTGGCAACCGCTGGTGCCTCTCCCATCCCGGTCCGCTACCCGGAGGGTTCGGTACATGGCTATCTAGCGCTGCGGTCTCTGGATGGAAAGATCGTAGCCGCAGGCGATTTGATGCAGACCGTCCATAATGGCCGATTAACTTCCCATCTGATCTATCGCTTTAGAGACGGTTCGATCGATGACGACACGGCCGTCTTCACACAGAATAATTACTTCCGGCTTGTGAGCGATCACCGGGTACAAAGAGGACCAGCATTCTCGAAGCCGACCGATTTAACAATCGTCGTGAAGACCGGCGAGGTGACGGTACGTTACTCGGACAATGGCAAAGAAAATGTCGAGACAACCCACATGAATCTGCCGGATGATCTCTCGAATGGGATACTGCTCGACGTCGTTAAGAACATCCCTGCAGCAGCGGAAGAAACTAAAATTTCATACATTGCTTCGACACCTAAGCCTCGGCTCATCCAGCTGTTGGTGAAGTCCAATGGCACGGAGAGCTTTCGTAGCGCCGGTCGCCTCAGTCGAGCTCACCGCTTTGTGATTCATGCAGACTTGGGCGGTCTCCTGGGCATGATCGCTCCGCTACTTGGAAAGTCCCCGGCTGATAGTTATGCCTGGGTAAGTGCAGATGAAGTACCCGCATTTATCCGGTCAGAGAGCCCGTTGTACCTGGGTGGACCCATGCTTCGCACCGAATTGGTGAGCCCCGTCTGGAGCAGGACCGAAGTTGACCCTGCCGTTCATCCATCCAAGTAGCGCAGCCTTATCAGTCCGGCACGATGGCCAATCTTTTCGGCCATCATGCGGAACCTCGATTCACTGCGACGCTCAGGCAGCTTTTTGTAACACCCTTCCCTCTTGCCTCTTGCTTCTCCATTCCGCACCACCCAGCAGTGGCAGCAGGAAGAGGTTGGCCGCGATGTCGATGACTGTGCCGGCCAGCACGACAAGCCCAAATCGCTGTGTCGGAGGAAAATTGGAGAGCGCAAAAATAGCAAACCCGACCCCGATGATGACGTCGGAATAGACAATTCCTCGCCATTGCTCGCGGCGACCTATCACCCACGCTTCCCATCCCTTGCTGCCATCCTTTTTCGCCCTGCGCACTGCAAAGATCAGGTGCACCATCGAGTCGATCGCCATGCCAATACATACATTGGTCGCGGGCGCTGAAATGATATCAACCGGCACGCCAAACAACCCGACCCCGCCCAACATGCATACTGGCACCAGCAGAAGACTGGCCACCATCGCAAGCGTAATACGAACACTCCGCGAGACAATCAGCGCAACACCCAGGAAAAACAGAAAAAGCCAACCCAGTCCCGTCACCAGGCTGTGCGCCACCATCTGTGCCAGCGCACCTTGGAGTTCATATGCGCCACCTACCAGGTACGGAACAAAGCCCTGTTTTCGTACCACCTCTCGCAGGTCCTGCACTACCTCGACGCGGGGCCTGGTCCGCCCATGCTCTTCCATACGAAGGTAGAAGGCCGTCAGCGTACGATCTTTGGTCAGGAACGTAGCAGCCACATGCTGGTGCTTCGGCTCATTCAGAATGCTTACGATTTTTTTCCAGCCCAGCAGCGGCGCCAGGGGTTTCCGATGCGCCTCTTCCAGAAGAACCGGGAGGGACAGCACTGTGCCTACACCTTTTTTCTTTTCGAGCGCGTCCTGAAGATCCCACATGTGATCGTATTGATCGCCGTTATCCAGACGGCCACCGCCCTTTGAGGCAGCAACAATTGTGAGAGGATTTGTGCCCCCGTTACGATCCACAATCTCCAGACCCTGTCGCGGCTGCATGCCTTTTTTGAAGTAATCAAGCAGGCTGGGGTCTGTGTTGAGGCGCAGCAGTCCAAAGCTCAGCACAACACTTATTCCGACGGTCGCGATCGCAATCCACGCAAACTTCTTTTCCCAAAAAGTTGACTTGCTTGCTGACTCGCCAACTTCTTTTGCTTGTTCAGGATTCGCCCAGTCCAAAAATGGCGGATACATCAGATACGCAGTCACCAGCGCGATGATGGTCCCGACTGTTCCGCCGAGTCCCAATTGCTTCAACGGCTCGGCGCGCACGAGCAACAGGCTTCCAAACCCCAGTGATGCACTCACCATCGACCAGAACGACGCCGGCAGCGTCATCCGCCATGCCTTGCTGCCCAGCCCTTGATGGCCCGACGATCCCTTCTGATGTTGTGCGGCGTCCGCAGAACCTCGAGCCAGCGTCTGCCAGTTAAAGGTCATATATACAAGGTGGGACAGGGTGATGACGAAGATGATCGTTGTCAAATTCGCCGTCAAGATGCCGATCTTCTGCCCAAACAGCTGCTGCAAAAGCAGCGTAATTAGTACGGCGCTGGAACATGTCGCGAGAATGCCGACAGTCAACTTCCATGATCGAAAGAGGAGCCACATCGTTACGCCAAAGAGCAGGAAGGACGTAAGACTGAAGGTCTCGAAATCGTGCTTGAGACTACGCCGCATCATTTCGGCAATGTAGGGAGCGCCAGCCATCTGGATATGGAAATCCTTGCCTTCGAGCTTCTGCTCAATCACCTCCATATGTGCGATCAGGTCCTGGGAGTTTGCCTGTTCGCTCACAAACACGACCACATTCGATGAACGCTTGTTATCGGCCAGTAGCAGCCTGGTCCAGAAGGCGCTCTTCTCTGCGTCTTCAAGATTCTTGGGGCCTTCGGCGAGACTGTTCGCGCTTGTAACACCCTTCAGGCCTTCAATCTCGCGCGTGAGCCTCCCAATTTTTTCCGTATAGGCGGTCGATGCGATTGGTCCCGCAACGTTGACGATCATCTGGCTGCCGCCCGGAAACAGCTTGTCGATCTTTGCGGTCTGCTGGAACTCGGGATCCTTCGGTGAAAAGAAGAAGTTTTCCTTAACTTCTGGCTTGAGATCGACAAAAAATGCGACGACGACGAAAAGCAGGAGCGTCAGCCCTACCATGATCCAATGCCTGTACTGCAAAGGCTTCCAGGCTTTTTGCTGTGTCATATGTTTTAGGTACGATGCAGATTTCCGCGCGCCGCAGAATTCGTCGACTGTGCGAGATACACAAGCGTGCCGCTAGTCAGCAATGATCACGGCCGTTCGATGTGACTCTGCATGCGAATAAGCCGGTTCTGCACCAATATCCCCAGGTCATGAGGTCAGCGTGCCGCGGAAATCGTCTCCCCGAAGTGAGAATTCTTCGATGGCAGCGGACCTTGCATCAACAATGTGAATAGACGGGATTCAGTTTTCCTGGCCGGCACCATCGCTATGCATGGAACGATCGATCCTTGGAATGAGCTGCGAAACGATTTGCGGTTCATTGTGAAACATGCAGTCGTATGCCACCCCACGGTGCTCAAAGCCGTTCAGGTCAGGATAATCTTGCGAGCCTCCGCTTCCGGATCCTCGGCCATTCGACACTCGTTGTCCCAGATCATGGTTCGATTCGTCTCGGGATCGGTTGGAGCCCAGCTCAATCCCGGCAGACTCGGATTGCCGCTCGCAGCAAACGCAGCCCATGATTCCGCCATCTTCTTTGCCAGCGCCTGCGCCTCTGGTGTATTTCCCGTCCCCTGCTCACAACGTTTCGTGTTGTCGAAGCAGAATTGAAGATCCGCCGTATGCCATGCGCCGGGCACGCCATCGAGCATGGAAGTCTGCCACGTGAAGTAGTACGTAAACGCCGGTGCGGCCTGCAGCTTATGCTTCAATCCCGCCATCTTCACAACGTTGTTCCGCATTCCAAGCCCATTCAGTCCTGGACTACCGCTGCATATATAGGACAGCGTCTGAATCTTCTTCTCCGGGTACGCTTTCTTCAGCGCCGCTACGATGGCCGTCGCTTTATCGTCGCCATACGTCTTCGTCAGATTTGCATGCCACTGCTCTTCCGTGGGACGGGAAGACATCTGGTTGCCTTCTTCGCTCACCGAACCTATTAGCATCGGGATATTTTTCGATGCCTCAGGCGCGGCGTCGAAGAACGACCGCATGTTGATCACCTTTCCATCCACGCAGGGCGACCATCCCACGCGCGGTGTCCCCGGCGCCCCTGGCCCCATTACTGACGGCCCCTTTGGATTGATCTTCGCAGCCGCTGCATTTCCTGCCGCAAACAGTCTGGTCCATTCCAGCTTCTGCAGTGAACCAATATCGTTCGGGGCAAGCCCGAGTTCCTTCATCGTCTGCCGCGCCAGTTCTCTCTGCTGTTCTCTGCTGGGGATGTTCCCTCCGCCACCGGACTGCGCCGCAGCCCGATGGATCAGGCCCGTTGCTGAGGGCATACCCATAAGCGTCGTCACCTTCGATCCTCCGCCCGATTGACCGTAGATCATCACGCGATTCGGATCCCCACCGAAATTCTCGATGTTCTCCTGCACCCACTTCAGCGCCGAAACAAGATCCGTCATCCCCACGTTCGCCGAATCCTCATACGCCGATCCGCCGATCTCGGAGGCATCGAAGAATCCCAGGATATTCAGGCGATGGTTTACCGAGACCTGCACCACATCGTGATACCGGGCCATCTGTGCACCGTCATGCGATGGAAGTTCGTACGATGATCCGAAGCTGTAACCGCCGCCATGCATGTAGAGCATGACCGGGCGTTTCCCGGTAAGACTCGGCGTCCAGATATTGAGCTTCAACATGTCCTCGCTCTGCCAGCCGTCGTCCCAGTCAAATAGAAAGGTCTGCTCGATGCTGGTCCAGGGATGCAGGGTCTGCGGGCAGTTCGCGCCGTACGCCAGTGCAGGATATTCGTCTGTCCAGGGCGCAGGCGCTTTGGCTGGCAGCCATCGATTCTCGCCGGCGGTCGTCGCCCCGTACGGCACGCCCTTGAACGTCAGCACGCCGCCATCTACAAACCCGCGCACCTTGCCGTATTGTGTCTTCGCCACAGCCGTTCGCGGCGTCGATACGTTTCCCGGCTCCTGGTGTGTGCCCGTCTTCACGCTGTCTGAAGCAAATGCAGGCTTGCTCAACGCCGCTCCCAGGCCTGCCGTAGTGGACAGCAGCAGCGCCTCGCGCCGGGTCAGAACCATGGATTGCTTCGACTTTTTCATAACGTGTCTCTCCCAGTCGTGTTCTCGCAAAACTTCGAGGTTCCGTGACTTGCTGCAGCAACGCATGGGGCATCGGCCCGCAATCCCCTTGCCAGCCTCTAATGATTGCCTCGCTATAACCATCACGCCAGCACGTAGATGCTTCGCTTGTCGGATGGCCGCCTGTCAGTAGCAGGGAACGTTTACCCGGTGCCAATCACGCAACGAGCATACCTCTCCTCTTGCTCCCTGGAGGAGAGGCGGCATCACCCCTGCCGATACTGTTAAGGCGACCCCGGCGACCCAGTAAGTCCCTTTGCGGCCACGCTGCGTTCCTCAGAACTATTTCTCGCTCTCCGCCGCTCAACTTCTTTGCAATCAACAAACAGCACCCCAGCCTTCGGCATCATCACACTCTGCGGATCGCCCGAAAATTCAAGCGGCATTCACATCGACCGGCCCTTCGTGTCTTTTACTAGGAGGTAAATCACGGAGCGGCGAATCCGGGAAAGACCCGGCATGCTCTGTGTGTGATTTCCGAGGGCCAGAATGCCACTACCCAGAAACAGGATTTACGCCGCAGCTTCCCTGTCGCTCGTCTGCTTTCTCAACACCAGCGTCCATGCACAGCTCACCCTGGGCGCTGTATCCGGCACCGTCACGGATTCATCCGGCGCTGCCCTCGCCGGCGCTCATGTCACCATCACCAGCAAAGGCACCGCACTCACCTTTACCAGCGACACCAAGACCAACGGCAGCTACGCTTTTCAAAATCTGCCCATCGGTACCTATAACGTCCAGGTCGTTCGCGACGGGTTTGACACGCAGCAATATCCCGACATCCAGGTGCAGGAAAACCGTACCGTCAGCCTCAACGCACAGCTCAAGGCAGGCAGCGTCTCCGAGTCCGTCACCGTCAACGGCACACCACTCCTGAATGCCACCGATACCACCAACGGCTACATCCTTGACCACACCCAGATCCAGCAGACGCCGCTCGCCACTGGCAGCTTCACCCAGCTTGCCGTCCTTTCGCCCGGCGTCAATGCAGAGTTTGTCAACGGCACCGGTACCAACGAAGGTCTCGGCAACCAGCCCATCTGGGCCAATGGCCAGCGCGATACTGACAACGCCTTCATGGTCAATGGCGTCGAAGTCAGCAATCTTTTCAATGGCAAAAGCACCAGCCAGGTCGCCTCGGGACGCGTCACTCCTAATACCGGCGAAAGCTTTCTCGCGGGCGGCACCATCCAGACCAACACCTCTGTCTACGACGCCATCGGCAATGCCATCCCTACGCCCAGTCCGGAAAACATCGGCGAGATGCGCGTCAACACCTCCATGTATGACGCCCAGCAGGGCCAGAAGAGCGGCGCACACATTGATGTCAGCACTCTATCCGGCACCAATGCCTATCACGGTCAGGGCTATGTCAGCCGTCAGACCAACTACCTGAACGCCGCGCCCTTCTTCTACAAGCAGCAGAGCGAAGCCTATGGCGGCTCCATTCCCCAGAACGAGGTCAATCCCTACCTTCATCGCGTGGTCGGCGGCGGAACGCTGGGCGGACCTATCTTCAAAGACAAGCTCTTCGGCTTCGTCTCCTACAATGCCGTCCGTATTACAGATTTCCTCAACGGCCGCTCACCACTCTACCTTCCGTCCGGCCTGACTGACGACCGCAGTGCCGCCGGCATCGCAGCAGCCGTTGCCACCACTGGTCAGACCTTCAATGGCACCATCGATCCGGCCGCCTTGAAAGTCCTGCAGTTCAAACTACCGAATGGGCAGTACCTAGTCCCGTCCGCCGGGGCGAACGCAGCAGCCAACCTCTCCAACTTTCTGCCAACCAACGATCTTTTCGGCGTGCCAAGCTTCAAGGCTGACCAGGCCAACGGCAACATCGACTACAACGCCAGCAAGTCCGACATCCTCGCGCTGAAATACTTCTACCAGCACGATCCCTCCCAGAATCCCTTCACCGACAGCCAGGTCAGCGGCTTCAACCAGCATCTTGACGCCGGCTCGCATCTCGCGTCCATCGTCAATACCTGGACACCTTCTTCGCGTCTCAGCTGGGTGCAGAGCCTCGGCTTCGTTCGTGAAAAAGGCTATTCCTACAATGACCAGGCACTCACGCCGCAGCAGGTCGGCATCAACCTCTTCGGCTTCGATACCTTTCCCGGCCTCAACATCGGCAACGTGAACGGCATCACCGGCGCCGGACTCAAGATCGGTCCAACGGGCAGCTTCTTCCGCGACGGCTTTTTCCAGAATCGACTGCAGCCATCGAGCACAGTCATCGCTACACTTGGCAATCACACACTGTCAGCCGGCGCCGACTATTCCTACACCCAGCTCAACATCGCCAACCGGCGCCAGAATACCGGCATCATCGCCTTCACCAACTTTGCTGACTTCGTGCAGGGCACAGTGCGCGGCGGCGGCAGCTCAACCTTTCTGCAGGGCCAGTCCAACCGCTACTACCGCACCAACGACGTCGGTGGCTTCCTGCAGGACAAGTGGCAGATCCGCCCGAACATCAGCATCACTGCCGGTGTCCGGTATGACTACAACGGCCCTCTGACGGAAAAGAACGGCAATCTCTTCAACTTCAATCCCAAGCTCTACCAGTACGACGCAACGTCCGACACCATCGTTAACGACGGCTTCGTCGTCGCAGGGAACAACAAGCTCTACCACACGCCTGGTGTCAGCGCCTCCACCCTCACTGAACGTCAGTGGGGCGTCTCGCCGCGCGTCGGCGTCGCCTGGAGTCCAACTCAGAACAATGGCCGCATCGTCTTCCGGGCGGGCGGCGGTCTTTACTACAACCGCGGCGAATACTTCACATATCTCTCACCCGGCGCCGGCAGCGGCGTCAGCGGCCCCTTCGGCGTCACGCAGGAGCCACCCTTCGTCATTCCCACCCAGGCTCCGAAGGGGGCGACTCTGTCAAACCCCTTCGGCGCCACACTGCCCGCGCCCCCAAGCGGCAATCCGCAGGACTTCTATAAATACCTGCCGAATGTTGCCGGCCTGCAGAATGGTGATCAGACCTTCCCCTTCGGCGCCTACGACTCCAGCAATAAGCTGCCTTATACCGAAAACTGGTCGCTCGACATGCAGTGGCAGATCAACTCCACCACGTCCGCAACCATTGGTTATGTCGGCAATCGCGGTCGCCACGGCGTCATCCCCATCCCCTTCAACCAGCCCGGCATCGCCACGGCGCAAAATCCGATTCACGGCGAAATCTACTCCTACGGCTTCCAGGCGACAGACCCGGCTGGCAACCCTCTCAGCACGGAACCCGCCAACACCTACGACGGCGGCAACACCGATCTGCGCGTCCCCTACATCGGGTACAGCATCAACTCCGTCACCTACAAGGCAAACGGCAACTCTGCCTATGACGCGCTTGGTGCGCAGTTGCAGAAGCGGTTTGCCCACGGCCTGCAGTTCAACGTCTCCTACACCTTCTCGCATTCACTCGATGAGCAGAGTGGTCTTGGCCTCTTCTACAACGGCAACAATCCGCTCAACCTGCGCACCGGCTACGGATCGTCCGACTTCGACCGGACCAACGACGTCACTTTCAACTACGTCTACCAGATCCCTGACTTCTTCAAGAGCCACGGCCTGCTGAGCCGCATCACCAACGGCTTCGGTATCCAGGGCATCACCGTCTTCCAAAGCGGGCAACCCTATAGCGTCGAAGACTACTCCGGCGCCATCGCCAGCCAGTACTACAGCTATAACGATGGCATCACCAATCCCATCATCCCCCTCGCACCCGGTTACTCTCCACATCAGGCGCTCGCCGGCCACTCCGGCGCCTTCACAGGTCTGCCTGCTTTGAACGCGAGCGCCTTCTCTATTCCATTCGTTGATCCAGGCGTGAATGGTGTTCCCTCCTGCGGTTTCTCCACCGGCGGCACACCTGTGTGCGATGTCTACGAGACCGGCTTCGGCCCCGGAGGACAACGCAATATCTTCCGTCAGCCCTTCCAGAAGCGCGCCGACATCAGCCTGGTCAAGAACACCAAGATCAATGAACGACTTGCACTCAAGTACACTTTCGATGTCTTCAACGTATCGAATACACCCAGCTTCGACATCCCCAACAACTCCATCTCCACAGGCTTCAACACCAACAGCCAGATTCCCTACGACCTCAAGCTCAGCACTATCGCCAATCGCCAGACCGTCTACAACATCCAGAACAATGGCACGAACGTAAGTGCGGCAAGCGGCCTTGGCGTCGTGCAGAACACGATCGGCAGCCCACGCCTCATCCAGATGTCGCTGCGCATCCTCTACTAAACCCCTTCGTTTCCTCCATCCGGATCGCGGGCACACCCGCGGTCCGTTTCTTTTTATTGCCTTCCGGCTACCATGAACTATGCCCGACCTTTCCTCCATCTCCCCCGACGTGCTTGCCCGCGCCCGCAAAATCAAGCTCTTCCTCATGGACATTGATGGCACCCTCACCGACGGCGGCGTCTGCCTGATCTCCATGCCCGACGACGGCGGTATTGCCGAAATGAAAGTCTTCAACTCACTCGACGGACTCGGTCTGAAGCTCGCGCACGAAATGGGCATCCGCACCGGCTTCATCACCGGACGTAAATCACCAGCTGTCGCACAGCGTGCCAAAGAATCTCACGTCGACTACGTCCATCTCGGCCAGTCCACCAAGATGGCCGCCTATGAAGCCTGCCAGCAGCAGGCCGGCGTCACCGATGAGGAAACCGCGTATATGGGCGATGACCTGCCGGACATGCCTGTCGCCGCACGCTCCGGACTGGCCATCGCCGTCGCCAATGCTGCGCCTGAACTCAAAGCCATCAGCCACTACGTGACCATGCTCGAAGGCGGTAAGGGTTCGGCACGCGAAGTCGTTGAGCTCATCCTCAAAGCACAGGGCCGCTGGGAAGCAGCCATCCCCCTTGCCAAAGCCTGAGTCCGTGCAGCTCGCGTTCACAGCCCGTTGGTAGACTGCGAATAGATGAGTCCCCTGTCCCATCCATCGCGCCGCCTCATCGTCAACGCCGATGACTTTGGCCTCACTCCCGGCATCAACCAGGCCATCCTCGAGCTGAACACTGCCGGCGCACTCACCTCAGCCACGCTCATGGCCAACAGCGCAAACTTTCGCGAAGCCGTGCACGCCGCATTTGTGCAGACCACACTCGAGATCGGCTGCCACATCGTGCTGGTCGATGGAAAACCAATGCTCCCGCATACTCGCATTCCTTCGCTCGCAAGCGCCGACGGCTTCCGACCAACCCTCGGCTCTTTCCTGACCGATCTACATCGCGGCAGGATTCTTGCGACAGACATCGAAGCAGAAGCCATTGCACAGATCCGGCATATCCAGAACGCCGGCCTCACCGTCTCTCACATCGACACGCATAAACACACGCACATGTTCCGCCAGGTGCTTGCGCCCGTTCTCAGGGCCGCGCAGCATTGCGGAGTCTCGGCTATCCGCAATCCCTTTGAACCTGCATGGAGTGTGCGCGCAACTGAAGCGAAAGACCTGAAACGCAGATTACAGGTCATGCTCTTGCGCTTGCAGGGCGGTTCGTTTCTGCGAGCAGTCAGGCGAACTGGACTGGCGACCACGGACGGCGCGATCGGCGTGCTCGCCACCGGTGAGCTGAACACACACATCCTCCAGCGGCTGATCGAACGTATGCCAGCCGGTACTTGGGAACTGGTCTGTCACCCTGGCTATACGGACGCCGCGCTCGACGCCACTCGCACCCGTCTTCGCGCCTCGCGCGCACTCGAACGCGAAGCACTGCTCGCCGTCTTGCCCGGCGGCAACCACCAAAACATTCAACGAATCAGCTTCGCCGCTCTGGCTCCATCACAACCGCCCGGCAACGCAATCCATCCCGCCTACGCGCGGCGCTGAATCAGCAGCCCGCATGATGCAGAAGAAAGGTATTCCATGAAGATCGGCATCAATTGCTATCCGACGTATGGAGGCAGCGGCGTCGTCGCAACAGAACTCGGTATCGAGCTGGCAGAGCGCGGCCACCAGGTCCACTTCATCACCTACTCGCAGCCCTTCCGGCTCACTGGCCGCGAAAAAGGCATCTCTTACCACGAGGTTCCAGTCACCACCTACCCGCTCTTCGAGTACCCGCCATACACGCTCGCTCTCGCCACGCGCATCGCCGAAGTCTCCGAATACTATGACCTCGACATCATGCACGTGCACTATGCCATCCCTCACTCGGTCAGCGCTCTCCTCGCACGCCAGATGCTCGCCGCCCGCGGCCGCAGGCTTCCTTTCGTCACCACACTGCACGGCACAGACATCACCCTCGTCGGTCTTGATCGCTCCTACCTGCCCATCACGCGATTCGCCATCGAGCAAAGCGACGGCGTTACTTCCATCTCTAACTACCTGCGTCAGAAAACCATCACAGACTTTTCCATTCACCGGCCCATCGAAGTCATTCCCAACTTCGTCAACTGCGATGTCTATGCCCCGCGCTCCGAAGGCCGTGCCGCCGCTCGCGCCGCCTATGCACCCGAAGGTGAAAAGCTGCTGGTGCACCTGTCCAACTTCCGTGCAGTCAAACGAGTCAATGACGTCATCGAGGTCTTCGCGCGCGTTGCCGCCAAAACTCCGGCTCACCTCCTGATGATCGGTGATGGTCCCGACCGCTCCACCGCCGAATGGCTCGCCGTCCAGAAAAACATCCGTGAACGTGTCCACTTCCTCGGCAAACAGGACAACGTCAGTGACATATTGCCCTTGTGCGATCTCATGATCATGCCAAGCGAGATGGAATCCTTCGGACTCGCAGCCCTTGAAGCCATGGCGTGCCGCGTGCCAACCATCGCCACCCGCGTCGGCGGCGTGCCCGAGTTGATCGAGGATGGCGTCAACGGCCGCCTCTTCGCCGTGGGCGACGTCGATGCCATGGCCCACGCTGCTCTTGAACTGCTTCTTGATCCGGAGAAGCTGGACACCATGCGGACCCTGGCCCGGACCACTGCTCAAAAACACTTTTGCGCCTCGCAGATCATCCCGCATTACGAGCGCTACTACGAAGAAATCATCGCGCACACACAAAGCGAATCGCCCATCTAGGCCCGGCTGCTTCAGGCGCACAAGGCTGCTTCAGGAATGATGTAACGGGGCTGAACTGAGCGCATCCGCCACTTCATTCATCAGCAGCGGCAGCGCAATCGTCACGCGCGTGCCGCGCCCCGGCCGGCTCTCCACTTCAAACATCGCGTCCATGCCGTAGAGCACCTCCAGTCGCTCCCGCACATTCTTCATGCCGATACCGGCGCCCGTCCGCACCAGGCCCGAAGCCGGAGGACGATGCTGCTGCATCCCGACGCCGTCATCCTCTACTTCGATCAGCAGCCGCTGTTTGTCGATCCGGCTCCGCACCGTGATCGTGCCTCCGCTGATCCGCGGCTCCAGGCCATGCTTGATACTGTTTTCAATCAGCGGCTGCAGCAGCAGGCTCGGCACCTGTAATTCCAGTGTCGCCGGCTCGATCTCCTTCACCACCTGCAGCTTCTCTGCTCCAAAGCGAACCACTTCGATCCCAAGATAATCATCCGTAAACGCCAGCTCCTCGCGAAAGGGAACATATGTATCGTGATTACGCAGCAGCGCACGCAGAATATTCGCGAGCTTTACGATCATCTCGCGCGCCAGGTCCGGACGAAAACGCACCAGCGAAGCAATGGAGTTCAACGTATTAAACAGAAAATGCGGATTGATCTGCCGTTGCAGTGCATCGAAGCGGGCCTCCAGCACCAGTCGCTTCTGCTCTTCAAGCTTCTGCTCCATCTGGATCGCATTCCAGATCTTCAGGAAGATACCCACCACTACTGCTGGACACGCATAGATCGCAAGCCGTACCACCCATCCGGCAGCATGCAATGTAAACAGCCGCCTCGGATCCAGCTGCGCGATCTCCATCCGTAGCGCCTGCATAAACACGATGAGCGCCAGCAGCAGGATCTGTCGATCAAAGCGTGGACGCCGCACATTCCGCCGAACCCAGCGGTAAATACTCAGGTCGATGAACGGCGAAAACGACCACACTACTTCCTTGCCGACCAGCCGCCCGTAAATGCCAAACACTAATGCCACGAACAAATTAAAGGGCAGAGCCAGGTATTCATGATGCAGCACCGCGGGCAAGGCCAGGAACGCGCCGCCGGTCATCGCCGTCGCACTACCGAACAGGATGCCCAGGATAATCGTCGTTTCAAACGCAATATCCGCTGCCAGAAAATTAGGCACCGTCACCCGTATCCACACACCCAGCGTCAGCGGTATACAGAGGCACGCCAGCAGTCCGATCGTCTGCGCCGGTGTGCGTCGCTCCGCGAACAACAACCGCTTGAACAACAGCGAGCGAGCCAGCGCGCTCGACACCGCGGCCGCAATGCCAAGTTGAATCAGGAGTGAAATGAGTACGAGTTTTGGGTCCATTTGCCTGCCGGAGACATCTATTCAGGTGATAAACGAAAGGGCCGCACAGGCTTACTCTACGCTGCTTGCTCTCGGGCTGGCGCCGTTTAAGCCCGCGGCTGAAACGTATAATCACACTATGGCAGTGCAGTTAAAAAAAATAGCGGACGCTGACTTCCCCACCCGCTGGGGCCGCTTCCGCATCATGGGCTTTGAAGGCACAATCGACAATCCTCACTCCTGCCGGACAGATGTCGCTGCCCCCGCGATCAAAATAGAACAGGTCGTCGCACTTGTGATGGGCGACGTGGCTACACGTCCTGGTGACGACGCCCCAGTCGTGCGTGTTCATTCGCAATGCCTCACCGGCGACGTTTTTGGCTCCGTCCGCTGCGATTGCCGCGCCCAGCTTGAGCTCGCGCTCGCGGCCATCAGCAAGGCCGGCCGTGGTGTCCTCGTCTATGAGTTGCAGGAAGGTCGCGGCATCGGCCTCATGGCCAAATTACGGGCTTACGAATTGCAGGACCAGGGCCGCGATACCGTCGAAGCCAATCTCGAACTCGGCTACGAAGCCGACTGCCGTGAATTCGAGGTGCCCGCCGCCGTACTCAGGAACCTTGGCGTTGACGTCGTTCGCCTGATGACCAACAATCCGGAAAAAGTTCAGGCTCTCGAAGCAGCAGGTGTCCGTGTGGTCGAACGCATCTCGGCCGCAGTCGAACCCGTCGAAAGCTTCGAGCGCTATCTGCTTACCAAGCAGGAAAAGATGGGCCACATCGACGATCGTCAGCTCGACGCGTCATCGACAAATGCCAGCGACCTGGATCAGCAGATCAGCGACCGCATCACTGCAGTGCTCGAGCCCGCCGACAAGCCCTAAACCGCTGCCTTCCGCAGCGCCGCCACCACCTTCGCCGTCGTTACCGCCTGCCCCACATGCCGCTGCGTATGTTCGGCAATATGCACCAGTAATCCTCCAATCGAGGTCGGCAGTTCCTTGCGCCCGACGCTTCTCCTGTCCGCCGGGTCCAGCCGCGATAACCCTCTCACCCGACGCGAGGCAGCCTCCAGGCTCGCCGTGAATTCGGCAAACACCACCTTGCCGGTTACGTCCCAGGCCATCTCTGTCTGCAGCGCTGTCATCTGCTGTTCGCTCAATTGCACCCCTTCGGCGTAAGTCAGCAGGCGATGCAGGCTCCGTGCGATGTGTCGCAGGTGAAAGCCGACCGAAGGCAATGCAAACGGCCGTGCATTCAATTCTTCGTCACTTAGATCGGCACACCATCGCTTCACATCCTCATCCGCCAGTTCCAGTGCGTGCAGCACCGCCCGGCCCACTGCCGCAACCTCCATCCATGTACCGCGCAGCCATGGTTCCGGCTGACCCGCATCTCCTGCCTTTTCCTCTGACCCGTCCACTACAGCCCCTTCTTCTTTCGGAACTCGCTCACCACTTCCGAAGGATCGCGATGCTGTCCATCGACCGCCTCGTTCATTACGCGCATCTCCTCAGCCGTTACCTTGTTCTTCAGCGTCGCCAGCGCCAGGCGAATTCCTGGCCAGCGTTGCAAAGCGTCCTCCCGCATCAAGGGGATCGCCTGGTACGCCGGAAAGAAATGTCGGTCATCCTGCAGCACCGTCAGCCCGAATGTCTGAATCGGCCCATCCGTCGAATTGCCAGCAATAATATCGACCTGGTGCGCATTCAGCGCACGGTAGAGCAGCCCAAGATCCATCGTCCGCGGCTCACCCGCGAACTTCAATGCGTACGCAGCCTCCAGGCCCTGCAGTCCATCCGGCCGTTCCTGGAATTCATAGCCCACGCCCAGCTTCCACTGCGCAGCCGCCGGCACTGCCTGGCTCAATGAAACCAGG
>CAZZYN010000051.1:0-27767 GCA_964658265.1 uncultured Acetobacteraceae bacterium | reverse complement strand
GTCCGTAGACTGCCCCGCCGAAGCACTCGACGCTGAAGATCCCCTATACATCCTCTATACCTCCGGCACTACCGGTAAACCCAAGGGCATCCTCCACACCACCGGCGGCTATTCGGTACAGACCTATCTCACCTCGAAATACATCTTCGATCTGCAGCCGGACGACGTCTTCTGGTGCACTGCCGACATCGGCTGGGTCACGGGGCACTCCTATGTCGTCTATGGCGCCCTGCAGAATGGCGTCACCACTGTCATGTATGAAGGCGCTCTCAATAGCCCAGGCCCGGATCGCACCTGGAAAATCATCGAAGACCACCAGGTCTCCGTCTTCTATACCGCGCCAACCGCCATCCGTGCCTTCATCAAGTGGGGCGACGAGCATCCGGCAAAGCACAATCTCGATTCGCTCCGCGTCCTCGGCACCGTCGGCGAGCCGATCAATCCCATGGCCTGGATGTGGTACCACGAAGTCATCGGCAAAGAGCGCTGTCCCATCGTCGACACCTGGTGGCAGACCGAGACCGGTGCCATCATGATGGCGCCGATACCCGGTGCTGTTCCCACCAAGCCCGGTTCGGCCACGCGACCGTTCTTCGGAATCGTACCCGAGATCGTTACCAAAGAAGGCACCCCTGTGCCCAAAGGTCATGGCGGCCTGCTGGTCATCCGCAAGCCCTGGCCCGGCATGGCCCGCACCATCTATAACGACGACGAGCGCTATCAGAAGCAGTACTGGTCCGAAATCCCCGGCAGCTACTTCACTGGCGATGGCGCACGCTGCGACGAAGATGGCTACTACTGGATCATGGGACGCGTCGACGACGTCATCAACGTCAGCGGCCACCGCCTCGGCACCATGGAAATTGAATCAGCACTGGTAGCCCATCCTAAGGTTGCCGAAGCCGCAGTCGTCGGCCGACCCGACGACATGAAAGGACAGGCCATCGCCGCCTTCGTCACCCTCGAGACCGGCACCCTCCCCAGTCCCGAGCTCAAAGAAGAACTGCGCCGCTGGGTCGCGCAGGAGATAGGCGCCCTCGCTCGTCCCGATGATCTGAAGTTTGCCGAGGTCCTGCCCAAAACCCGCAGTGGCAAAATCATGCGCCGTCTCCTGCGTGAGCTCGCCACCTCCGGCGAAATCAAGGGGGACACCACCACCCTTGAGGACATGCAGTCGCTCGCAGCCCTGCGCGGATCCGAAGACTAGCATCCCTTCAGAATCCCGGCGTCCCTTGCTTATCCGCACAAAAAGCAATCGCCGCGCAGCTGACACCGCATCCCAGGTAAACAGATGGAAATCACAGAGGCCAACGAACTCCGCGAGCACCATGAGCATGCTGCGCACGACGCGTCCATGCGGCCAATTGCTCTTGCTATGGCGATCCTTGCCGTTCTCGTCGCCGTCACCACCCTGCTCGGCCATCGTGCCTCCACCGAGGCAGTGCTGGCACAGGCCCGCGCCAGTGACACCTGGGCGGAATACCAGGCCAAGCGCATCCGGCAGAATGACACTGCTCTTGCCGCCGACCTCCTCTCCGCCATGCCTGCTGCAGACAAAGCGACCATCAGTCAGCTCCAGGCAAAATATGCTGGGCACACCGCGCAGTGGAACAACGATCTCAAAGAAGGCTCCGAGCATGCACGCGAGCAGGAGGCCGAAGGCCGGCTTGCCGAGCACCGTGCCGACCGTTTCGACCTAGGAGAGGCGATGCTCGAAATCGGCCTGGTCATTACCTCGATCACACTGCTCACCACCAGGCGCGTCTATGCCTTGCTTGGCGGCGCCTTCGGTCTGCTCGGCATACTATCCGCCCTCTCTGCCTTCCTCTTGTCCTAGCCGGAATCGCGCGTGCCGCCCGGCAGCATGGGACGCGCACATCCACTCCGCGATAGCATGAAAATAGTACGGGCGCTCTGCGTTCAAGGTACTTCCCTATGTCGACGGCCAGGTCCTACACCAACTTTCGCATCGTCCTGCTTGCCATCCTGGTAGGCCTGTTCATCGGTGGCTGCGGCTTTGTAGTCGATCACTTCATTCACAGTGTCGACCGCCTCTATGCCTCCGACCTCTACACCTGCATCGTGGCCGCGCTCTTGTCCTACGCGCTGATGGTCTTCGAAAAGCGTCGTCGTCTTATCCTGGCCCGGCGCATGGCGATTGCCGCCGAGGTCAATCACCACATCCGTAACGCCCTCACGGCTGTCGTCTTCACTGCTTCAGTCCAGAATGATCCCACTCTGCATGCCGTCATTGACGATGCAACTGCCCGTATCGACTGGGTGCTCACCACCATCCTTCCCGATGATGCCGAAAATCTTCCATGGTCCATCCCGACACCGTCATGGCGTCCCAAGCTATGGCGCGGCGGTAACGCCAAAACTGCCGCGCAGCCAGTCACCCAGCCCGGAAGCCAGCAGCTGACTCACGAGGATCCCTCTCGCTCCTGAACGCGCAGACGTCAGTCCGGAATTTCCTCGGCATGAGCGCGCGTTTTCATGATGGGAGATGCCAGCGCCAGCACCACGCACAACAGGGCAATCACGTAGAAGATACTCGGCAGACCCGCCGACCGGCCCAGGATTCCCAGCAGCGGCGGACCGATCAGCAATCCCGCATACCCGATGCCGACAGCCGTTGCAATCGCTGCCCCCGGCGCTACCCCGGGCACTGACCCGGCCGACCGATACAGAATCGGCGACACATTCGACAGGCCCAGGCCGATCATCGCAAATCCAGGCAGCGCCAGTCCCAGGCCGCCGGACAACAGGACGACGCCGACGCCCGCAGCTGCCAGCAATCCGCCAAAGAAGAGGGCTCGCTGCTCGCTGATGCTGGCAACCACGCGGTCTCCGGTCAGCCTCCCCAGCACCATCGCAGCCGAAAAGGCGGAGTAGCCGTAACCCACCACACCCGCGCCCAGCCCCCGCACCACGCGCAGAAACAGCCCGCTCCAGTCCGCGATCGCACCCTCCGACAGCATCGCGCTGAAAGCCAGCACGCCGATCAGGAGCAGTCGTCCATGCGGCCGGGTCATATGCTGGCGCCCATGAGCCTGTTCGTGCTCGTGACTCAGCATTAGACCGCGCAGTCCGACAGCTATCGCCACCAGGCCGAAAGTCAGCATTGACACCACGGTCACCGGTCGCACCCCGTGCGACAGTGCCGCCGCACTTCCGGCCGATCCCAGCACCCCGCCCACACTCCACAAACCGTGGAACAGTGAAATCGTCCGTCGGCCCAGCCGCTCCTCTACCAGGACGCCCTGCGAATTCATCGCCACATCCATCGACGCACCCGACATGCCGAAGACAAACAGCGCCGCAGCCATCATCCATGCCCGCGGCGACAGCACCACGCACCACAACGCCATCGGCATCAGGCAGCCGCCCAGGAACGCAATCCGCCTGCTCCCGACTCTCGAGGTCAGCCATCCCGCCAGCGGCATCGCCAGCACCGCGCCGCATCCCGCGCTCAACAGCGTCCATCCAAGCTGTGCCGGATTCAGCCCAAGCGCCCGAGCCTTGTCCGGCACATGCGGAACCCATCCGCCCACTACACTGCCATTCGCGAAAAAGTACGCAGCGACCGCCAGGCGGGCTCGCCGTGCCGTTGATGCGTCGGTATGGCTTGTCACTGTTTGCAGCATCCTGTTGCGATGCTAACGGAAAGCCGACCAGGCGAATGCCCATGCCGGCCACGCGTTAAGCGATTTGCGATCAGTGGCTGCTTCGAATCGAGTACAGCAGGAAGCCGACGACTGCAAAGCCGGCCAGCAGGCTCAGCAGGATGAAGCCACCGAGGATCCAGGCTACCTGGCTTCGCTTCGCCGCGGCGGGCTGCGTAATGCCGAAAGTGCCGATAAAAACTTCAGCCAGGTAATCCAGCAAACGCATCATGCTTTGATTCTCTACCTTGCAGGCGCCGGTTCAAGCGGCAGTACCGTTTCAACATGCGTTTCGCCGGCATCCCCGTCGCCTTCATCCCACGCAGACACCTGGGCCACCGCTGCTGCCAGCGAAGTCGCAATCGCGGTCGGCCGCACTGCCCCGAACCTTCCCAGCGTGCTCTCCGGATCCTGGTCATACCGCCACAGACCAATCAGCAGGCGATTGTTCGGCAAATGCTGTCTCACCCTCAGCCCGAGATTGCGCGCAGCCGTGAACGCAAACGGCGGCAGCGCCGAGATGCAGATCGTGGTCTCCCGATCCTCACCCAGCCTGGTCAGAATCTCGCCGGTCACTGCCATCAAGGGCAGCAGCAGGGTGTCGAAGCCGGCCTGCTCCAGCAGCTGGGCCAGCATCGTCGCACTCAGCTCGTCGGCCTCCTCGCTTGCCGCGAGGCACACTACTGGAAAGCGGCGATGATGAACCTGCCGCGAGGCGACCACGGGAATCTTTACGGCGCCGCCATTTTCAGGCGCACCCAGCGGATCCCTGTACTCCGCAAACTCTGCCAGCAGCTCGCCGCTGCTCAGGTAGACAAATTGTCCACGCGCATCGTCCAGGCCGCCTTTCTGCCGATCCTGTTTTGCCAGTCCCAGCGCGGGCAGCAGCAGGCAGTCATACAACTCCACCAGCGGCCGGCCCTCGATAAACTTCTCAGCAATCAGGCGCACTTCAGGCTGGTCCATCGCCAGCAGCCGCTCGTAAAACCGCACCTCCGGCGCCAGCTCGGCATCATCCCCCAGCAGCACATGCAGAAAGCCCATCTGCGGTACATACCGGCCCATCACGATCAGGCACACTGTCAGCGGCGTTGACAGCACCAGCCCCGGCCAGCCCCACAAAGTGCTCCAGAAAATCGCAGACGCCAGCAGCGCCAGCGAGCCTACGCCGGTCTTCGAGCCATACAGCCACGGCTCCACCACGTACGCCGTAATTGCCTCGATCACCAGGAAAACTGCCACCACCTCCAGCGGCTGCTTCCAGCTCGGCGAAATCGCAATCGAGAAGACCAGCGGCAGCACCCCGATCACGATCGTGCCCGCGTACGGCACAATCCGCAGCAGCGCCGCAATTGCGCCGAAGAGCGTAGCATCCGGCACCCCCAGCGCATACAGACCCAGCCCGAAGAGCAGCCCGAAGCAGCCATTCACCAGGAACTGCATTACCAGGTACCGGCTGATCCTCTGCGCGGCATCCTTCAACGCCTTTGACATCAGATTCAAGTGCCCGATGCCAGCCAGCATCAGCATCCTGTTTCGCAGTTCATCCCGGTGGATCAGGATGTAGATCGTGAACACCAGCACAATGGCCGCCATACCAATCGGCCGCAGGATCGGGAACATCAGGTCGCGAAGGTAGGCCGCTGCAGTCTCCGGCGGCTGTACCACCTGCACCGGCAGCGGATTTGCAGTCGTCGGAGCCGGCGCCGCTTCAGCAGCAGGCTTCCGGCCGCGACGCGTGGCTGCCTTACGCTCCGCCAGGTTCTGCTGCTCGGCAATCGCGACCGGGTTCGAGCCGCTTGAAAGCTCCAGCCCCAGCTCCTCGAGGCTGCTCACCGCCTTTCCCGCGGCCCCGCCCATCGGCGTATGCAACTGGTTGAAGCGGTCCTCGATATTCATCCGGTAATCTGGCAGCGTCTCCACCACGTGCACCAGCTGCCGTGCTACTACCCAGCTCACTCCTGCCGCGCCTGAAAAGAACACCAGGATCACCAGCAGGATCGCTGCGCCGCGCCGCACCCGCCAACGCTCCAGCAGGCTCACCGCAGGCGAGAGCAGAAAGTTCAGGACCACCGCGAAAGCCAGCGGGATCAGCAGTGTACTGGCGAAGTACAACACCAGGATGATGACGCCGATCAGCAGCAGCGGCTCACTGGCCAGCCAGCTGGCCTGTGGACGGACAGCAGGCGGCTGGCTTGTTGACTGGCGTTCGGTGTGTTCCGGCATGACCCCCCTACCCGTTCAGGGAAAGCAACAATCTATCAGTCGCTGTAAGCATCTCAGGCACACCGGCCTGGATCATGCCAGGAGGCCGTTCCGGCTGTGGCTCTGGACTTCCCGCGCCGGAGGCAGCACCAGCCTCGAATGGCCGCCCGTATCCTTCACCGGCGGCTCAGCCGTCGGATGCGCGTTGTAGAGGATGTAGAGCAGCAAACCGATACAGGCAGCTCCCAGCAGTACATACATCAGGTACCTGCTGACTTCTTTACGGTCGAACGCGATTCTCTCCGTCGCCATAGCTCTCTCCAGGCGTGTGAGATGGGGGTTTGGCCCGCACGGGTGCTTACCATATACGCACTTGCCACATTTATATACGGGTCAGTAGCCGTGCTCGACCAGGTATCCCGCCGTCAGGGCAAAGCCGTCTTCGGCTTCCCGCGCCGCGCTCCGCTGCTCAGCGAACTTCATGATGACGTCTGCTTCCAGGTTCACCGGATCGCCCGGCTTCAGCGTGTGCAGGTTGGTGCGTGCGTAGGTATGAGGGATCACCGCAATCGTCGCCTGGCGCCCGTTCCATCGCGCCACCGTCAGGCTGATCCCCTCGATAGCAATTGAGCCTTTTTCGACGACATACCGCGCTACCGCCGGCGGTACCTCCACCGTCAGCCACCAGTCCGTCTCGCTCACCGCCGCATGGGCCGATACTGCCTGCATGGAGACCATCTGTCCGGTCGCATCCACATGCCCCTGCACGATGTGGCCGCCGAGCGGTGTGCCCGCAGGCGTCGGCAGCTCCAGGTTCACCACCGACTCGGGCCGCAGGCCAGTCAGCGACGTCCGCTCTACTGTCTCCTGGGCCAGGTCCGCTGCAAATGTGTCGCCACCAATTGCGAGAGCCGTCAGGCAGACGCCATTGACTGCAATACTGTCGCCCTCTTTCAAGCGGGAGACGATTCCCGGTGCTGCGACGATCAGGCGGCGCGCACCAGGCTTCTGCTCCAGCGCGCGGATCGTACCAGTCTGCTCGATCAAGCCAGTAAACATATAGCCAGCATATCGCTACCGCTTCTCGTTATCTTGACTCGCTTGCGCGTCTTGTCATCTCGACTATGACGAAGCGTAGTAGAGAGATCGCAAAACTCGGGTGAGCACTGCCATTCCAGGCTCCGTCGCCAGCCCGCCTCAATCCCAGTAAGTCTTTAACGTCCGGCTCAGGCACAGGTCATCCCCGAACCACGACGTCTCCGTGTCGAGCGCCTTCCGCATCCTCGCTGCATCATCCACAAACGGAAGCCCCGCCGGTCCCAGCAGCAGCGGCGCGTAGAAAAGTACCAGCCGGTCGACCATATCTTCGCTGATCGCCACAGTATTCAGTCCCGGACCCGACTCGATCATCACGCTCGTCAGCCCTCGCTGTCCCAGCCTTGCCAAGACCAGCCCCAGCGACAGGCCCGCATTATCGCTCTCCACATACTCAACCATCACGCCCTTCGCCCGCAGTGTCTCGGCCCGCCCGGCATCGCGCGAAGCCGTAAACACCAGCACCTCCCCCGAACCCGGCTTCAGCATCTTTGCCGTCGGCGGCAGCCGAAGCTGTGAGTCCAGCACTACCCGCTGTATCGGCAGCCGCCGCGCCAGTCCACTGCGATCCGTCAGCAGCGGATCATCCGCAAGTGCAGTATTGATGCCCGTCAAAATGGCGTCGTGCGCGTGCCGCATCCGGTGCACTTCCGCTCGCGCTTCTTCCCCCGTCAGCCAGAAAGGCTCACCGGGCGTACGCTGCTCCGGGGATGGCGCAATCCGTCCGTCCATCGAGAGTGCTGACTTCAACGTCACCCACGGCAGGCCGGTCCGGATATATTTTGCGAACGCATCATTCAGCCGCTGAGCCTTGACGCGGCCCAAACCGATCTCGACCGTCACCCCTGCCTGCCGCAGCCGCTCCGCGCCATGTCCCCGCACTACTGGATTCACATCCAAAGTGGCAATCACCACTCGCCTTACACCCGCAGCAATCAACGCGTCCGCGCACGGCCCGGTCCGTCCAAAATGACTGCAGGGCTCAAGCGTCACATACGCCGTCGCACCCCGGGCTCCCTGTGACGATCGCGCCGCCGCTTGGCGCAGGGCTACGACCTCGGCATGATCCCGCGTCTCGTAGCTGTGAAAGCCTTCACTCACTACCGTGTGCTGTGCATCCACAAGCACGCAGCCAACCGTTGGATTCGGCGAAGCCAACCCCACACCCGTCCGCGCCAGCGCCAGCGCACGATCCATCCAGTGGGCGTCAACGTTCTGCGGTTCGGGCTTCTGCAGGGAATCAGGCATGGGCGTCCAGGTAAGTACTGAGCTTATCGGCTGAGGACGCGAAATAATCTGCGGCGAAGGCGCCGTCTGTCCGGCCCCTCTTGCCTGCAGGCTCTAGGCCCCCAGCATAGACTCCACAAAAGCCGAGCTGTCGAATGGCAGCAGGTCATCCAGCTTCTCACCCACTCCCACAAACTTCACCGGCAGATTCAGCTCCCGCGCAATTGCCACCGCGATCCCGCCCTTTGCCGTTCCATCCAGCTTGGTCAGCACAATGCCCGTCACCCCGGCCGATTCCGTAAACAGCCGCGCCTGCTGCAGTCCGTTCTGACCCGTCGTCGCATCCATCACCAGCAGCACCTGGTGTGGAGCAAATGGGGAGAACCGCTGTGCAATCCGCCGCATCTTGTCCAGCTCTACCATCAGGTTGCTCTTGGTATGCAGCCGTCCCGCCGTGTCCACCAGCAGGATGTCGGTATTGCGCGCCCGCGCCGCTGCCATCGCGTCGAACAGGACCGCCGAAGGATCACCGCCCTGCTTCGTCTTGATCATGTCGACGCCTGTCCGCTGCGCCCAGACCTCCAGCTGCTCAATCGCCGCCGCACGAAAGGTATCCGCAGCACACAGCAGCACCGTCCGGCTGTGCTTGCGGTGCCATGCCGCCAGCTTGCCGCTGGTCGTCGTCTTACCCGTCCCGTTCACGCCCACCAGGAAGATAATCTCCGGCACAAACTTCTTGTCCGTCTCCGGCCGCTGCTGCTCGTCCAGAATGTGCTTCAGCTCTGCCTTCAACAGCGTCTTCAACTCTGCGCCACTCGCAATCTGGTGCCGCTTGGCCTTCTCCCGCAGCGATTCCGTAATCTCATGCGCCGCCGTCACCCCGATATCGGAAGCAATCAGGCTGAACTCCAGCTCCTCCAGCGATCTCTCGTCCACCTCGCGCGTCAGCGCCAGCACCGAGTCGATATTGTCGGAAAGCGTCTCCCGCGTGCGGGTGACCGCGTCCTTCATCCGGTCGAATATGCCCTTGCGCTCGGGCTCGTTCAAACTGCCAAAAAGTGTCTGGATCATGGTTGGTTACAGGTCTCAGTGTAGCAACCGGCAGCATTCTCACCGTCAGTCCCAGGGCGATCCGCTCCCAACCCTCCAAGCAGCCCGATCGTCGACTCTTGCCACATTCCGCCGAATTTGTTCGCCATCTAACATGCAAAGCGCATAATGAGCCTTCCACCAGCAAATCTCGCTGGTGCTGCAAGCTGTCCTCTACGTAACTTGAAGCAAAGCACTGCCACGTCCAGGCCTGTCTCCACTTCAAGGTCGGTTCAACGGAGTTCTCCATGTCCGCAACTGCAGTCAATCCGCTTGTCCAGTTCGCGCCCCACACCCGGCCTGTTCCATCCAGCCACTTTCCCGCGCTCGGCCCTGGCCTCAAGGCCCTCATGGTCTGGCCCAGATTCCCGAAATCCTTCTGGGGCTTCGAAGGCGTCCTCGAAATGGTGCCGGAAAAATCGGTTATGCCGCCGCTCGGGCTCATCACTGTCGCCGCCCTTTGCCCGGCCACCTGGCAGATCCGGCTCGTCGACCTCACCTTCGACACCCTCACCGACGCGGACCTCCTCTGGGCCGACATTGTCATGGTCTCCTCCATGCAGGCCCAGCGCGAAAGCACTCTCTCCGTCCTCTCTCGTGCCCGCGCCCTCACCCGGCGCACTTTCATCGGCGGCCCATGGGCTTCCAGCGAGCCAGAGTTCCTGCTCCAGCACGCCGATCACGTCATGGTCGGAGAAGCCGAAGAAGCCTTTGCTGCCATCGCCACGGCTCTCGAAGAAGGTTCCGCCCAGCCGCTCTACCGCATCGACGACAAGCCGGACATGTCCGCCAGCCCCGTCCCTCGCTTCGACCTGCTGCGCATGAATGCCTACACCTCCATGCCCGTCCAGTTCTCCCGCGGCTGCCCTTTCCAATGCGAGTTCTGCGACATCATTACCATCTACGGCCGCAAACCCCGCGCCAAGTCACCGCAGCAGCTCATGACCGAACTCGACGTCCTGCGCAAACTCGGCTGGGCCAGCGAAGTCTTCGTCGTCGACGACAACTTCATCGGTAACCACAAACTCGCCCTGGCACTGACTAAGGAGCTCACTGCCTGGCAGCAGCGCAATGGCCATCCCGTCTCGTTCTATACGGAGGCCTCCATCGACCTCGCCGACAAGCCGGAACTGCTCGCCTCCATGGTCGAAGCCAACTTCATGTACGTCTTCCTTGGCATTGAGACGCCCTCTGCCGAAGCCCTCAAAGGTTCGTCCAAGTTTCAGAACCTGCGCGGCGACCTGGTCTCGCAGGTCAACAAGATCCGCGAAAGCGGTCTTTGGGTGCTCGCCGGCTTCATCGTCGGCTTCGATTCGGATGACGAAACCATCTTCGAACGCCAGCTTCAATTTATCGACAAGACCGCCATCACCTGGGCCATGGCAGGCGTCCTGCAGGCCCCGCCCACCACGCCGCTCTTCGATCGCATGCGCCGCGAAGGCCGCCTGATCGAAGACAGTGACGCCACCTCCAATTTCAGCCCGCCCAACTTCCGGACCGTCCTGCCCCTGCCCGTACTGCTCCGCGGCCTCAGCACTCTGCTCAGCGGCCTCTACACGCCTGAAGCCTACTTCCGCCGCGCCTGGAACTCACTCGAGTCCTGGCAGCCGCGCCCTACCCAGCACCCGCCGGAATTGCCCTTCTGGTACAACGTCCGCGTCTTTTTCTCATCGCTGTGGCAGCAGGGAATTACTTCGAACTACCGGCTCGCCTATTGGAAGTTCCTCGGCCTGGTCATCCGCAAATGGAGCCGCCAGCCCGCCAAGCTCTGGCTCGGCTTCATGGTCCTGATGTCTGCCAATCACTTCCTCAAATATGCGAGCGTCGTGGCCGCCGACCTCGAACAGCATTGCCGCCAGCTCGAAGCCGAGGGCTACAGCCAGGTAGCCGAGCTATCCAGCGTCTAGCCCCCACAACGGGTCAGCCCTCAAGACTCCGCAGGCGCGGCCTACAGATTGCCGCGCTCCGCCTGCTCCCGCTCGATCGCCTCGAACAGGGCCTTGAAGTTCCCCTTGCCGAATGACCGGCTGCCTTTGCGCTGAATAATTTCGTAAAACAGCGTCGGCCGATCTTCCACCGGCTTGGTGAAGATCTGCAGCATGTAACCCTCGTCATCGCGATCGACCAGGATTCCCAGCCGCTCCAGCTCTTCCACCGGCTCGTCGATCTTGCCCATGCGCGTCTGCAGCTCGGTGTAATACGAGTGCGGCACCTTCAGAAACTCAATACCCTGCTGCTGCAGCTGCGACACCGTCTTGATAATGTCATTCGTCGCCAGGGCCATGTGCTGGATCCCGGGTCCGTGGTAGTACTCCAGGTACTCCTCGATCTGCGACTTCCTGCGACCCTCTGCGGGCTCATTGATCGGAAACTTCACCCGGCCGTTTCCATTCGCCATCACCTTCGACATCAGCGCCGAATACTCGGTAGAGATATCGCTGTCATCGAAGTGCTGGTACAGCGAAAAACCCATGATTTCGCCGTAGTAATCCACCCAGCGATTCATCTCGTTCCAGCCGACATTCCCGACCATGTGATCGATGTGCAGCAGCCCCGTCGGCCGCGCCAGCGTATCCGCCGGCATCGCGCGATAGCCCGGTAGAAAGGGCCCGTCATATCCGGATCGCTCCACGAATGTATGGATCGTATCGCCATAGGTCGCAATGCTCGCCATCCGCACCGTCCCATGCTCATCGTTCAGTTCGAATGGCTCTCGCACACTTCGTGCCCCGCGCTTGGTCGTCTCCCGCCACGACTGCTTCGCATCATCCACCCACAACGCCACGTCGCGAACCCCGTCGCCATGCCGCTGAATATGCTCGGCAATCTCACCGGCCGGCTTCAGTGGAGTGGTTAACACCAGGCGGATCTTGCCCTGCTCGAGCACATACGAAGCACGATCGCGAACGCCCGTCTCCGGCCCCGCGTAGGCAATCAGGCTCATGCCAAATGCCATGCGATAGAAAAATGAAGCCTGCCGCGCATTGCCCACGTAGAACTCCACGTGATCCGTACCATTCAGCGGCAGAAAGTCGCGATTGGGGTGCAGCTCAGGTTGCTTTTGAAGATTCGATTCGAGGGCGTTCAACATGGGTAGCACTCCATTGGGCAACCATCATGGGTTGTCCGTAATCCACCGGCTTCGCTGCTTGTCGTGCCGCAGCAATGACTCTGGCGAACTGCCCAAGATATACCAGTGGCCTGGGCACTGGCTACCTCTGCCGCCCAGGTCGCGTCCTGACTGCTTCTCGAGAATCGCAGCTTCAGGAGGAGCCGGGAGGACCAACGCCTGCTGTCACTGCAACTTCATGTGAGCCTTTCGCCGTCAACATTGCGGAGGAGCGAACATCCATGAGCGCAGCCCCCGTGAGACCAAGGATCGCGCCCTGGCGCATCGTCGTGGTTTATGCAGTCATGCTCCTGTTTGTCATGGGCATTCCGTCACTTCCGCGGCCGCACGCACGCTACTGGGGCCTGGCCCTCCTCGTCGAAACCGCTTTGTGTGTGATCGTGCTGCCGTTCAAACCCGGCAGGACGCGTTGAGCATTCCCTTCAGTTGACCGTCTTCCAGCCGAATCGCTAGACTCGCAGTGACTTGTCAATCCCAGCCGTACACTCGCCGTTCCGCCATCTGCCCGTCTTCTACCGGACTCTGCTCGCGCCGTTTCTGGCCCTGACATTCCTCGGTACCGCGGCCGTCCAAAGCCAGCAGCCATCCTCCAGCGGCAGTGTCTCCTCCTCCTCCTCGCAGCCCACCGCTCCGCCGCCACCTAAGGCACCGGCCATCATCGACCCCGCCGGTCCCCAGATCGGCCTCCAGACCAGCGAATCGCTCTTCGACGTTGCCGTCGCCCTCAACTCGTGCGGCTACGATGACGGTCTCGAAGACTCCGATCCCGTCCGCCTGCACGTTCGCCAGCAGGTCAATGACTCGCTGCAGGCCTCCCCGTCCGCGCAAAATGTTCACGACAAGCTCTGCCAGTTCATCGCGGCGCACCGGCTCTCCGACAGCAGCCACGACCTCGCCCAGTACATCTCGCTTGCCCTCTACCTGACGCCGCCGCCCGAGCTCACCACCGAAGTCGCCACCGCAGACCTGCCTCCGGACTCGACCCAGGTCATGGACATCCTCCCCCTGCTGCGTGATTTCAGCCAGGCCATCAACCTCCACCAGGTCTGGATCAGTAACCGGCCCGCCTACGACGACGAAGTCGCCCGGCTGCACGACCCGCTCACCGCTATGGTCGTCAACACCAACTCATACCTCAAGATGCCGGCGAGCACGGGAGGCGGCAGCCGCTTCCTCGTTGTCCTCGAACCACTGCTTGCCCCCAGCCAGGTCAACGCCCGCGTCTACGGCAGTGACTACGTCATCGTCGCTTCGCCCGCCAAAGGCTCCATCCGCATGGATGAAGTCCGCCATACCTATCTCCATTACGAAATCGAGCCGCTCCTCTACGCCCGGCAGGGCTCCATGGACCGCCTCCTGCCAATGCTCAAAACCATCCGCGAGGCCCCGCTCGATTACGTCTACCGTGCCGACATTGTCTCGCTCGTCATCGAATGCATGATCCAGGCCATCGAAGCCCGCACCATGCCTACTGGCGTCGTCATTCCAAAGCCGCCCGGCAACCTGCGTAAAGCCGATGCCGACCTCGTCGACCGTCAGATCCGTGAAGCCCGCGACAAGGACGCCGGCATCCGTCGTACCCGGATCCAGCACGATATGCAGGAAGGCTTTGTTCTTGCCCAGTACTTCTACGAGCGCCTCGGTGCCTTTGAAACAGAGCCGCAGTCCTTCAAGGAAACCATCGGCGAAATGGTATACGGCATGGACGTGCCATCCGAGATGAACCGCATCAAGCGGGTTACCTTCCTCACCGAAGGCTCCGCCGACGTCGTCCATCGCACTCCGCGTCAGCTCCGCGGCCTCGACCTTGCCGAAATGAAATTGCTCAAAGGCGATTCGGACGCAGCCGCAACCCTCGCGAAGGAAGCAATCGCCCAACATACCGCCGACCCCGGGCGCGCCGATTTCATCCTCGCTCGCGTCGCCGCCCTTCACGGCCAGATGGCCGAAGCCCAGAAGGATTTCGGCGAAGTTATCCAGCTCTCCAAAGATCCCCGCATGCTCGCCTGGTCCCACATCTACCTCGGCCGCGTCTTCGATATCCAGCAGCAGCGCGAGCAGGCTGTGACCGAGTACCACGCCGCCCTCACCGTCCGCGATGGCCAGGCCGACACCCGCCAGGCAGCAGAGAAGGGAATTAAGGGCGCCTACGTCCTGCCTCCGGGAGCCCGAAAGCCTAGCGAGGACGCCGATTCGGACGATCAGCCAGATCCGGCCCCGAATGCCGCTGCGTCTCCTGATGCCGCTGCCACGTCAGCAAAAGACAATGCCCCCAGCTCCAACGCGGACGCAAATGACGATCCCAATCCCGGCAAGCCGCGCAAATACATCCCGCCGCTCTCTTCCGTCCCCGGTGCCTCGCAAGCTACTCAGCCTCATCACTAGTTGTGCATCAGCAGCGTCCAGCTTCCGCCTACAATCAGGGCATGGGACGCGGGAAGGAATCGATGCCGCAGCAGGCTGATCTTGAAGCAGTGCTCGGACACGCCTTCCGGGATCACCGCCACCTCGATCTCGCTCTCACCCATAGTTCGCTCGCCTACGAGCGCGCCAATGGACGGCCCGGCCAGGCTGCCGCTGAGCCCGCCGCCGAGTCTCACCATCCGGCTGAAACTGAAAGCGGCCACGACAACGAGCAACTGGAGTTCCTCGGGGACGCCGTCCTCGGCCTCGTTGCAGCCGAGCATCTCCTCCACGCCTATCCCGACCTCAGCGAAGGCGACCTCAGCCGCATTCGCCACCAGCTCATCAGCAGAAAGCACCTGGGTAAAGTCGGCGCTCATATTTCTCTCGGCAATTACCTCCGGCTGGGCCGCGGCGAAGAACGTTCCGGCGGCCGGCAGAAGCCCGTCCTGCTTGCCAATGCCGTTGAGGCAGTCATCGCCGCTCTTTATCTGGACGGGGGACTCAAACCATCCGCCGCCTTCATCGAGCGTTGGATCATCCAGCCCTACGTCGATGCCCTGCGATCCGAACTCGACGCCGGCGACGCCATGGGAGACCACAAATCTGCCCTGCAGGAGTGGTTGCAGGCGCACAAAGCCGGCTCCCCGCACTATGAAGTCAAAGCAGAAACCGGCCCCGACCACCGCAAACGCTTCCTGGTCGAGGTACAGATCGCCACTGCATCCGGCGAAGTCACCATAGCCCAGGGCATTGGCAGTACCAAGAAGAAAGCTGAGCAGGAAGCAGCACGCAAGGTCTACCAGCAACTCCGCCAGCCGGCCGCCGGGTCGGAGGCGCCCGTAAACCGGCCAGGCGCTCTCCCACCCGCTGAAAAAAGCACAACGAAAGCCGCGCAGCCAGGCAGGCGAGAGAAAAAAGCAATCTGATGGAGCCCGATCGCACTCCCGGCCTCCCTCCGCGGGAAGAACCACCCTCGGCATCCTTCGAGAGCGTCATCATCCAAAAGACGACCGTCATTGAAGAGACGACAGTCATTGTTGTCGAAGAAGAAGTCTTCCTCTCCCGCCAGCCCCGCATCCACCACGTCCTCTCCTGGATGCTGCTCGACCGCGCCCGGTCCATGCTCTCCCTGCTGGTCGTCGCGGTCTTCGTATTGACATTCCTTATGCAGCCCTTTCGCATCCCGTCCGAAAGCATGGAGCGCACCCTGCTGGTCGGCGACTTCCTGCTGGTCAACAAAGCCCGCTACGGTCCGGCAGGTCCCTGGCGCTGGCTGCTGCCCTACCGTGTGCCGCAGCGGGGCGACATCATCGTTTTTCGCTTCCCGCTCAATGCTGAAGAGCACGTCGTCAAGCGCATCATCGGTGCACCCGGCGACCGTGTCCATATGCAGGACGGTATCGTCTACCGCAATAGCGTCGCCCTGCAGGAGCCCTACACCGCGCAGCCCCCGGGCTCCCGCGGCAGCGAGCCCGATCTCTTCCGCGACAACTTTCCCGCCGCCCGCTTTACCGATCCCGGCGTTGACGCTCACTGGTGGGCCCAGCTGCGGCGATCGCTCGTTCCCGGCGCCTCCCCCGCCGGCGACCTTCCCGTTCCGCCAGCCAGCTACTTCGTCATGGGCGACAATCGCGACCACAGCCGTGACAGCCGCTACTGGGGCTTCGTCCCTGTCGAAAACATCGTCGGCCTGCCCATGCTGATCTACTTTTCCGTACGCGAGCCCTCCCGCACTGATCCCTCCCCGGCACCCGGGTCCGCAAATGATAAACTCGCCAAAAGTGCGGCAGGAGAGCTGCTCAATTTTGCCCGCTGGGAACGGACCCTGCGCGTCGTCCACTAGGGCATGGTCTACTGAAAGCGAAAGCCGAAAAACGTGAATCATGCCTGATCTCGAAATCCAGCAGCCCGCAGTCAGTGAAGTCTCAGAGCCAGCCTCTCCCGCGGTCGTCCGCATTGAAGAGACGCCGCTCGAAGCCTTCGCCTCTATCTGCAGCATCCTCGTCATCGGCCTCTTCGCGCTCACCTTCCTCTTTCAGAACTTCGTCATCCCCTCCTCCTCCATGGAGAAGACCCTGCTGATCGGCGACCATGTCATGGTCGACCGCGTCACCCTCGCCCCTGTTGCCCACTGGGCTCCATTCGTCCACTACCGCGATGTCCGTCGCGGCGACATCATCGTCTTCTTCAAGCCCGGCTATCCGGATCTGTTCCTGGTCAAGCGCGTCGTCGGCGTCCCCGGCGACCACGTTCACCTTCGCGATGGCACCGTGTACCTCAATGGCAAGGCGCAGAACGAGCCGCTCGCCGTAAAAACGGACTACAGCAACTACTCGCCCTATCGTGACGACTTTCCCGCCGTCCCCACCACCGAGTCGTCAGAAGTCGAGCCGACCTGGGCAGAAGAACTTCCCACCCTCATCCAGGGCGGCGACCTGGTCGTTCCCGCAGGACATTACTTCGCCATGGGCGACAACCGTCCCATGTCCCTCGACTCCCGCTACTGGGGCCTCGTACCTCGCGAAAACATCGTCGGCCGCCCCCTCTTTAACTACTGGTCGTTCATCACTCCCGACAACCAGGAATACAAGACCAGTGCTGCCGAGCGCATCAGCTTCATGACGCACACGGTGATCCATTTCTTCGACCAGACGCGCTGGAGCCGGACCTTCCATCCCATCCGCTGACCGGCTGCCATGACCGCCACCCCCGGCACAGATTCTCCGATTGACACCGATTTCAACACTGCCCCCGGACCCAATACCCCGGGCAGCGGACGGCGCTGGAAGCCGCTCGCGGAATCGCGCCACTGGCTCTCTGTCATCATCGTCGCTGTACTCGCCTTCGCGATCATCGTTCCACCCCTTTTCAACATCGAGCGCTACCAGCGCCGCATCGCGGACACCATCAGCCGCAGCCTGCAGCGGCCGGTCCACTTCTCGCACATCCATCTCCGCCTGCTGCCGCGTCCCGGCTTCGATCTGACCGATTTCACTGTCGAAGAAAGCCCTGACTTCGGCACCGAACCCATCCTGCATTCCTCCTCCGTCAGCGCCTCCATCCGCCTGCTATCGCTCTGGCGGGGCCGCCTCGAGATCGCCCATATCGCGCTCGACGAACCCAGCCTCAACCTGGTTCGCAATGCCGCCGGCCGCTGGAACTTCGCCTCTGTGATGACCCAGGCCTCCCGCTCGCCTATCGCACCCACTGGTCAACCCGCGCCCGGCCGCAACAACCGCTTCCCCTACATCGAAGCCAACAACGCGCGCATCAATTTCAAGTACGGCGACGAAAAACAGCCCTTCTCCTTTCTCAACGGAGAACTCGCCGCCTGGCTCGAAAATCCTGGTGAATGGCAGCTTCGCTTCAAAGCCCAGCCCGTCCGGACCGACCTCGATCTCTATGCCGCCGATACCGGCCTCGTCCGGATCGAAGGCTCTATGCAGCGTGCCGAGACCTTGGGCAGCATCCCCCTCGACCTGCGCGCGGACTGGGAGCGCGCTCCCCTCGGCCAGGTCGGCCGCCTGCTCGCCGAACAGGACGCCGGCTGGCGCGGCGATCTCGATATCCGCTCCCGCGTCCGCGGCACTCCCGATAAACTCGCCCTCGACGCCACTCTCGGTCTCACCGCACTGCACCGCGTGGAGTTCGCCCCCGAACGCGCACTCGACTACAGCGCTAAGTGCACCGGCACCTTCTCCAAGGCTCAGGCCGCCCTCACTGATCTCAACTGCCTCCTGCCCGTCGGCAGCGGTACTGTAACGGCTGCCGGCAGCGTCCTCCAGCGCATTCCTAAACTCGACGTCGCCCTTTCTCAGGTACCTGCCTCTGCCATCCTCGGCTTCCTCCGCATAGTGCGGCGTAATTTCGCTAATGGAGTCGCAGTCAATGGCGATCTCTCCGGCCGCTTCGCCATCGGCAAACACAGTGACCACTTCACCCTTGCCGGCAGTGCAGCCGCCAGCCGGCTCGCAGTTAGCGCACCGGGCCTCGACAATCCGCTCAGTCTCACCGGCATTCGCCTCTCCGCTCTCTCATCCGGACGTTCCAGCCGGAACATCGTCACTCCCGGCTCGCCGCTCCTGCTGCTCTCGCCGGTCAAGCTGGATTTGGGAGCAGCCAGTCCGATGATCATGGACGGCCGCTTCGACGCGCGCAGCTACCAGCTGCACTTCGGCGGCAGCAGCGCATTGAAGCGAGTCATTCCCGTCATCCGCTCCATGAATCTTTCCGCCTCGGGCGTTCAGGCCCTTCAACCAGCCGGCGATGCATCGTTGGATGTCCTGCTGCGCGGCCCCTGGGTGCTCCCGATCGAGGCCTACGATGCCGATCACCCAGCTCCCGCCTCTTCACCCACCGGCAGCATCACCCTGCACGATGCACGCCTCATCACGCCCTATCTTTCTCAGCCCCTTGTTATCGATTCCGCCCAGGCTTCGCTCTTCGGAAACCAGGTTGCCTGGAGCGGGATCGCTGCTCAGTACGGCCCTGTTCACTTCACTGGCAACTTTCGCGCTCCCGTCAGTCCCTGCTCGCAGGGGACTGCATGTGTCCGCCAGTTCGATCTCGCGGTTGCCTCGCTTGACCTCGCTACCCTGCCTTCGGTCCTGGTGGGCGATGACCCGCTGGTCCAGGTCCTCCTTCACCGTCTGCAGAACGGTACTGCCGCGCCCGGCTGGCCTGCGCTTCACGGCACTGTTCGCGCAGCTACTGCGACGCTCGGCGCGCTCGCGCTGCAGGATGCCGTCGCCAGTCTCGACATCGACGGTTCGGTCATCAAAATTGATTCGCTCGACGCACGCGCCGACGCCGGCACCCTGCACCTCGGCGGCACCGTACAGGCTGGACCTTCACCGGTGTACGCGCTTGACGCCCAGTGGAACCAGGCTTCTGTAACTGCTCTCGGCCAGCTCTTCCATCAGCAGTGGGGCACCGGCACCATCAATCTGGCCACCCACATCACCTTCAAAGGCCTTCACCAGGATGATCTGCAGTCTTCCGCACGCGGCATCTACCACTTCGACTGGACCCGCGGGAGTCTGCACCTCCCACCCCACTCGCCCGCTACGCCATTTACCCAGTTCGAGCAGTGGACTGCCGATGGCACCATCAATACCGGCGCCTTCAATCTCGATCAGAGCCTGCTCACTGCCGCTACCGGCGCGCATTCCATCCAGGGCACCATCGGCTTCGACCACAGCCTCGACCTGCACACCGCCGCCGCTTCGTCTGCCTCATCCGCCGGCGATTCAGGAACCCTGACAGGCACACTCGAAGACCCCGTCTTTACCCTCGCCCCGCCCGCACAGCCTTGACCGCAAGCCGGCTCACTGGGCGTAATGTATCCGTTCCTGGTGCACACTCGCGCTCGTCTCCGGCACCGTCCCGTCATTTACCTGCACCTGCACCGGCTCATCCTGGAGGATGATTCGCCGCACCGCCGTGCCATGTGCGGGAACCAGCATCCGTTCTGTCACCTGCGTGGTTCCGGACGTCACCGTTACCGGCACATCCGCCGCCGCACCACCGCTGTTCGCCACGTTCACTGCCACCAGGTAGGAGTTCGGCGTACTCGCCTTACTCGGCACAATACTGGTGATCGAAAGCTCCGGCAGGCCTTTGTCGTGGTATACCCAGTCCTCAAAAAACCAGTGCAGATCACGCTGTTCACCACTGCCATCGCCCGTAACCTGCTGCAGGCTGCCTGGCTTCTGCACATTGTTCCGGCTGCTGTAAGCCGGATTCGCCGCGATACGCTTTACCAGGAATTCGAAGTAGTCGTCGGTCGTATCCATCGCCGGCTCATACGCCTTCAGCACTGCCTGCATCGCCTCGTCCCCCAGCATCGAACGCAGCATCCACAGCACGTAGGCCGCTTTGGTGCGATAGAACACCGCGTCGGATGCATTCAGCAGTCCGGCATCTTCCCGCACCTGGCCGTCCGCCGGTTCCGCCAGCGCCAGCGCCCCCCTCTGCGCGTCCAGCTGGTTCAGCGCGTTTTCCCGCGTCGTCTGGCTCTCGATCGACAGCACGGTCATGAACTGCGCCACACCTTCATCCAGCCATGCCCTGGGCGACTCAAAGTAGGCGTGCGCCAGCCAGTGTGCCGCCGGGGCTGCAAGCTTTGCAGCCGCCACCGGCTGCAGGCCCGTATACAGCGAGGCTCGAGCCTCAAACGCCGCATCCTCAACCTCCGGGAGGTCGAAAATCGTCGCTGGCCGCCGCGCCCGCTTGCCCAGCCAGCCGCCAATCAGCGGTCTCGCCTGCTCCGCCGCTGAAAGGTAAGTCGCCGTCGCCGATTCTTCCTCCGGCCGCGCATAGATCTCCACACCCTCCACCCCGTCTGTCTTGTGCCGCTCCGCCAACACCAGGCTCATCGTCTGGAAGCCCAGCGGCCCCGCCGGCACAACACAGGTCACAAGGCTCGGGACACCTGCCTGCTCAGTCCCGGCGGCAACTTTCACAGCTACCACCGTGCCATTCACAATCGCCACGTTCGGCACAGCCGTCCGCGCTTCATCGGTAAGGTTCACGGAGACAGTCGTCTTCGCCTGTCTAAGCTTCGCCCGCCCGATTGCCGCAAAAAACCTGTCGCCGTCGCCCAGTTTCACCAGCGGCGCAGCCACCGGATACCACAGCACGTTCCCAAAGCCCCGCAGCCCGACAAACGAAGAACTCACCTCGTCCCAGTCTGTCTTCTCCGCCACATCCGCCGGCGTCCCGATTGCCTCAAGTCTCGCAGCGGATTTAGCAATGACCCCGCTGTAAATCACGTCGAGACTTACCTCCGCGCCTGGCGCCAGCGGCTTTTCAAGGACGACTGCCGCCTCGTTCAGGCTCCCTGTGTGGTCGGCGTCACTCGGCAGCATACTCTCGACAAACCGGCTGCGCACCCCGCCCGTCCGGATCTCCTCCCAGTGCAGCGTTGACGAAATCTGCAGCGGCACCTGGCGCAGCGGCGAAGCCCCTGTGTTTCGCAGCGTCAGCTGCGTTCGCACATCGATCGCATGCTCCTCCGGCCGCAGCCGCACATCCAGCGCATAGCGCGTGAACGTGACCGCATCACGCTCCACATCCGTGATCTCGCTCTTTACCGTGGGGTCGCTTCCAAGTTGTGCAGCCGGACTCTTCGCAGCGTCTTTGTCCGTCCGCTGGAAAACCACCGAGCCCTTTGCCGCCCCGGGTGGCTGCGTCGCCTGCTGGCCGGGCAAGGAAAGGGCAGACAGCAGCAGTCCTCCGGCAATCCAAAGCCTCAAGAGCCCAGCCCCTTCAGCTTCTTCACCGGCTGCACCTTCACCACCGGCTCTGCAAGAGCTTTCGCCTGCCCCCGCCGCTGCCGTGCCGCCTCGTACAGCACCACTGCTCCGGCAGCTGACACATTCAGCGAAGACACCTTCCCGGCCATCGGGATCCGCAGCAGCTGGTCGCAGGTCTTACGCACCAGCTCATGCAGGCCCTCTCCCTCGCGGCCCAGTACCAGGCAACATGGACCCAGGTAGTTGTATTCGTCATAGCCGACTGTCCCGCGTTCATCCAGACCCACACACCACACGTTCTCTTCCTTCAGCCGTTCCAGCGACCGCACCAGGTTCACGACCCGTGCGATCCGCACATGCTCCGCCGCACCAGCCGATGCCTTGATGGCGACTGGCGATAATGGCGCTGAACGCCGTTCCGGCAGGATCACTCCATCCACCCCGGCCCCGTCCGCCACCCGCAGCAGCGCACCCAGGTTCTGCGGATCCTCCACCCCATCCAGTGCCAGCAGCATGGGCGCTTCCACCTTCAATGCGGAAGGCAGCAGGTCCTCGATATCCGCAAATGCCCGTTCCCGGACCACTGCCACCACTCCCTGGTGGGTCGGCGTCTTTGCCAGCCGCGCCAGGTGCTCCCGCGGTTCAAAGCGGACCCGCACCCCCGCCTCCCTGCAGGCGTCAATTACCTGCTGCAACCGGTCATCCTGCCGTTCGCGGGCCACGCAGACATGGTCAAATTCGCGGCTCCCCGAACGTATCGCCTCGGTTACCGGATGCACCCCGTACAACACTTCCATAAGCCTCAGTTTACGCCGCTCAACGTAGCTGGCCCGGGTCTGCAACCCTGTCATACTGGAATTGCAAATAAAGCAGTACCGGGGCCCTGGCTTTCTCATCGAAAAGGACAAGGAGCAGCCATGAAACTGCGGGCCAAGGTAGGAAAAGTGCTACCCGGAAGCGTCTTTCAAGCGGAACAGGCCGTCTCTGATACCGGAATGAGCACCGCCGCCATCACCGTTGACCGCCAGGCCCTCATCGAGCAATCGAAGCAGGAGAATGCCGCAGTCGCTCAGGCACTCAAGCGACACGACACTGTCGTCCTCGACCAGCTCATCGTTCAGTATCAGCACCGCCTCATGCGCTACCTGCTTTACCTCACCAGCAGCCGCGAAATGTCGGAAGACATCTTCCAGGAAACCTGGATGCGCGTCCTGCTCCGCGGCGCCCAGTTCAATGGCAATTCCCGCTTTGATACCTGGCTCTTCACCATTGCGCGTAACCTGGTGATCGACTTCCGCCGCAAGCGCACCATGGTCTCTCTGGAAGAGATGTGCGAAGCCCACGACGACGAACGGCCCTTCGAGGTCGCTGCCGTCACGCCTTCGCCCCTTGAAACCTGCCAGCTGCTTGAGAACAGCGGCCGCGTCGCTGAAGCTCTGCTCACACTCGAGCCCCTGCACCGTGAAGTTCTCGTTCTGCGCTTCCATGAAGAGCTTTCGCTCGAAGAGATCTCGCAGGTTACCCACGCGCCTCTTTCCACCGTCAAATCCCGTCTGTACCGTGGACTGGCAGCCCTGCGACCCCGTATTCTTGCCCAGGAACAACGGCCTGCCGGAATACCAGGCACCGTCGGAGCAACAAAATGACAGGCATCCCCCCGGTGCAGTCCCGCTCACAGCCCATTTCTCCAAGCGCAGCCAGCCGCGCCGACCTCGTTCAGGCACTCACAAGCAGTGACAGTCAGTCTGATCAGGCAGTCTCGCGTACCCGCCGGATCGTGCACAGCACCGTTCTCAACATGGAAGACGAGCGTCAGAGCCGCCGCAGAAAGTCAGGGCTGTTCCTGTTCGCCTCCGTCGTCTGCATCACCCTGCTGGCGCCCGCGCTCTGGAGCAGCGTAGACAGTTTCCTCGGTGGCGGTCACTTTGGCGACGCTCAGACCCAGGCCTACCTGCTGGCCGTGATGCTCTTCCCGGGAATCGTCGCAGCAGCCATCGCCATGCTGGTGCGCCAGCGCAACATAGGTAGCAACCAGTACCCGTAAACTCAGCTCGCAGGATTTTTATTCACCAGTCCGGCCTCTGCCGGAGCGAAGAGTCAGACGAATGTCGCCACTACGCAGCCAGCATCCGGAAAGCAGAACTTCTGTCTCGGAAGAACTGCGCCTCATTCCCAAGTGGTCGCTTGCACTCGCCGTTTTGTGCTTTGTGGCAGTGCAGTACATCTTCTGGATCGTCATCCCGGCACACCGGCATCATCCCGGCCCCCCGGCCGGGCTGCACACCTATTTCGCCATCACCTGGGGCTGTTATGCCGCGCTGTATGCGCTCACCATCGGCTACGTCAGCCAGGATGCTCCGCGACGAGGGATGAGCCGTACCTTCTGGATCATCGTCTGCCTGCTTACCCCCGGCGGCATCGGCGCCGTCCTCTACTTCCTCATGCGTCAGCCCATCGTATCCACCTGTCCCTCATGCTCCACCCCGGTCCACGGTGACTTCCACTTCTGTCCCCAGTGCGCCTTCCAGATCTCGGCCTCCTGCGGCAATTGCTTCCGCAGCGTCCGCATCACCGACCTCTACTGCGTACAGTGCGGCCACGAACTCGCCATGGACAACGCACCCTCCCGGCTCCGCGCCTTTCACAACTAGTCCGCGCTTCCGCGCGAACTCCGCCGCTTCCGTTTGACCCTGCCGGGCCAGCTTCCTATACTCACCTGAAGCTCATCCCTGTTCTGCAAATCGAGCGAAGTCAGCAGAGGCCGTCCACGCCGTGCCCATCACCGCCCTGATCATCGATGACGAGCAGCTCGCACGCGACGAACTGCAGTACCTGCTCGACTCTGCAGGCGACGTCGAAGTTCTCGGCCAGGGCCACAACGGCATCGAAGCCGTCGAAATGATCCGCACCCTCGATCCGGACCTCGTCTTCCTCGACGTCCAGATGCCCGGCCTCGACGGTTTTGCCGTTCTCAAGAAACTTCTCGAAAACGAGCGCCGCGAGACCCTTCCGCAAATCATCTTCGCCACTGCCTTCGACCAGTACGCAGTCCGCGCCTTCGATGTCAATGCCATCGACTACCTGCTTAAACCCTTTGATCGTTCCCGTGTTCTCCAGGCCGTTGAACGCGCACGGCAGCGCATCAACGAACTTGAAACACAGGCTTCCACCCAGCCCGGCGCCACGCCAGCCACTTCTGCTGACACCCGGCTCGACGCGCTCATCGCGCTCATGGAGCAGCAGCACGCCTCGGCCCGACCGCAGAGCGGCAAAATCGTCCTGCAGGCACAAAGCCGTCTGCTGCTGGTCGATCAGAGAGACATCTGCTTCGCTTCGATTGACGAAGGCGCTATTTCGGTTGTCACCACTGCCATCGAAGGCCAGTCCAAGTGCCGCACGCTCGAAGAATTACTCGAGCTCCTCGACCCCCGCATGTTCTGGCGCGCGCATCGCTCCTACGTCGTCAACATCAACCAGATCAAGGAAGTCGTGCCATGGTTTAAAAGCAGTTACCAGCTGCGCATGAGCGACAAGCAGCACACAGAAGTTCCGGTCAGCCGCGCCCAGACCCGGCGCCTGCGCGAACTCTTCAAGCTCTGAGCTTTCTGTTCAGCCGGCCACTCAATCGTATCGTTCAAAGATGATCTGCTTGCGCTCCCAGCCAAGCTCCTTCAGCCGGTCGCGGTTCGCACTCACCATGTCATTCAGGCCGCAGATATACGCGTGAATGTTAAATCCATCCGGAGCTGCTGGAGCCACCGGGTCGCCATGCAGATGCTGTCGTGCATGCTCAACCGCAATCTTCGCAACCAGCTCCTGCACATAGCCGCGTTCACCCTCCCAGCCCTCATGCGGCCGGCTCAGTGTCTTTAGATAATGGAAGTTCGGATGCTCTGCCGCCGTCTTCTCGAAGTAGTGGTGGTAGTACAGTTCGGTCTCATGCCGCGTGCCGTAAACCAGCCAGAAATGTCGCCCCTCCGCCCGGTCCGGGCCATCTTCCGGAAACAGGTGCTGCACAAATCCACGCATCGGCGCAATGCCCGTACCCGTCGCAATCATGATGCCGTCCGTCAGCGGCGCCCGCAGCGTAAACAGTCCATGCGGCCCGTGGAAGGGAACTGTCTGCCCCGGCTCCAGGTCGCAAAGCAGGTTCGAAAAGAAGCCGTCTTCCACCCGGTTCACACACAGGTCAAAGCGGTTCTCGTGCGCAGCCGATGCCAGCGAGTAGGCCCGTGTCTGCGTCTTGCCAGTCTTGTCTTCGGCAATGCAGGAAACGAATTGCCCCGCGGCAAATGGAAATGCATGCAGTTCATCGACGGTAAATTCAAGATGGAAACACTGCATCGGTTCTGACAACAAGTGCTTCGCCTTCAGGCGTGCTGTGTAAAGCTGTCGTGCCAATGAAACACCTCATCGATTAACAAGTAGCACTGCACTTAATCCCGGAAGCTCTTGCTCCCGGACCTACTCCACCGTCACTGACTTCGCCAGGTTCCGCGGCTGGTCCACATCGCAGCCGCGCCGCACTGCTATGTGATAGGCCAGCAACTGCAGCGGCACCGTCTCAAGCACGGGCGCCAGCAGCTCCGGCGCCGCGGGAATATACAGTACGTGGTCCACCAGCTGCGCAATGCGCTCATCGCCCGCCGTCGCCACCGCGATCACCTTGCCGGACCGCGCCGTCACTTCCTGAATGTTTGAAAGCGTCTTCTCATAACGCAGTACCGACGTCGGATCACCCTCATCCTTGGTCGCAATCACCACGCACGGCAGCGTCTCATCGATCAGTGCATTCGGGCCATGCTTCATCTCGCCCGCCGGATAGCCCTCTGCGTGGATGTACGAAATCTCCTTCAGCTTCAAGGCACCCTCAAGCGCAATCGGATAGTGGATCCCACGGCCCAGGAAAAGAAAATCTCTCGCCGTCGAATACGACCTCGCCAATGCCTCGCAATCCGCATCGCGCAGCCTCAGAATCTCCTCGATCTTGCCCGGAATCAGGCTTAGCTCCTCCACCAGTCTCCGGCTCACCGCAGAGTCGATCGTCCCGCGCTCCTGCGCCAGATGCAGTGCAAACAGGAATAGCGCTGTCAGCTGCGCCGTAAACGCTTTTGTCGACGCCACGCCGATCTCCGGACCCGCATGCGTGTAAATCACGCCATGCGCCTCGCGTGCCACCATCGCGCCCACTACATTGCAGATCGCAATCGTCTTCGATCCCTTCGCAATCATCTCCCGTTGCGCCGCCAGCGTATCCGCCGTCTCGCCGGACTGCGTGATCAACACACCAATCGCCTTCGCATCCGGAATCGGATCGCGATAGCGATACTCACTCGCGTAATCGACCTCGACCGGCACCCGCGCCAGCCGCTCGATCATGTACTTGCCCGCCAGTGCCGCATGCCAGCTTGTCCCGCATGCCGCAATATTGATCTTGTCCGCCGCGCGAAATTCAGCGCTCGAGATCTTCATCTCGTTCAGGAAAACCTTCCCGCTCTCCAGCGAAATCCGGCCCAGCGTCGTATCGCGAATCGAGCGCGGCTGCTCGAAAATCTCCTTCAGCATGAAATGCTTGTAGCCGCCCTTCTCCGCCTGCACCGGGTCCCATGTGATCCGCTGCACCGGCCTCTCAATCGGGCTGCCGTCAAAGTCCGTCAGCACCACGCCATCCCGCGTCAGCACTGCTAAATCGCC
>CAZZYN010000050.1:0-28440 GCA_964658265.1 uncultured Acetobacteraceae bacterium | reverse complement strand
TGGACATTCAGCAGATTGAAGACTCGATCGTAAACCTCAGCCTCCTCGAAGCTTCGGCTCTGGTCAAGGCCCTTGAGACCCGTCTCGGCGTCTCGGCAGCAGCGGCAGCAGCGGCCCCGGCAGCAGGCGGCGGCGCAGCAGCAGCGGCTCCGGTGGAAGAGAAGACCGAGTTCACCGTCATCCTCAAGGATGCCGGCGCGAACAAGATCTCGACCATCAAGGCTGTTCGCGAAGTCACCGCTCTTGGGCTGAAGGAAGCCAAGGACCTGGTAGACGGCGCTCCCAAGGCTTTGAAGGAAAACATCAGCAAGGACGAGGCCGAGACCATCCGCAAGAAGTTCGATGGCATCGCGGGCGTCGAGGTCAAGTAGCAAGCAAGTTGCATGCCAAAGCGGGACGCGCTATGATAGTAGTTCGTCCCGCCTATGCAAATTGTGAACCAACTCTGCTTCCAGCGGGATAAGTCAACGCGTAGTGCACCTGTGCAGGTATTCGCACGGTTCCACTACATTCTTGGTGCATTCGATGCGTTCGCATCGGATAGTTCGCGATCAGGGCGGTCGACGGCTACTTTGTCGAAGTCTTTGGGCTGGGCAGTAGAAGGCGACAGATTTCGGTCGCAGGGAAATAAGGCAATTTCAACTATATCCAGTGCACAAACCGATTGTGGCGCTCGTGGGACGGTCTGTCCTCACGAGCTTTTCGCGTTGTAGCCGACGCTGCCCTTCTCCAGGGTACCGGCTAGCTGAGCAGTAACGGGCAGGCAGTAAGCCGCTCGAAATCAATGCAGGCACTTCGTCAGACGGGAGTGGCGCCGGCGAGGTTGCTTGTTACAGACGTAAGTAGTGCCCGGCACTCTGCCGACGGGGCAGCAGAGTGCATTCACGGGACAAGGTGGCGCCCTTCGGACTGGCTGCTTGACTCGTGCAGCTGGACGTACCCCGGTGCCAACGAGTTACAGGAGTGATGCATGCCGAACGAGAACCGCGCTATCCGCAGCCGTCTCGACTTTTCCAAAATCCCAACTGCTATCCAGATCCCTAACCTGATTGAAGTGCAGCGCCGCTCGTATGAGCGATTTCTGCAGATGGACAAACTGCCGGCAGAGCGCGAAGACAACGGGCTCCAGTCTGTCTTCACATCTGTTTTTCCGATCACTGATTTCCGCAACATCTCGCAGCTCGACTTCGTAGACTTTTCGATCGGCAACTGGGAATGCAAGTGCGGTCACCTGAAGGGGCTGCATCACCTGCGCACAGCCTGCGTAAGCTGCGGATCCATGGTGATTACGGACCCTTTTCATCCGGGCGACGTGCTCTGCCAACACTGCGGCACCTACAACAAGAACACTCCTGATTTCTGTAACAAGTGCGGCGACCCGGTTGGTCTGCAGCTGAAGTATGACCAGGCTGAGTGCGAAGAGCGTGGCATGACCTACTCGGCTCCGCTGAAGGTCACGGTGCGCCTGACCATCTACGATAAGGACCCTGAAACGAACGCGAAGACGGTTCGCGACATCAAGGAGCAGGAAGTCTTTTTCGGCGACATTCCGCTGATGTCACAGAACGGCACCTTCATCGTGAACGGCACTGAGCGCGTGATCGTTTCGCAGCTTCATCGTTCACCGGGCGTCTTCTTCGAGACGGCCAGCAATCGCACCTACTTCCTTGGCAAGATCATTCCATACCGCGGTTCGTGGGTGGAGTTCGAATACGACCAGAAAAATACGCTGTACGTCCGTATTGACCGCAAGCGGAAGTTCCTTGGCACTATCTTCCTGCGCGCTCTGGGGCTGCGTTCGGATGAAGAGATTCTGAAGACCTTCTATACCGTGGACACGATCAATATCGCGGATGGCAAGCTGCACTGGACGATCAGCGAAGAAGCAGGTAAGACCTCGCACCTGCTGGGCGCGAAGCCTGCGCATGCTGTGATGGCTGATGGACAGGAAATTGCTCATTCTGGACGCAAGGTGACGCCTTCGATCATGAAGGCTCTGCGGGCTGCGAAGGTTGCTTCGATTGAGGTTGAGACCTCTGAGCTCGATGGCGCAATGACAGCTTCCGATGTGGTCGACACGACTACAGGTGAAGTGATTCTTGAAGCGAATATCGAGTTAACGGCAGACAAGCTGCAGAAGGTCATCGCGAGTGGCGTCACATCGATTGAGGTCTTCTTTCCGGAGCGCGACGATGTCGGCAACATCATCACCAACACATTGCGTCGTGACTCCGTGCGGAAGCCGGAAGAAGCACTGATCGAGATCTACCGCAAGCTGCGGCCGGGCGATCCACCGACGCTCGACACCGCGACTGCTTTGTTCGAGGGCATGTTCTTCGATCAGCGCAAGTACGACTTCTCACGTGTGGGTCGGTTGAAGTTCAACATCAAGCTTTACGAAGATCAGAGCTACACGGCTCTCGACCGTCGGACGCTGACCCCGGAAGACTTCTACTCGACCATTCGCTACCTGCTGAAGCTGCGCAAGAATATCGGCCTGGTCGATGACATCGATCATCTCGGTAACCGCCGCGTCCGCGCGGTTGGCGAATTGATGGAGAACCAGTTCCGTATCGGCCTCGTCCGTATGGAGCGCGCCATCAAGGAAAAGATGAGCGTGTACCAGGAAATGTCGACAGCAATGCCGCATGACCTGATCAACGCAAAGCCGGTGATGGCTGCGATCCGCGAATTCTTTGGTTCGTCGCAGCTCTCGCAATTTATGGACCAGACCAACCCGCTTTCCGAGATCACGCACAAGCGGCGTCTCTCGGCGCTTGGGCCTGGCGGTCTGAGCCGTGAACGCGCTGGCTTTGAAGTCCGCGACGTTCACCCGACGCACTACGGTCGTATCTGCCCGATTGAAACGCCGGAAGGTCCGAACATCGGACTGATCAGCTCGCTGTCGTGCTTTGCGCGCATCAACGAGTACGGCTTCATTGAATCACCTTATCGCCGCGTACGTGACGGCCAGTTGCTTGACTTCGTGCAGGTTGTGAACGCCGGCGAAAGCGGACTCCGCGTGGGCGACCACATGGAAAAGTCCGAAGCGATCGCTCTGAACAAGAAGCTGACCGACGAAGGCAAGCGTCCCACTGAATACGGGCCGTTCTCTTTCTACCTGTCGGCATGGGAAGAAGACCGTCACACCATCGCGCAGGCCAACGTCGAGCTCGATGAGAATGGCCGCATTGTCGGCGATCTCGTCAACGCCCGCCGCCAGGGTAACTTCGTGCTGGTAAATCGGCCGGAAGTCGATTACGTCGACGTCAGCCCGAAGCAGCTCGTCTCGGTCGCAGCCTCGCTCGTGCCATTCCTTGAGCACGACGACGCCAATCGCGCTCTGATGGGTGCAAACATGCAGCGCCAGTCTGTACCTTTGCTGGTTGCAGAAGCGCCGCTGGTCGGTACCGGCATGGAAGGCGTCACTGCTCGCGACTCCGGGGCCGTGATCCTTGCCAAGCGCAACGGCATTATCGACTCGGTTGATTCTGAACGCATCATCGTTCGTGTAGAAGGCGAACATCACCCGACGCAGTTGTCGCGTGAAGTGGGTTCGGACATCTACCAGTTGACGAAGTTCAAGCGTTCGAACCAGAACACCTGCATCAACCAGAAGCCGATTGTCCGTCAGGGCGATCGTGTTCTGAAGGGTCAGGTCATCGCCGATGGTCCCTGCACTGAGCAGGGCGAGTTGGCACTCGGACGCAACGTGCTGGTTGGCTTTATGCCGTGGCGCGGTTACAACTTCGAAGACGCGATCCTGATCTCGGAAAAGCTGGTCCGCGAGGACTACTACACCTCGGTGCATATCGAGGAGTTCGAGATCGAAGCGCGCGATACGAAGCTGGGACCGGAAGAAATCACGCGTGACATCCCCAATGTCTCGGAATCGGCACTGCGCGATCTGGACGAAAGTGGTGTCATCCGTATCGGCGCGAAGATCAAGCACAACGACATCCTGGTTGGTAAGGTCACGCCGAAAGGCGAGACCCAGTTGACGCCGGAAGAGAAGCTGCTGCGCGCCATCTTCGGTGAGAAGGCTGGCGATGTGCGCGATGCTTCGCTCACCTGCCCTCCGGGTATTGAGGGCACCGTGGTCGACGTCCGCATCTTCTCCCGCAAGGGTCAGGAGAAGGACGAGCGCGCCAAGATGATCGAAGGCGAGCAGGTCGAGAAGCTCGAGAAGAACCTGGCCGATGAGATTCGTATTCTCACCGACGAGCGTCTCAAGCGGCTTGACGCCATCCTCGGCGGTAAGGAAGTTCTTGCGGACCTGCATGACGAACGCACCAACAAGCGTCTTGTCACCAAGGGCGCCAACATCGATCGCGAAACCATTGAGCTGATCTCGACCCGCAACCTGAAGCGCATCCGGTACAACGACAAGGATCCGCGCGTCAACGAGCAGATCGACGAGATTGAAGAGATGACCTCGCGCCAGATCGACGTCCTGCGCAAGATCACCAACGACAAGATTGCCAAGCTGCAGAAGGGCGACGAACTCGCACCAGGCGTCATCAAGCTGGTCAAGGTCTACATCGCCATGAAGCGCAAGCTGTCAGTCGGTGACAAGATGGCCGGCCGCCACGGTAACAAGGGTGTGATCGCGCGCATTCTTCCAGAAGAAGATATGCCGTACATGCCGAACGGAACGCCGGTCGAGATCGTTCTCAACCCGCTTGGCGTCCCTTCGCGTATGAACGTCGGTCAGATCCTTGAAACGCATCTTGGCTGGGCGGCACACAATCTCGGCGAGATGGTCAACGAAATCGTCCAGAAGAACCGCGATGCGAACGAAGTGCGCGAGTTCGTGAAGACGAAGTTCGAAGGCACGGCGACCCTGCGTCAATTACTGGAACTCGACGACGAGCAACTGCTCCGCGTTGGTGCCGGCATGAAGCGCGGCATCTGGTTCGGCACGGCAGTCTTCGACGGCGCCCGCGAGCACGAGATCAAGACACTACTAGCTTCGGCCGGGCTGCCTTCCTCGGGTAAAACGGCGCTCTTCGACGGCATGACAGGAGAGGAGTTTGAGCAGCCGGTCACGGTCGGCTATATCTACATGCTCAAGCTCTCGCATCTTGTCGATGACAAGATTCACGCACGTTCGATCGGACCATACTCGCTGATCACGCAGCAGCCGTTGGGTGGCAAGGCGCAGTTCGGTGGACAGCGCTTCGGCGAGATGGAAGTGTGGGCACTCGAAGCATACGGTGCTGCGTACATCCTGCAGGAATTGCTGACTGCCAAGTCTGACGATGTCTTCGGCCGTACCAAGATTTACGAAGCCATCGTGAAGGGTGAAGCCGCCATCGAGCCAGGCGTGCCGGAGTCCTTCAACGTGTTGATCCGCGAACTGCAGGCGCTTTGCCTAGACGTCGAACTGATCAAGCAGGGGCCAGCGAAGAAGCAGCTCGTACCAGCCATCGCAGCTGCCGACTAAGCAGCAATAACCGGAGCAGCGGGTGTTTACCTGCTGCTCCGCATGCACACGAAGATTCGGCTCTCACCCATGCAAGGCGCTTCCCGGCGCGGTGAGAGTGCAAAAGCAAGAGACGCAAAAGACCGGGAGGCGCACGGAATGCGCAATGCCGAACAATGCGCGCCATGGAGGACGTCTTGTACCGTTCCAGCCCATTTGAACTGACCAGCCTGATCACCGATTTCGACGCAATCCGCATCTCCCTTGCGAGCCCGGAAAAAATTCGTTCCTGGTCGCATGGTGAAGTTACCAAGCCAGAGACCATCAACTACCGTACCTTCAAGCCCGAGCGCGATGGACTCTTCTGCGCACGCATTTTTGGACCCGTCACCGACTGGGAGTGCCTCTGCGGCAAATACAAGCGTATGAAGCATCGCGGCGTCATCTGCGACAAGTGCGGCGTTGAAGTCACACTGTCCAAGGTCCGTCGTGAGCGCCTGGGTCACATCGAGCTGGCGTCGCCCTGTTCGCACGTCTGGTTCTTCAAGGGCCTGCCGTCGCGCATTGGCCACCTGCTGGATATTTCGCTGCGCGATCTCGAGAGTGTTCTCTACTTCGAGAGCTATGTCGTTGTTGATCCAGGCGATGCTCCGGTTAAAGAGCGCGACATCATCAAGGACGAAGCACAGTTCCGCGAAATCGATCAGCAGTATCGCCCGACTGGCTTCAAGGGCATGATGGGCGCCGAGGCGATCAAGGAACTGCTCAAGCGCGTGATGGTCGATGAAATCTCGATCGAACTGCGCGAGCGCATGAAGACCGAGACTTCTCTGCAGAAGCGTCTGAAGTATGCCAAGCGTCTCAAGGTCGTCGAGGCATTCCGCAAGTCCGGCAACAAGCCGCAGTGGATGATTCTGGATGTCATCCCGGTCATTCCTCCCGAGCTGCGCCCACTGGTTCCGCTTGATGGCGGCCGCTTCGCGACGTCCGACTTGAATGACCTGTATCGCCGCGTCATCAACCGCAACAACCGGTTGAAGAAGCTGATGGATCTCCATGCTCCGGACGTGATTGTGCGCAACGAAAAGCGCATGCTGCAGGAAGCGGTCGACGCGCTATTTGATAACGGTCGCCGCGGTCGTGTTCTGCGCGGTGCCAACAACCGTCCGCTCAAGTCGCTGTCTGACACGCTGAAGGGCAAGCAGGGACGCTTCCGGCAGAACCTGCTCGGCAAGCGCGTCGATTATTCGGGTCGTTCGGTCATCGTCGTTGGTCCCGAACTGAAACTGCACCAGTGCGGTCTGCCGAAGAAGATGGCACTTGAACTATTCAAGCCGTTCATCTATCACCGGCTCGAACAGACGGGTCACTGCACCACCATCAAGCAGGCCAAAGAGATGGTCGAGATGCAGGATCCAATCGTCTGGGACATCCTTGAAGAAGTCATCAAGGACCACCCAGTACTGCTGAACCGCGCCCCAACCCTGCACCGTTTAGGCATCCAGGCTTTCGAACCGGTACTGGTCGAAGGCAAAGCCATCAAGATTCACCCGCTCGTCTGCACGGCCTTCAATGCAGACTTCGATGGTGACCAGATGGCCGTGCACATTCCGCTCTCGCCCGAAGCACAGGTGGAAGCCAGTGTGCTGATGCTTGCCTCGCACAACATCCTCTCGCCTGCTTCTGGTCAGCCGATCACCGTGCCGACCCAGGACATGGTGCTTGGTCTCTACTACCTGACCAAGGTGAAGAAGGGTGGCAAAGGCGAAGGCCGTGTCTTCGCAAATACGGAAGAAGTGTTGATGGCTCTCGAAGCGAAAGAAGTCGAGACCCTCACGCCGATCCGTCTGCGCTACTCGGGTTCCGTCCTCGACATGACAACGGCCTACGACGATCAGGACATCACGCATACCGAACCGATCGAATACGACAAGCAGTACATTACGACGACGGTTGGACGCGCGATCCTGAACGACTCACTTCCTGACGGCATGCCCTTCGTCAACGGCCTGCTCAAGAAGAAGGGAATTGGCCAGCTCGTCAATTACATCTACCTGAATCTTGGCCTCGAAGTGACGGTCAAGACGCTTGATCGGATCAAGGAACTCGGCTTCCAGTACGCTACGCGTTCTGGCCTTTCCGTCGGCCTTGATGACATGGTCGTGCCGGATTCGAAGGTACCGACCGTGCGCGCGGCAGAACTGGCGGCGGTTGCAGTCCAGCAGCAGTACCTGGACGGCGCAATCACCAACGGCGAGCGCAATAACAAGGTGATCCAGATCTGGTCAGCTGTAACCGAGAAGGTTGCAGATGAGATGTTCAACAACATGAAGGAAGCCGATAAGAACGGCGTGATGAACCCCGTGTACATCATGGCCGACTCCGGCGCCCGAGGATCGAAGCAGCAGATTCGTCAGCTTTCCGGTATGCGCGGACTGATGGCGAAGCCGTCTGGTGAAATCATCGAAACCCCGATCAAGGCAAACTTCCGCGAAGGCCTCACTGTGCTCGAGTACTTCATCTCGACCCACGGCGCGCGTAAGGGTCTGGCGGATACCGCACTTAAGACCGCCGACTCTGGCTACCTCACGCGTCGTCTCGTCGACGTCGCGCAGGATGTCATCGTCAGCTCTCATGATTGCGGTACGGTGGAAGGCATCTACGTCAGCGCCATCATTGAGTCCGGCGAAATTGTCGAGCCGCTGCGTGACCGAATTATCGGCCGCGTCTCGCTCGAGAAGATCAAGGACTACGAAGGCAGCGTGATCGTCGAAATCAACCAGGAAATCACCGAGGACCTAGCGTCCGCGATCCAGGCAGCTGGTATCGAGCGCGTCAAGATTCGCTCTGTACTTACCTGCGAATCGAAGCGCGGTGTCTGCATCCTCTGCTACGGTCGCAACCTGGCTTCCGGCCGCATCGTCGAACTCGGCGAAGCAGTCGGCGTCATCGCGGCACAGTCCATCGGCGAGCCTGGCACGCAGCTCACGATGCGTACCTTCCACATCGGTGGTACCGCATCGCGAGTCTCTGAACAATCGCATCTGGACGCCAAGAACAATGGCTCGGTTCGTTTCATCAACCTGGTTACCGTCCGTTCGAAGTCCGGCGACCTGGTTGCCATGAACCGGTCTGGATCAATCGCCGTCATCGACGATCGCGGCCGCGAGAAGGAGCGCTACCAGATCGTCTACGGCGCGAAACTCAAGGTCGAGGACGGAGCACGTGTGACCATCGGGCAGTCGGTAGCCCAGTGGGATCCGTACACCTTCGCGATCCTCACAGAGATTGGCGGAACCATCCAGTTCAAGGACCTGCAGGAAGGCATCACGCTCAACGAAGAAGTCGATGAAGTGACCGGCCTCTCCCGTTGGGTGGTTGCCGATGCGTCGGACGAAAAGCGTCAGCCGGCCATCATGATCAAGGGTGCCAAGGGCAACAAGCGTTATCTCATGCCCAGCCGCGCTCACCTCATGATCCAGGATGGCGACGAAGTCTTCCCGGGTGACATTCTCGCGAAGATCCCGCGTGAAACCACTCGTACCAAGGACATCACCGGCGGTCTGCCGCGCGTCGTCGAACTCTTCGAAGCACGTAAGCCCCGCGAGACAGCCACCATCAGCGAGATCGATGGTGTCGTCAAGTTCGGTGAAGTCGCGAAGGGTCAGCGCAAGATCTACGTCACGGCGGATAATGGCGAGGAGAAGGAATACTCGCTCCCACGCGGAATCCACATCAACGTGCAGGAGGGTGAACGCCTGCGTGCTGGTGAACCATTGATGGATGGTCCGCTGAATCCGCACGACATCCTGGCCGTACTTGGCGAGAAGGAACTGCAATCCTACCTCGTCAACGAAATCCAGGAAGTCTACCGGCTGCAGGGTGTTGCCATCTCCGACAAGCACATCGAAACCATCGTGCGGCAGATGCTGCGCTGGGTGAAGGTGGAAGAAGTGGGAGACACGAACTTCCTGTTGGAACAGCAGACAGACAAGTTCCGCTTCCGCGAAGAGAACGACCGCGTGATCGCTGAGGGCGGCCGTCCGGCAATCGGACGTCCCCTGCTCCTCGGCATCACCAAGGCTTCGTTGTCGACTGACTCCTTTATCTCAGCAGCCTCCTTCCAGGAGACCACGCGCGTTCTCACGGAGGCGTCCATCAACGGCGCCGTCGATGGACTCCGCGGCCTCAAGGAAAACGTCATCGTCGGTCGTCTCATCCCTGCCGGTACAGGCATGGAGTACTACCGCAACATCCAGCTCTCGCCGGAAATTGAAGAAGCAGCAGCCGCTGTGCAGCAGGAAGTCACTGCCGCCTTCGAAGAAGCGGAACGCGAACTGGAACTCATGCGGCAGGAAGGCGAAGCCGAAGAAATGGCTGCCGAGTGATCTGCCATCAAGGCGTAGGCGCGCATTCGCGCTTATGCTCCCGATGGTCGCACTGAATCGCTAACAACAGAAAGGGCGAAGCCTCCAAGGCTTCGCCCTTTCTAGTTTTCTGCTGCCAGTCAGCGCCTTCTATAAGCAATCGTTTCGAACACAGATCTGCGGATTGCTATGCTAGCTGGTGGATTTGCCTTGAATCCTTGATTGCGGATTAGCCATGAAAATTATTCTGCTTGTTTTCTTCCTGATCGTCCCCGCAGCCCTGAATACCAGGGCGCTGCAGGCGCAGACTACTGCAGTCGATCCGAGGCTTGAAGGTATCTGGGAAGGGTATGACGGGGAACTAGGTCATGTTTCGCAGCAGCTGATCTCTCTTGCCGAGGCGATCCCTGCAGAGAAATACAGCTGGCGGCCTGAGCCGGGTGTGCGTTCAGTCAGTGAAGTGATGATGCACATCGCCATCGCCAACTTCTACCTGCTGAGTGTCACTGGCCCAAGGATGCCTGTCGACATCACCTCAAACACCCAGGAAGAGACGATCAAGACCAAGCCGGAAGTCTTGAATTACCTGAAGCGATCTCTAGCAGCAGTCAGGACTGCCCGCAAGGCACTCAAGCCGGGGGATCTTGACCGCAAAGTCAGGATTCAGGGAAAGACGGTGCTGGTGGATGGCATCTATCTGCGCATCATTGTTCACGACAATGAGCACATGGGTCAGCTGATCGCCTACGCCCGCATGAACGGGATCGTGCCGCCCTGGTCCAGACCGAAAGGCTGAGTGCGCCGCACTGGTGACTCTCAAGCCTCCGGGACAAGCCTGCGGACGATTTTGCTGGACCGCATCCCGCGACGCAGGCAAACCTCTTCCACTTCTTCGTAGCGTCCGGCTTCAAAGTCGGCGATGCTGTCAGGCAGCTTCGTGCCGCCTCGCACGAATTTCCATTCGAGCAGAGAGCGCTGGAGAAGGGACCACATTTTCCGAGATGGAGTCTTCATGATTCCGCCGATCTGCGCACGATCTCAAGGGTGATGTGCGGATTGCTCAACAGCGTGGAGTGGAAAGCCGTGCTGATGGCCTGCTTCTGCTGCTCGGAGAGGATCGCGGAGCCTTGATCCTGCGGACGGGAACCCTGGGACGGTTTGTATTCTGAAGCTGACATACGGATGCTGTAGCAAGAGTATGGAAATCCGGACGGCCAGCGTAGACCCCAAAAGAGGCAGAGCCTTTCAAGTCAACAGCCTACGAGTGGGGCAGGGCTGGTGCGGAGGATGTAGTGTGGCCGGGCAGTGCTTCCGGATTCGGAAGGATAGAGTCGACCCGGCCGGGCACGGACGCCGAAACCCGTGCGATACTTCTCACAGAATGTACAAACGGATCCTGCTCAAGCTTTCCGGGGAAGCTCTCGCTGCCGGCCGCGGTTTTGGTGTCGACGTCGACATCACCAGAAAAATATCTGAAGAGATTGCCGAAGTCCTGAAGATGGGCACCGAAGTGGCGCTGGTCGTGGGCGGCGGCAACTTCTTTCGCGGTGTGGCTGAGCAGGCGAAAGACATGGATCGCGTCGCCGCCGACCACATGGGAATGCTGGGTACGGTCATCAACTCGCTTGCTCTGCAGGATTCGCTGGAGAAGGCCGGCGTTCATTCGCGCGTCATGTCTGCGATCGAAATGAACCAGGTCGCCGAGCCGTATATCCGGCGCCGGGCGATCCGGCACCTTGAAAAGGGTCGCGTCGTCATCTTCGCTGCGGGTACCGGGAACCCGTTCTTCTCAACGGATACCGCTGCCTCCCTGCGCGCCATGGAGATCAAGGCAGACGTGCTGATGAAGGCTACCAAGGTCGATGGGATCTACGATTCCGATCCGGTCACGAATAAAGATGCGGTCAAATTCGAAACGCTCACCTACATGGACATCCTGCAGAAAAGCCTCAAGGTCATGGACATGACCGCGGTGAGCCTGTGCAAGGACAATGCCATGCCGATGATCATCTTCAACATGAACACGCCCGGCAACATCGTGCGTGTCGCCAGTGGCGAGACAGTGGGCTCGCTCGTTACTGGCTGATGTGGGGCCCTTGCCAGCCAAGCCGCCAGCAATCCTGAACAACCCGCGCACTACTGTTGCCAAGCCGCTCGTCGTACCCGAGATGGATACAATCCAGACTCCGGCTGAACGTAAGAGCCTGCTGCCGGCGTTGACGGGCATGCGTGCGCTGGCTGCTCTTAACATCGTCTTCTACCATTTCTCGGATCCCAGCTGGTTTGGGCCCTTTGCGCCTGTGGTGCGTAATGGTTATGTCTCGGTCAGCTTCTTTCTGCTGCTTTCCGGCTTTGTCCTCGCTTACAACTACCGTGAGCGCGCCGATGCCGGAAAGATGGACGCACGCAAATTCTGGTGGGCCAGGATGTCGCGTATTTACCCGGTGTACCTGTTCAGCCTCTTCATTTCACTGGGCATGTTGGCGGATGAATACCATGCGCAGTCGACTGCTCATTTTTTCGAAGGCCTGGTGCTGACGCCGCTGCTACTGCAGGGCTGGCATCCGCTGCTCAGTACTTTCTGGAACACTCCTGCCTGGACACTTTCAACCGATGTACTGTTTTACCTGATCTTCCCCTGGCTGATCGTCCATGGCGGCGCAATGCTGAAGCCGAAGACCTGGCGCCGGACCCTGCTGTCCCTGCTCTGCTTCTGGCTGCTTGGCCTCGTGCTTCCCACCCTCTACACGCTGCTGAATCCGGATGGGGATCCACATCCGGGCCGCTACTCGAATGGAGTGTGGCTGAGGGCCATCAAGTTCGGGCCACTACAGCATGTGCCGTCGTTCCTGTTCGGGATGGCGCTGGCGACGCTCAATAACCATCTCCCGGTCAAGAGCCGCCGGCGGCTGGTGCTGGGCCTGCTGGGCTTTTCGGCCACATACGCACTGCTCTACTTCGGCGACCACATGCCATTTATCTACATGCACGACGGGCTGCTGATGCCGCTGTACGGTGCGATCATCCTGGGCCTGGCGGGTGAAAACCTGTTGACGAAGTTGCTCGGCATCTATCCCCTGCTGCTGGTTGGAGAGGCGAGCTACTGCCTGTACATCCTGCACTTCAATCTCTGGAACCTGATCCACAATTCAAAGCTCCTGGAGCGGACCGGGCTGATTCGATTTGATCCCTGGCTTTCCTACGCGACGCTTGTAATTGCAGCATTGCTGACGGTGCGCTGGATCGAGCGACCGGGACAGGCCTGGATCAAGAAGACCTTTGCAAGTTGAGCAGGCAGCTGCAAATCCTGGTGGAAAGCAAAAAAGCCCGCCGAAGCGGGCTTTTTTTAGTAACGCAAGTTGGCTAGTACTGAGGCAGGACCTCAATAGCATGGCTGCCGTGGGTGACGGCGGTGATGGCTGTTGGCTGACCATTCGCGGGGAAGGGCGAGTTCTGCACAGCGTTCAGAGCGCCGGTATCCGGATTAAGATTTAGCCCCGAGACAGTGTTGTCGACGAAGTTAGCCGTGTAGAGATAGCGTCCTGAACTCGGCTCGATATAGACCGCCGTGGGCCCGGTCTTCACAGCGTACGTACCAGTCGCCACCGCACTGGGTACACCTGTGGACGTGATCTGATAGGCGCTGACGGTACCGCCTCCGCCGTAATTTGCTACATACAGATACTTGGCGGTTGGGTCGATCGTGACGGCATTCGGGAAAACACCTGTCGTAAACGGCCCATTATTGATCGGAGTGAGAGCGCCGATGCCTGTGGCTACGTACGCTAGAAGTTGATTCTGAGTCAGGTCGGTCACGTAAACGAAGCGATCCTGGGGGTCGCTGACAATGGCATCCGGGGATGACCCGGCTTTAAAGGGAGAGCCCTGAATCTCGGTCAACACGCTGCCGGTGCCAACAGAATATGCCGAGATCTGTCCGCCGGTAGCTGAGCACTTGGCAGTCGCAGTGTATTGGATGGTACTGGTGCCATTCGCTCCCACATTCGAAGAAGAGGTGGTGTCGGCAAGCTTTGGCGGCTGGCTGGCCGGGTCGTCTACGACATAGACTGCCAGGTCGTTATTCAGCACATTGACGGCGACCGGGTTGTTGCAGGTCGGAAAGTAGGGTGTGCCGTCCGCGGTGTCAGCCACTGGTGTGCCGAGCGAGCCATCCGCATTGATCGGATAGACCAGCAGAGCGCCGGGTCCAGGCGTACTGGGTGAGTATTGCGACTGAAAGGCATTGGTGACGTACAGGAAGGTGCCGGCAGAGTTCACGCGGAGCGAAGTGGGAAAGCTGGCATTGGAATCCTGAGTCTGGTAGGTGTGCAGAGAATAAATCTTTGCATCGGTACCGACACCGAATGCCACGATGGTGCTGTCGTCATGATTGGCGACGTAGAGATACTTGCCATTTGGCGTGCTTGCAATGTCGATCGGATTGCGTCCCAGGGACGGATACGGGGATTCGCGAATCGGATTGAGCGTGCCGGACAAATGGTCCACCAGGTAGACGTTGATCTGCCCGGTGGCATTCTTGGAGTTGGTGATGTAGACGTAATCGATCGTGTTGTCCCGACCACAGGCTCCGATTCCGAACACAGTGCCCAACGATACAGCGCCGGCCAACGCAGCCTGGCCGATATGTCTCAACTTCATGTATTTCCTTCGTCCTCGCGTATCGAAACTATCCCGCCCAGGAGCTGCGCTTGCAGCAATTCTGTATATGGATGAACCGTTGCCCAATTGTAAAAGCTGGGAACGGCATTGGCTAGTCGATGAGACTGGTGCCTCTGCCGTTCACAGTGACTTAGAAAGTGGTTCCGCTGGAGGTGCACCAGGTTGGATTTCCCGGCGCAGTGAAGGTCGTTTTCCGGCGCTGGGTCGTCAGGTTGCCGGTTTCCGTGTTGATCACGAATCCGGAAATCGTGCTGTCGTTGTAATTGGCCGTGTAGAGAAACTGGTTAGACGGATCTTCGAGAACACAGCGCGGCCCGGAGCCGGTACCCACGTTGACCGAGCCGTTATTCACGCCGCCGACGGTCGTCAGTACGCCGTTGGTTGGAGTGATCTGGTACTGCGAGATGATACTGGCCGGTGCACTGAGCCCGGTGTTGAGGCCCTGGTTGGCGACATACACATACTTGCTGGTACTGGCCTCGACCACCATCGAATCCGGGAAGACGGCATTCGGATAGCCGAGGGCCGCCTGAGACTGTACACCGCCCGTGATGGAAACCAGGGCGCCGTTTGCACCGGCGGTGTAGGTCAGGATCGAGCCGTTATAAAGCGTCGGGTTGCCGGTCTGCGTTGGATCGCCTGCATCCAGCAGGTAGATGTAGGAGCTCTTCCCGTAGATGTAGGTCAGGTTGGTGGCGCCGGTTGGAAACTCCGAGTTCTGCGTGGCGGTCAGTTGTCCAGTTGCAGACGACGTGCCATAGACCGAAACGTAACTGGCATTGGCTGTCTGGCCGGCTGCGCGGTCGATGGTAAAGAGGCTGGTGTTAAAGGTGGTGAACCAGACCGGATCCTTCCCGACCGGGAAGAAGTTCAACGGATTGCCGTTGACGTCCTTCACCTGCTGATTCTGAATCAGCGACAGGCGGCCAGTGGTGCTGTCCAGCTGGTACACCGAGACGTCGCCGGCAGTCTGGTACTGGATTGGCGTGTTCTGGCTGGTAGGCGCATTCTGATCCAGAACATAGAGGTAGCCGCCGGTGCTGTCCGTTGTAATGGCAACTGAGTTGTTGCCGATGCTGGTGTAGCTCTGTTGATAGCTGATGACACCGCCGCCGCCAATGGTAAAGACAGACACATTGCTGGTTACGGGTGTTTCGCCCGCAGCGCAGGGGAATTTGGCATGTGGATAGACGGCTGGATCAGCACAGCCGGCATTGAGCACATAGAGGAAGCGGCCGCCGGGGGTAACCAGGGCGTCTACTGGATTCGAGCCGCCGGAACCATAGGGCGAGCCGCCTACCTGGGTAAGATTCCCCGTGTTGTTATCGATCTTGTAAGAGGCCACCTGGCTGTATTGATGGCCGGTCACGAAGAAGTAACCAATGGTATGACTCTGGACGCAAGATGTAAGACCTAGGCTTAAACCGACGCCGACTACAGTGGTCAGAACAGCCTGACCAAACTTCCTCAACTTCATGCGCTTCCTTCATCCTGACCGTGGCGGGGAACCGTGGTCATGGGGCTGCTTTCGCAGCAGAACTCTGGGTGGGGAATGGACTCCCATTGCGATTGTAAAAGCAAGGGCCACTTTCGGCTAGGGCCGGGCATCTTAATCCGGCTGGCCCGGCGTGGGTTGCTGTAAAACACGTCGGCCCGGCGCTCTGAAGAAAGCTGGCACCGGGCCGCAGTGAGGCTGAAAGGGAAGGGGCAGCCTACCAGACGCGGCAGGCATTTGCCGGATACATCGGCGTGCCCTGTTTGCAGCTGAAGGCCTTGCCGAACTCATCGAAATTCTGCACCGAACCGTTGGTGCGGAACTTGCCCGGGGAGTGCGGATCCACCTTGGCCATCATGCGTGCCGACTGCTCAGTCTGGTTGCTGCACCAGATCTGCGCAAAGGACAGGAAGAAGCGCTGCTGCGGGGTAAAGCCATCGACCTTTTCCGCAGCATCGGTGTAGGGAGCCTTCTTGCCTTCCTGCTTAAGGGTGTCCATCAGGGCCATGTAGGCGATGCGCAGACCGCCGTTGTCAGCCGTGTTTTCTCCCAGGGTCAGCTTGCCATTGAGGTTGGTGCCAGGGGCTGTTTCGAAACCACCATACTCTTTGACTTCACAGTCGGTCTTTTCGGTGAAGAGCTTTCGGTCTTCGGCAGTCTGCCATTCGCGCACATTGCCTTTACCGTCGTACTGGCTGCCTTCGTCATCGAAGCCATGGGTCATTTCGTGGCCGATGACGACACCGATACCGCCGAAGTTGACTGCGGGATCCTTGTTGAAGTCAAAGAAAGGAGGCTGCAGGATACCGGCCGGGAAATTGATGTCGTTCATAGCCGGGTTGTAGTAGGCGTTGACCGTGGGCGGCGTCATGCCCCACTCGGTTTCGTCAACCGGCTTGCCCAGCTTGTTGAAGTCATGCAGTGTGGCGAAGCGCTGGGTGTGATCGAGGTCGGCGAGAAACTCATCCGGCGTGACTTTTACGGAAGAATAGTCGCGCCAGTGTTCGGGATAGCCGATTTTGTTGCGGAAGAGGGAAAGCTTCAGTTCGGCCTCTTTCTTGGTGGCGTCGGACATCCAGGAGAGCTGCGAGATGTCATCGCCGAGCGACTTGTCTAGGGCCGCGACCAGCTTCTGCATACTGTCCTTGTCCTGCGGCGGGAAGTAGCGCTTGACCCAGTCCTGTCCAACAGCTTCGCCTAGGTTGCGATCTGTCAGACGCACGCAGCGCTTCCAGCGCGGGGTGATCTCCTTCTGACCGGCGAGCTCCATGCCATAGAACTTGAAGTTCTCGTCGACAAAATTCGTCGAGAGATAGGGAGCTGCATTGTGGATTGCGTGCCAGCGGAGATAGCTCTTGAGAGCGCCCAGGTCACGATCCTGGATCTGCTGACTGGCGGCTTTGAAGAAATCCGGTGTAGCGACGTTGAGTGTGTCGAAGTGACTGATACCAATCTGGTCGAAGTACGCCTGCCAGTTGAATTCCGGCGCCAGGGCCTTGAGGTCGGCGACGGTCATGATGTGATAAACATTTTTCGGCTCGCGCAGGTCGACACGCGGTGTTGAGGCTTTGGCCAGTGCTGTCTCGATCTCCATCACGGTTTTGGCTTCAGCAGCTGCCTTGTCCGGTGCATCTCCAGCCAGCTGGAAGATTGCCGTCATATGCGCGACATACTGCTCACGAATCTTCTGCTGCCGCTCGCCCTGTTCGAGATAGTAGTCGCGGTCAGGCAGGCCGAGACCGCCCTGGAAGACGCCGGCAATCTGCTTGGTCGAGTCTTTCTGGTCCTGCTCAACGCCTAGCTCGAAGAAGTCAGGAGCAGAGGTTGTGTGAGCGGTGTTCAGCTGGGCGAGAAGAGTGGCAAGTTCGGCTTTATTGCTCAGCCCGTCGATGGCTTTCAGGGTCGGCTCCAGCGGCTGGATACCCTTTTCGTCGGCCAGCGTCTTGTTCATACAGGCGCCGTAGAAGTCACCGAACTGGGTTTCGAGAGCTGTGCGACTGGGACTTGGCTTGGCTGCCGCTTCCATCTCCTTGTATTCAAGCCATTGATTGCGCTCGGCCAACTGCTGGAACGTTCCCCAGCGTACCTGGTCGGAAGGGATGGGATTGTTCTTGACCCAGTTGCCGCACGCAAACTGGTAGAAGTCGGTGCAGGGATCCGCGGTGCGGTCGATGGCTGTGAGATCGAAGCTCTTGGTTGCTTTCGGTTCCACGGGGGTCGTGCTGGAGGAGGGTGTATCGGCGAGCGAGCTCAGTTCCGGGAGTGAGCTCTGCGCCAGCGCTGCCCCCGTTCCGAGCAGGATGACTGCAGCAAGATGGATGGGTCGCATGGGTCTCCGAAAATTAAGAAGTGAGCAGGCCGTGTTCGAAGCGGGATGAGATTTGGGTGCATCCGCAGAACATCGTTCGCCTGTAGAGCGAAATTATCATAGCGTTCACAGGCTGTGGAGAGATTGGCAATCGGGTTGCGTCGTATCATGCAACCCGAATCATGCCTGTGGCGGGTGAAACGAGGTGGCTCAGGAACCTGAAGCAGGACTGACCGACTGCTAGAACACCTTTACGTGGAAGGTCAGGTATTTCTTGGGGTCTTCGCGGATGGCAGTCACCAGGCCTCGCGTCTCTGTCAGCATCTGGTCGCTATTGTTATAAAGCGACGGGTTGCGTACCAGCTGGCCGAGCGTACCCTCGCCACTGTCGACACGGTTGAGAATGGAGTCCAGCCGGGTGACCGTATCCTGCAGCTTCTGTGCGAACTGCGGATCTTTCGCCATGACTCCCAGTGCTCCCTGACCGGCATTGACCTGCGAGATCAGCTGGTTGGCCTGGGCCACTGTGTTGTTCAGATTGTCGTAGAGGGTCTGATCCTTGAGGAGCTTGCCGACACTACCCTGCCCGTTGTCGAGGTCGGTCGCAATCTTGTTCAGTCGCGCGATCGTTGCGTTGGCATTGTTGTAGAGAGTGTCGTCGCCAACCAGCTTGCCAATCGAGCCTTTGCCGTTGCTGATGTTGTCGATGAGACCTGCGAGTTGATTCACGGCGCCGATGGCCTTGTTATAGAGATCCGGATTCTGGATCAGCTGGCCGATCGAACCTTTGCCGGTGTTAAGCGCGTCGACCAGGTTGTCGACCTTGGCCAGGATGGTATTCAGCTGCTCGATGGTGCCCTGACTGGACTTGATGACGTCCGACAGGTTAGGCGTTTCGTTGGTGCTCAGCTCAGCATTGTTCTGCACTTCCGGTCCGGAGGCGTGCTTGCTGTCGATGTCGACGATGGTATCGCCCAGAACACCCACAGTATTCAGGCTGGTCTTGGAATCAGCATGCAGTGCTTCCTGGTACTTCTTGCTGATCTTCATGGTCACTTCGACCGGGGTAAGCTTACGCGCGGGAACTACCTTCACTGATTTAACGTTGCCGATAGTGACGCCTTCGAGAGCGACGGGCGCGCCGACTTTCAAGCCGGCGGCGTTCTCGAAGTAGGAGCGGACCGTGATCTTGCCGGTCATAAACCCGCCGGTATCACCGGACATGAAGAAGACCAGTGAGGTCAACGCGACCAGTGCGGCGAGAACCAACACACCAACTTTGAGCTGCGACCAGCGGACTTCCTGTTGACTCGGCACATATCTCCTAGCAGTCGAAAGTGAATGTATTCAACTGCGGGTCGTCATGGAACAGCTGGCAGCCTTGCCCTCCATGTTAACCGCGGCTGATCAATTTACAGCGTGTTTTCAGCCTAAGACTAACAAAAAGCAGTTCTTACCTGTACACACCCGCGAAGTCGAGATCGCAGTGCTGAACAAGCGTCCTGTCTGAGATGTCGGAGCAGGCGCAGACGTTGCAGGAGTTGCAGTGTGCCCAGTGACCATAAGGGTGGGGCTTATGGCTGGAGGGAAGCGGGGAACTGGTCAGGACCTTCCATGCTGACGATGGCCATGGCCAGCTCCGCGGTATGTGTCAGGGAAAGGGTGATATGCCTTACCCCGCGACGAGATGCGAGCTCGGCTGCACGGCCGCTGAGGACCATGCGGGGCGCCTGCCCGGGCTGGCGCTGCACTTCAAACTCCTGCCACATGACACCGTGGCCGATGCCGGTGCCGAGAGCCTTGGCGGCAGCCTCCTTGGCGGCAAACCGGGCGGCAAAGCTTTCCGCGGCGGTTACGCGACGAGCCTGGCAGTAGGCGACTTCGACGGGGGTATAGATGTGACGCAGGAAGCGGTCGCCAAAGCGTTCGAGCGAGCGGCGGATCCTTCGGATTTCAACCAGGTCGACGCCGGAACCAAGAATCATCGGCAGGCCTTGCCGTTCGCCGGGTTGGCGGGCTGTATACATTGTGACCATTTGGCAGGCTCATCGAGAATCAAGCTCACGCGGCCAGCCACTTTATCCAATGCAAGGGTCATGGAGCCTTCTGTTTCCAAGTGCGCGGAAGATGTTTTTACAGCCGGCCAGCCATTGTTGCAGCTTCGCGCGTTTTCCCTGGAAGGCCATGCGCCAATTGTCAGGCTGTTGCCGAGGGCGCTCACTGCCAGTGGCGCGTGGATGCTGCGCCAGGAAGCTGCTGGCGGCGTGTTGCGATACCTCTTCGAGTTTGAGCGATCCAACGGCATTCACGTGTACATCATGATGATGAGTCTGGGCCTGGAACTTACCAGGAACTCGCACCTGATTTTTACCAGCTTCTGCCAGCGTACTCACAATCTGCCTGCAACCGAAACCCTGCTGGTCACGACGTGCGACCTGGAGGTCCGCGAGCTAGCCGACGACGCGGGAGCTTCCGAACCCTTGTTCGGGGGGAACTCGAGCGCCTAGGCTGTCTCAGGCCTCGACGAGGCCATATCTGCGCTGCCACGCATCTTTCAACCGGCTCCAGACCTGCGATTTTTCCGCCGGCGAGCTTTCTTCGTCGGCCTGGGCGACAAAGCGGGCGGATTCGGTTTTGGCCAGTTCCAGCAACTCGCGGTCACGCAGCAGATCGGCGACCCGGAACTCGGGCAGGCCGGCCTGCCGTGTGCCGAAGAACTCGCCCGGACCGCGCATCGCCAGATCCAGCTCTGCCAGTTCGAAACCATTCTGGGTGCGTACCATCGCGTTCATCCGCTCATCTGCCTCTGCCGACACTTTCAATCCAGTCATCAGGATGCAGTAGCTTTTAGACGCGCCGCGCCCGACTCGTCCGCGGAGCTGGTGCATCTGGGCCAGACCGAAACGCTCGGCATGTTCAATCACCATGACGGATGCATTCGGTACGTCGACGCCGACTTCGATGACCGTCGTCGAGATCAGGACGTCGATTTCGCCGCGCTGAAAACGCCGCATAATGATTTCTTTCTCGTCGGCATCGAGGCGCCCATGCAGAAGACCAAGCCTGAGGCCGGCGAGGGCGTTCTGCTTCAGTTCTTCATACATGTCCGTTGCTGCCTTCAGGTTCGGCTTCTCAAAGAGTGCGGCTGTCTTTACCGGTTTGCCGGTCTTTGTCGCAGACCTGGCCGACATTTTTTTGGCAGCTGACTTTTTGCCTGCAGCAGGTTTCGGGTCGATCACTTCCGGCGGAAAGTCCAGCTCCGGCTCGTCATCCTTTGCGCCTTCGATCACCGGGTAGACGACATAGGCCTGGCGGCCGGATTCGACCTGGCGACGGACGAACTGCCAGACTTCCGTGCTGCGCGAATCAGGCAGGCGCCGGGTGACGATAGGCGTACGGCCGGGCGGAAGTTCATCGAGGATGCTTACGTCCAGGTCGCCGTACAGCGACAGCGCGAGGGTACGAGGGATCGGCGTGGCTGTCATGACCAGGGTGTCGGGTTCGCCCTGACCGGGTTTCTTCATCAGCCGGAAGCGCTGCATGACGCCGAAGCGATGCTGCTCGTCGACGACGACCAGGCCGAGCTTGTCGAACTCCACCTTTTCTTCGATCAGGGCATGGGTGCCGATCACGACGTCTGCGTCACCGCTGGCAATCTGCCGGCGGGCCGAGCGTTTGCGGTCTTCATCGAGCGACCCCGTCAGCAGGACCACGCGATAGTTGCGCGTGGAGCGCTCCAGCAGCTTACGCGCACTGATGAAGTGCTGCGAGGCGAGGATTTCCGTGGGCGCCATAAGGGCAGCCTGGTAACCATTTTCAACGGCGACAAGCATGGCCTGGAGAGCCACGATGGTTTTGCCTGAGCCAACGTCCCCCTGCAGGAGCCGGCGCATCGGACCGGGCTTTTTCATGTCGGCGACGATCTCGCCGAGCGTTCGCTTCTGTGCGGCAGTGGGATGGAATGGCAGCACCTCCCGGATCGCGCTGCGTACCTTGGTGTCCGTAACAAAGCCGATGCCGACGCGCTCTTTCATCTTTTTGCGCTTCAATTCCAGGCCCAGTTCGAGGTAGAAAAGCTCTTCGAAAATCAGCCGCCGATGAGCTGGTGTTGTTGAGGCCTGCAGCTGACCGACCGGCGTGCCCGTAACCGGGAAATGTGCCTGCAGCAGAGCCTGTTCGCGCGGAGGCAGGGCAAGCCGCTGGAGGAGCCTTTCAGGAAGCGTCTCCGGGATACGGCCTTTCAATTCCTGCAGCAGTGTGTAGATCACGCGCCGCTGCCAGCGCGAGGTCAGTACGCTGCCGCCCAGTGTTTCGTAAACCGGCGTGATGCGGCCGACTTCGAGAAGACGGAGCAGCTGGGTTTCGTCGGTATTGTCCAGGTCGCCTGGCAGCACTTCGAACTGCGGCTGGATCATTTTGAACTTGCCGAGGCGCGAACGCGAAGCTTCGACTTTGCCGTACAGCGCGAGCATTTGCCCGACCTTGAAACGGTCCTTGAGATAGGTCCCGTGGAACCAGATGCATTTCAGCGTGTCGATGCCCTGCCCGATCGTCATTTCGAAGATGGGCATACTGCGTGTTCGCAGCAGCGTTGTGCCGCGGACTTCTCCGATGATGCTTGCCATCTCCCCGGGCTGAAGGGCGGCGAGGGGCATGGGGTTCATGCGATCTTCGTAGCGGAAGGGAAGATGATAAAGAAGATCTTCGACAGTGCGGATACCTTTGGCAGCAAGTGCACCTGCGTGGCGTTCTCCGACGCCTCTTACGAACTGAACTGGTGATCCGGGATCAAGCACACCTGCGATGCTAAGGCATTTGCGGCGAGGCTGCCATGAACGGCATACGCGGGCGGGATGATCACGACTCGCGGCTCCTCTCCGCCGGTAAGTACTTCCCCGACCGCACGGGGCTTACTTTCTGTGTGCGGGTGGTGCTGCATCTGCGTAGTACACTGCCGTCATTGTGGAGGCCTGCTTGCCACTGTCTGCCCAGGATTCATCAACTCTCCCTTCTGCTCGAACAAATCCTGGCGTGATCGTGCAGCTCGATCGCGTTTCGAAATCCTACGGTCCTAAAGTCGCCATGCAGGACCTGAGCCTGTCCATCGAAGCCGGCAGTATGTTCGGGCTGCTGGGTCCGAATGGTTCGGGAAAGACCTCGACCATCCGCATGATTGTCGGTATCACGCTGCCCGACTCCGGCGAAGTGCGCTTGTTCGGTGAGCCATTCACGCGCAACCACTTGACGCGCATCGGCTACCTGCCGGAAGAGCGCGGTCTGTACAAGAAAATGAAAGTGCTGGACCAGCTGATCTTCATGGGTCAGATCCGCGGACTCGATGAAGCAACTTCGCGCCAGCGTGCACAGCAATGGTGCGAGCGCCTGGCTATCAGCGAGGTGATGGAAAAGAAGACAGAAGAGTTGTCGAAAGGTATGCAGCAGAAGATCCAATTCATCTCAACGTTGCTGCATGATCCGGATTTTCTGATCATGGACGAACCGTTTTCCGGACTTGATCCAGTAAACGCGACATTACTGCAGGACACGTTGCTGGAATTGCGAAAGGAAGGCAAGGCAATTCTGTTCTCTACTCACCGCATGGACCAGGTTGAAAAGCTCTGCGACTCAATCTGCCTGGTGAATGGAGGGCGCCCGGTTCTGCACGGAGGTATGCGCGAGATCAAGAGCCGCTATCCTCGCAACCGCGTAATTCTTGAGTATGAAGGTGAGGCAGCCTTCCTCTCGGATCCGTTGGTGCGTGCGTCTACAGAGTCGGTAACCAACTATGGCAGACGCGCAGAGCTTCATCTCAAGCCCGGCGCCGATACGCAGGCGCTGCTGCGCCTGTTTACGCAGTCGGTGCAGGTATTGAGGTACGAGCTGGTTGAACCTTCGCTCGAAGAAATCTTCATACAGATTGTCGGAGGGTCAGTCCATGCCTAGCACTCTCATGCAGAATGCTTTACTGATTGCGAAGCGGGAATATCTCGAACGGATCCGCTCGAAGGCCTTCAAGATAAGTACTGTGCTGATCCCTCTGGTGTTCGGCCTGATCACCGGAGTCACGATCTTTTCAACAACCCACCTGGCGGGCGACAGTCATATCGTCATTGCGTCGAATGATCCTCAGCTTGCCGAGAGTGTTCGTGGAGACATCGTCAAACAGAAGCAGGCGCCGAGCACGGTGGAAGTGAAAGCGCCTGCCGATCCGTCTGATCTCCAGAGACTGACGCGGCGTGTCAATGACAAGGAGATTGACGGCTACTTGTGGCTGGAGGTGGTTCCGGGTCAGCTGCAGCCGCGGGCATCCTATGCCTCCCGTTCGTCCACTTCGCTGAGTAGTGACAGCACCATGCAGCGGGCAGTGCGACAGGCGCTGGTGCGCAGCCAGCTGCAGCAGCATGGCATGGCGCCGGACGCGGTGAACCAGCTGCTTGAATCGATCGACATCAAGACGCTGCAGGTTAGCAATGGTCGCGCGGTGGTTTCGAACTCGGACCAGAACTTCTGGGCAGCGTACGCGATGATGATGCTGTTGTATTTCTCAATCCTTTTCTATGGATTGAACGTAGGCCGATCGGTAATTGAGGAGAAGACATCGCGCATTTTTGAAGTGATGCTTTCAAGCGTGAGAGCCGAGTCGATGATGATTGGCAAGCTGCTGGGCGTGGGCGCGGCCGCGCTGACTCAACTGGGAATCTGGTTCGCGGTGGGTGCCCTGTACGCTGGTTCGAAGGTCGGCAGCGGCAGCAGTTCACTGCACCTTGCACCGGGCCTGATGATTTTTTTTCTGTTGTACTTCATCCTGGGATTTCTCTTCTACAGTGCACTGAGCTGCGGCCTGGGTGCCTGCATGTCGACTGAGCAGGAGATGAATCAATTTTCGATTATCATCACCCTGCCGCTCATCGTGTCCTTCACGATGTTTAGTTACGTGCTGTCGAATCCGAGCTCGCCGTTGTCCATCGGCATGTCACTGTTCCCGCCATGTACGCCGTTGATCATGTGCCTGCGCATGGGTGTACAGATGCCACCGGCCTGGCAGCTGGCCCTCTCGATCGTGTTGATGGTGATCGCGATCTACGTGGTACTGTGGCTCGCATCGCGCATCTACCGCATCGGCATCCTGATGTATGGCAAGCGGCCGAACCTGCCTGAGGTGATTCGCTGGATGCGCTACAGCTGACCTGTGATTGATCGTCAATATTCTTTTGGACGTCGCGTGATGCTGGCGCTGGTTCCGTGGCTTGCCTCGTGGCTGATACGCGGTCTCGCGGCAACGCTGCGCTACAAGGATGTCTGCGAACAGGGTGCCGCGCCCGCTGCGCCGGACACTGCGGATATCTGGCCATTCTGGCATCGCTGCCTGCTGCCTGCTGCGTGCCGCTTCAAGGGGCGGCACCGCGCAACGCTGCTGGTGAGTGCGAGTTTTGATGGCGAGTTGATTGCCCGCACGATTGAGCGGCTGGGTTTTCTGACGGCGCGGGGATCCAGTACACGTGGAGGATTGGCCGGTCTCCGTGCACTGGCGCGAGGGATTGATGCCGGAAGTCCGGCGGTCTTTCCAGCGGATGGTCCTCGCGGACCGCGCTACCAACTCAAGCCCGGCACCATCAAGCTGGCACAGTTGACTGGCAGGCCTGCATGTCCCTTTTATGTACTGCCGAAGCGAGCCTGGACGCTTGCATCGTGGGACGGCTTCCTGATTCCAAAACCGTTTTCGCAGGTCGCGATTGGCTGGGCGCGCCCTGTGCTGGTGTCGCGAGAGATGGATGATGCAGCATTCGAAGCGGCAAGGCTCGCGGTCGAAGCCGGCTGTGAACGAGCGCGGATGCTGGCCGAGTCAGAATACGGCGGCATCGAAAAGGCGGGGCAGGCCTGAGCCCTGCTTCCACTGGCGAACAACAGGCACGCGACGAACATCGGTAAAATGACCGGAGTGCTCGTCTCCGATTTCGACTATGAACTCCCCGAAGAACTGATTGCACAGCAACCTGCGATGAAGCGGGAAACATCGCGCATGCTTGTAATGGATCGTGCATCAGGACAATCGCAGGATTCGACTTTTGCGTCATTCCCTTCGCGGCTGCGAGCCGGCGACGTACTTGTTCTGAATGACAGCCGGGTTATTCCGGCCCGCCTTTTCGCCCATCGCGGCAGTCGGGATTTGCGCCAGCCAGGCGAGCCCGGACGCATCGAGATTCTGCTCACGGAACAAGTGGATGCATGGGAATGGAAGACGCTCGCAAAGCCGGGAAGGAAAATTCCGATTGGCGAACGGCTTCGTTTCATTCCTCGCGCAAGCGACGCCGAAAGCGAGAAGCTGGAAGCCGAAGTGATCGGTCGAGGAGAATATGGCGAGCGAGTATTGCGCTTTGATCCCATGCAAAACTTCTTCAATGCTCTCGAAGCGTATGGCCATATACCACTGCCTCCCTATATCCGGCACGCCGACGAGGCGGAGGATCGCGAGCGCTATCAGACCGTGTATGCGAACCATCGTGGCTCAGTGGCGGTGCCGACGGCAGGACTGCATTTCACGCACGAAACTCTCGAGCAGGTTCGTGCGCTCGGTGTAGAGATTTGTTATGTGACGCTGCATGTTGGGCTGGGCACATTTCAGCCGCTGCGCGTAGAGAACGTCGCGGACGTGCAGCTGCATGCGGAACGGTATACGCTGCCGGCCGAGACGGCAGCTGCTATCAACCGAGCACGGCAACAGGGCCGGCGCATCATCGCTGCCGGCACAACGACGGTGAGGACACTGGAGCATTGCGCGCAAGTGGCGGAGGGCCGCGACCTGGAAGCGCATGCCGGATCGACAAGTATCTTTATCGCTCCCGGATTTTCTTTCCGGCTCGTCAATGGTCTGCTTACGAACTTCCATCTACCCCAGTCCAGCCTGCTGATGCTGGTCGCCGCCTTTGCCGGCATCGACCACACGCTGGCGGCCTATCGCCATGCCGTTGCCAAGCGCTATCGGTTTTTCTCCTATGGCGACTGTATGTTCATCTCATAAGTTTGAAAGCTGAGAGTGTCCCGATGTCTAAACGTGAGCAACAAATCGGCCAGGAAAAGCAGCCTGTTTTTCTACTTGACTCCATGTCGTTTATCTTTCGCGCCTATCACGCGATGCAGCGACAGCGTCCCATGTCCACGCGCAACGGCATACCGACTGCGGCAACCTTTGTGTTTGTGAACATGATCAATAAGCTGCGTCGAGATTTCTCGCCGGAGTTTTTTGCGGCGATTTTCGATACCAGTGCGCCGGTTTTTCGCGATGAACGGGCGAAGTCCATTTCGACACTGCGGCGCTGGAATTCCAAGCTGAAGGACTTTGAAGACATTGCTTACGATGGCTACAAAGCGAATCGAACAGTGATGCCGCCGGATCTTGCGCAGCAGCTGCCGTACATTCGCCGCTCGCTCGAGGCGTTTCACATTCCCATCCTGCAGTCTGATGGCTTTGAAGCAGACGATGTGATCGGCACACTGTCGCGCAAGGCCGCGGAAGCCGGTCATCCCGTATATATCGTCTCGAATGACAAGGACATGCTGCAGCTGGTGACGGACCACGTAAAAGTCATGAACCCGATGAAGGACAACCTGGTTCTCGATCGCGACAAAGTGGTTGAGACGCTTGGTGTCCCACCCGAGCAGGTGATCGAAGTGATGGCTCTGCGTGGAGATTCCATCGACAACATCCCCGGCGCGCCTGGTATCGGCGACAAAGGCTCCGTTGAACTGGTGCAGCAATACGGCACCGTCGAATCTGTGCTTGAACACGCAGGCGAGATCAAGCGGAAGACCTATCGCGAATCTTTACAGAACAATCGCGACACTATTCTGTTGAGCAAGGAGCTAGTCACGATAGACTGCGCGGTACCCATGCCGCTTGACCTGGAGGCCATGCGCACGCTGGCCCCGGACGTGAGCGCGTGCCGTGCGTTGTTCAACGAGCTCGAGTTCACCACCATGCTCAAGGAGCTTGCCCCCGATGTGCAGACGACAACGTTAAGCCATCTGCAGGCACCGGATGCTGCTGCCTGGGAGCGGTTCAGGAACACTGCGCGGGAGCGAGGCTTCGCTGTGGCCCTCGATGCATCGCTGCTTGAAACGCTGACGGAACAGATTGCAGCCAGCGAAACCGAAGCTATCGAGGAAG
>CAZZYN010000049.1:0-28466 GCA_964658265.1 uncultured Acetobacteraceae bacterium | reverse complement strand
GTCGTCACATTCTGAATCTTGATCTTGTTGTCACTGCCGATCACAGCAACCGTGTAGGCGCCCTGCAACTCGGTTACAGCTCGCTGTGGAACCAGCATCGCATTGTGAAAGACAGATGTGACTGCGCGAACCTTTGCATACTGCCCTGGCCGCAGCAGCCGCTCAGGATTAGGAAACGCTCCTGCAATGCGGATGGTGCCGGTGGTCGCATCCACCTGCCGGTCCACCAGCACGATGCGGCCCTTCTTCGGATAGACCGAGCCGTCCGCCAGTGTCATCTGCAGCGGGACAGTTGAACCGCTCTGCAGGAGGTCATGGCCCCCCTTCGACTTCACGCTGCCGGAAAGCGCCAGGTATTCCTGCTCACTGATAGGGAAGTATGCGCGAATCGGATCGACCATCGACACGGTCGTAAGTGCCGTCGACTGCGTCACCAGGCTGCCGACCTGCGTTGATGCGACGCCAGCTACGCCGTCGATCAGCGAATATACGCGCGTAAATCCGAGGTTCAGCTTGGCTGTATCCACAGCTGCTTGGTAGGACTTTACTGAAGCTTCTGCCTGGTGCAGTGTGCCCAGCTCTGTATCCAGCTGGCTCTTCGCGATACCCCGGATCTGGACCAGCGGTGTATCGCGGTCTACGTTGATCTGTGCCAGCTCCTTAGCTGCCTGCGCCTGCGTCAGCTGGGCCTGCGCCTGTTCTACCAGCGCCTTGGTTGGCCGTGCATCGATCTCGAACAGCACCTGTCCCTTGCGGACATAGGCTCCGTCTTTGTAATCCTGCCGGACCAGGTAGCCCGTCACCTGCGGAGTAATTTGTGCGGTTACCGTTCCGTCCAGAGAGGCTACCCAGTCGCCGTACACAGATACATCGCGTTGCTCGACCGTGGCGTAGGACACCGGGGTCGGCGGCGGCGGACCCTGCGGCTGTTGTTGAGCTTTCTTTTCACAGCCAGTGATCAACAACACCGGGGTCAGCGCAAAGATGAAGGAGCGTTGGTATAGATTCATGCAGCGTTCAATGCCCTCGACATACAGGATGAGGCCAGGCAAAAGCTTGTAGCCCGAAACCAGGGAAGTCCCTAGGAGAGATTCATACGACTATCGATTGATTCATAAATCCATGTGAAACCTCTGTTTGAATGAACGGGCAAATCGATTCAAGGGTCCAGACTCCTGGCCATCGGAGGTTCATCGAGCGCCATGCGGAGGATGCGCAGTATCTTCGCCGCACCTCTGTTTCGCCGGGTCATTCTGCAACCTGCAAGGCCTCGCCATTGCACCAGATGCGCCTCTGCCGGTACGCTGTGAGTGTCGCGCTTGCTTCCTCACACCAGTGGAGCAGCCCGGCCACTCTCCTGCCGACCCGGAAGCCGAGTACAAACGGCACTTCCTGGAGGAAGCCGAGTGCACAAGCCAAGCTGTGCGGGGGTGGCGAAATGGCAGACGCACCAGACTTAGGATCTGGCGGAGCAATCCGTGGGGGTTCAAGTCCCCCCTCCCGCACCAATGTATTCAACTCCGTCGGACGTGCCCGATGAGCTACTTAGAAAAGGTCTATAACCCGCAATGAGCCAAGAGAATCCGCAGCAGCCCCGCATCAACGTCACCCGCTCGCCCGAGTACCGCGACAGCTACGCCAACAGCGTGCAGGTACGCATCAGTGTGTGGGACTTCTTTCTCTACTTCGGCACCGCCCAGCAGGATACTGCCGAGGAGCTGACCATCAAGAACTTCCAGGGCATCTATCTCAGCCCTCAGCAGGCCAAGGCACTCTGGAACATCCTTGGGCAGAATCTGGCCCAGTATGAGCAGACGTTCGGCAATGTCGCGCTCGAGCCACAGGCACAATCCAACGTTCGCAGCTTTAACTAAGTACCTAGGCAAATTCTGAACCAGGCAGGCCGCCGGTTGAAGCTTTCAGCAGATCACCAGTACCACCCTGAGCGATCTGCGCCCATGGATGCGGGTCCCTCCGCCACCATTCGACAACCGCGGCCCCTGCACCTCTGGCAGATCTTCCCTCTCGTCTTCATCAGCGTTTATCTCACCCATGCAACGCTGCTCCGGCTTCCCTATTACTGGGACGAAGCCGGCTATTACATCCCGGCTGCCTTTGATTTTCTGCGCACCGGCTCGCTGATTCCCTCATCCACGCTCAGCAACGCGCATCCACCTCTGCCCAGCATCTATCTCGCGCTATGGTGGAAGGCCTCCGGCTTCATTCCCTTTGTGACCAGGGTCGCCATGTGCGTCGTCTCCTCCATCGCGCTGCTCGGGGTATACCAGCTGGTGCTACAGGTCACCCGCAAATGGCAGCTGGCCGCATCTGTCACTGCACTCACATTGCTCTACCCGGTGTGGTTCGCGCAGAGCCCACTCGCCCATGCCGACCTCTTTGCCGCAGCAGCCACTCTTTGGGCGATGTGCTTCTACTTCAAGCCGCTCCGCGACCAGCGAAATCTCTGGCTGGCGGCATTGTTCTTCGCCCTGGCGGCTTTGTCTAAAGAGACCGCGATCGTCACGCCGCTGTGCCTCGCTGCCGGTGAACTTCTATGGCCTTCGCGTTCATCTCGCACCATGGCCGCCGGCATCCTCGTCACTCCACTACTGCCACTTGCCGCCTGGTATAGCTATCACCGCCTGAAAACCGGCTTTGTCTTCGGCAATCCCGAATACCTGCGCTACAACGCGACTGCCACCCTGAGTCCGCTGCGCATCGGCCTGGCGTTTGGCCACCGCGTCTTCCATCTCACTGCACACATGAACCTGTTCGTCGCAGTGCTCTGCACGGCGGCTGCTTTCATCCTTTCACCGCGCCTGCTGCCGCCTGAAAGCGCGTCGCCGATCGGTCCTCTTGCTCCATCCGTCCTGCGGCCAATCTGGCTGGTCCTGCTCGGCAATACCCTCTTCTTCTCAGTAATGGGTGGAGCCCTGCTTACGCGCTACCTGCTGCCGCTCTATCCCATCGTGTTGCTGCTGTGCGTCTGGACGTGGTACCGGCGCGTTCGCGGCTGGGGCCTTCTCGTGCTGCTAAGCGCTATCGCCTTCACCTGCGGCATCTTCATCAATCCGCCCTACCGCTTTTCGCCCGAAGACAACCTCAGCTACCGTGACAGTATTGTGCTGGCCCAAGCGGGCATCCATGAGCTGTCTCAACGCTATCCGAACGCGACCATTCTCTCCGCATGGCCCGTCAGCGACGACCTCACCAAACCTGAACTCGGCTATGTCCGCAGACCCTGGACTGTTGTCAGCGTCAACGATTTCTCCCTCGCCAGCATCCAGCGCGCCGGTGAATCAAACGCCAACTTCACTGCGGCGCTCGTCTTCAGCACCAAGTACGAGCCGGCACACCTGCCCTTCAGCCTGGGCGCAGCCAATCGCGAACTCGACGCCCGTTTCTTTAATGAACACCAGGACCTGGATCCCGAGTCCATTGGTCGCCTGCTTGGCGGTAGAGTCGTCTGGCAGGCTTCGCGCAATGGTCAATGGGCAGCCATCCTGCACTTTGACCGTCCCCAGCTTGCGCTCCTCCAGCCAGGAGTGCAGTCTGGCGCCAACCGTAGCTGTCCGTCCCCTTAGTTACGCGCGGGGCCCGTCTATAATCAGGCTGTCGTGAGCCCATACCTCAGCGCCGCTGCAGCCCGCATCGCCTCTTTTGCCTGCGCGTGCTGTCTGGCCATTCCGATCCTCCCGGCTCTTTCTGCAAACGCCCAGGCAGATGCCGCGGCAGTCAATGGCATAAGCGCAGCACGCGAGCATCGTCTTCTGCTGGTGCTGCCTTTTGAGAACCAGACCGGGCAGAACAATCTTGACTGGATCAGCGAAGCTGTTCCGGAAGTCCTGAACCAGCGCCTCACTGCTGCCGGCTTTTTGCCGATCAGCCGCCTCGACCGCCAGTATGCGCTCGACCATCTCGGCCTGCCTGTAAACTTCCAGCCCTCCCGCGCCACGGCCATCCGGATCGCACAGACCCTCGACGCCGACTACATCATCCTCGGCAGCTATGCACTCAAAGGGCAACGCTTCACTACCACCACGCAGTTGCTTAATGTAAACAGCCTGCGGATGGGCCAGCCCCTGCAGCAGGAATCGGATATCACCCACCTGCTGGATGTTCTAAACAGCACGGCATGGCGCGTTGCCCGCGCCCTCGATCCGCAATACTCCGTTGCTGAGAACACCTTCGTTGCAGCAGGCTCTGCCCTGCGCCTGGATGGATTCGAAAATTACATCCGCGGCCTCGTCGATCCGAATAATGCCGACCGTGTCCGCCACCTGAAAGAAGCCACCCAGCTCAACCCGAAGTTCAGCCTGGGATGGCTGGCCCTGGGCCAGGCCTACTTTGCCAATCAGCAATATGAATTAGCCGCTGCCGCGCTGGGCCACTTCCCCAAAAACGACCCCAACGCTCTCTATGCCGAGTTCTATCGCGGCCTCGCCTTTTTCTATACAGGCAACTACGCGAAGGCTGAAGATGCATTCGGCTTTATTGGCGGCCAGCTGCCGATTTCAGAGGTGCTCAACAACGAGGGCGTTGCGCAAAGCCGTCACGGTCAGGATGGCTCAGCCCTTTTTCGACAGGCCATCGCCAACAACCCGGCCGACCCCGACTACAGCTTCAACCTGGCAGTGGCACTGAATCGCAAGGGCGACCGCGCCGGTGCCAGCGCAGCGCTTAAGCAGGCCCTCACTCTCCGGCCGCAGGATTCCGAGGCTCTCGCCTTCGCAGCCCGCCTGAAGAATGAAGCAACTGCCCAGCCGACCACATTCACGCCGCCGCCTTCCAGCAGCGCTCTTGCCGCGACTGATCCAGAGCCCGCGGTAAGCGGTCCACTAGAGCGCATCAAGCGCAGCTTTAACGACGCCTCCTTCCGCCAGGCCGCCTTCGCCATGGAGCAGATGCAGTCCATGCGTCTCGATGCCCTGCCGCCAGCACAGCATGCGGCCGCGCTGACGAAAGACGGAGAGCAATACCTCGCCCAGGGCCTCATCCTCGAAGCAGAGCACGAGTTTCAATCCGCTCTTGCACTCGACAGCGGCAATGCCGCCGCACACGCCGGGATCGCTGAAGTGCGCCAGCGCGGAGGCGACGCTGAAGCCGCACGCCGCGAGGCCCAGGCTTCCATTAAGCTCAAGCCAAGCTCGCCGGCCTACGTTGTGCTGGCCCGTGTCGATCTCGCCGCCAGTCAGACCTCTGCTGCCGAAGCTGACATCCAGCAGGCGCTTACACTCGATCCATCGAACACCAGCGCCCGCACCCTCCAACAGACCATTCGCAATCGCGAGCAGAAGACACCGTGAACCGCCGGCGCATCATCGTGGTTATTCATGCCCTGCTCACGATTGCCGTGATGGCCATTGCCACTACGGTTCACGGGCAAAGCTCTCCGCAGGTGACAGTGATCCACCTGAAAGACACGGTTCAGCCTGTCAGCGAAGCGTACCTTGCGCGCGGTCTCGACCAGGCCAATACCAGTCATTCCGCTGCTGTAGTTATTGAGCTGGATACTCCAGGCGGCTTGCTTACAGCCATGCGCTCGATGACCAGCAAAATTCTCGCATCGCCTGTTCCCGTCATCGTCTACATCGGTCCGCCGGGTGCCCGCGCCGGCTCGGCGGGCTTCTTCCTGCTGGAAGCAGCAGACATTGCCGCCATGGCCCCTGCAACTGAAGCCGGTGCTGCTCATCCTGTCGTCGAAGGCGGCAAACTCGACGACACCATGAAGCTGAAAATCGAGAACGACACCGCAGCCTTCCTGCGCTCCTACACTGCGCAGCGCGGCCGCAACCCTTCTGCCGCAGAAGATGCCGTCCGCCAATCAAAGTCTTACACGGCGAAGGAAGCCAAAGATCTAGGCCTTATCGACATCATCTCTCCGGACATTCCTGCGCTTCTCAATAGCATCGACGGCCGCACCATCACCCGCTTTGATGGCTCCAAGACCACGTTGCATACCCATGAAGCGCAACTGAATTTCGTAGATCCAACCACTCGCGAGCACATCCTCGGCTGGTTTATGGATCCCAATATTGCAGTCCTGATTCTTGTGCTCGGCGGCCTGCTCATTTACATCGAGTTCAATGCGCCCGGCACCATCATCCCCGGCGCCTTCGGTACGCTCCTCGTCCTGCTCGCACTCTTCGCCCTGAACCTGCTGCCGATTCATTACGCCTCCGCACTCCTCCTCGTCGCGGCCTTTGCGCTCTTCCTCCTGGAGGTAAAGTTCGCGAGCCACGGAGTACTTGCTGCTGCCGGCATCGTCTGTCTGGTCGTGGGCCTGCTCACACTGGTCAACGGCCCCATACCGGAAATGCGCGTCCATCTCGGCGTGGCGCTCGCTACCGGCGTGGGCTTTGGTCTCATTACCCTCTTCCTGGTTCGCATTGCTATTCAGGCGAGAAGAAACAAGGTAATGCTCGGTTCTGATGCCCTTGTAGGACAGCTCGCGATTGCCAACGATCCGATTGGTCCCGGTACCAGCCCGCCAAACGGTCAGGTCATGGTTCACGGCGAACTATGGCAGGCGCGCAGCGATACCCCTATCGCCCCCGGAGATCACGTTCGCGTTACCTCCCGAAACGGGCTACTCTTGTCAGTCGAGCGCCTACCCTGACACTTTTGTGCCACGAAGGAAAGCGCTGCGCTGCAAGCTCGCTGCTTTACAATCCAGTCACAGGAGTCACACCACGATGGGTACGTCCGGTTTTGGCCTCATTGTCATCCTCATCGTTCTCTTCTATCTCCTGAGTTCGATCAAAATTCTGAGGGAATACGAACGTGGCGTGATCTTCCGCCTCGGCCGCGTCCTGCCGACGCCAAAAGGCCCCGGCCTGTTCCTGGTCTTCCGGCCTCTCGATCAGATGGTGCGCGTCTCCCTGCGGCAGGAAGTGCTGGAAGTGCCGCCCCAGGATGTCATCTCCCGCGACAACGTCACGCTCAAGGTCAACGCCGTCATCACGCTTCGCGTCGTCGATCCGTCTCGCGCTGTGATTGAAGTAACAAATTACGTTTACCAGACTTCGCAATTTGCACAGACAACTCTGCGTTCTGTTCTCGGTGAAGTCGAACTGGACGAACTTCTCTCCCACCGTGAGATCCTCAATCACCGCATCCAGACCATCATCGATCAACGCACCGAACCATGGGGCGTGAAGGTCGTCAGCGTTGAAGTAAAGCAGGTCGACCTGCCGGAATCCATGCTGCGCGCCATGGCTAAGCAGGCCGAAGCCGAGCGCGAAAAGCGTTCCAAGATCATCAATTCCGAAGGCGAATTTGCCTCGGCGCAGAAACTTGCTGATTCAGCCGCACTCCTGGCAACTGCGCCCATGGCCCTGCAGCTGCGCTATCTGCAGACCCTTACCGACATCGCCGGCGAGAAGAACAGCACCATTGTCTTCCCGATTCCCATGGAGATGATGTCGCTCTTCAATCGCCTTGTCACACCCGCCGCGCCGCCCGCTGCACCATCCGCAACGGCGCCGGCAATCCCGTCCACCCAGCCGGGCTCGATAAAGCCGGCGCTAGAGGATTGATCATGGGCCATACATTTGCTGATTCTGAATTTTTAGAGACGGCAGAGTCGCAGCTGACTCTCGGTACTGCTTCGCTGCTGGGCATCTTCTTTGGCCTGGTCATGGTCTGCGGCATTTTCTTCGGCTTTGGCTACTCCATCGGACGCCGCGACACCGCGGGCATTGCCTCAGCCGCTACTTCCAGCAAGCCGTCTCCGATTGTGCCCTCAACCTCTCACCCGGAGGCGAGACCGCAACTGCCGGCAGCCAGCCTCTCACCCTCGATAGAGCCGCTGGTCGCAAGGCTCGACAGTGCCCCTGCCGCTCCGGCCATGAAGCTTCCCGGACTACCCGACGCGGCCCGGGCCACGGCAGATTCGGAGAAACCAGACTCGGCAGCTTCCACCCGGATGGACGGAGTGTCTCGTCCCTCAGAAGCGCACCTCTCAGCTCCATTGAAAGACCACATCGCCAAGCCAAGTGCCTTCGCGCCGGTCATCGTTGTGCAGGCAGCACCAGGAACGCCACTCCAGCGAATTGTGGCCGGACCCCAGTTCACCTCGCAGTCAGAACCCAGTCCCTACTTCGTCTGGACGCCGCCGTTTGACGTTCACCGCCCGCGCGTTCATGGCCGCGAGGCTGGTTTCGTCAACGCTGTCCACACGCGCGCGTCACGCCCCGCTTTCATTTCCGCAGTCCATACGACCTCGACCAGGCCGGTACTCGTCCTGCAGATCGCGGCACTCTCCCGCCAGGACGACGCAGAGGTGCTCGCATCATCGCTGCGCAAGGGCGGCTTCACTCCATCCATCAAGAGTGGTGCGGAAGACGCGCTTTTTCATGTCGAGGTCGGCCCGTTTGATCGCGAAACCGCCGTCGCCGCACGGCAGCGTCTCATCGCCCGCGGCTACAACGCTATCCTGCGATAAGGCCTCAGCGTTGCCTCAGTCGCTCCGGCAGCTTGTCGTAAATACCGCCAAACCCGCCATTCGAAAGAATCGCCACCACATCCCCTGACTTCAACTGCGGGGCGAGACTAGTCACGATCGCATCCGCATCGGCGCCGAACTCCGCCGGGTGCCCGCTTTTCTGCAATGCCGTAACAATCATCTCCGGATGCAGCCGTTCTGCCGGCGGTATTCCCTCCTGCTTGAAGACGCCGGCAATCACCACCTGGTCGGCAAGCCTGAGTGCCTCCACCAGCTCCCTCTCGAAGACATTCCTGCGAAGCGTATTCGATCGCGGTTCCAGCACAGCCCATAGTCGGGAATGCGGATACGCGCTCTTCAGCGCCTTTAATGTCTCCCGGATCGCCGTCGGATGATGTGCGAAATCATCAATAATCGTGATCCCATCGACGACTGCCTTGACTTCCAGGCGCCGCTTCACACTCCGAAAAGTCGCGAGCGCGTCCGTTATTGCTGTGGCAGGAACACCATTGCCGAAGGCAAGCGCCGCCGCCGCTGTTGCATTCAGTGCATTGTGCTCACCTGCCATCTCCAGTGACAGATCCAGGCATAGTGCGCCCTGGCGAAAAACCTTCCACCGCGTGGATCCGTCTTCATGCCGCAGGTCGCGCACCTGCCAGTCCGAGCCCGGTGCAAATCCGTACCGCTCCACCCTGCATAGCGCTTTTGATACACACTCTGTTACATTCTCAGACCCATCAAAGGCGACCAGGCGTCCGCGCCTGGGAACCAGGTTCACGAACCGTTTGAAGGCAGTCTTGACTGCGTCCAAGTCACGATAAATGTCCGCATGATCGAATTCGACGTGAGTCAAAATTGCTGCATCCGGAAAGTAGTGCATGAACTTAGGCCCCTTGTCGAAAAAGGCCGTGTCGTACTCATCGCCTTCAAGGATGAATGTCCGCGTCAGCCGCAAATGAAAGCTGGTCCCGAAATTTTCCGCAACGCCACCGATCAGGAATGATGGAGTCCACCGCGCATCGTTCCTGCCCGCAACCTCATAAATCCACGCCAGCATGCTGGTGGTCGTCGTCTTCCCATGTGTTCCCGCCACCACCAGTGATTCACGCCCGGCAAGAAACTCTTCATGGATCGTCTCAGCCAGCGATGCGAAGGCAATTCGCTCATCGAGCACATACTCGAGCTCGGCATTGCCGCGCGACAAGGCATTGCCGACAATCACGAGATCCGGCCGCGTGGCCAGGTTCTTCTCGTCGTAGGGCTCCATGACCGGGATCCCCAGCTCCCGCAGCAGGTCGGACATCGGCGGATAAGCCGCAGCATCGGAACCCGTGACCGTATGTCCCTGCAACTGCAGCAGCCCGGCGAGCGACGCCATCGCGGTTCCGCAGATGCCAATCAGGTGGATATGTTTTTGCGCGCCTTGCGTCAAAATCAAGCCCTCATGCAGTCTTGGTATTTTCAGTTGCTGCTTCCAGCAGACGAAGTACCGGCTCATTCGCCGCGTCCAGCTCGAGTTCCGCGGAAATGCCGAAGGTCAGCGTCACATTCCCATGGGAGACGTGGCCGGAGCGCAGGCCAAACCCGATCGGTCCGGCAAAGTCTCGAAGCACGGAAAGGATGGTCTCTTCAATCAATCGAGGATCGGCTCCCGGGGAAACGCAATCCAGCATCTCTCCAAAAATGATTCCTGTCACTCCGTCAAACTTGCCCGCCAGCACCAACTGCCGGAGCATACGGTCTACCTGGTAGGGCTTGGCGCTTACATCCTCCAGAAAGAGCAGCTTCCCTTCTGTCTGTACGGCATACGGCGTGCCAAGCGAAGCACACAACAGGCTCAGGCAGCCGCCGTACAAAATTCCCGTCGCCCTGCCGGTTTGCAGCGTACGCAGCCCTTCAGCAGGACCAACCTCGTAGGTCAGGCCGCCTAGCGCTGCCAGGAAGCTGATCGCATCCACGCCATTTGGAACGCTGAAGTCCGCGGTCACCATCGGCCCGTGGAAGGCAGGTATCCCCGCATGGTCCAGCAGCCAGCATTGCAGATTCGTCATATCGCTGTAAGCAAACAGCGGCTTCGGGTTGTCCGCAATCAATGCGAAGTCGAGGCCGTCCAGCAGATAGTTGCTGCCGTACCCGCCGCGCGTGCACAGAATGGCCGCGATGTCGGGATCGGCAAAGGCCGCATGCAGGTCCGACAATCGCTCCTTCGGCGTTCCCGCAAAATATGGCCGCGTTTTCGTCGACGCGTATTTGCCCAGCACTGGCTCCATCCCCATCGCGGCCAGGGCGTCCAGACCCAGCTGCAATCTCTCTTTTTGAAAGCTGCTGGCCAGTGAAATCACGGCTACCTTGCTGCCATTCGCGACAGCACGCGGTCGAAGCACGCGGGACCTGGTCATAGCCGTGCATCCTTCGATGCCACGAACGCCTGGCCGTCCGCGATCAACACCGCTGGTCCTGTCAGGAGCATCTCTTTTCCTTCACCTTGCCACTCCACCAGTTGCGCACCACCGGGCGCTCCCACCGTCAATTCTGAGTTGCAGCCGCGCAGCGCGATGGCAGCTGCAGCCGAGGCACACGTCCCGGTGCCCGAAGAATGTGTCGGTCCAACACCGCGTTCAAAAATCCGGATCTCGATCTTCTCAGTACTCAGCAGCCGGACAAATTCCACATTCGTCTGATTCGGAAAGTCTGCGTGCTGGCAGATTTCTCTGCCCATCTGCTGCCAGCCGCCGGAACTGTCAGCTTCGAAGTCTTGAACAAACACGACAAAATGCGGATTTCCAGTAGCTACCTTCACACCTTCCACCGACCTGCCATCGCCCAGCCTGACCGAAGCCGGCTGAAACTGCGGCACTCCCATCGCGCTTACGATTTCGTAGCTCGTACGGTCAGCAGCCACAATCCGGCACTCGCGCATACCAGCGTCCGTGTCGATCCGTATGACTGCACCCGCTTTCGCTTTTCGCTGCCATGCTATCCACGCAGCCACGCACCTGGTCCCATTACCCGAAATCTCAGCCGGAGAACCATCGGCATTCCGCAAATGAACTTTTCCCGACAGCTCACCGGTCCACGCGAAATATTCAACCCCATCCGCGCCAACACCAGTCGTGCGATCACAAAGCCTGCGAGTTATCTCGTCCTGAAGAGCCGGCTCCACGTATTGCGCTTCCACGACCAAGAAGTCGTTGCCACATGCATGCAGTTTGGCAAATGGAGTAGTGATTGGATTCATCGCCCTCTCCCGGAGATCAGTCGCGAGTGATAGAGGCGTGCGCAGCCCTGGTCAGAGGAACACGTTACGCTCAGCAGATCAAGGTTCTCCGGATGTTGTTCAACCGCCTTTGCCACCGGATCGCCATCAATGGCAATTACCCAGGGTGCACCCGCTGCCGGCTGCTGCAGGGCCGCGTTCCACTGGTAATAATCTCCCTCGTTCACAGTCTGCTTCAGAGGAATACCGATCTGCTGAAGCGCGCCAACATGCGCGGACGTGTACATCAGGATGGCTTCACGCGGGGGTATCTCGGCAAGCTTGATCGCCAGCGCATGCTCGAACGTGATCCGCGATCGCCCGTTGCGCAATGCCTCCTGCAGTACCAGCGGCCGCGCGTGCAGCAGTGCAGCGCTGTTGATCAGGATCAGGATCGCCGCAGCGAGCGGCAGCCATTGCTGGTACCGCGGCAGCCTGTCCATAAGGGCTGCCAACGCAAACGCAACGAACAAGGCAAACGCAGGCAGCAGCTCCATTCCATACCGTGTGTTGTAGAACGCATAAGGCAGCCACACCGGAAGAAAGATCGGGACTGCTCCGTACGCAACCGAGTATGCATAAAACGGGAGTGGCAGCCAGAACAGCAGGGCCGGCCACGCTTCGCGGTAGCGCAGCACCGCAGCCACAGAACCTACCACCGCAATTCCCACCAGCAGTTTGCCGCACGAGGGCCAGACTGCATTCATCTGCGCGGCCTTCAGGAAGTATGTCCAGGAGATGCGCAGGTTGTGATAACCGGGATAGTGTCCTGCACCCGGTGGCGTCGTTCGCAGTTCGATCGCCCTTGCTGAGTATGGTCCTCGCAGAAAGTCCAGCGGATCATGAAACTGCCTCGCGTTGTACGCAAGCCATAGTACCGGCGAGATCCCGGCCACCACGCTCAACAATACCCATTCGCCCAACAACACCGCCCGGCGCTGACTGCGCATCACGATCACGGTCGCCGCAGCCCACGCAGCCGCTGCGTAGATCCATCCGTCGTAGCGTGTAAAAACAGCAGCTGCCAGCACCAGCCCCAGCAGCCGCAATCCGCGGGCAGCAGCGCGACTGTCATTTGCGAGGATGCCGGCATCCAGTTCCACCAGCAGTACTACGGCCCAGACCATTTCTGCCAGGTACAGCGGCTCGGTCATCGCCGTAGTCGCGAGATAGAGCAGGCTGGCGTTCGTCCCGAAGAACAGCACTGCCACCACTGCTGGGGCCGTCCTCATCCAATGGCGCGCCAGCCGGAAGATGCCGACGCAACCAGCCACGTAGGTCACCACGGAGGGAATGGCACCCGCCATTCCGTTCTGCCACCACTGCATCTTCAACACGAACGGCAGCAGCAGCAGGTGCGGCAGAGGCAGCCACACCGAACCAAGCTGACGAAAGCCCGGATTCAAAGAATCGACGATCCGCCTGGCAATGTGCAGATGGGCAACTGCATCTCCATAAAGCAGCAGATACCCATGAGACGCGTAATAGGAAAGTGACGCCATCGCGAGCAGCAAGGCAAGCAGCCGGACCACGCTGCGTTCCTGCCTTTTTTTCTGCGTCAGCGCCTGGTCTGCGCTTAGCAAAGGGATGCTCCGCGGCGTCGCCTTAATCAAGGTGCGAAAGCTCTTGAAATAACTTGAAGCGGGTGTCAATTTCCTCTCGAGTCAAAGCCTGCACTCGTTCTGTGCCAAAGCTTTCAACTGCAAATGATCCCATCACGCCGCCATAAAACATCGCGCGTTTTAAGATTGCCGGCGACACCTCGCCCTGCGACGCAATATAGCCATAGAAGCCACCGGCAAATGAATCGCCCGCACCCGTCGGATCGACCACTGTCTCGAGCGGCAGTGCTGGTGCACGGAATGGCTGTCTCTTTCCGGCAGCGCTGCCAAAGAAGAGGGTCGCGCCATATTCCCCGTGCTTGATCACCAGGGTCTTCGGACCCATCGCATGGATGCGTTCTGCAGCACGCAGCAGGTTGCTTTCTTTCGCAATCAGCTTGGCCTCGCCATCGTTGATCAGCAGGCCATCGAGACCCTTCAATACCTTTGCCAGGTTATCGGCATGACCGGTGATCCAGTAATTCATCGTGTCGCCAAAAGCCAGCTTCACGTTCGCCATCTGCGCCCGCACGTTGGCCTGCAGCACCGGGTCAATGTTCGCGAGAAACAGGTATTCGCTGTCCTGGTACGCTGCCGGGATCTTGGGCGAAAAGGTCTCGAAAACATTGAGCTTCGTATCCAGAGTCTCGGCTTCGTTGAAGCTCTTCACGTACGAGCCGCTCCAGTGAAAGCTTTTTCCTGCAAGATGTTCAATGCCGCGCGTGTCTATGTGGCGCTTCGTGAAGACCGCCTCATGCTCACTGGTAAAGTCCTCCCCTACTACACCGATTACCCGTACGTCGGTGAAGAAACTGGCAGCCAGCGCAAAATGCGTTGCAGCGCCTCCCAGGCAGTTGATTCGTTTACCGCTGGGCGTCTCAATATCGTCAAAGGCCACACTGCCGACTACAAGAATTGCCATCGTTTCCTGATCCTGTTTCGGTTTGATGTTTCGTTAAGACTTAAATCGCAGGTGCGGCCGCAGCTCAGGAAAGATACTTCCCGATTAGCAGGTCCAGCTTCTTCCGGGTCCCGCTCGGAATAAGATCATGGCTGGTCATGATGGCATACTGCAGCGCACTGCCGCAGGCACAGGTTCTATCCCTTGGCATCGCTGCCACCGCAGCACGGACCACGCTTGCCGCGTTGCCGGCGTTCTGGTGCATCACCGCTACGATCTGGTCAACCGTTACATCGTCATGGCTTTCGTGCCAGCAGTCGTAGTCTGTCACCATCGCCATCGTCGCGTAACAGATCTCTGCTTCGCGTGCGAGTTTTGCTTCCTGCAGGTTGGTCATGCCGATTACGTCCGCACCCCAGCTGCGATACAAATTGCTCTCTGCGCGTGTCGAAAACTGCGGGCCCTCAATGCAGATATAGGTGCCGCCCTGTTTGCCTGTCACTCCCACATGCTCGCAGGCCTTCACAAAAGCGCCCGCAACGGTTGCACACACCGGATCGCCGAATGCCACGTGCCCCACCACACCCTCGCCGAAAAAAGTCGCAGTGCGCAGGAACGTGCGGTCAATGAATTGGTCCGGAATTACAAAATCCGTTGGCTTATGCTCCTGCTTCAGCGAGCCCACTGCCGACACGGAAAGAATCCGCGACACACCGAGCTTCTTCATCGCAAAAATATTTGCGCGAAAGTTGAGTTCTGACGGAAGAATCCTATGCCCGCGTCCGTGTCGCGAGAGAAACGCAACCTGCCGCCCTTCCAGTTCGCCCACCACAAACGCATCGGATGGCTCGCCGAAAGGAGTTTCGACAATAACCTCCCGTATGCTGGTCAATCCCGGCATGGAATACAAACCACTGCCACCGATAATGCCAATCTCCGCCTGCTCCAAACAAAGCTCCTTGCAATTCTCCTATCCGCATCCCACCGCTCTGCGGACGCTCAAGTATAAATCGCCCCTTCGTTTGCAGCTGTCCGGGAGCTCTTCCTATCGCGAATCCTTCGCGGTTGTAGCAGACGATCGATGCAGCCCCATCGCGGCTCGCAGTATGCCTGCGCTTTCGATCCACACTGACAGGGGCGCAGCCAGCTCGTGTGGCATCGGCAGGGCCGGGTCTGCCGGCTTTGAGAAAGCCTGCACATCATCGTCACTACCCTGCGCGCCCTGCAGCAGCAGTTGCAGCTTGCGTGCCGTGCCAAGATCAAAGCTCTCACTCACAAACACCTGCTTGCCCGTCCGCACAATCAACACCGGCCCCTCCTCTGTCTGAAACACCTGTGCCCCCTGGTCCGACTGCTGCGCATCCCGCTCACACTTCGTGTACTTGCGGTTCAATGATTCGGCGTACAGCGCAGCGAAGCGCGTTGCAGCCGAGGCTGTCTTCCATTCCGACAGGTAGAAAGTGGCGATCGAAGCCGTCGATGCACGCTGCTCCGGCGTCTTCGCTGTTTTCGCCTGCGCGGCATAATAAAGGCCGCCATCCCACTGGGACGCCATCGCCGCCCCGGTCGGTTTCCCACCGAAAAGCTCTGCAATCATCCGCACATCCAGTTCGCCCATTACGCCGATGTCGTATGGCTCGTAGCTCCCATCCAGCAGCGGATGAATATCCGGCATATGCAGCAGGGGCACCGTACCCTTTTTTTCATACACCTCTGGGTTCATGATCTCGTAGCTTGAAGACGGTGGCCGGTCGAGTACCCCGGCAAATGCCGCCTGTGTTCCTTTGTCCTGCAGCAGCGTCTGCTCGAAATTGAGACCTTCTCGGTAGGGAAACAACAGTGACTGCTGCAGCAACAGCGGTGCACGCGCCAGTACCGGCGAATCGGACGCAGATGCTGCTGCATTGTTCTCGTCATCTGCCATCACCTTGGGGATGGTCCGCAGCGTCACGTTCTTCGGCTTCAGGCCCCAGTCGATAAACACCACCATTGCCTGTCCCTCGGTCACCGCATCCCGCGCAGTATCCGCCTCATCTACGGCAATATGTTTGTTGTCGCTGTCGTTATCGCGCGACAGGGCTTCGATCCCCTGGTCACCCCACTTGTCCAGATCCACATGCTGGTCTTGCAGAGCGTGCGTCAGTTCATGCGCCAGCACCGGCTTCTGCTGGTCCGGCTCAATCCAGTCAAGCAGGTTCACGGTCTTTGTCTTGGCATCGTAGTATCCGGCTACCTGCTCGCGCAGCAGGCTCACCAGGAACGTCTGCAGGTGAAAATCTCGATCCAGCAGTCCGAATTTCTTCAGCACAATCTCGGATCGCTCCATGCGCTGGGTATCTTTATCCTCGCGAAGACGGCCCGTGATGTAACGCTCTACCTCGCCGCGCGTGATCAGGCGCCGCCTCACTTCATGCTTACCCGCCAGGCCGCTGTCCTGGCTCGCGAATTTCGTAATGTCATCGACGGAACGAAAGAGTTCCTTCGCCTGCCGCGGCGTCATGTGTATGTCTTTATCCGGCACGCTCGCAGCCGGCGTCTCTGCAGTCGAGCCTGCAGCACCCGCAGCCTGGGCGTGCATCGCGAACACGCAAGCACCAGAACCAGCGCACAGCACTGTCGTAAGCAACGCTGCCTGCCACACTGCTGGCGGTGTAGACCGTCGCTTCCGCAGCCCATTTGCCCTCTTAGCCATTCGGTCTCAATCCCTTCCCGTGTCCGCCCGCTCGCACTCGCCGAGACTATAATCCACTGTGTGGGAATGCGATGAGTGAAGCTTTAAATATCGACGTTTCTGATACTTCTGCGGCCGCTGTCGACACTAAGCCGTCGTTGATGCGGCACACGCCCCTGGCAACTGATTTGAGCACGGCGGAGCCCGGACTGGCACTCGCACCCATGGCGGGCCGGCTCACGCCAGCCAGATTTTCGACCCCGGCACACGAACTCGATGCGCTGCTTCACAGTTGCGGCATCTATGACCTGGGTTGGAAAGCGCACATTGGCATAAAAGGGGAAGACCGTCTCCGCTGGCTTAGCGGCATGGTCACCAATGCCGTGCAGCAACTCAACGATGGCGAGGGTAATTACAGCTTTCTTTTAAATGCCCAGGGTCGCATCCAGGGGGACGGCTATGTCTTTCGCGAGGCCGGTCAGCTCCTTCTCGAGACAGAAGCAGATCAGGTGGAAAAGCTGGTCGCGCATCTGGACCAGTTCATCATCATGGATGACGTCACCCTCACACCGCTGACCGAACACATTGGCGCGATCGGACTATCCGGCCCCAAAGCAGCAGCCCTGCTGGCCATGTTCGGCGTCATCATGCCAGAGGTCGCCGCTTCGGCTACAGCTGCCTTCTCGCCCGCCAACCTCTGTGGCAATCCGGTCTACGCCGTGACCATGGCCGGCGCTCTGCCAGGTACATTTCGCTACGAATTGTGGGGAGCCAATGCGGCCCTTCATACCCTTTGGAAACACCTGTTGTCCGTCCAGGCGCAACCCTGCGGGCTCGAAGCAGTGCAGGCATTGCGCGTCCTCGAAGGTCTTCCCCTCTACGGAGTAGACCTCGTCGACCGCGACCTTCCCCAGGAGACCAGCCAGACCCGTGCGCTCAATTTCAACAAGGGCTGTTACCTGGGCCAGGAGATCGTTGAACGCATCCGGTCTCGCGGTGCCGTCCACCGCAGCCTCCGCCAGTTCGAACTGTCCACCCTGCCATCTTCTCTGCCTGCTGACCTTAAGGCAGGTGAGGCAGTGATTGGCAAAATTACCAGCGCAGCTGCACTCCCTGGTGGCCATGTGTACGCTCTGGGCATAGTTCGTACCGAGGCCCTCACGCGCGGGGAGGCACTCACCTACAATGAAGGCACGGCCGTCGCACTCGACAAGCCTGTCGTCCTTCCTACTTAAAATCTAAGTCACCGGCGATAGCCGGAGGAAACACGGAAACTCATCATGGCCGAAAAAGCACCTTTGTTTACCGTCACAGACCGCCGCAAGTTCACCCCCGAAGGTGAATTTCGTCCCGGTGTCGTCGCCAGCGAAGCACCCGCTACTCCCGCTCCCGAACCGTCTCCAGTCGAGAGCGCTGTATCGGCGTCGCCAAAGGAGCAGAGCGCTGTCTCTGGCAATACGGCTCCTTCTGCTGCTTCGTCTTCTGCTCCAGCTCCCCAGGCCGATGAGCATTTCGACTCGGAAGAGGAAGGTGCGCTGCCCGAGCCCACTGCTGCCGAGGCAGCAGAACAGCATGCTGCCTATAAGGAGTCCTCGCGCAGCCTGGACGAACTGATCGCCCGTCAGAATCCTCGGGCCAAGGCAGCCGGCGATATGACCTTTGATCGCCTCGTCCAGTCCGTGTACATGACTGCTGCCATGCAGCTTGGTGCCGGCGGGCAGCCCGGCGATCAGCCGCGCGTCGATATCCTTGGCGCACGCCAGAGCATCGATATGCTCTCCGTCCTCAAGGAAAAAACCAAGGGCAACCTCACTCCGAACGAAGAACGCCTGCTGCAGAACGCGCTCTTTGAACTCCGTATGAGCTTCCTTGAAATTACCAACGCCATCGCCAGTGCTGCGCACGAGCCAATGCCGCCAGGTGCGCCTGCAGGCCTCGGTGCCAGGCCCGGTCCTGCTGCAGCCTTCCCCGGCCGTAAGCGCTAGGCCCGGAACCTGCATGGAAGGAACGATCGTCATACTTGGCAGCGGCACATCCATGGGTGTGCCCACGCTCGGCTGCACCTGCCGCGTTTGCACCTCAGCCGATCCTCGTGATCGCCGACTCCGTCCGTCAATCGCCGTCGAATGGAAGCACGCCGGCACCGACCATCGCATCGTCATTGATACAGGGCCGGACTTTCGTGAGCAGGCGCTTCGCGAACATATCCGCCACATCGATGCTGTCTTCTATACCCATTCCCACGCCGATCACATCCTCGGCCTGGACGACCTGCGTCCCCTCACCTTTCTGAACAAGCAGCGCAGCCTGCCCCTCTACGCGGATGACAGCACGGCCCTCATCCTCGAACGCATTTTCGACTACACCTTCTCACCCGATTCGCCCTATCCCAACAAGGCCCGCGTCGATCTTCAACGTCTCGGTGTTTCTGTTGAGCTGGGCGGCACTTCGTTTCAACGCATCCCGCTCATGCACGGCAACCTTGAAGTAGCCGGCTTCCGCTTCGGCAATGCCGCCTATCTGACCGATATGAACCATGTACCGGACGACAGCCTCGCCCTGCTCGAAGGCGTCGAGATCGTCATCCTCGACGCGCTTCGCAAGAAGCCGCATCCCTCCCACGCCAATCTCGAAGAAGCTTCGGAGTGGGTGCGCAAACTTGCTCCGCGCGCGGCCTACTTCACGCACATGTCGCACGACATCCTGCATGCGGAGACCGAGCTCGAACTCGCGCGGCCCATTCATCTCGCCTACGATGGCCTGCGCATTCCGATCCAGCTCTGATCATGCAGACCTTCCACCAGCTCGGCGACATACCACCGGCGTTCGGACCGGCCATTGTCGCCATCGGCAACTTCGACGGTGTCCATCTCGGCCACCGATTTGTACTGTCCCAGGTCATAGCCCGCGCCCGTGCAGACAATGCCAGAGCCGTCGCGCTCACCTTCGACCCCCACCCGGTGCGGGTTGTACGTCCCGATCAGCCACTGCAGCTGATCACACCAATCAAAGCCAAGCTTGAGCTTCTGGCTCAGACAGGTATCGACGCCGTGGTCGTGCTGCCCTTCACACAGGCATTCTCGGAGATGACGGCGGAAGCCTTTGCCTCGGATGTCCTGGCCAACGGTCTGCATGCCAAAGAAGTTCACGAAGGCGACAACTTCCGCTTCGGTCGCGGCGCCGCTGCCGGTACCGCGGAGCTGGCGGAACTGGGTGCCAAGCTTGGATTCAGTGTCATCGTCTATCCGGCAAAGCACACCCATCGGCTCGTTATTTCCAGCAGTGCCATCCGCGCCAGCATCGCAGCTGGCGACATGCGGCGCACCCGCTGGCTGCTCGGCCGCTCCTTTTACGTCGATGCACCACCCGCAAGCGGTCGTGGCATAGGCAGCCGGCTCACCGTCCCGACCATCAATCTCGCACCCTACCCGGAACTGCTGCCCGCCATCGGCGTCTATGCCACGCAGATCGACATCGCCGGGCGCTGCTTCAATGCCGTTACCAATGTTGGCAATCGGCCAACGTTCGGGGAGGATAGTTTCGCTGTCGAAAGTTACCTGCTCAACTTCGAGCCAGTTCCACTGGACCCGGACACCACCCTGCGCCTGCACTTCCTGGTCCGCATCCGCGAAGAACGCAAATGGCCCTCTCCCGAAGCCTTGCGAACGCAGATCATGAAGGATGTTTCCTGGGCGTCGCATTATTTCCGGCATCTCTCAACATTCGCCTCGAACGAAACAAGAAAGCCGCACAGTTAAGCTGCGCCTAAGGCACAATGCCTTATCGAGTTCCCGGAAACCGCTCATCCGGCTTCCCGGCAGTTGCGACCTTCATAAAATCACTCCAGATTGGCAGTGCGGCACGCGCTCCGGTCTCTTTCTCGCCCAATGATTGGCGGCTGTCATAGCCGACCCACACGCCACAGGTCACTGATGGTGAAAACCCAATAAACCAGGCATCCGTGTAGTCGCTGGTCGTTCCGGTCTTGCCACCCAGCGGATGATTCAGCTTCGCCGCCTCGATCGCCGTCCCGGTATGCACAGCTTCCTGAAACATCGTCATCATCACCCGCGCAGTTCGCGTGCTGATCACTTCCTTGACCTTGGCCGAGTCCTCGCTGATTGTCATCCCATCCGAATTCGCGACCTTGCGGATCAGGTGCGGCTCAATCAACACGCCATCGTTCGGAAATACGCTATACGCGCCAACCTGCTGCTCCAGCGTGATCTCCACCGCTCCCAGGGCCACCGGCAGATAATTCGGAATATTGCTTGTCACACCGAAGCGATGCGCCGTCTCTACCACCTTGCGCATACCCACCTGCTCAGCCAGCCGCAGCGCGGGGATGTTTCTTGACTCGGCAAAAGCTTTCAGTAAAGAAATACTCCCAAGATAGTTGCCCTCAAAATCATGGGGCGTATACGAGCCGCTCCCGGTGTAGAACGTTGCCGGCGTATCCAGCACCATCTGCTGCGGTGTCGCACCCGCCTCCACCGCAGCCGTGTAGACGTAAGGCTTGAACGAGGATCCGGTCTGGCGCTGGCCCTGCGTCGCACGGTTATATTGTGAAAGATTGAAGTCGCGACCGCCCACCATCGCCAATACGTCGCCACTACTGTTATTGACCGCCATCAGCGAGCCCTCGGCCCCGGAGTCCTGCTCCAGCGTCGCCTCCCAGATCGGCTCACCCGGAGTGCCGTCTTCAGTACGCACAAAGACCACGTCACCTGCCTTCACCAGCCGCCGGGGATCCTTCTCACCTGTCCAGGCCCAGCCGGACGGCTGTATGTCCAGCCGCTGTACGCCTGCGCGCGCCGTAATGCGGCCCGGCAGTACGCTGATGACGAGCGCATGCACGTAGGTATTGGGCGCAGCATCCACACTCCAGTCCGGATGCTTAAAGGCATCCAGCGTATTACCGAGTTCCAATGCGTTCAGCAGGTGTCCGTGCCAGCCCTTCCGCCGTTCGTAGGCAGCAAGCCCTTCGGCGACCGCCTGGTTCGCGGCTCGCTGCAGGTCCAGGTCCAGCGTCGTGTAAATGCGCATACCCGATTGATGCACCTGGTCGGTACCGAACTTACGTTCCAGTTCACGCCGCACCTCTTCCACAAACCATGGCGCAATTGTGTTGGCGGGTGGCGCGACACGCAGACCCAACGGAGCGCTCTTCGCCTCACTGGCCTGCTCGGCCGTTATCAGACCGTCGTGCTGCATGTTGTCGATCACCAGATTGCGCCGTCGCAGGCTCCGGTCCGGATAGAGGATCGGCGAATAACCGACTGGTCCCTTCGGCAAACCCGCCAGCAGCGCGGCTTCCGGGAGGGTCAGGTCAGAGGCGTGCTTGGAGAAAAAGTACTGTGATCCAGCTTCGAATCCATAAACCCCGTGGCCTAGATAAATCTGGTTGGCGTAGAGCGAAAAGATCTGCTGTTTAGTAAATTTCCGCTCAATCTGGATCGATAGAAATACTTCCTGCAGCTTGCGTCCGAAGGTTCGTTCGGATGACAGAAAGAGATTGCGTGCCAGCTGCATCGTCAGTGTTGAGGCGCCCTGCGCGCGCCCCTTCGAGGCAAGATCGTGATAAATCGAACCAATAACGCGGAACGTATTCACGCCCCAGTGACTCTCGAAATTCTTATCCTCGATCGAAATAACAGCCTGGCGCAGAACCGGTGAAAACGAGGCATAAGGAACCACCATGCGCCTCTCCAGCGCGAAGGATCCGAAGACACGGCCATGTGCGTCATACAGCTCAGTGGTTGTATCGGGATGGTAGCGCTGCAGGTCCGCGATCTGCGGCAGCTCGACGGAATACACCAGCATCAGACCGGTCAGGCAGCCGGTGATGACTGCCAGCAGCGCCAGCACACCCAGTACGATGCGACCCTTGTGCGAGGCTCGTCCTTTACCGGGGCGCCGGGAAGTCGAAGGCCGCACACGCTGTTCAGACCGCGACGAGCGGAGGCCTCCTTCACGGCTTGGCAGCATCGGCGGAGCGGACCGCCCGCCTGTCACCGGCATGACCTGCTAGGAAACATATGCCTACATGCTCGCATGAATCACTCGCATACAGGCCGGCTCATCGGGAGAGCATCTGTTGTTACAAGATCACTGCCGGCACTTCAAAACTCGGCCTGCCAGCCAGGTCCGGGCTAAGCTCCAAGCTGAGAATACCTAAGCGTTCTTGGCTTTCAGAATCTCGAGCGCCTTGTTCAGCTGCTCGTCTTCGGGAGCCTTCGTCGGAGCCGGGGTGACAGCAGGCTTCACTGGCACAGGCTTGGGCTTGCCGGTAATCTGCTGCGGCGCTTCATCCGGCGACGGCACCTCGGCAGCCGCCTCTTCTAAATCCTGGCTGGAGGCGACAACCACATTCGGACTGACTGCTTCGTCCTGAATTTTCTTCCCCAGCGGCGTGGCATACTTTGCAACCGAGAGAATCAGTGCCGAACCATCCGGCAATTCCATCGTCTTTTGTACAGCGCCTTCGCCAAAGGTGCGGTCACCGACCAGGTCGCCCCGCTTGTTCCCAAGGATGGCTCCAGCCACGAGTTCTCCCGGGCCGGACGTACCGTGGTTGATCAACACCACCAGGGGCGCATTCGTGATGTAGTACTTAGACTCTGCATTGAATGTCTGCAGCGGATACTTTTGCCCGTTGAGGGTTGCGATCGTACCCGTCTGCAGGAAGAAGTTGGCCAGCCGAATACCCTGGGCCTCTTCCCCTTCTGCAACATCTCGCAAATCGAGAATGATCTTGTGATTACCTGACTTGGTAATGCCCTTCAACTTGCTCTCAATTTCGTTGACCCGATCTTTAGTCAGGACGATGGGCCGCAGCGAGATGATGCTGGCATTCTCAAACTGTTGCTCCGCAAGAGGAGCAGGCGGCACATTGGTGCGCGTCAATGTGATCTTGTCCGGTTCGGATTTACGCGGCCGCACGACCGAGATCGTCACCGGTGTGCCGTGCGGTCCCTCCAGCAGTAGCTGGATCATGGCCAGGGACATCTCCCGGGTCGACTGGTCGCCAATGGCCTCGATGATGTCGCCATCACCGATGTGCTCCTTGGCAGCAGGGCTGTTCGGTTCAACCGAAATGACCGTCGCATAGCCATAGCGCTTGGAAACATTCAAACCTACCTGCGCGGTGCCCTCATTCTGGTGCTGCTTGTAAAGCTTATATTCGATGGGCGTCAGGAAGCTGGAGTCAGCATCTAGCGATTCAAGCAGGCCGTGCAGTGCACCAACTGTCACGTTATTCATATTGGGGTCGACCACGTAGTCGTTCTGAATCTTGTTCAGGACTTCGCTGTAGACCTCCATCTCGGGATAGGCGCCGTCGCCCTGAGCGCCAGCACGGACCGCGTTGGGTCGCATAGTGCCGACAAACACAAAGATCACCAGCAGAACGGAGATCCCGAAAACCGAACCTTTGAAGGTTTTTGACATAGTTTTTAGACGCCAGCGCTTCTGTTTCGCCGCTTGGAGACGGTGTTTTGATCATAACGCAGCTGTCATTGGGCCGCAGACACCCTTTAAGTGTTAGTTGAAGAGCGATGCCAGTTCGGGAACCAGCGGTGGCATCGGTGCCGAAACGGCTGCAGAATGGCCGTCCCGGCGGCGGCTTACGCCCTCTCAAAGCAGCATCCAGTCCGGAGGCCGGCAGAAAAAGGCATAATCATCCGCAGACGTAATGGAGTTGCCTTTTCCTGCGTCGACTGGAGCTGCCGGCAGACGATGATTCAAAACAAGCACCTCATTCGCCTCACCCTTCTTCTTGCCGGCGGCGCTGTACTCACGCCCGCCAACCCGGCCTTTGCGCAAAATCCAGACAACAAAATCGTTCTGACTCGCGGTGATTCCACTCTCGTCGTTGAGCCATACGCAGAAAATATTGTGCGCGTCACTTTGAGCCTCCAGAAAGATCAGGCCGAGGCGCCGCCGGGCTATGGCATGATCGCCCAGCCCGCCGCATCCGGCTGGACCTTCCGCCATACCGATGAAACCGGCGATGTCTACACGTCTTCCCGCATGGTCGTGAACCTGGGCGGCGCAGCCAGCCACGGACCCCGTCCTGCCCCGCTGCAGCGGCATACCGACATTGCGAAGTTCTTCAACGGTTCAACGCCAGGTGCCAACATCACCTTCAACACACCCGACGGCAGGCAACTCCTGCATCTCGAGGGATGGGGCCAGTCTGTACCGAACCATAAAGATGGCAACGCCTCAATCCTGAACGACAAGAGGCCGACCGATCTCGACTTCTACCAGGTCAGCGCCACCTTCGCTTCACCCGACGATGAGCACTATTACGGCCTGGGCCAGAACCAGGAGGGCTTTCTCGACCACCGCGGCCACAAAGTCGACTGCTGGCATGACTACACAGCCGCTGCCGGACCCAGCGTCTGCGTTCCCTTTATGGTCACAAACAAGGGTTACGGCCTGATCTGGGACAATCCTTCGCGAACCAGGATAGAACCTGGCTTCAACGAGCAGACAAAATGGTCTTCTGAAGTAGGCAATCGGGTGTCCTTCTTTGTGATCGCTGGCAACACGACAGACGCAATCTACGCAGGCTACCGCCTACTCACGGGCGCGACGCCGATGCTGCCCAAATCCGCGTATGGGTTTATCCAGTGCAAGCAGCGTTATCTCACCCAGGCAGAAGTGATGACGGTAGCAAAGGGATATCGCGACCGCGGGCTGCCTCTGGATACGATCGTTATCGACTGGTTCTACTACAGCAAAATGGGCCAGATGGACTTCAAGCCGGAGCTTTTTCCGGATCCGAAGGCCATGAATGCCGAGCTTCACAAAATGGGGATCCATACCATGATCAGTGTGTGGCCGCGCTTTGTGCCCGAGTCGCGCTACTACGGTCTGATCCAGCAGAACGGCTGGTTTGAGCACTTGGCTGACGGCACACCCACCAACGGCCTGCCCTATGACCGCGCAGGCTCAGACATCGATACCACCAATCCGGACGCGGCTAAATGGTTCTGGGAGACCACCCGGAAGGACATTCTCAGCCAGGGCTTCGATTCTGTATGGGCCGACGAAACCGAGCCCGACCTGCCTCCACAGGGCAGCTATTTCCATATCGGTCCCGGCACCCGTTTCTACAACACCTATCCGCTCTTCCACACCGCGGCCCTGTACGACGGCTTTCGTCGGGATACTCCCAACCGCGCCCTGATCCTTTCGCGCGACGCCTACCTCGGCATCCAGCGAAACGGGACCATCGTCTGGTCATCCGACATTGCCGGCACCTGGGACACTTTCCGCAGGCAGATCCCGACTGGGCTCGACTTCACTGCCTCTGGCATCGCCAACTGGAGTAATGACACGGGCGGCTGGCAGGATCTGCCGGCCGAGCATCATCCCGCCCACCCGCCTCTGCTTGACCCCAGCGACGCGCGAAACAACGTCGGCGGTTACGACGATTTCCCCGAGCTGTACACCCGCTGGTTCGAGTACGCCGCCTTCCTGCCCATCTTTCGGACCCATGGCAGCCGGAACTACAACGAAGTCTGGTCCTATGGAAAGCAGGCCGAGCCGATTCTTGAAAAATATCTGAAGCTCCGCTACCAGATGCTGCCGTACATCTACTCGCTCAGCCATCACACCTATGAAACAGGTGCGCCGGAGATGAGGGCCTTGTTCATGGACTTTCCAAGTGATCCGGCCGTTGCCGACGTGCGCGATGAATACATGCTAGGACCCGCCCTGCTGGTCGCGCCAGTCACTGAACAGGGTGCCGTCAGCCGCAGTGTCTATCTGCCGGCAGGTGCCGATTGGTTTAATTACTGGACCAATGAACGCCTGAAAGGCGGCCAGGCCATCACTGTGAAAGCCCCTATCGAAACACTGCCGCTCTTCGTGCGGGCGGGATCCATACTTCCGGAAGGCGGCCCTATCCAGTCGACAGACCAGGTCCAGGCCATCACCCGATTGAAGGTATATCCGGGCGCAAACACTGATTTCAGCCTTTACGACGACGATGGCCATACTTACGACTACGAGAAGAATGGCGGAAAGGTCACGCAGCTCCACTGGGACGACGCGGCCGGGAAACTGAGCCACACAGGAGCGAGCGCCTGGTCCGGTCCGGATAATCAAATGGTTGAAATCGTAGGAAGAGCAGGCCACTAGTGCTGCTTACTTCCACGGCCACCACTGGTTCCACCGGCCTTCGAGGAACGCTCTGAAGTTCGGCGAAAAAATAGAGACTTGTGGATGTATGAGCGTCATTCACGTTACTGTGTAGTGGAGCGTGGCCGATCGTGACGCAAGCGACAGAGCTCCATTATTCCGGTAGAAATGCACTTCTGGACGATCGTCTCCAGGCGATCGAAGATGACCTGCGGCGATCCCTGGCGCGTTTCGGCCGTTGGCTGTATCGGCTCGGTTACATGCCAGGCACCTCGGGAAACCTGTCAGTTCGCCTCGACGAAGAACGGCTGCTCGCCACCCCGACCGGCGTGAGCAAATATATGCTGCGGGCGTCAGACGTGGTCATCATCGACTACAAAGGCCGCCAGCTCTCCGGATTGAAAAAAGTGACCAGCGAGATTGGCATGCACCTCGCCGTCTACCAGCGCCGGGATGACGTACAGGCTGTCATCCACTCCCATCCGCCCATTGCGACTGCCTTCGCATGTTCGGGAAAAGGACTGGAAGAAGTACTGTGCCAGGAGGCGGCGATGGCATTGGGGCGCGTACCGCTGGCAGATTATGCCACCACGGGCACCGACGAAGTAGCTGCCAGTCTTGCGCCGCTGATTGCAGGACACGAGACGATCCTGATGGCGAATCACGGAGCCGTGACCTTTGGCGACAGCCTGCTCTCCGCCTTTCTCAAGATGGAGACGGTGGAGCACGTGGCAAACATTCGGCTGGTCGCGCATCAACTTGGCTCACCCCAGGTGTTGACGGAGCAGCAGCTCGCGCAGTTGGTCGCTGCGAAGGCCAAGTATGCTCACAATGTTCTCTAAGCGGCTTCAACGAGTATGACCACTGGCTCAATCCGGGCTTGCTCCGACGCAGAACTCGCAGCTCGCTTTGCAAAGCTGTGGCCCCACCGCGAGCACGAAGCCGGCATCCTTGGTTTATTCTGTCGCGCAGGCCTCCATCGCTGGCGGCGTTTGGACCTGTCGGCGCTCGCACCAGGAAGAGACATTGCTCACTGCTTCTGGTGCTCAAAGGTCAAAGTCGACGGCACTCGATACGACGGCTGACCCGGATGAAGCGGGTGTCTTACCGCAGCCATGCACTAACAGCCCGCTGATCAACATCGCCGTTCCCACAGCACTTGCAAATCTTCATTGCGCCCTCTACCCTCGTCAGTCGAGGTGTTTCTCATCACGCCTCGCCTCGTACAAATGGAATCCCTGCAACGCCCGATTCGCGTGCCGGGACAGGTATCGTTGTCAATATTGCGTGATGGATGTAACGGGAGCGGCCCAGCAATGAAGCGTCGGGACTTTGTCAAAGCAATCGTAGCGGCCTCGGTGGCAGGCCGAAATCTTCTCGCACAACAGACTTCGCCCGCGCCCTCAGGCCAGCCCGCGACCCAGGCGAGATACGCGCCG
>CAZZYN010000048.1:0-29121 GCA_964658265.1 uncultured Acetobacteraceae bacterium | reverse complement strand
TGGCTCTTCCAATGTCGCGCCGATATATAAGTATTTATCGTCCCACAGCATTTTAATCCGTGTGCGATATCGCGGTGTCGGCCTGCTGGCGCCTTCGATATCGACAAAATCAGACGTCCACGCCGCCTGTTGCCATGCTGGATCGTCCAGCCTGCCGTCGATCAGTACGGGCTTGCGCGTGTAATGCGCTTCATAGGACAGGGGCGTGGTGGCAGCAGGCTGGTCGGCGAGCGCCGGGGTCGTTAACAGGGCGAGAGACGCAGTGAGCTTTAAGATTTTGTGAGTCATCATTGCTGGATGTATTAGCGCGATGCAGCTACCTGCTTGAGATGTTGACGGAGTTTGTTGAGATCGCTGATCGAGAAGTAGCGGCCATCCTCGAAGACGCCCGCGATGCTGCGGGTGTTCTTTATATCGTCGAGGGGATTCGCAGAGAGTAGAACGAGATCAGCAAACTTTCCAGGCTCAATCGCGCCGAATTCATTCGTCCTGCCATAGAACTCTGCAGGGTTCAGTGTGGCGGTCTGAAGGGCCTGCAATGGTGTGAATCCGGCTGCAACAAAGCGCTGCAATTCTAGGTGAAGGCTGATGCCGGGGATGACGTCGACGCCGGCGGGCGTATCTGTTCCAGCGAGAAACGGAACCCCTGCGCTATGCAGTTTGCGAATGATGTCGAGTTCATGATCGACAAACTTCTCGCGTACTGGAAGTGGATCGGTATCGAGTGAAGCAAGGATAGCTTTCTGCGAGGCAGGCCATTGCTGTGTCACCCAGCTATGTGCGGCGTAGTCGATGTCCGGATCCTGGTTGTAGTCGATGGCGTCTACAAGCCACTGGCCGCGCTCCCAGTAAAGGGTTGGGCATTGCCACACATGGTGCTGAGCAATCTGTTGAATAATCTTTGCTTCCAGCGCCGGATCATAGGTTGCAAGAAACATGCCAACGGTTTTATTTCCGGATAAGTACTTATCTTCATCAGGCGAACTCGCTTCGAAGATGCCGATAAGATGCTCAAAGGTGACCTGGCCTGCATTGATTGCCTCTGAGGTACGAATGGCGTCGGGGACGTGGCCTTCAAAGGGAATACCGAGCTTCTTTGACTCATCAGCTATGGCGAAATAGGCGTCACGCGGAACGCCGGACTGAACCTTGATGAAGTCGACGCCGCGACTTTTCAACATGTCCACTGCTTTGCGACCACTGTCAGGAGTGGTGATAGCGATAGCGGACAGATAAGTGGATTTCGGTCCGTCGAGCATCGGCCCGGAGACGACCATGCGCGGACCCAGGAGCTGATGAGTGGCGATCTGCTGACGAGCCGGCAGGACTGCATCAAGATTGCTGCCCATGTCGCGAACACCTGTGATGCCATTGGCAATGAAGAGTGGCAGGACCAGGTCTTTGCCGTCGGCTGCGGTGTGATCAAAGAAGACATGGGTGTGCATATCCCACAGGCCCGGGATGAGATATTTGCCGGCGGCATCGATGACGGTGGCCGACTTGGGATTGGTCTTTGCGGAGCGAAAAACGCGTGCGATGTGATTTCCCTCAACGGTGACAGACATATCCGGATGAAGCGCACCAGTGGTCACATCGATGATCGTTGCATGCGTGATGATGAGTGTCTCGGCGTGAAGAACAGAGGTGAGGAACGTGAGTGTCAGCAGGGAACGGAAAAGGATTCGCACCCAGTCATGGTACCGCCTAACCATGCAAATCCAACTGTCGAACGCCGCGTTAATCCGCAGATACTTTCTGGATGCACGGCGGCTGAAAGGGTTAGCATCTAGGAAGCTGTTCTACGGGAAAGTTCCAGGTGGGAATGCGCAGAATCTGTCGAATTCTAGAGCCGGTGTCACTGCTTCTGCTGGGAGGCGTATTAGCTGCCGGAACGTTGCCATCATTGGCCAGAGCGGCAAGCTCGCGGGCCCAGGATAAACTGCCGTCGACTTATCAACACTGGCTGGATGCAGAAGTCCCTTATCTGATCACGAGTGATGAACGAGCCTTGTTTTTGAAACTGACGACGGATCAGCAGCGCGACCAGTTCATCACGACTTTCTGGCAGGTGCGCAATCCTGATCCAGCCAGTGTGGGCAACACGGTGAAAGAGGAACACTACCGCCGGCTGGCGTATGCGAACGATCATTTCGGACATCCCGGACAGGGCGACGGATGGAACACGGAACAGGGTATGGCGTACATCACACTGGGTGAGCCAAAGCAGCGGCAGAAGCTCGAGAATACGCGTGAATTGAAGCCCATCGAGATATGGTTCTACGAGAATATCAATCCTGCGCTGCCGCCCTATTTCTACCTGATGTTCTTTAAGAAGAGTCCGATTGAGGATTACAAGCTGTATTCGCCTTACATTGATCGTCCGCAGCAGCTGGTGAATTCGCTAAATGCGATCAATGACGATAAGAGTGCGATTCAATTGATCCAGCGCGACGTGGATGATGAGGCAGCGCATGTTGCACTTAGCCTGATTCCTGGTGAGCCGGTGGACCTGTGGAATCCTACGCCGACGCTGGAGTCGGATGCGATGCTGAACAAGATTAGAAACTTTCGCAACCTGCCGCAGAATCGAGAGTTGCTCGGAGCAAAGCGGGCCGCGCAGGAGAGTGTGTCGCATCGGGTGCTGATCGGAAACGACAGCAGTCTACTGACAGTGATGGCGACGCGCGATTCTGCGAGTACGGGAAGTATTCACTACCTGCTGAACCTGGCGCACGCGGGAGACATGGTGCTGGCCCGGCAGGAGAATGGCGACGAAGCGTATTCGCTTGAGTTACAGGTGGAGATAGCGAATCAATTGGGAAGGCCGGTGTATAAGTCTGTCCAGCATCTGGCAGATACGCTGCATCCGGATGTGGCCGCAAGTTTGCGGCTGCAGCGATTTGCGGTGGAAGGCCGTGTGCCGATAGCGCCCGGGAGTTACAGGCTGACGACGACTTTAAGAAACCTGACGACGCAGGAGGCGTTCACGCAGACGCGGCCGGTGCTGGTTCCGGCATTCAATACGGGCCTGGGTCTAAGCCAGATTGTGATTGTTTCAACAGATGCTCCGCAACGAGCGGGTGGCACGCTGGTGCCGTTTACATTCCAGGGGGTGCACCTTGCCCCCCTAGGCGGTCAGAATCTTGCGATCGCGCAGGGTTCGCCGCTGCGAATCGTAATGCAGATGTGGAAGCCTGCGGAAGATCCGAAGCTGGTGAAGGGCAGTGTCGAGGTCCACTACCTGATTGGACGCCTGGACGATCCAAAGCGACAGGAAGAAGACCAGGAAGTACCACTTAGCTCTTTCGACGCGAATGGCAATCTGTTGCTTGGGAAGGATTTGCCGACCAGGGAACTTACGCCGGGTGTATATCGCTTGATTGTGCGGGTGAGTGACGCACAGAGTAAGGCGACGGCATACCAGTCGATGAATTTCGAGATAGCGCAGCCATCCGATGTAACGGCTTTGTGGATGGTGACAGCGCCAGCAACAAGTCGCGAAGTGGCACAGCAAAGAAAACAGGGAGGAAGCTAAGCTTCCTCCCTGAGTAACTCAAACAAATTAAAGGCTAGAATTCGAAGCGAACCGAGGCCCGTCCGTAGAACGGCCGCTGGAAGGCGGTTGGTTTGAGGAAGTCTACGTTCGGATCACCGTAAGAAAGGGCACTGTCCTGATCAACACTGGTGAGTGAGCGTGAATTGGTGACATTGAAGGCATCGAAGGTCAGCTTGATGCTGTATTTCTCGCCAAGGGAAACCGGGTAGTCGGTGTGCAGGTCGAGCTGGTAATTGGAAGCATTGCGACCAAGCGTGCCGCGGCCGGTGAGAGGCACTTCGCCGGCACTTTTGTAGACAGGATGGGCGCCAAGGTTGCTGAGTGGCTGACCCGAGGTACCGCGCAGTCCGCCGCCAGCGGTGAGCTTCTTGAGGAAGCCACCCGGAACGACATACGAACCATAGAGGTTGCCGACCTGGCGACGGTCGGTGTTCAGGAAGCCGGATGCGAACTGATTGCCGAGGAGGCCGAGCACACCCTGCGTAAAGTCAAAGAGTGAGCTGATGCCAGGGTCCGACTGACCGTTGTCATTGCGGTACAGGCCTTCGTAGTTGCCGTAGAGCTTGGCCCAGCGATAGTTCACGCGAAGCAGAAAGTTGTGGCTGAAGTTCTTGTTGATTTCCAGCTCGACTGCCTGGTAGTGACGGCGGGCGTTGGCGGCGCCGTCCGGCTTTCCATCCGGAACAGGAGCACCGGCAAGGGATGAGTTAAAGCCGCAGACTCCACCAAGGCCGGCCGGCTGACCCGCGCTATTGAGGAAGGGCTTGTTGCCATTGGCAACGTTGTAGTTTTGCGGGCAGTTTGCCGGCGCACCGTCATTGGGCAGAGAGGCGTCGAATTGATAGGGTACTTCCACTTCGTTGGTGAAGTAGTCCGCGCTTGAGCTGGGATTGCCGATTTCGAAATTCTGCGGAACGAAGCCGCTGATCGAGCCTTCCGGAGACGCGCCGGACTGGTCTTCGATAATTCTGAGCAGGCGGCGGTCGGTGTAACGGGCGCTTGCGACAAATCCCCCGAACTGTTTCTCAACACCACCGACAAATTCCTCTTCGAAGTTGAGCTTGGTCTTGGGGGCGATCTGCTCGGTATACGCTGACCCGGTCACGCTGATGGCAGAACCCTCGGCTCCGGCTGCGGGGTCGCCGCTGATTAGATGAGCAGCATCGAGGACTGGCGTTACTGTGCCATTGGCATTCAGTACGGCATTGCCGTTGCCATCCGAGAGTGGAGCGAAGTTGACCCCGTAGATGTCGAGTTCCTGGCCCAGCGAACGAATAGCGGCATCTTCCGGCAGCGACTGGGTGTAACGACCGAAGTTAAAGAAGATTTTCGACTTGCGATCGCCTTTCGGATCGAAGTTGATGCCCAGGCGCGGCGACCAATTGTCATTGAAAACATATTGCTGCGCGATGCCGTTTAGCTGTTCCTGGTCCCAGCGTATGCCTGCGTTCACGGTAACTCGGCGACCCAGGGAGATGTTGTCATTTCCATAGGCAGTTTGATAATTCATGCTCGATGGAGTGACTGGATTGCTGTAGATACCTGCGGTCTGTTGCAGGTAAACCTGGGTACCGGGTCCTTTGAGGTTGGGGCAGATACTGGTCGGGCAGCCGTCGCCTGGGAGAACCGGCTCAAGATTGAAGGTGCCGTAAGCTGCTGATCCCGGCAGATTGTTGTTATTTGACAGTGCGGCGACGGACAGGCCAGCTGCGTTGGTGGTGGGGAAAGTGTAGGGACCGCCGCTGTAGTTCTTGCTTAGATCGTAGATATCGCGCAGGAAGCTGAAGCCTGCAGAGAAGGAATTTTGTATGCCATGGAAAGAGGCAGTTTTCGAAGCGTCGAAGCCGAGACTGTAGGTATGAGTATTCGGATTCTGGGAGTAGCCAAGTCCCTGCGCAGTGAAGCTGCCTGGCTGCAGGTAGGTTGTGTAATCCGTGATCTGGTACGCATCCTGGGGAGCAGCTTCGGTGAAGTGGCTGACCTTGGCCGAACCCGTGAGACTTACTTCCGCGGTTGCCGAGGGCGTCGTGGTGACGTGGACGGTCTCACTGCGGCTGCCGTAATTCCAGCGGCTGAAGCCGGTGTCGTTGTTGAGGTTGACGTTGGGATAGTAGGGAAAGGTATCTGAATTCACGAAGCCGTAGCCGAGATTGGTGCGGGAGGGATCACCGAAGGCCGAGGCATCGATCGTCGTATCCAGCGTGGGCTTGAAGCTGAGCTTGGCAGCCCAGCTGTTGATGGTCTCGGTGTTGGTGAATGGGCCGTGCGCATAGAGCCCTGAGGAAGCGGGAGTGCGGTAGAGAAATTGGTTGGCGGCGGGATTGTAGGCGCCGTAGAAAAACAGTTTGTCTCGCAACGGGCCGGGAACGTATCCACCGAATTCGACTGCGGCATCAAATTGTGGCGCCGAGAAGACACGACCATGGATGTTGACGCGGTTGAAGTAGTCATCCGGCTGACGATAGGTGCCAAAGAATTGCTGTGGCGCGAAATAGGCGGATAGACCGCCGTGATACTTGGTGCCGCCGGATTTAGTAACGATCTGGACGACGCCGCCGTCCGCCGAGCCGTACTTTGGTTCGAAGGCGCCGGTCTTGACCTGGACTTCTTCGATAAAAGTGAGATTGATGCCAGTGCCGAGTGAGCCGTAGGTGGGACTGAAGACGCCCAAGCCGCCATAGCCGGCGTCGCCGATGTTTACGCCATCCGCGACGTATTGATTTTCAAGGCCGCTTGAACCGCCGATGGAGGGATTGGAGGTGCCGGTGCCGCCGCTGTTAGTAACGCCGGGAGCGGTGTAGAAGAGGCTGCCGACGTTGCGTGCGACGGGCACCTTCTCGTAAAAGCTGGCGGTAAGGTTCGCGCCTACCGCGGTTGAGCCGGTATCAATTTCGGTCGTGGTGGCGTCGACCTGGACAGTCTCAGCAATGCCGCCGACCTGGAGGGCAAAGTTCACGCTGGAGGTCTTATTGATGACGACCCCAATATTCTTGGCCTGGTCGGACTTGAAGCCTTCGCGTTCCACCGTCACGGTGTAGTTGCCTGGGGTCAGATCGCTGATGGTGAAGCGGCCGTTGGCGTCGGTCACGACGGTTTTCGAGTCAGATCCACCGGCGACGATGACTTTAGCGCCGGGGATGATCGCGCCGCCGGCATCGGTGATAACCCCGGCAAGGCCACCCTTGGTGCTGGACATTTCCTGCGAGAAGAGGACGGTAGTAGAGGTCGTGGCAACGGGGAGTAGGAATAGCAGCTGCAGGGTGCTGCGCTGAAGACGACGATTCATGGATCTTGCTCCGCAGGGCATGGTTTTGACTTCTGACCGGAACGGCAAATGCTGGATACGTCGTGATGCGTCAATGCCATCGCCCGGGGGTAGGCGAAGTGTGCTGGCGTTGTCAGCGACAGGTGTAGCTGCCGGTCGGACACGAAGGCCAGTGAACTCAAATCTCAGTGTGTCGAGAGCTGCCCTGCGGACGTGGCAGAGATAGGTGCCGTTTGCAATACACACAGACGGCTGAGTTGTGGCAGGCTCGGGTTTATCGTATCGTCATCGGCCCGGGAATGCCAACACTATCTGTGACTGCGGATTGCCTGCGACCTCGCCGCTTGACCAAGGCAGCTCGCAGGATGCCTGCGCGATCTAGCGGCTGCCAATCGCCGGGGCATACAGCATGCCGCCCTGGTTCCATGGCCGGTTGATGCCGCGCGGAAGCTGCAGAGGCGTTTTGCTGCCGAGGTCCCGCTCATACATCTCGCCGTAATTGCCGGTGGCGCGGATGACGCGGACGGCCCAGTCCGGGTCCAGATGCAGGGTGGTGGCAAGACCACTGTGGGCTGCGAAGTAAAGCGGGATGGCGGGATCCGTCGTGTCGGTGCGCTGCTGGTCGATGCTGGCCGCGGTGAGATTGCTTTCTTCCGCCTGCAGGATGACGCTCATGGTGGCGTCAACGACGGAGGCCCAGAGCGGGTCGCCCGGCAGGTAGGCAGCGGCCAGCGGGTCTTTCGAGATGAGCTGGGGAAGAATGTCAAAGTCCTTTGCCCGGACATTGAAACGGGCGCGGGTGTTGGCCAGCTGGGTCACGTCTGTAGTCATGGCGGCGCAGTTGGCGGTATACATGGCAGCTTCCATTTCCCCTTCTTCTTCAAACGGAAAGGGAATCAGCTTGACCTTCTCGCGCGCTGCGTAGGCCGTTAGATTTTCGACATTCGTGGTCTGGTCGATGAAGCAGACCTTTTTGCCAGCGAGATCAGCCAGGCTGTGGATGCCGGAAGCGCTCCTGACCAGGAAGCCCTGACCGTCGAAGAGCATGACGGGCGAAAACGCGACGCCGAGCAGGAGCCGATTGGTCACGCTGGGCGTCGCCGTCGCGATCACCTGTACTTTGCCGGCACGCAGGGCCTGCATGGCAGAGGGCTCGTCTGAGAAGGCGGAGAAGACGATCTTGCCTTTGTCGCCCAGGACTGCGGTAGAGATGGCTTTACAAATGTCAATGTCGAAGGCAGCACGATTGCCGTGGGTGTCGGCCTTGGAGTAGTCCTCTTCTTCACGGATAACGCCGCACTGAAGGGCGCCTGATGTTTTGACCGTGTCGAGAATAGAGCCGGCGCCCGCGACGGGGGCAGGATGCGCGGTAGTTGGCAGAAGGGCGGCAAGGTAGAGGAGTGATTGCAGGAGGGTGAGTTTCACGAGGCTATCTAATTCCGGGACGGCAGGTTGAGATTCATGGATAGAAAGTAAGAGGGGACCGGGTGGTTGCCCGGTCCCCTGCTGTGTATGGATGTAAAGCCGGGTTCCAGTCTACGGGACCCAGGTGCCGGAGCTTGGCAGTCCAGGCGTGGTGCCGGGACGGGGATTGAAGTCAGCTGGCGGCGGATCGATGATGGTGCCATTCGGGCCGAGGTCGGTGGGCGAGATGCCGAGAATACGGCATCCATTACCGCCGAACTGGGGCAGAACATTGGCCTGGCTAGTAGGAATGGTCGCGTAGGCAGCTTCGAGCGGCTTGGCTGTTCCGAGCAGACGATTGTTGTCGAATGCAGTGAACAAAGTACCGACGCCGGCAACCTTGTCGTCCGCCGGACCTAGGTCTTTCTGTCCGAACTCAGCTTGGCCCAGTTTGCGGGCAGCAGCTTCATCAGGCAGGTCGGCAAGCGGTGTGAGGTTGAAGAGCTTGTCGATGAACTTGATCACCGAGCTGTGTTCCGTGCGTTCGTGCGAGATCACGTGCACGGCACTGTAGGGCGAGATCACGATGGCCGGGATGCGCGGACCCTGGTCGAGCGGATTGCCTTCCGGATCCTGCGAACGGACGATCGGCTGCGCGTGATCGTATTCACCATCGGTCTCGTCGTACGTGATGACGATGGCGCTGTCCTTCCAGTATGGGCTGTTGGCGATCGCGTTCACTTCGTCAGCCAGCAGTGCGGAACTGATCTGCAGGTCGGAGTAGCCCGGGTGATCGTCATTGCCCTTGAAGTTCGCCTGCACAGCAGGATTGGTGTCCTGCGGAACAAGGCCGTCGAGGTTGCCGTAGCCGCCGCGCACATAAAAGACGCCGCTTGAAGGCAGAGTCTTGGTGCTGACCGCGGTAAAGAAGTCACCAAGACCCTTCAGGTGCGCCTTGGTCTCTTTCGGGTTATTGGCCTCGTAGCCGAAGTACTGAGGACCGTTGTGGTGAGCGATGTAGTCAGAGTTTGAGATGGTCCCGGTCGGGTCGGTTGGCTCATGGTTGTAGCCTTCCTGGTACCACGCCCAGTTCACTGGCTTGTTCTTGTCGCCGGCAATCTTGTCAATGTCGTTCTGAACATCGGCCAGGTCGGCACCGACGTTGTTGTCATACGAGGTGGTGTCATAGATCTTCGAACCCATAAACGAGAGTGGCAGGGTGGCGAAGGTGAGGTTAGAGGCAGGATTGCTGGTGACGCCGCCGGGATTGTCTACTGGCTGCTTCTCCCCTGCGGGTGTGAAGACGTCCAGCGCTGAACCCCAGAATGGCTGTGGATCGGAAACGATGGGTAGACCGGCATTGGTCAGCGTGATGTTGCTGCCCAATTCGGGATGCTCGACCCACTGCGTTTCACCGGACTGGCCGGCGATCATAGCGATGGCGTTCGGCGTGGAAGGTCCGATGACCGTATCGAAGAAGTTATCGAACAGGGTGAAGCGGTCTGCGTAATTCCACAGGACCGGGGCAGCATCGCAGTCGACGTGAGCCAGGACCAGCTCGGCTTTCTGCTTCTGGGCCAGGGTTGGCGGGGTCGTCGGCGGCAGCTTGGTGGTGCTGCTCAGGATGGTGCCATTCTTGATGGTCAGACCCTCCGCATTCAGTGCGTAGAGATCGTTGTGCGCCACATTGTCAGCGTCGACGTCCAGATCATTGTCGATGCCGGCGTGCGAATGATCAACGGAGTCCGTGTCGGCTGGATAGAGAGGAACGGTCACACCGGTTGAAGCCTTGATGGTGGCAGGGATCTTGAAGGGCGAGATTGTGCCGACAGAGCCGTCAGTGTTCACGATGGGCTGCACGAAGCCTGGAGTCTGCGCGGCTGGTTTCGAAAAAAGTCCATTCGCGCCCGGATAGGTGCCGAAGTAGAAGTCAAACGAGCGATTCTCCTGGAAGAGAACGAAAACGTACTTGACCTTCTTGCGCAGCAGATCGAGCTTTTGATTGTCGGAGAGGATTGCTTCCGCCGACGGCTGGACAATCCGGCGGGCGACTGTGTTGCCGGATCTTGGGGCCAGTTCCACGAGGCTGCTGCTCCCGGACCTGCTGCCTGCGATGCTGTTCTGTAGGGCGCTGCCCGGGATTCTGACTGCAGCGTTCCCTGCGATAGCGGCTTCCTGTGCGATAAGATAGCCGGGCTGCAGGATCGCGGCAAGCGCGAGTGCGGCACAGCCTTTTTGCCAATATTGGTTCATACATTTCCTCGTATGCGTTATCTGACTGGACTGCTTCGAGAGAACTGCGCGGCACCTGGCCCTGTGTCGCTCCCCCGCGACCGGAAGTTGTAGTGGACGGACCGAAGGCAATCCTTACTCACGCGAGGCGCATGCAACGTTAATTTCTGGTAAGTCCTTGCGCGATGTCATGAGATAAAACTTGCCGGTGCCGGCAGAACTCGTCCAATGGATTGCTGTACGTGAATAGCTGGTGAAATGCAGCTTCTGACGGGCCAATGATTTTTATCTTTTGTTAACGTTGGAACCATGTGGCTGCCGCGCTCTGTCTCGTCAAGAATGCCTGCTTCGATCCTGCTCAGTTCTGCCCTGTTTGCACCGCTACTTTTACCGGCTCAGACGCCTATCGATCTACCGACCAGCAAGCAGTTATTGACGCCGCTGCCAGGGCAGCCGGTGAAGCTGAACAGTCTGCCGATGGCGATGGCATGGTCGCCGGATCATCGGCTGCTGGCGATCGTGAATGCCGGCTTCGGGACATACGAATCGAACTACGACCAGTCGATTGCAGTGCTGAATACGACGACTGGAAAGTTGACGGACTATCCGGAGAGCCGGACAGCCGTGCAATCGCCACAGACACTGTATTCAGGGCTGGTCTTCAGTGCAGATGGCAGGCATTTGTATGCCAGCCTTGACTCGCTCTCGGCGCCGGAGGGCGGCAAGCCGGAGCAGACTGGAAATGCCATTGCCGTGTATGCAGTGAATGAAGACGGAGCGATCAAGCCGGAACGGCTGATGCCGGTGCCGCTGCAGAAGCTGGCTGCCGGGCATATGCAGAACCAGGTGGGCAAGCCACTGGCGGAAGGAATGGCAAATCCTCTGCCGACCGGGCTGGCGATGCTGAAGGCGGACAATGGTGCGGAGCGATTGCTGGTTGCGGACAATTTTTCCGATGACGTGCTGATGATGGATGCGCAGACGGGAAAAATTGAGGCGCGGTTTGACCTGGCGACCGGGCCGGTGGTGCCGTCTGCTTATCCGATCGCGATTGTCGTAAGCAAAGATCAGCAGCGGGCATACGTTGCATTGTGGAACGGTTCGGCAGTGGCAGAACTGGACTTGCGGACCAGGCGCGTGGTGGCGAAGCTATCGGTGCTGCCGCCGAAGGTAGCGACCGATCCAAGTTCGCATCCGGCGGCACTGGCGTTCAGCCCGGATCAGAAGACGCTTTATGTAGCGCTTGCGAATCGGGATGCCTTAGCAGTTGTTCAGCTGAAGAAGTCGAAGATGCAGCTGGCCGGGACACTGGATACGCGGCTGCCGGGCCAAAGCTACTTCGGCGCTGAGCCGAGTGCGCTGGCCGTGTCGCCGGATGGCAAACACGTGTACGCAGCCAACTCAGGTTCGGATACTGTGGCAGTATTTTCGACGACGGCAAAGATGGCCAAGGCCGAGCCAGTGCATGCGGCCGGTTTTATCCCGACGGAATGGTTTCCAACAGCGCTGGAGCTCCGAGACAACAAGTTGTATATCGCGACCGCCAAGGGACAGGGCACCGGGCCGAACAAGCAGCCGCAGCACGCGCCGGAGAGCGGAGAGTCAAAATCAAGGCGACTGGCATCGCGGCCGCACACCTATATTGCGACGCTGCTGTATGGCTCGCTGGCATCCGTCGACCTGGATGCGGCCATGCGCGATCTACCGACGTTGACTGCCGCGGCAGTGACAAGCAATCGGATGACGGCGGAGCAGCAGCATCTGCAGTTTCATGCAGGAGCCAACCCGATCAAGCACGTGATCTACATCATTAAAGAAAACAGAACCTACGACCAGATCTTTGGCGACCTGGGTGCAGGGGATGGGGATGCGAGCCTGACCATGTACGGCGAGGCAGTCACGCCAAACCTGCACAAACTGGCACGGCAGTTCGGGGTGCTGGATAATTTTTATGATTCGGGGGAGGTCTCGGGAGACGGGCACGTGTGGTCGACTGCCGGCATCACCAGTGACTACACCGAAAAGACGTGGCAGCAGTCTTACCGTGGGCGGGAACGCTCATACGACTTTGAAGGCGTCGTCGAACAGGGATATCCGCTGGCCGAGGGAATCCCTGACATCAATGAACCGGACAGCGGCTATCTCTGGACGGACCTGGCCCGGCATGGCAAGTCGCTGTACCACTTTGGCGAATATGTTTCGACCAAGTTCTGCGACGATTCCGGTGAAGCGCCAAAAGAGCCGACCCCCTTGAACGGGACGCCGGAGCCGACGCCCGCGCTGTGCGCACATGGACTGATCAGGCAGGGGGAGGCAATTCCGGCAGAGTATGGCGGGGGGATGAGCCCGTATCCATGGAATATTCCGCTGATTGCCAAAAACGTGGCGACCAAGCCGGAACTCGAAGGTCATTTCGACGCGCTCTATCCGGATTTCAACCTCAAGTTTCCCGACCAGTTGCGGGTGGAGGCTTTTCTCACGCATTTCCGCGGATGGGTGAAGGACCGCGCGGCGGGGAACGACACCATGCCGGCCTTCCTGATGCTGCGGCTGCCAAACGACCATACGGCCGGAACGTCTCCCGGTTCGCCGACGCCGAAAGCATCGGTTGCCGACAATGACCTGGCAGTGGGCCGCGCCGTGGAGGCTGTTGCGCACAGCCCGTACTGGGACGACACGGCCTTCTTCGTGCTGGAGGACGATGCGCAGGATGGCGCCGACCACGTGGATGCACATCGAAGTATTGCCCTTGTAGTCAGCAAGTATGCACAAAGGCAGGCCGGGGGACCTGTAGTTGACCATCACTTTTACACGACGGTAAGTGTGCTGCGGACGATGGAAGACCTGCTGGGTGTGCCGCCGATGAACAACAACGATGCATTTGCACCATTAATGCAGCCATTATTCGCGGGCGCCGGAGACCAGGAGGCGTACTCGGCTGACTATAGCAACCGCGACAACGGGCTTATCTACACTGCCAACAAGGCGTCGGCGCCTGGAGCAAAAGAGTCAAGCCGGATGGATTTCACGCATGAGGACCGGGCGGATGCGCGAAAGTTGAACGTGATCCTGTGGAAAGATGCAATGGGTAGCCGGCCGGTCCCGGAGATGGTGCTGCATCCACACACGCGCCATAAAGATGACGATGACTGATGCGGATGCAACAAACGTATTTTCAGAAGGATAGAAGAAGTTGCCGGGTCAGCGGCTGGATACGCGGGGATTGCAGACAGGACAGGACTTGCGATGTGAGAGCAGGGTCTTGCGAGCGTCGCTGCGGGTGTTGCTCCTGGCACAGGACTGTTTGTACGAAGTCTGTTCCGAAGTTGTGTCATCGGTACAGGCCGCGAAGAAGGTTTCGCTCAGGTTCATTTCAACATCACAGAACGACTTTTCCATACACGCACCTCGTGATTCAAGCCTAACAGACATCCGCCCAAACGCAGCCGCCTTCTGTGTCGGCGACAAACCACGGTCACAATGACGGATCGGCCGAACCTTGGCGCCGGACCTGAAATGTTTAGAAATTTGCCAATCCAGTTCCGCCGCTGTTGCGTTCACCATTTAGCAGCGTGCGTGGACGTCCTTGGTATTTCCTCTAACGGCATCAGTGGACGAGGCGGCTTTGGTACTCGGATTAGGGTTTGTTCCTTGGTTTGTCATGCTTCTCGCGCTTGGAGCGCTGCTCGGCGTTCTGGCGACTTCGTGGATGGAACGTCCAAGACGCTGATTTCAAGCTGTTTGAGAAAATGCCGGCTCAGGCTTCTTCGACAATGCTCTCTTCTTCCACAATCCTGGCCCTGGAAATGCGGGAGAGTTGTGCTCCGCGGACCCCGGTTGCATGTCGCAGCGCAGCCAGTAGCAGAAAGCCGATGCCGAGGGCACAGACGCCGTTCCACTGCCAGCGCTCCCAGGCCAGGGTCGACAGGGCCGAGCCGATCGAGCCGCCAAGGAAATAGCTGGTCATGTAGATGGTGTTGACCCGGCTGCGTGCGTGGGGCATGTGGCCGAAGATGCGCGTCTGGTTGGAGATCTGGTTGGCCTGCGCGCCGAGATCGAAGAGAATGACGCCGACGACCAACCCGGCAATGTGGTATCCGGCGATCCAGAGAATGCCGAAACTGGCAATCATGACGACCAGCGCAGCCGTGATGACGTAGCGGGAGCCGCGTTCGTCGTTTAGGCGGCCGGCAATGGGAGCGATCAGAGCGCCGGTCGCTCCGAGGATACCGAAGCTGCCGGCCACTCCCGGCCCGAGATGGTAGTGCGGCGACCCCAGCAGGAAGGCCAGCGTGGTCCAGAACGTGCTGAAAGAAGCGAAGAAGAGGCCGCCTTCCAGCGCAGTCTCGCGGATGATGGGCTCGGTCCGGACGATCGTCCAGAGGGACCGCAGGGCTCGTCTGTAGGGCAGTGGATGGGTGGGCGGCAGAAGCGGGAAGCGACGCCACAGGATCGGCACGAAGGCAGCATTGAGGACGCAGGCGAAGAAAAAGACAGCACGCCAGCCGAGGATGGTGGCGATGCCGCCGGCGACCGAACGTGCCAGCAGGACACCCAGCAGCAGGCCGGTCATGACGGTGCCGATGGCGCGGCCTCGCTGTGCGCTGCTGGCCAGTTCGGGCGCAATCGGCAGCACGATGTGAGTAACTGAGGCCGTCAGCCCAAGCAGTACCGAGGCGGCCAGCAGCAGCCAGAGACCCGGCGCGATGGCGCACAGCAGAGAAGCGAGCGAGACCAGCGCAAAGAGTCGGAGGATGAGTGAACGGCGCTCGACGACGTCGCCCAGGGGTACGAGCGTCAGCAGGCCCGTGGCGTAGCCGGTCTGGGTCGCGACAGCAATGAGGCCGGCCCGGCTTTCGGCGATATGCAGGCTGTGACTGATCTCAAGCAGCAGCGGCTGGTTGTAGTAGATATTGCCGACGCCAACGCCACAGGCGAGGCCGAGCAGGGCGAGAATGCCTTTCTGATTGGCGGCTTCGCCAGGCGTACGCATCGCTCTATTTTCGCAGAGCTTCGTAAGGCCGCCCCGCCGCAGCACCAAGTGCGACCGACGGAAGCATGCCTTTACGCCAGGGGCGCCTATGCCCGAAGGGCTAGTCCCCGTATTCTAGGGGTCTATGGAAATTCGTACCGGCTCTGAGATTCGCGAGATGTTTCTGCGCTTTTTTGAAAGCAAGGGACATCGCCGTGTGCATTCGTCTTCGCTCGTTCCGCATAACGATCCGACGCTGCTGTTTACCAACGCCGGCATGAACCAGTTCAAGGATGTGTTCCTGGGGCTGGAGCAGCGCGACTACAAACGGGCGACGACTTCGCAGAAGTGTGTACGGGCAGGCGGCAAGCATAACGATCTGGAGAATGTTGGTTTTACGCGACGGCATCACACATTTTTCGAGATGCTCGGCAACTTCTCGTTTGGCGACTACTTCAAGCGCGACGCGATCGCGTATGCGTGGGAACTTGTGACTTCGCCGGAGTGGTACGGCATCCCGAAAGACAAGTTGTACGTGACGATCTTCAAAGGTGAAGGCGCGGTGCCCCGTGATGAAGAGGCGCATGGCTTCTGGCTCGAACAGGGCGTGCCCGCGGAGCGGATCTCTGAGATGGGCATGAAGGACAATTTCTGGCAGATGGGCGATACCGGCCCCTGCGGGCCCTGCTCGGAGATTTTTTATGACCTCGGGATTGAGGCGTCCGAAACGGGAGAAGACAAGCCGTTTGGCGAAGACGATCAACGGTATGTCGAGATCTGGAACCTCGTGTTTATGCAGTTCGACCGGTCAGCAGATGGGACGCTGGAGTTGCTGCCGAAGCCGAGTATCGATACGGGGATGGGTCTGGAGCGGACTGCGGCGGTGCTGCAGGGGAAGTTGTCGAACTACGAGACGGACTTATTTACGCCGCTGATCAATGCCGCTGCAAGAGTGACCGATCAGCAATATCGACCTCAGACAACGTGGCAAGCTGGCGGGGCTGATCTATCCCTGCCACCGGAGACTAAATTTGACGGCAGTTCCGAACAATCGGCTATAGATGAGCGCAACGTTGGCAATGCTTCGCTGCGAATCATCGCTGATCACGCGCGGGCCGCGACCTTCCTGATTAATGATGGTGTGCTGCCAGCGAATGAAGGGCGCGGCTATGTCCTGCGGAAGATCCTGCGGCGCGGGATTCGGCATGGACGATTGCTGGGTCAGCAGCAGCCGTTCATGTTTCAGATGGTGTTTGCCGTTCGGGATGAGATGCAGGTGGCATATCCAGAATTGCTCGACACTTCTGAGCGCATTGCGAAGGTGGTGGAGGCGGAGGAGCGGCAGTTTGCTCGGGTGCTGGAAGCTGGTCTGGAACGATTGAATGCAGAACTTGCTTCTGACCAATTCGAAGGCAGGCGTGCTTTTCATCTCTACGAGACCTATGGCCTGCCCCTTGACTTCATGGTCGACGCAGCGCGCGACGCCGGACTCGCTTTCGATCTGACCGGCTTTGAGCAGGCTCGCGCTGAAGAGCAGGCTCGCGCCCGTGCATCCTGGAAGGGCGGCGCAAAGGCCAGTGCGAGTCCGGTCTACCGTGATCTGCCGAAGACTGTCTTCGACGGCTATACCGCATTGCAGGACCAGGCGGCGACCATTCTTGCGATCGTGAAGGACAATGCCGGCGTGCAATCCGCAGAGGCTGGCGATGCAGTCGAAATTGTGCTCGATCACACCACTTTCTATGCCGACTCGGGCGGCCAGGTAGGCGACCACGGCTGGCTGTATTCGGACGACCACAACACCATCGTTGCCGAGGTTACGGGATGTACCAAGCCGGTGCAGGGAGTGTTCGCGCATAAGAGCATCCTGCGGCAGCGACTCGCCGTTGGGCAGCGCGTCGATACGGTAGTCGACCAGCAGTATCGCGACAGCACGCGGCGCAATCATACCGGCACGCACCTGATCCACGCGGCGCTACGTGAAGTGCTGGGTCCGCATGTCAAGCAGGCGGGTTCGCTAGTGTCGCCAACGCGGTTACGTTTCGACTTCTCCCATTTTGCACAGGTCGCGGATGAAGAGCTGCAGGATATCGAAGACCGAATCAACCGGCAGGTGCTGGGCAATGCGACGGTCCAGACTCTGGTGGATGTGCCGATCGATGTAGCCGTGAACGAGTACAAAGCCATGGCGCTCTTCGGTGAGAAGTATGGCGACAAGGTGCGGGTCGTGAAGATTGGCGACTTCTCGACCGAGCTGTGTGGTGGTACACATACGGCAGCGACGGGTGAGATCGGCTTGATCAAGTTGACGGGCGAAAGCAGCGTGGCGTCGGGCGTGCGACGGATTGAAGCCGTGACTGGGCTGGGGGCGCTGAGCGAGTTCCGTCGTGATTACGATGTGGCCCAGGTCGCCGCGCAACTGACCGGAGCCACGGACGGCGTGCCTGCGGATGCGCTGCGACACCGCTTGTCTGCACAGGAAGAAGAGTTGAAAAAGCTACGCCGTGAGCTTGACCAGGCACGGATGAAGTCTGCGGCATCATCGGTATCGTCGGCTGGTGAACATGCGATCGATGTAAATGGTGTGAAGGTGCTGGCGCAGCGGGTGGAAGCACTCGACCGCGGCCAGATGCGGACGCTGGTCGACAACCTTCGCAACAAGCTTGGCTCCGGCGTAGTGGTGCTGGGCGCGGCGACGGAAGACGGCAAAGTTGCGCTGATCGTGGGCGTCACGAAGGACCTGACGGCCCGGTTGCAGGCGGGCAAGCTGGTGGGGTTGCTGGCGCAGAAAGTTGGCGGATCGGGCGGTGGACGTCCGGATATGGCAGAAGCCGGCGGCAAGGATGCAGCGCAGCTGGATGCAGCATTGGCGAGCACGCCGGATGTGGTCCGCAGCCTGTTGAGCTGAGGCAGAAGCCGGGTCGAGGCGAAGCTTTTTCGAGTAAAGCGTGTTGCTGACTGGTGTGCGCACAACGTTCCTTGCGAGGGAGGGCGCTGTTCGCAAATCTATAATGGAGCTGGACGCCGGCCCGTGATGCGTCTCGATGCTATGGCGCCTATGCCGTCTCTTCATGCCCGTCTGGTGCGATCGTCGCTGCTGGCCGCGGGTTTGTTTCTTGCCCTGGCTGCAGGCGCGAAGCCGCATACCGGCGCAGCCGATTTCGCGCATGCTGAGAAGCTGCGTGAAGCTCTTGAAAGCAAGCCACAGGCGCAGCGCACACGTGCCGCGTTTGAACGAGTCCTGGATGCCTATCGCGCGATCTACCAGGCCAGGCCGGCTGATCGCGAGGCAGACGCGGCAGTCGATGCCGTGGCAAGCCTGCTGGCAGAAGAGGGCCGCAGCTTCCACGATGCGCAATTGCTGCACGCAGCAATTGAACAGTATCAGCAGCTGCGCCGCAGTTATCCTGCAAGCCCATTTCGCCAGAGTGCGCTGTTGAGTGTAGCCGAGATAGAGCAGAGCGATCTTGCGGATGATGTTGCAGCGAGGCAGAGCTTTCAGCAATTCCTGAACCTGTACGCTTCGAGCCCGCTTGCAGCAGAAGCACGGCAGCAATTGCGAGCGCTGGAGAAGCGGGCAGCGAGCCAGGCCAGGGCAGCACATTCATCAGTGGCGCAGACTGCTGTGGCGGCAGAGGATGAGGCGTCTCTTACCGAAACGGCAGCGGCGCGGGCGGCGCGCAATGCAGCGGAACATGCGCGCGAGCTGGCAGAGCTCAATCAGGCGCAGGATCCCAGGCACGCGCAGGCGGCGCGGCCGCAGCAAACCGCTGCGCACCAGTCGCATGCACCGGTTCTGATTACAGGCATTCGCCACTGGTCGACGCCGGTGTATACGCGTGTGGCGATCGATTTGAGTGAGCAGGTGCAGTATGAAGCAGCGCGGGTGCCGGATCCGGATCGAATTTATTTCGATCTGCATGGAGCGAGGCTGGCCCCGGAACTGGCAGGCAGATCCTTTGCGATTACAGACGACGGCTTTCTGCGGCGTATACGTGCAGCTGCTTCCACGGGCGATGCGGGAGTAGCGGACTCCACGCGCGTGGTGCTGGATGTTTCGCATGTGAGCGAGTACTCGGCTTTTTTCCTGCCAAATCCCTGGCGGCTGATCATCGACATACACGGTGCTGCTGCGCGTCCGGCGAGCTCCCGTGCAGCTACCGGCCAGGCAGACTCAATCCAACTCGAACAGAGGCCGCAACCTGTCGCAGCACAGCAGGAAGTAGCAGCGCTGGCGCAGCAGCCGAGCCGTGTGCGTGCCACGCGGCGTCCAACGACGGGACCGATCGCTGCATCCGTAAGTGGCGCGACCCGCGCGCGTTCACAGAATGAGCTGGAAGAGCTGGCCCAGGATGCTCATACCGGGACCAATACGGAGTTGAGCGCGGCATCGCCGGTGGATGAAGCCGCTGCGCCCATGGCTGTGCCGAAGAAGGTAAGGCATGCCGCGCCGGCCGCGCTTCCCGGAAGGCCCGCCGAGACCGTGTCGACAACAGTGGCAACCCGGATCACGCCGGAGACGCCAGAACTGGCAACGCGTGAGGCGACGCCGACGTCGACGGGCGAGCGCTCGCTGGTGCGGACACTCGGTCTGAAGATCGGACGAATCGTGATCGATGCAGGGCATGGCGGCCACGATTCCGGGACACTGGGTGCCGATGGTCTCGAAGAGAAAGACGTGGTGCTGGATGTTTCTCTACGCCTTGGTAAATTGCTGAAGCAGCGGTTGGGCGCGGATGTCATTTATACGCGAGACAACGATACGTTTATTCCGCTGGAGACGCGTACAGCGATAGCGAACAAGGCGCAGGCTGATCTGTTTGTTTCAGTTCACGCCAATTCGAGCAGTGATGCCTCGGCGCGCGGGGTGGAGGTGTACTACCTGAATTTCACCACGTCACCGGAAGCGCTCGAAACAGCGGCTCGGGAAAACGCGGTGTCCAATCAGTCCATTTACCAGTTGTCGGACCTGGTGAAGAAGATCACGTTGAAGGACAAGATTGATGAGTCGCATGAATTTGCGGCGGATGTGCAGGCGTCACTGTTCAGCGGGCTGGCACCGGGCAACGAGACGTTGAAGGATCGCGGCCTGAAGAAGGCGCCGTTCGTGGTGCTGATTGGTGCAAATATGCCATCGATTCTGGCAGAGATCTCTTTTCTTACAAATCCTGAAGATGCGCGTGAACTGCGGGATCCCTCGTATCGCGAACGCATCGCCGAGTCCATGTATCGAGGGATTGCGCATTATGCTGCGGGCTTGTCAGGGGTACGACTACAGCAGGGTGCCCGGCAGACGAGCAGTAATTAGTTTTTAGATACTTCCGTTACCAGTGTCGGCACAAATCGTCGAAGCATGAGAACTTCGTCCTCGATTTCACACGGAAGGAACCTGTTCTTTATTACTGCCTGCACTGCCTCCCGAAGTCTTATCGTGACACCCCCGGCTGTATTTGCGTCAATGGAAGAAGTTCTTCACAGAGCGGTCATCGCGAGATGCAGAGGCCGCCAAAAACTGGTAGCAACCAGGAGCTTCTCCCGTGCGCAACATTTTTTTGCCTTTGGTTTCTTCTACCCTCCTGGTGCTTGGTTCAGCCATCGTACCGGCAGGCGCTGCGACGCCTGTCCGCCCATTACTGACGCACAAGATCGACGAGACGCGGCTGGTACGCCTTAACGGCAACACGCGCGCAGCCGCACGCGATCCGCGCAATGACCGCGGCATGGTTGGCGAGGGCCTGGCACTCGACCACATGCTGCTGCTGTTGCAGCGGCCTGCGGAGAAAGAAGCAGAACTCACGAACCTCGTCAGTGCGATGCATACGCCGGGTTCGGCTGAGTTTCACCAGTGGTTGACCCCGGCGGAATTCGGCGCGCAATTCGGGTTGGCGAAGAGTGATATCGACACAGTGACGGAATGGCTGCGGATGCATGGGCTGGTGGTGAACCAGGCTTATGCGAATGGAACGATGATTGATTTTTCTGGAACGGCTGCCCAGGTGCGCGAGGCGTTCCATGTGCAATTGCACGATGTGGAAGTGAATGGCGAGCAGCACGTTGCCAATGTGTCAGACCCGATGATCCCGGTTGCACTCGCACCGGCGATCCGCGGGATCGTGTCGCTCAACGATTTCCGTCCGCACACCCTGCACACAGCCCTGACCCAATCGCATGTGGACGCGCGGGGCGGCAACCTGGTCATCGCTTCCCAGGACGAGACACGAGCCGGGAACGCCGGAGCCGAATACAACCTCGCATCGCGCAACAATACCTACCAGGCCGTGGTGCCGGGTGACCTGGCCAGAATCTACAACCTGACGCCACTCTTCAACGCGGGCTATTCGGGCCAGGGTCAGACGATTGCGATTATCGGCGATTCCGACGTGTACAGCACAGCCGACTGGACGGCATTTCGCAATGCGTTCGGCCTGGCGCGGTATGCCGGCGGTTCGTTCACGCAGGTGCATCCGGGCAACTGTGCCGATCCAGGGGTAAACGCGGATGGAGGTGAAGCAATTCTCGACGCCGAGTATGCGTCGGCAGCTGCACCGAGTGCCGCGATCCAGGTGGTAGCCTGCGCAGACACCAGCACGACCTTCGGCGGCCTGATTGCACTGCAGAACCTGATCAATGGTGCCAAGACGCCGCCTTCGGTGATCAGCCTCAGCTACGGCGAGTGCGAAGCGGAAAACGGTGCGACGGCGAATGCTTCGTACAGCGCGGCGTACCAGCAGGCAGCGGCAGAAGGCATCTCGGTTTTCGTGGCTGCAGGGGATGAAGGGGCGGCGGGCTGCGATCCGAATGCATCCTCGGCGACTCATGGCAATGGAGTGAATGGTTTTGCGAGCACCGCCTACAACGTGGCTGTAGGCGGAACAGATTTCGGCGACAGCTATGCAGGGACTCGATCCGACTACTGGAACCCGACCAACGCGGCAGCGTATACGTCAGCCAAATCCTACATCAACGAAATTCCATGGAACGATTCCTGCGCCGGTGCCTTGCTGGCGAAAGCAGCTGCTGGCTCGGCAGCGACATTTGGCGCGAACGGCTTCTGCAATTCGGTGACCGGCACGGACTACTACCGTACGACAACTGCGGGATCGGGTGGTCCGTCCTCCTGCTACAGCGGAGTTTCGGCCGCTTCAGGCATCGTGAGCGGCAGCTGCCAGGGAAATGCGAAGCCGTCCTGGCAGGCCGGCCTGGTGGGTGTGCCGAATGATGGTGTTCGCGATCTTCCCGACGTTTCGTTGTTCGCTGGAAATGGGGTGTGGGGCCATTACTACGTTTACTGCTACTCGGACACAGCGAATGGTGGAGCGGCATGCTCGGGAGCACCATCCACCTGGTCAGGCGCCGGCGGTACTTCGTTCGCCGCGCCGATCATGGCCGGCATCCAGTCGCTGGTGAACCAGAAGGTAGGAGCGCGACAGGGCAATCCGAACCCCGTGTACTACCGGCTGGCATCCATGGAATATGGCCTGCACGGTTCGTCGGGCTGCAACTCTTCACATGGCAGTGCTGTGGGCGCGGGATGCATTTTCTATGACGTGACCCAGGGCGACACGGATGTGAACTGCACCGGCAGTGTCAACTGCTACATGCCTTCCGGCGTGAATGGCATCCTGTCGAGTTCGGCGTCTGCATACAAGCCAACATTCGATAGTGGCGCCGGCTTTGATTTTGCCACGGGAATCGGCAGCATCAACGCATACAACCTGGCCTACAACTGGCCCCAGCCGCTGGCTGTGAAGGCGATCGCGGTCGGCGTGGTGACGCACCGGACGCGTGGCCTGCTGCGCTAGACGCAGACGGAGGACCGGAACGCGTAAAAGGGAAGTAAGAGCCTGTACCATCAGAAGCACGAATGACTGCACGTGCTTCTTCCCGGCTGCTTCCGCTCCTCCTGCTGTTTACAGCACTTGCCACGTTTCTTATCCAGTCAGGAGAACTGGGTACTGCCGACACACTGCACCGCCTGCAGGTGACGCATTCTCTGTGGACCGGGCAGCCGCAGGTGTTTCCCTACGAATACCCCGAGTTCGGCCTGCACGGCCGTGGCGGCCGGATCTACGCGTGGTTCGGCATCGGCCAGTCCCTCTTGATGCTGCCGGCGGACCTGCTCGCGACTGCCGCCGTGCACCTGCCCATCTGGCGGGACTACGTGCAGAGCCAGGCTGATCCAACGATCCGTTCCATCCTGGTCAGCATCAGTATGAATGTTGTCGTGAGCGTCCTGACCGCGCTGGTGTTTTTCCGGCTGCTATTGCAGTTTGGATTTGCGCAGCGGCACGCAGCAGTCGGCGTGCTAATGCTGCTGTTTGCGACCACCCACCTGCATTACGCGCAGAACATGCAGGAGAACAATTACATCCTGCTGCTGACGCTGACCGGGTTGCTGCTGCAGCTGCGATGGCTGCAGACCGGCAGCAGGCGTACCCTGGCGTGGGGTGCGGTGGCGCTGGGCTACGACCTGCTTACGCGCATCACGACGGCACTCGATCTTTTGATGGTGACCGGCTTCCTGCTGCTCGCCTGCTGGTGGAGGCGGGAGACTTTGCCGGCAGCAGATTGGCGCCGGAAGTGGATCGCTTATGCGCGGGTGGTCGTCCCAATCTATGCGGCTTTCTTCTTCCTCGATCGCCTTTACCAGTTCATCCGATTCGGATCGTGGACCAATACCTACGTCACCTACTTTGCGAAGGAAGAGCGTCAGATCGATCCGTCGCTGCCGCTGAAGTATCCGTTCAGCGGGCACTTCTTTGCAGGTGGTCTGAGCTCGGGAATGCTGGGACCGCTGTTTGCACCGGAGAAAAGCATCTTCCTGTTCGACCTGCTGCTGCCGCTTACGCTGGTGACAGTCGTGGTCTTGTGGAAGCGGCTGGAGCCGTTGGTGCGAAGCTTCCTGATCGCGTCCGGCCTGCTGATTGTGGCGTACATGCTTTTCTACGCGCGCTACTTTGCCTGGGCGGGCGACTTTGCCTGGGGCGATCGATACATTTCAAGTGCCGTGCAATTAAGCACTTTACTGACATGGCCACTGCTGCTGCATTACAGGCAGACCATCAGTACGCCCCTGTGGCGGGCCGCGATCGGCGTCACATTATTGAGTGTTGCGATTCAGGCTGCGTCCCTGGCCTTCTGGCTGCCGCTCGAGATATACCAGGAGGAAACCTTTGGCCATCCGACATGGGTGATCGCGCTGCGGCTCAAAAATATCGCGGCTCATGCCAGTGGCAACATGCAGGCGTGGGGCCTGAACACCGAGGCAATGTTCCAGGATCCATGGGACGCGCAGCACATTACATGCTGGAACTTTCTGCCATCCCTGCTGCGGCATGTTGGGGTAGCACCGTTGACTACGGTGTACCTGCTCTACGCAGCCTGGGGCCTTATTTTGGTGGCTCTGATCGTTGTCGGTGGAAGGCTGATGCGAATCCTGGGGGATAGAGAGGGGCGACCGGCTGCCTCCTCTCCGTCATCCACCGTCTAGCTGGTTCAGGCTGCTCGGATTGCAGGTTCGATCTGGCCGTTCTCGACTTTTTCCTGGCACTCGATGCAATAGGGCGTCCACGGAAGGGCCTCGAGACGCTTCTTGCCTATCTCTTTGCCGCAGTGCTGGCATTCCCCGAAGGTTTCATCGTCAATGCGGTCGAGTGCCTGCTGGATCATCTGTAGTTGCAGGTGCTGGCTGGTGCCCTGGCTGAAGAGCATTTCACGCTGGTAGGAAGCGACGGCCAGGTCAGCCGCATCCTGAATATCGCTGGTGGATGTTTCACGGCCCTGTTCGATGGCGGAATGCATCGCCTGCTCGATCAACTTGCGCTGCTGATGAAGCTTTTCGACAAAGGGACGAGCGGTTTCGGGGGTATAGGGCACAGTGGTACTCCTTGCAGACAGACTGTTCAGTGCAGTATTGGACGCAGAAGAACGAACAACAATCTCCTCGGCTGCAAAGATTTTTTGTGGATTTGCGATGTAGGAAGCCCTGCTTCTTTTACACGGCGAACTTTTGTCGCTCTTTGCCAGGGGTCGGACATCCGGAAGCCCGGACGTAGGGCCGCCGGCGATATGGGGTTTGCGCCCAGGATGGGAGTGCTCTAGATTGGAAGGAACATGTATGAAGAATTTCAGATAGCCGATCACTGGACAGGCGAAGTGCTGAATTGCCGCTGGCGCGCCAACATCGTCGCCATCGCAACTCGCCATGCAGACGCGATCGATGTGCGCTACGAAGTCAACGGACGTCCCCTGTGGATTGCCATGCCGGCGGTCGCATGGGTGGAGTACAAGAAGCGCACGGGCTTTGTGATCACGGACCGGTTGACCGCCCAGATCGCCGGCCGCTATTTGAAAACTGCGATTGAGAATGGCTATGACAATGGCCGGGAGATCTACATGATGAGTGTGGATGAGGTTCTCGAGCAGCTCGACGCCGTGATCAAGGAAGCCGGGAATTCGGAGAAATTGCCCATTCTCCCGTTGGTCCGCGACTCTGGCGATCCAGGTACCGTGATTGCGAAGCCGGGCACACAGGCCTAAGCGTCGCGGTCCGAAGCCGGCTTCTCAGGGTTGACTTACCTTTTTGGCAATATCAGTAACGGCTTCTGCAATTTTCCGTTTCCGGCTGCCGGCTCTCCCTTCTATGATCGTCTGGCAGCAAGCATCCCGGGTGAATAACACCAGGATGACCCCCCCTGCTGCATGCCCGGTCGCATTCGAAGACGGCGACGGGTTGCCAATTTACGATTCCAAGGGATGTGATGAGACTACTGCGTTATGAGCCGGCGCTGGCAGAGCGGGTGTATATCGCTCCCAAGGGAACAGATCCGGGTCTTTACATGCGCACGCTTGCTGCCCAGGCAGAGAGTCTTATGCGTGAAAAGAATTTTCATCCGGCGCTGACCCTGCTGCAGAAGAGGCTGGCGGTGGTGAGCCATTACCGCGGTTCGCGCACAACGCATGCGGCCCAGGCGATGGCGGGGCTCGCACGCGTTGCCGCGAAAATGGGCATGAAGCAGGATGCACGGACCTGGGCCCATTACGCAATGCGTACGTACGCGGCCCTGATGGTCGACGCTGAGACGCGCAACAAGCCTGGCATCATGGAATGCATGGCAGCACTGCACGAAGCTTTTCCCGACGCGATGATCCTCGATGATGCAGAGAGAAGCGGCGCACCTGACTTTACGACAGGTACGCTGGTTCGCTCAGGGCGCGGTTAGGACTCTGCCTGGCTGCTAGCGGTTGACTGACTTCATCATTGCCTCGTTGTAACGATCGCCGGCGACCGTACCTTGAGGAGCGATGCTGTCCAGCAGCTGCAACTCTGTTTCGGTCAAACGGAGATCAACTGCTTTGACATTTTCTTCCAGGTACTTGCGGCGCTTGGTGCCAGGGATCGGCGCGAGGTCGTCGCCCTGTGCTAGTACCCAAGCCAGCGCCAGCTGCGAAGGAGTGCAGGTCTTCTGCTGCGCAAGCTCTTCCAGCTTCTTGACCAGCTCCAGATTTTTGGTGAAGTTCTCTCCCTGGAAACGCGGCGAATGGCGCCGGTAGTCATCTGCGGCGAAGTCATCCGGGGACTGGAACTGGCCGGTAAGAAATCCGCGACCGAGAGGCGAATAGGGAACCAGCCCGATCCCGAGTTCGCGTAGAGTCGGCAGGATCTCGTCTTCGAGCTCGCGGCTCCAGAGGGAATATTCCGATTGCAGCGCGCTGATCGGGTGGGTAGCATGCGCGCGGCGAATGGTTTTGGCCGAGGCTTCTGACAACCCGAGGTACCGAACTTTCCCGGCAGCGACCAGCTCGGCCATGGCACCTACAGTATCTTCAATGGGCGTGTCGGGATCGACCCGATGCTGGTAGTAAAGATCGATCACCTCCACGTTCAGCCGCTTCAGGCTGGCCTCGCAGGCACTCCGGACATAATCGGGCTTTCCGCTGATACCGCGAAAGGCCGGATCGTCGCTGCGCAGAATCGCGAACTTGGTCGCCAGCTGTACTTCATCGCGGCGTTCGCGAATGGCGTTGCCAACGAGCACTTCATTGGTGTGTGGTCCGTAGGCGTCGGATGTATCCAGAAATGTGACGCCGAGGTCGAGCGCACGATGGATCGTTGCGATGGATTCTTCATCATCGCGCTTGCCATAAAACTCTGACATGCCCATGCAGCCCAGGCCGAGTTGCGAAACCTTCAGGCCCTGCGAGCCGAGTCGTATCTGCTTCATAAAGAACCTTTCTTCGAGGGGTTGAGCTGGAACACGGTGTGAGGGGCCGGCCTAATCTATGAGGGGCTACAGCCGCGAATTACAGAATGCCTACGGAGGGGAGGCAGACGATGCTGGTGAGATGCTGCTCCGAAGTGGACTATTCGCTGTAATGCAGCAGGCTGAAGACGTCGTATTCGGGAAATCGGTCCCTGCCTTTAAGAAAGTCCAGTTCGATGGCAAAGCCCAGGCCAGCAATCTCACCGCCAAGCTGTCGTACCAGCTTGATGGTTGCTTCCATGGTGCCGCCAGTAGCCAGCAGGTCGTCGACGATGATCACGCGCTGACCTGGTTCAATCGCATCCTGATGGATTTCCAGCGCGTCCGTCCCATATTCAAGGTCGTAATTCACGCGGATCGTAGGGGCGGGCAGTTTCTTTGGTTTGCGCACCGGCACAAAGCCTGCGTTCAGTCGATAGGCAAGGGCTGGCCCGAAGATGAAGCCACGCGCCTCAATGCCCAGTACCAGGTCGATTTCGCGGCCGATATAGTGGACAGCCAAGGCGTCAATCAACTCAGCAAAGCCGACTTTGTCCTTCAGCACTGTAGTGATGTCGTAGAAGAGAATGCCCGGCTTGGGAAAATCCGGTACAGTGCGGACGAGTGATTTCAGCGGCTCGCAGTCAATCGGTTTTAGCGGCATCTTGCTCTTGGTTCTCCTTGGAGCGCGGACCCGGTAATCGGGCTACCAGGCTCCTTCAATGTGAAAGGATTCGAGCGACTCAGATTCATTCTCGGCCAGCTCGCGTTCCTCAATGCCATCCACGCGACTCCCGCGCGAACCTTTTACCAGGATCTTGCGCAACTGCTCGAGATCGTCCGCGTGTCCTGCCGCGACTACCTCCACGTGTCCTGCCTCAGTGTTGCGCACCCAGCCACGGAGATCGAGCGCTGCCGCTTCCTCATTGACAAACCAGCGGAAGCCGACTCCCTGCACTCGACCCTTGATGAGGTAATAACGAACCATGCTATTTGAGTGTTGCAGACTGCCCGGGCGGCGTCCAGAGGACTGAACTTCGCAGAGCTGCCATCAGCGCGTGCCGCCGGCCAGTGGTTGAGGCGGGTGCAGTGCCGATGCGCGGCCCACGACCATGTGGTCATACTGTTTGTGCCGCTGCAGGTAGACCTCCATGAATCGGCATTGCGGATCGACCTTCAGATTTTCGTCGGTGGCGAAGGCGAGAGCTGCCTCGGCCAGCTGATCTGCGTAGCCATGATGCTGGATCGGCGTGGGCACTTCGGTGTGATCCACGATCATCACGTCGCCCTTCCGCTTGTAGGTAAGCTCAGCTTCGTGGCCATCAATTTTTAGAACGAAACGATGTTTGGCTGCTCGGTGTTCCACTTTGTCTGCCATGGTTGTTCTCCCATCTGGGTATTTGGATGCACAGAGCCACGGCTGGAGCTTTTCCTCTTACGGAGCGGCGGA
>CAZZYN010000047.1:0-29239 GCA_964658265.1 uncultured Acetobacteraceae bacterium | reverse complement strand
CAATGTATCGGGCAGCTAGCTGAGAATTCTGGTTGGCAACAGAGATCGCCTCCAGCAGAAAGGAATACACCCACAAAACCACCGTTAGCCCGACTAAACGCCCATTCGCCGCCGGGTCCACCGCCGCCCGGTCCGCAGCCCTTCACCTTGTGACCGATGCCGATGACTTTACTCACGCGGGCGTTCAGCGAGATGTTGTATGGTCCGACGCCTGCGCCGAAGGGGAGCAGCTTATGTCCGGGGACGGTGCCGAGGTCTAGGCAGCCATAAGGCGTGGCTTGCGCACCATTGCTGTTGTTGCAGTCGGCGCCGCTGAGAGGCGCGATCGTTGGCCGGAAGTTGAACTGATTGTTGCCGCTGGTGTCTTCACCTGTCGTGATGTTGAAGGGTGTGCCTGCATTGAAGCTAAGAAACGGTGCTACCGAGATGCCGTAGGGCGCTGAAACATTGCCAAGTAGTGCGCCGCGTTGTGGCGTGTCATAGCCGGTGCGGCCGTAATCGAGGCCAATGTTATGCGGATCGGAAGGCTGACTGGTGGCACCATTGGTATCGCCCTTCACGCGGCTGTATGCGTAATAGCCAAAAATATTCAGCCGCTTGATGCGTGAGTTGCCGGTCACGATCAACTGGTTCTGCCGGTAAAAACCTTCCGATTGAAATTGATAGTTGAACTGCGTTACATCTACGGCGGGATCGGGTGTGAGGGTGTAGGTAGCAGTGTCGAGAATCGGCGCCGTGACGTTGTTGGTGAGGTATTGGTGGTCGCCCTGCGAATAAAGATAGGTGATGTTGGAGGTGGTGTTCTTCCCGAACTGATGGTCGACACCGATGGCGGCCTGCATGTCCAGCGCCGCGTGAAAGTGATGATCGATGGTGTAGTAGGTCGGAATACTGGCCTTTGAGGTCAGTGCGCTCTCCGGCTGGCGGATGGCTACGCTGTTCGGATCCTGCGGATTGGCCAGGAGAAAGCTCGGAGCATTTGCAGTAAAGCCCTGCTGATTGGGTGTGCCTGTAAACGGGTTGTTCTGATGAATGGTCGTGATGACATACGGCGTGGGGGCGGCTGAACTGAAAGAGCCCGCAGCATTGAAGCGATTGAAGAACCAGCCATAGCCGGCCCGGATAACTGTCTTGGGCGGAGTTTTGCCGCGGCCGACCGCATAGGCGAGCGAAAAGCGCGGACCGAAGTCCCACTTGTCGCGGATGCGGTTTTGCGCTTCGTAGCGGAGACCGTAGCCAAAGGTGAGCTTCTCGTTGATCTTCCAGTCGTCCTGAAAGTAAAGAGCGGCGTCAAAAATGGTCGCGCTCGCGGTCGGCTTATTCACCACGGTGACCGAGTATTGACTGGCTGTTGCCGGCTGACCCAGCGCCGCATTGTGCAGGGCCGTGATGTAGGCACCGAGGGATGTGAAGGTATAAGAGCCATTGGTGCCGGACTCGGAAAGGTTCACGTCGTTATCCGCGCGCAGCCGTGTGCCGAAGTGAATGGCATGGTTGCCGTGGCTGGCCGTCGCATAATCCTGAAACTCGTACTGGTTCTGGTGATCCTGTACGGTCTGGTCGCTGTTGCCGCCGGTTGAAAGTGCGCCCTGCACGTTGATGGACGGCGTGTCGTTCTGCGCGGCGAGCCGGTTGCGAATACGGCGATAGCGGAAGCGTGTGTCGTTCACGATGCTTTTGCTCAGCACCTGCGTATCGGCAAAGGTCAGCGTATTTTCTTCGTTCACGCTGTTCGAGGCTTGTGGCAGCAGCGAATTTTCGCCCAGGCCGGAATTGGTTGCTGCCGAGCGATAGTATTCGTAGTTCACGGTCAGTGTGTTGCTGGGGCTTAGCGCGAAATCAAAGCGCGGATTGATGTCGAAGCGCGATGAGGGATTGCCGTAAGCCGTGTTGAAGTTGATGCCATTTGTATTAATGGAGCCGTCGGCGTTCTGGTAGTTGTTGGTGGCATCCGGAACGAGCGTATTCACGATGCTGATGTTGTCATTGTGGCGTGCGAAAACGCTGACGTTGTAGGAAGCTGTTTTTGAGAGCGGACCGCCCACACTGCCATTCAGAAAATAGGAGTAGTAGGGTGGCTCGGTGAGCGGCAGAGAGCCGGGAGCCAGGTTGCGATTCAGGATCGGGTTCTGCCCGTTGAATGCGGAGTCATTTCCGTTGATCTGTACCTGGCCGTGAATCTTGTCCGTGCCGGGTTTGGTAAGGATTTCGATGCGACCGTAACCGAGCCGATCGTACTCCGCGGAAAAGGGATTCTGGTTGACCCGAATCTCACGGATGGAGGATTTGGGTGGAAGCTGGCCGCCGGTAAAACCATCGATATAAATCTGGCCGCCGCTTGGTCCTGCAGCTGGTCCGGCAAGTGCCTGCAGTTCATCGGAGAGCTGGTCCGGATCGTCGGAAAGGGCGTCGAGCGCCTTCCCCTTGATGACCATGGCGTTTGCATTGCTGTCGGGGTTGGTATCGACGGTCGTTTCTTCTGCAGTGATGGTGACCTGCTGATCCTGGGTCGCGATTGCGAGCGTTACGTTCAGTGACTTGGACTGGCCGGGAACGATGTTGATGCCCGACTCCGAGAATGGTGTAAAGCCTGCCACGTTCGTGCCCAGTGTGTAGCTGCCGGGCATTACGCCTGTAAAGGTGTAGCTGCCGTTGCCGTCTGACGTTGCAGAAAGACTCTTACCTGGCGCGGTGAGCGTGAGCGTCGCTCCCGGGATGATGGCCCCGGAAGGATCTGTGACCTGACCGTGCAGTGAGGCGTCGTTCTGCGCGAAGGCGGGAGTCAGGACCGAGAGAAACAAGGACAGGAGGAGCGCCAGGGGGAGAGGGAGTTTAGTCATTCGGATTCGGCGGATCTTTCGCTGTTCCGTAGACAGGGTTGTCCCTCGTCACGGAAATGAGATTAGGTGCCAGGCTGCTGTCGTACCGTTAGACGGCTTCTTTACACAAAAGCCGCACACCCAGCATAAATAGGTACAAAGCCGAACCGTGTCTGCAATGCCGTGGTCTCGCAGGGTTCTTGAAGAAGTGCATTGATAGAGTAAAGGGATGTTTGGAAAGTGGTATGCGCAGCGCATGTACGAGTGGGAAACGGCGCTGACGACGCGGGATGAGAACCGGGTGGTGCGGCCGCTGGAATGGGGCTTCGACTGGCTGCATGGAGCGCATGGCAGCCCGGAGACTGGCAAGAGGAGCGGCGGCGCGGCTGCACGCATTCTTCGCGAGGCCGGCGAGGCTGCGGGTGTCCTAAACGATGCACAGGCCGAGGATCTGCTGGCGCGCTGGAATGAGGCAGTGGTCGCAAACAGTGATGAGTTCTTCGCGTACGACACACCGGTTGATTTTCGACTGGAAGAGCGGCATCCGGAGCTTTTCCCTACTAATGTGCGGCCGGAGACCCTGGCGCAGGCGGCGAAGCTGAAGGCGGATGCCGCGGCCGGGAAGCTGGCAAAGGCGCAGTATCTGCGGTTTACCTCGGATGAACGGACGCCTTATCCGGAAAACGACCAGGTAAATGCGCGCTGGTATCCCGCGGACCCGGAAAAGCAGCAGGGCAAGCCGAAGCAGGCCATGATCGTGATGCCGCAGTGGAATGCGGACGCCTTCAGCCACAATGCTCTTTGCCGGCTCTTCAACCGGTTCGGGATCTCGGCGCTGCGACTGTCGAAGCCTTACCACGACATTCGCCGGCCAGCGGAACTGGAGCGGTCAGATTATGCCGTCAGTGCCAACCTGGGACGAACGATCTCGGCGTGCCGGCAGGCGGTGGTGGATATACGGAGCTGCCTGGACTGGCTGGAGACGCAGGGCTACGAGCAGTTCGGCGTTCTGGGGACAAGCCTCGGCTCAGCGTATGCGTTCAATGCGACGGCTCACGACGCCCGGCTGCAGGTGTGTGCGTTTAACCACGCTTCGATGCGTTTCGGCGACGTGGTGTGGACCGGGCAGAGTACACGGCACATCCGTGCGGCGTTCGATCCGATCCTTACGCAGGACCGGCTGAACCGGCTGTGGGCGGCGGTGAGTCCGATCAGCCACATGGATCGATTTGCGGCTAACCCCAAGAAAGTGTTGCTGGTACACGCGGCGTACGACCTGTCATTCCTGCCGGTTTACTCGGAAGAGGTGGTGCGGTACTTCACGCAGTACGAGCTGGACTTTACGAACAAGGTGCTGCCCTGCGGCCACTATACGACGGGGGAGACGCCTTACAAGTACATCGATGGCTGGTACCTGGGATCGTTTGTGTATGGGGCGTTTCGGGAGCTGGCGGGAGGGTGAGCGGGGCTGCATTGTTCCGTGTGGAGCTTTAAGAACTTCCCGGGTTGGGCTTCTAAAAAGTGGGAATACCCGAATGGGGCGGGCCAAGTAAACTTATGGCTATGTCCGACTTGATGAACCGTTCGCTTGAGCAGGCTGATCCGGAGATTGCTTCCGCTATCGACAACGAGGTGCGCCGCCAGCACGAGGGGCTGGAGATGATCGCCTCCGAGAATTTTGTGAGCCACGCTGTGCTTCAAGCCTCGGGTTCGGTGTTCACGAACAAGTATGCCGAGGGCTATCCGGGCAAACGCTACTATGGCGGTTGCGAATACACTGACATCGTCGAGAACCTGGCGCGGGAGCGTGCGAAGCAGCTGTTTGGCGCCGAGCATGCGAATGTGCAGCCGCACTCCGGCTCGCAGGCAAACGCCGCGGCGTACATGGCGGTGATCAATCCTGGCGACACGATTCTCGGTCTCGACCTGGCGCATGGCGGACACCTGACGCATGGGCACAAGCTGAACTTCAGCGGCAAGCTCTACAAGGTGGCGAGCTACGGGGTCGAGAAGGACACCGAGGTGATCGACTACGACAAGCTTGAGGCGATTGCCGAGCGCGAGAAGCCGAAGCTGTTGATCGGCGGCGGCAGTGCGTATCCGCGGCAGTTTGATTTTCCACGGATGCGGCAGATCGCGGACAAAGTAGGCGCGACACTGCTGATCGACATGGCGCATTTCGCGGGACTGGTTGCGGGCGGTGCGCATCCTTCGCCGGTGCCGCATGCGCACATCGTTACGACGACAACGCATAAGACGCTACGTGGTCCGCGCTCGGGTATGATCCTGTGCCGTGCGGACCTGGCTGCATCGATCGATCGCTGCGTCTTTCCGGGGCAGCAGGGTGGTCCGCTTGCGCACATCATGGCCGCGAAGGCCGTGGCTTTTAGGGAGGCACTGCAGCCGGATTTCAAGAAGTATGCTGCGCAGATTGTGGCGAATGCGAAAGTGCTGGCGGCGACGCTGGCGGACGAGGGCTATCGCGTCGTCTCAGGCGGAACGGATACGCACGTGGTGCTGCTGGATGTATTTGCGAAGGGCATGCTGGGTTCGGAAGCAGAGAACGCATTGCACGAGGCCGGTATCACGGTGAACAAGAACGCGATTCCGTACGACACCAACCCGCCGATGAAGCCGAGCGGCATTCGGCTGGGCACACCGGCGTTGACGACGCGCGGCATGGGCGAAAACGAGATGCGGGTGATTGGCAAGTGGATTGTGGAAGCACTGGACGGCCGTAGTGATGGCGCTACGCTGCGCAGAATACGCGGGCAGGTTCTGGAGATGGCAGAGCAGTTTCCGCTGTACCAATGGCTGCGGCAGCCGGAGCCGGTCCACGCCTAACGACGGGTGGAAAAAGACTGTAACGCAGAAGGCCGTCTCCGAAGAGACGGCCTTTCAGTTTTCTACCGGGATCAATAGCGATCGATGACGAGTTTATCGAGGTAGACCTTCATGTTGCCGTTGCCGCTGCTGGCGCCATCCAGCTGGAAATTGATCAGCAGGTCGCCGCGGGCCCAGCCGAGCGCGAGTGAAGAATAGCCGCCGGCATTCTTGAAGTACTCCTGCTTGCCGTCGAGGATGACGTAGTCATAGGTCACGTCTCCCGAGCCATTGTGGTGAGAGGCGATCTGTACGTGGTGCCAGGTATTGGCTTTCCAGCTCTTGGGATTGCAGGGAATGTTCGACGGGTGCCAGTGCGGATTCTTTCCCGAGGTCGTTGCAAATTCCCAGCTGCCCGAGTAACTGGAGCACTGTGTACCCAGGATGACTGTGCGGTCATTGGACATGACCTGGTTTACGTCCATCTCGATGTTGGCGATTTCTGCTGGATCGGCAATGTAGATGTAAGTGTCGTAGACGAAATGGGTCGCGTATTCATCGTTGCCGAAGCTGAGATGGTAGATTTCTCCGCCGTGGTTCCAGTAGGACACGGATAGCTCGCGTGCCTCTTTATCAATGGATGGGCTGTTGACCCCGGAGGAGGAATAGCCGGTGGAGGTGCCGGGAGTGCCTTTATCGTGATTCCATTCCCAGCGGCTGGAGCCGGTGAGATTGCCGGAAGAGGTGGATGCGAAGGCGGAGGGTACGAGTAAGGAAATCAGTAGGAGTGCGGAGGAAACGAGCTTCATCAATTCTGCCTTTAGCTTTTCAATTTTGATCAGGCGATCTAACGAGGGCCCCGTGCTTGTTTTTTCATTGGGCCAGTGTGATTCCTGGTCTGCATAAAGCCAGACATGGATCAACAGCCTCTTGTTTCCAGCCTTGAGTGACTTACGAGCAGGGCGCAGAACGGGGTCTTACCGAGATACGAAGAATGATGGTTAACGCAGGACTCCACCGTGGGGGACTACCTACCGGGCTTCCAACAGCACTTCGAAACCAAGCCTGCTTCAAGCAGCAGGAAAGTTTGTTACTAGGCGGATGATGACACATTTTGCTGAGGCCGTTGAGGCATTTTGAAACTTAGCTCAAAAAAACTTTTGGCAGGGGCAACCATTTCCCAACTCCGTGCAAATAGTTCATATCAAAGGGAAAAAGGCGTCAGCAATCGCCACGAATTTACCCAGCGGGGCGCCACAAATTGATGACGCATTCTGATCAACGCGCCTGCCTGCCGGGATTCGGTGAAACGGAAAAGTGAGCATCTGAGCAGAGATGATTGAAGCAGTTTTACTGGATGTGGACGGAACGCTGGTGGATAGCAATGCGCAACACGCGAAGGCGTGGCAGGGCGCATTTGCGAAGTTTGATATTCACCTGAAATTTGAAACGCTGCTGAGCCAGATAGGAAAGGGAGGCGACCAGCTGCTGCCGGTGTTTCTACCGGAAGCGCAGGTCAAGACAATCGGGCCCGGCATCGAGAAGGCGCGCAAAGAAATTTTCCAGCGAGACTACCGGGAGAGTGTGCAGCCGTTTCCCAAGGTGCGGCAGCTGGTGGCGCAGATGAAGGATGCGGGATTGAAGATTGCGATCGCATCGTCTGCTGCCAAGGATGAGCTGCAGCACTACAAGAAGCTGGCACGGATCGAAGACCTGGTGGAAGAAGAGACGACGAGCGAGGACGCGGAAAAATCGAAACCGCATCCCGACATATTTGCTGCGGCTTTGGAGCGGCTCAACGTGGCGGGGGAGCGGGCGGTGACGCTGGGCGATACGCCGTATGATGCCGAGGCCTCGAAGAAGATCGGGATCCGCACGATTGGATTGACGAGCGGTGGGTGGTCAAAGGAAGAGCTGCAGAAAGCGGGATGCATCGAGGTCTACGAGGATGCAGCGGACCTGCTGGCGCATTACGATTCGTCCGCGTTGCGCAAGGGATAACGACATCAGCAAAAGTGAACGGGCCGCCTTGCGGACTGGCGGCCCGATTGCAGGTGATGTTGCTGATGAACGGCGGCTACCAGCGATAGATCTGCAGATTATCGGTGTAGACGTGCATGGTGCCGCTACTGGTGCTGGCACCATCCAGCTGAAAGTTAAGGACGAGGGCACCTGCTGCCCAGCCGAGAGGCATGGCGGCATTGCCGCCTGCTCCGGAGAAGTAGCTGACCTGGCCATCGAGACTGACCCAGTCATAGGTGACGTTGCCGGACGAGTCGCGATGCGAGGCGATCTGGACGTGATGCCAGGTGTTGGCGCTCCAGGTCTGCGGATTGCAGGGAAGATTGGAGGGGTTCCAGTGCGGGCTGAGGCCCTTCACGGTGACGACTTCCCAGGTGCCGGAGTAGATAGAGCACTGGGTGCCGAGGATGACGGTTGAGCCGTTCCCGATGACCTGATTGACGTCCATCTCGATGTTGGCGACCTGCGAGGGATCGACTACGTAGATGTTGGTGTCGTAGACGAAGTGGGTAGCAGCACTGTCGGTGCCGAAGGTGACGTGATAGATTTCGCCGCCGCGATGCGCATAAGAGACGCTCATGGAACGCGCGACATTATCCGACGACATGCCGCTGACGGGATACGAAGCGTAGCCGATGGACGTACCGGGCGTGCCGTAATCATGCGCCCACTGCCAGTCACTCGAGGCATCGAGATCACCGGAAGAGATGGCATTCGCGGGGATGCCGGGGGCGGTGGCAGCTGCGGCGGCCAGGACGGTGAGATTGTTAACCGGGGTAAAGGTGGCGCCACCGCAGAAATCCCACTCTTCGACGACCGTGTTGTGGGTGCCGGTGGGGATGGTGACGGCGGTGTTGAGGGTGCTGCCGTTGGAGACAAAGGTCAACTGATTGTCGATGTAGACGCCCATGGCAGCGACGCCCTGGGAGCAGGTGCTGGTGGAAGCTGTTGCAGCGAAGGACGCTGGAGAGCCGACGGTGGTGCCACTGGCGGGGCTGGTAACGACGACACTGGCAAACATGGGCACGGCGAGCCCGGACAGCGCGAGTGCAGATAGAGCGAGAGCGAAGGTGCGGGCAAAGTTCATCAGGAAAAAGTCGCCTTGAGGGATGCGTGCTGGTTGCAGTTGAAGCGTGCGCCGAGTGGCAGGAAAAGTTCTGGCTGAAGCGGATGATGACATACCAGCGTTGCGCGTGGCAGCACATTCGGGCGTTCTTTCGAAAATAATTTCGCGTCGCGGGCAACCTTTTGCGACTGGCCGGAAAATAGTTCACGAACCGAGAACTTTTGCCTTTTCAGCCACTTTCCTATTTACGTAATGGTTACTACGGCTGGCCGCGGCTGTTACGGATTGCCAGTGCGGCGCGGTATGTAACTGTGACGGATGCAGTAAGGGATGAGTCGCACTGTGAGGCGGGCGCGCTGCAGTGCGGGACGGGCCTGGTGGAAGGGCGCATGGTGGGAGCAATCGGATGGGGTAGCATGGAGGTGCAGGTGGGCTGGACGGCCGCTGCCGCGTGGGTGCCCCTGTACTTTGTACATTGGCATGTTGCGCGGGGGAGGAAAGTCCGAACTCCGCAGGGCAGTGTGCCGGATAACGTCCGGGATCCAGGCGTCAAGGCCTGGAGACGGCAAGTGCCACAGAGAAGATACCGCCTCGATAGCCTGACGGCCATCGAGGTAAGGGTGAAAAGGTGCGGTAAGAGCGCACCGCTCACGCTGTAAAGCGGCGAGGCAGGGTAAACCCCACACGGAGCAAGACCAAATAGGGAGGGAACTTCCGGGCTGACCCGATTGCCTGGAGGTGCGTGCCGGCCCGGTGCGCCAACGAGGGTCTGGGCGTGTTTAACGACGCGTTCACGGAAACTTCCGGGTAGGTTGCTGATGAGTGTCCGCAGTGATGCGGCGCCTAGAGGAATGGTCGTCCACGACAGAATTCGGCTTACAGGCTCACCTGCAAAATGAAGCCGTGCCATCGGGGGTACGGGTGTGCCCAGGAAGCAGGCATCTTGTATCGTGCAAGAAGATGATTGCTGCAGCGCCGAGACCGTCGATGAAGCTGCTGGAAGCGCGGCCACTGCGTACATGGCTGTCGATCGGCGTGGTGGGTGTGTACATCGCGCTGTGCTGGATGATTTATTCCGTCACAGTGAGCAATGCCTATGGCAACCTGATTCCTTATACGATCGAAGCCGATTCCGGCGCCTACTTTGCAGCAGCCGGCGTGAACCAGTATGCGGGAGAGGGCGGGACACAATTTGCTGACCAGGTGAGCCTGGGCGGCAGTGTGATCGGGCCGGCTGTGATTGCGCTGATCTTTCGCACGCCGCTGAATGTAGCGATTTTCAATTGTGCGCTGTTCGGGCTGAGCCTGTATGTTGCCGGGAGTATTCCAGGGGTAAGGCGGCGTGTTTTTGCGGTGTTGATGGTGCTGAATGCGCTGACACTGTCGGCGCTGATGACGCTGAACAAGGAGATCCTGGCGCTGGCCGGGATGGTGTTTTTCGCGAAATATCTGTATTCGAAAAAGCGGCCGTTGTGGCTGCTGGGCGTGGTGTTCATCATTTCCACGATGGCACGCTGGCAGCAGACGGCATTCATGATTATTTACCTGGTGCTGCAGGCGCGGCCTTCACCCTTCCGGAATCGGCCGAAGTGGGGCATTGCTACAGTGATTGGATTCTTTTCAGTTGCGTGGGCAGTGATTGCCTGGCGCTTTTCAAGCCTGTTGTCTGCGTACATGGCGCTGCAGCAGGAGATCACTACCGGGACAGTGGCACGACTGAATGCCGTGCAGGCGCATGGCGGATTTTTTGTGGTGGTGTGGCCGAAGCTGTTGATGAATCTCGCAGGCCGGCTGGTGCAGGTGGATTATGTGCTGCACGGCTGGGTGGAATCGGATTTTCACGAGCTGCAGAACAGTATTCTCGGCAACCTGCACAGCGTGGCCATGCTGACGCTGCTGGCAGTGACGATTTACAAGGGCCGATTCAGGCTGGCTCGTCCGATGATTCATTTCGCATTTGTGTACATGATGCTGTCGGCCATCAGCCCGCTGATCCAAAACCGGTACGAGTATCCCGCGTACGTGCTTCTGGCGCTGGAGATGTCACGCAAGGAAGAGTCACTGGAGCCGGTAGAACCGATGCGGATGCCGCGGCGGCTGCGGTCGCTGGAAGTTAAGCCGGCGGGAACCTCGATGAAAGCAGGACTTCTATGAAGGCAGCATGGTACGAGAAGCAGGGACCAGCCCGCGATGTACTTATGGTGGGCGACATGCCCGATCCACTGCCTGGTCCAGGAGAAGTGCGTATTCATGTTGCTGCGTCGGGCATCAACCCCGGGGACACCAAGAAGCGCGGCGATACTTTCGGCCTGGGCATGCCTTACCCTCGCGTCATTCCTCACAGTGACGGCGCCGGTATTGTTGATCTGACCGGCGACGGGGTGGATCACGGGCTGGTGGGCAAGCGGGTGTGGTGTTTCGGGGCGCAATCGTACCGGCCTTTCGGTACGGCAGCCGAGTTCACGGTGGTTCCGGCAGACCACGTGGCTGCGCTGCCGGATCGGATTTCGTTCGAGGTAGGTGCCTGCCTGGGCATCCCCGGAATCACTGCTCATCGCGCTGTGCATGTAGCCGGGCCGGTGGAGGGTAGAACGGTGCTGGTGCAGGGTGCGGCGGGTTCGGTAGGGGCGTGCGCGGTACAGCTCGCGCGATTCGCGGGAGCACGGGTGATCGGCACAGTACGAGCTGCGGGCGAGATGGAAGCAGCGCGCAGGGCGGGAGCACACGAGGTTTTCCTGAACGATGGCGAACTGGTTGCCGCGGTTCGTGCGATCGCCGCAGACGGAGTGGACCACGTGGTTGAGGTCGCATTTGCAGCGAACATCGAACGTGACGTGGAGCTGCTGAAGGTAGGCGGATCGCTTGCTGCCTACGCAACGAACGACGCCGCTCCGAAGATCCCGTTCTGGCCGATGGTTTTCAAGAATATTCGACTGGATTTTCTGGGCAGTGATGATTTTCCGATCGAAGCAAAGGTCGCGGCAGCACAGGAGCTGAACCGGGCACTCGAGGCAGGCTGGTCCGGATTCGACATTGGGGAGCGGATCCCGCTGGCGGAGATCGCTCGCGCGCATGAACTTGCGGACCACCCCGTGCATCCCGGCCGCGTCGTCGTCGTACTTTAGGTCTGCGGCCAGAAAGCTCGGCGCGGGCGGCATGGAATGCGGTGCAACCGATCGAGAATGACGCTCCTGTTGATGATGCCGGAGGATGGCGAGCGGCGGCGCAGGTTGCGCAGAGGGTGCCTGCTACACTTTTTCCACACGGTAGCTGTCTGCACGGACACAAGGATTCCCGCCGCCTATGCAATTCCAGGAAGCCCTACGCATTGCCCTTGCCTCCCTCTGGGCGAACAAGCTGCGATCGATTCTGACCCTGATTGGTGTCGTGATCGGCGTGGCGTCGGTGATTGCGGTGGTGACCCTGGTCAACGGCGCGAACCATTACGTGGCGACCAAGGTATATGGCTATGGCGCGGATGTGTTTACGGCGAGCAAGCAGCCGCAGGTGATCTTCGATGCGGAAGAATTTATCCGCTATAAGAAGCGCAAAGATCTGAAGCTGGCCGATTACCAGGCAGTGGCGGAAGAGTGCAAGCTGTGCAAGTCGACCGGCGCGATGCTCAGTACGTCGGGCAACGTAATTTACGGCAAGCAGTCGAGCAAGGGATCGCGCGTTCGCGGATGGACGTGGACGATGCCGCCGATCTACAACATCAATCTCGACCGTGGGCGGGTGTGGACAGCGGCGGAAGAGAGCCATGCGACGCACGTGGCGATTATCGGCTATGACATCGTGGACAACCTGATGCCGGGCGAAGAGCCGCTGGGCAAGGAGATCCGCGTGGACGGCGAGCAATACACGGTGATCGGCATTGGGGAGCGACAAGGGAAGACGCTGGGACAGAGCCAGGACGACTGGGTGGCGATTCCGATCACGGCCTGGCAGCACTCGCATGGGACGGTCGACAGTGTGGACATTTATGCGACGGCGGGAGCGACGGGCGAGCCGCTCGAACGGGCCGTCGACGAAGTGCGGACCATTCTGCGTTCGCGGCGGCATGTTTCTCCTGGCGCGGATGATGACTTTTCGATCGATACGAATGCGACGTTCGTGGGGCTGTGGCAGAGCATCAGCTCGAGCTTTTCGATGGTCGCGATTTTTATTGCCGCGATTTCGCTGGTGGTGGGCGGCATCGTGATCATGAACATCATGCTGGTGAGTGTGACGGAGCGAACGCGAGAGATCGGGGTGCGGAAGGCGCTGGGGGCAAAGCGGCTGGATATTCTGACACAGTTTCTGATCGAGTCGGCGACGATGTCGATGATTGGCGGTGTGCTTGGAGTGATGCTTGGCGTGGGCCTGGCGAAGGGGATTACGATCGCGGTGGGTTGGGAATCCGATGTAGCGATCTGGGCTGTGTTTGCGGGGCTCGCGGTGGCGCTGGGCGTGGGTGTGTTCTTCGGGGTGTACCCGGCGCAGAAGGCGGCAAAGCTTGATCCGATTACGGCGCTGCGGTCGGAGTTGTGACGGGGTTTGCGGAGACTGGAAGATTTGAGATTCCTCCACTGCGCTTTGCTTCGGTCGGAATGACAACGCTGAAGCGGTTGATGTGGACGAAGAGTTAGTCGAGAGGTTGCTGCGATGAGATGGCTGGATGCACGCGAATCCGTACGAATGGCGATGGACACGCTGCGCACCAACAAGATGCGCAGCGGACTGACGGTACTGGGCATTGTGATCGGCGTGACGACGGTGATTGTGATTTCGTCGGTGATCAACGGCCTGAACAATAATGTGCAGAACTGGGCCGATTCGCTGGGCACGAACACGCTGTGGGTGTTTCATATCCCGGTGATCGGGGTACGGCCGACGACGGAGATGCTGACGAGGAAGAAGCTGACCTATGACGACGGCATCGCGATGCGTTCGCTGCCGCATGTGGTGGCTGTGGACCCGGGGCAACGCTATACCAATCCTGTGGCGTATGACGTGGGATCAGTCGCCGTCAAGTATGGCAAGAACAAGGTACAGAACACGCTGCTGGAAGGTGACACGACGGCAGTGAAGGACATCAACGACCTGGTACTGACGTCTGGACGGATGTGGACGGATGAAGAAGAGCAGCGTCGCGCGAACGTGGTGGTGCTGGGACATGATGCTGCCGAAAAACTGTTTGGCTCGGAAGAGCCGACGGGCAAGGAAGTGCAGATCGAAGGCGATGTTTTCACAGTGATCGGCGTGTACGGAAAGCAGAAACAGGCTTTCGGCAGCGGCAAGAATCCGGAAGACAATTCTGCGAATTTTCCGCTGGAGACATTTCGCAAGCTGCATCCCGAGGTAAAGGAATACTGGATCTCGGTGAAGTACGACGATGCGAAAAACAAGGGCCTGGTTACAGATGAAGTGACAGAACTGCTGCGGCGCCGCCGCAAGGTGCACGTGGAGCAGCCGGACAATTTCGCGATCTTCGGACCCGACTCGCTGACGCGGCTGTGGAGTGAGATTACCGGCGGCCTGTTTGCCTTCATGGTGGCGGTCGCGAGTGTGGGCCTGATGGTGGGCGGCGTGGGCGTGATGAACATCATGCTGGTAAGCGTGACGGAACGGACGCGCGAGATTGGCGTGCGCAAGGCACTGGGCGCGACCAAGAAAAATATCCTGCTGCAGTTCACGCTGGAGGCGATCACGCTCTGTGCGCTGGGCGGCGTGATTGGCATCGTGATCGGCGGGATTATTACGCTGATCATTCATGCGCTGGTGACGGTGCTGCCCGCGACGATGTCGTCTGCATGGGCGATTACGGGGTTTGTCGTGTCCCTGGTAATTGGCCTGGTGTTCGGGATTTATCCGGCCTACCGCGCATCCACACTCGACCCCATCGAAGCCCTCCGCTACGAATAGGCTCTGCCAGCCGGGCACTGCGCCTTCGGCGCTTTATGCTCCTGTTGGTCGCATGGTTCTGTGGTGGTGCTGTCTATTGGCTTGCCTGCGAGCGCACCGCTGCTTCGTTTTGAGTTATTCACGCTGGCGTTCAGCTGACATGTGCGACTATGATCCGCGTGCCGGGAAAGGCGCATGAGGAGGACCGAACATGACGACACAGGAAGTGGCAGACAAGCTGGTGAAGTATTGTTCCGAAGGAAAGCTGCATGAAGCCGTTGAGGCATTGTATGCACCCGATGTTGTGAGTGTGGAGGCTGCGGCTCCCCCGGGTGGTTCGCGTGAGGTGAAGGGAATCGAGGCGGTAAAGGAGAAGGGCAAGTGGTGGGTTGAGAATCACGAGGTGCATTCCAGCAAGGTGGAAGGGCCGCTGGTAGCGGGGTCGTATTTTGCCGTGACGTTCAAGATGGAAGTGACCTTCAAGCCTGCGTCCAAACGATTCGTGATGGAAGAAGTCGCGGTCTACAAGGTGGCGGACGGCAAGGTGGTTCACGAGGAATTCTTCTACCAGGTCTGACGCAGGCGGTCCCCTGCGGCAAGCAGTGCCGCGTGCCCCGCTCCAGTGCCGAGACGGCTTTAAAGTCGCTACACTGGAGCGGGGCATGATGCTGGCGACGGTAGTAGCAGGGATGACGACGGTTCTGACGCTGGCAGGATTTGGCTACTACCTGCTGGCGTTGTGGAGTGCGCGTGCCTTCGGGCGGGCGGCGCGGCATCCTCTGCCAGTGTTCGAGGCACCGGTAAGTATTCTCAAGCCGGTTAAGGGGCTCGATCCGGAAATGTATGCGAGCTTCGCCAGTCATTGCCGCCAGCAGTATGGGGCGGAGTATGAACTGATCTTCGGCGTCAGTAGTCTGCAGGACCCGGCAGTGGCGGCGGTCGAGCAGTTGAAGCTGGAATTTCCCGAGCGGACGATCCGTTTGCTGGAGTGTCCCGAAGTGCTGGGCACGAATGGCAAGGTCAGCAACCTGGTGCAGATGGCGCGGGCTGCGCGGTTCGACTACCTGCTGATCAATGACAGTGACATTCTGGTTTCGCCGCTGTATCTCGGCAGCATTATGTCGGCGTTTCAGCCGGCGGTGCCGAGGAAGCGACGAGTCGGGCTGGTGACGGCGCCGTATCGCGGGAAGGCCCATGGGACGCTGGGTTCGAAGCTGGAGGCGCTGGGAATCTCGACCGATTTTCTGGCCGGGGTGCTGACGGCGCGAAAGCTGGAAGGCGGGATCCGGTTCGGGCTGGGGTCGACGCTGGCTGTTTCTCGGGAAGCACTGGTGGCCAGTGGCGGACTGCTGCCGCTGGTGGATTATCTCGCCGACGATTACGAACTGGGCGCGCGGGTATATGGCGCGGGTTATGACGTGGCACTGGCCAGCGAAGTGGTCGAGACGTATGTGCCGGCGTATTCGTTTGCGCAATTCCTGGCGCACCAGATCCGGTGGAGCCGGTCAACGCGGGACTCACGCAAGTGGGGCTATGCCGGACTGGTGTTTACCTTCGGACTGCCGTGGGCGTGCCTGAACCTGCTGGCCAACGGCTTCAGTGTGCCGAGCTTTGCGTTGTTTGTGCTGACGCTCGTGGCTCGAGTGGCGCTGGCGCTGGCGGTGGGCGTAGGGATTGCCGGGGATGTGCAGGTGCTGCGGGATATCTGGCTGCTGCTGCCGCGGGACCTGGTGGCGCTCGGGATCTGGGTGTGGAGCTATGCCGGGGATACGGTGGTGTGGCGGGGGCACCGGTTCGCGTTGAAGGATGGGAAGTTGATGCGGGTGGCGGTGTAGTCGGGTTAGAGCCAGTGGTGGTGTTTGTGCATTGCGGGTAGCTGGATGCGGATTGGCTCGACGGAGTCGATGAACACTTTTATCTCGGGTCGCTCAACCAATGCTGAGTAATCCGGTATCCACGCCGGGCTGAGGACGAGACACGATGCACACTGGATTATCTGAAGGACGATGCGGATCTCGTCGGTAGTGGCCTTTCCGTCTATCTCACGCTCATCCGGCTTGAAACCCGGACTGTCAACGCTTAAGTGATAGGGCTTTGCGGGAAGAACGATCGTGAACTTTCCCTGCGAGTCGGCGGCGGCGTGGTTCACGACGGCATTTGTGACGGCGTCGCTGATGCCGATGAAGGCTCCTGGAACGACGGCACCAGACGGGTCGCTGACTTCGATATGGAGGGACATCGTCGTCTGTGCGGGAGCGATGGCGCTTGCCAATGAGAGGATGACTGTCGCAATACCGCTCCATTGCTTCAGGCGAGACATCGTGTACAGCGTACGCCACGTTGTTAGCCGCGAAGGCTTCCAAAGAATCTTGGATCGAAAGCGGCGCCGAGGACGGCTTCGATCTTCAGGAGTGAAGCGTCCGGATGGGACGGGTTCAGCAGGTAGTTTGATGTGGCGGGCAGGATGGCGGACGGGACTTGCGCAAGGGCGGTACGTCCGGATTTCAGCCAGACGGTGCCGAGCGCACGGGTGGCTGCGAGTTCGAGCGCGCAGACTTCGTGGAAGCTGTGGTCGGGAGCCAGGTTCTCGACTGGCAGTTGGTCGGGGGTACTGACTTGCAGAAGCTGGTAGTGGGTGGGCAATGGTCCTTCGTCCAGCTCCAGGTGAACCAGGACCTCAATCATGGCGCCTGCGGGCGAGGCAGCCAGGTAGAGGATGGGCAGGCCTACGGTGTGCCATCGGCCTTCAAAATAGAGGCCGCCTTCTCCGGAAAGACTGGCGTAATTACTGATACGCCAGAGCTGCATCAGGCAAACATGCCGTGATTGATCTGGCCCAGGAAGTTGTCGACCATGCGGCCGCCGATCTCGGTGCGCAGCATCTGGATGGGAGTGCGGCCTTCGAACCGCTTTTTCGGGGTGCTGAGCCATTCGCGGGCGCGTTCGGTCGTGCTCCAGACCTGGACGGCGTGGTCGAAGACGCGGGCGAAGCGGGCGAGTTTGTCGGATTCGTCGATGCTGAGGGCTTCGTTACGGGCTTTGCGGTGCTTCAGCGTGCGGGCCGGAAGAACGACTTCGTAGATGTCAGCGGCGCGCAGGCCGGATTCGCCCAAGAATTTTGCGAGGGCGGAGAGGGGCACGCCGCTTTCCACGGTTTGCAGGTCCAGGTCGAGATCTTCAATGAGGAGTGGGAGGGCGCGAGCGGCCATAGGGACATTATGCCATGAAGGGGCGGGCAAAGTGTACTTAATTCGGTTAGCTTCGCCAGCGTAACGTTACTGGGCCTGGGAGAGGGTGCTTAGAGGGTCTGCCAGCGGCTTCGTCCAAACGCGCCTGCTTCAGCGCAAAGTACCACTTGGCGGGGCGGTCGGCGTCGTCGATGAGCATGAGGGCGGGCTGGTACTTCAAGCCTTCGGCCTGCTGGATCATGGTTTCCTGGTCCTGGCGGACGAAGCGGGCTCCGAAGAACTTCGCGATGGTGGTGACGCCTGGAACGGCGTAGAAGACGTTCCAGGCAGCGGCGACATCGATGCGGCACGCGTTGGGCGTGGTTGGGGTGACGGTAGTGAGGCTGGAGAACCACTTGGGGCCGCAGCGGATGGTTTCGAGGCGGCGGTTGGGCAGGACGAAGTCGATGGTGGTGGTGATCGGTTCGCCGTAGACGCCCAGGAGTTTGTAGGGAGCGCTATTGCCGGAAGGGGCATGGGCGGACATGCGGAAGCCTTCCGGGATGGGCTCGAAGTGCTTGGCTTTCTCGTGGATGGAATGCTTGCTGCGCCACCACCAGGACTGGTGGACGAAGGGGCCGTGGGCTGGATCCATGAGACCGATGATGCCGTGATCGACATTGCAGGGCAGGTCGGCGGTGAGGTGGGCGGAGCGGAAGCGGTCGCCGAATTTCGGGACTTCCGGGACGGGCGGAAGCTGGTCGCGGTCTTCGGAGCGGAGCCGGCCACGTCCGGCAGAGGGCAGGTAGACCCAGGCGTAGCCATCGCGTTCGACGCAGGGGTAGGCGCCGGCGTAGATCTTTGTGGGGTCAAGGGTGTCTGACGGGGTGAGTGAGGGGATCTGCGTGCACTGACCGGAGCCCGGCTCGAAGGCCCAGCCATGGTATTTGCAGACGACGTTCCGGCCATCGAACCAGCCGCAGGAGAGGGGAATGCCGCGGTGGGGGCAGCTGTCGCGCATGGCGAAGAGTGCGCCGTCCGATCGCCGTCCGAGCACCAGCGGGATGCCGAGGAGCATAGCAGTGACCATGCCGGTGCCGCGGATGGTGTTGGAGCGCAGTGCGGGATACCAGTCGTCGAAGAGGAGGGTCGCTGCGGGCTGCTGCAATGCGGTTTCGGCATTGGATGCCGGAGTGGCACTGTTGGTGATGGTGAAGATGCCGTCTGCCATGAAATATGAACCCTAGTATCGCAGAGGACCATCTTTACAGGGACAGTCATGAGGCAGATGACCCGGCGGCCTGTTTCCCCCGAACAGCGCCCATATCGAATCTTTGACTGTGCCGAAAGAGGATGTTTATGGAGTATCTGCTGGATGTGACTGGCATTGCTGCAGGGTTGCTGCTGGTCTGGTGGATTGAGGCCGGACGGCATGCGGCCAAGATCACGGTTCGCAAGTGAGGCCGGACGGCTGTCCTGACCTGGCTCTGGCTGCACATATGGGTGGCTGTGACGATGAGTGAGTCCGGCGAAAGGCCTGTTGCTGCTGCGAGTTTTCGCCGGCTGCCTACCAAACGGTTTCTGCTGGTACTGCTGGGTTTCTGGTTCCTGCTCTACAGCAGTTTTACGCTGATCAATCCGCCATTGCTGGATGATGCCGACTCTGTGCACGCGGAAGTCGCGCGCGAGATGGTGGCTCGGCACGATTATGTGACGTTGTACGCGGATGGTATCCGCTACCTGGAGAAGGCGCCGCTGCTGTATTGGAGTATGGCGGCGAGCTTTAAGCTTTTTGGCGTATCAGAGCTGGCGGCACGGCTGCCACTGGCGCTCGGAGTGCTGGCGCTGATGCTTGCGGTCTTTGTGCTCGGCCGGCAGTTGTTCAGCCAGCCCGAGGAGCGCGGTTCGACTGCGGGCTTCTATGGCGCGCTGATCCTGCTGACTTCATTCGGCATTTTCATTTTTACGCATATCACCATCCCGGACGGGTTGGTGTGCCTGTGGACGACAGTGGCCATGGCATGTTTTTGGAGATCACTGGAGGAGGCTGCCGAGGGTAAGCCGGGATGGGCCAGTGCACTGGGATTTGCAGCGGCGTGTGCGCTGAACGTGCTGACCAAGGGGCTGATTGGTGTAGTGTTCCCGGTGGCAGTGGCGGTTATTTTCCTGCTGGTTACGAGAAATCCGCGGCACCTGCTGCGGTGGCATTTCGCTGGCGGCACGGCATTCTTTCTATTGATTGCGGCTCCGTGGCATATAGCGGCAGCGCTGCGCAATCCGAGTTTCGGCCAGCCGGGAAGCTGGCTGCATTCGCTGCAACCGACGCAAGGCAATGTGCATGGCTGGACGTGGTTTTACTTCGTCAACGAGCACCTGCTGCGGTACCTGAACCTGCGCGTGCCACGCGACTACGACACGGTGCCGCTGCTGCTGTTCTGGGGACTGCTGTTTGTGTGGCTGATGCCCTGGATAGCGTTTGTCTTCAAGGCGCTGGGCCGGGTGCCATGGCGTGCAGCAGCAGGTCGCCGGCAGCTGAGTCGCGACCAGCAGGCATGGACGCTGCTGGCGATCTGGGCGCTGGTGCCGCTGGTCTTCTTCAGCTTTTCGACCCGGCAGGAGTACTACGTGCTGCCATCGCTGGTGCCAGTGGCGCTGCTGATCGGCGGCTGGCTGGCGCGGGATGAAGAGGCGGATCCGGCAACCGATGCCGGACTGGCTGGACGGCGGATCGCGTTCGTCCTGATGGTGCTGGGCGTGCTGCTGGCAGGAACAGCGGCCTTTTTAGCACTGCATGCACCACGGCCGGTGGCTGGCCTGGACCTGGCTGCGGTGCTGCGTCAGAATCCTGGCAATTATGCGCTGTCATTCGGACATTTCCTCGATCTCAGTGGTCGGGCGATGGGCTACTTCCGGGGGCCGTTGCTGGATACGGCGGCAGCCTTGTTTGTTGGCACGCTGGGGAATTTCTACTATCGGCTGCGCGGCAATGCGCGGTATGCGAATCTGTTTCTGGCCGGGATGAGCGGGACGTTCCTGCTGGCGGCGCACCTGGCGCTACAGGCTTTTGCGCCGGTGTTGTCGTCGCAGCAGCTGGCCGCGGCGATCCATCGCGACATGCAGTCTGAGGATGTGCTGGAGATCAACGGGGAGTATGAAGCGGGCTCGACGATGAGCTTCTACCTGAACCGGCAGGCGCGCATTCTGAATGGACGTAGTGCCAATCTCTGGTACGGCTCGTATTTTCCGGATGCGCCGCACATTTTCGATGACGATGCCAGCTTTACTGCGCTGTGGTCCGGGGATCGGCGCGTCTTCCTTTGGACCGAGACGGACCATGTGCCGAACCTGGCTGAACCGAAGTACGTGATCGCGGCGAGCGGCGGTAAAGAGATCGTGTCGAATCAGCCGAATGGGAGCGGGGCGTCGTTCTAGTTCAAACCGTAGCTGGGGCCGCCTGATCCGAATAGCCGGGCCGCGGCATCGAACAGAGCAGGAGAGTGGAATGACAGAGCAACAAACCCCTGTATGGTTTATCACTGGCTGTTCGACTGGATTTGGCAAGGAACTGGCAAAGCTGGTGCTTGCAAAGGGCTGGAAGGCCGTGGTGACGGCGCGCAAGCCGGAGCAGCTGCAGGAACTGGTCGCCGGCAATGAGCAGAATGCCCTGGCGTTGCAGCTGGATGTAACGAACGCTGCCCAGGTGAAGCAGGCCGTGCAGCAGGCCGAGACGAAATTCGGAAAGATCGATGTACTCGTCAACAACGCCGGCTATGGCTACCTGGCCGCGATTGAAGAGGGCGAGGACGAGGCTGTCCGGAAGATGTTCGAGACGAATTTCTTCGGGCTAGTGACGGCGACGAAGGCAGTGTTGCCAGGAATGCGGAAGCAGAAGAGCGGGCACATTGTGAACATCTCTTCGATTGGCGGGCTGGTGAGTTTTGGTGCGACGGGCTATTACCACGCGACCAAGTACGCGGTGGAAGGGCTCTCCGAGTCGTTGGCGATTGAGACCGCGCCACTGGGCATCAAGGTAACGATTGTCGAACCGGGTCCGTTCCGGACGGACTGGTCGGGCCGGTCGCTGCAGGAGTCGAAGACCGTAATCGATGATTATGATTCGACGGCAGGCGAACGCCGGCGGCAAAGCAAGCAGAACAGTGGCAAGCAGGTGGGCGATCCGGTCCGTGGAGCGCAGGCGATTATCGATGCCGTGACTTCGAATGAGCCGCCGCTGCACCTGGTACTGGGCAAGCCGGCGCTGGGCCTGGCGCACAAGAAGCTGGAATCGTTGAAGAAGGACCTGGACACCTGGCAGGCAACGACGCTGGGCGCGGATTTTCCGGAGTTCCAGGACAGCCAGTCACAGCAGGGCAGGGAAAAGCTGAAGGCGGCGAGTTGATCGCCTGAGAAGAGTGCTGAATTATCCTCGTGAGCAGTTGATAGTCCGGATTTTCGTCTCCAGTTGGAACGGGAATCCGGACTTCTGCGTAAGTGGCATGGGGTGATCGATGAGAGCCTTCCTGATCGCGTCTATCGGGTATCTCGCTGCGGTGTTTCTAGCGGCGTCTGTGATCTCTGCGCAGACGGCGGGAGGCGCCACGCCTGCATATTCCGCAGATGGACGGCTGTTACCGCCGACGCAGTATAGGGAGTGGATTTTCCTGACGAGCGGACTGGACATGAGTTATTCGCCGCGAGTCGCGGGGATGGACGGCATGTCAATGTTCGACAACGTGTTCGTGAGTCCGGCGGCGTGGAAGAGTTTTCAGGCGACGGGAACGTGGCCGGACAAGACGATGCTGGTGCTGGAGGTGCGCGGCGCCGAGTCGAATACTTCGATCAACAAGGCGGGGCACTCGCAGAGTATGGAGCGCATGGGCCTCGAAGTGCACCTCAAGGATGCGGCGCACGGTGGCTGGGCGTTCTACGAATTTGAAGCGGACCCGGCGAAGATGAAGCCGGCAAAGATGGTGCCGCAGACGGCGGAATGCTATAGCTGCCATCGCGATCACGCCGCGGTGGACACAACGTTTGTGCAGTTTTATCCAACGCTGCTGCCATTGGCGCAGGCGAAGGGCACGCTGAGTGCGGCTTATCTGAAAGAGATTGGGAAATAGCTAGTAGGCGTTGGAGGCTTTTTCGGTAGGGAAGGTCTGCAATTCCTTGCGGCAGTCGTCTTTTTTGGCTTGTAGAGAGGCGTCGTGGACGCGGGCGAGGGAGGCGAGGGCGCGGCGCTGGTATTTGTGCAGGAAGGTGTCGCTGGGTTGAGGGAAGGGATACATGCAGGCGCTGGTGAAATGCTCGTCGGCGCTGCGCATGCGCAGGACGCCGGTGGGATTTTCGAGCAGGGCGTAGGCCAGGGCGACGTTTAAACCTTTGTTGAAGCTGGGGTCGGCGATGTAGGGGCCGATCTCGGATGCAATGTGCAGCCAGTTGTCCTGACCGCTCGAGATGTGATTGAGGATGATGTCGTAATTTGGCTCGTCCGGGCTGTGCGGATCGACGTCTTTGGTGACGCGGGTGATGAAGGCCTGTGCGCCTTCCCTGTCGATGCCGGCCTGGAACTGGGCGGCGGTCATTTTGCGCAACTGCGCGGGCGAAACTTCCTGTGCGGCAGTCTTCGTGACGGTCACGGTTCCTATGGAGACAATCGAGAGAAGGCCGAGGCAGAAGCCGGCGAGACGCGGAGAGCGCGCGGGGTGACGTTCGGCACAAGGAAGCATGGGCCCATTTTAGACACAGCCGGCCCGTTTCCCGGCAAAGCTTTACCGGGAACGCATTACCTCGGACAGGCCCAAGGATGGCTCAGGCCGCGGGTCCTTCCTCTTTTTTGAGCTCCTGAGATTTTGCGGCACGGCTGGCAGCAGGTTTGTCGGTGGCACGGCGATCGCGCCGGTGGTTCGCCTCTGCGAGCGCATCGGCGGCACTGGATGGACGCGGCAGGGTGTCTTCGAGGCCGGCTTCGGGAGCGAGTTTCTGGACGTTGATGGAGAGCTGGCGGCCGAGTTCGGGAAAGAGCTGGTGCCAGCTCTGCATGGCGCTGTGGCCCGCCGCGGCAAGCACGGAGCCGCCCTGCAGATGCAGGTCGTACCAGATGTTCTGTGCCTGCCACAGGTTCAGACCGAAGGGCAGTGCGTGCAGGGTGCGGGCGAGGGAGAGGGCGTATTCGAGCGCGGGCGTGTTGGCCGGATCATGCTGCAGCCGGACCATGGCGTGTTTCATGCGCTGATCGGCAAGGTAGCCGAGCCGGTCGGTATCGAGGACAACCATGTCGATGCGGGCCATTTCGAGTAGTTCAAGGATGCGTTCGGCGTTGATGGGCTCCTGCTCCATGGCGCGACGGAGGCCGGTATTGGCAGCGAACTGGGCGGCGACGATGAGCGGAGCAGGCTTGGGCAGGCCAGCGCGGCTGAGGAAATGCAGCAGCGAGGCATGATCGCGATAGATGGCGGCGAGTGAGGTCTCGACAGCATCGAGGGTCGGTACGAGGATGCGGTTGAGAATGCGCCGCTGCTCGTCCGTAAAGAGCGAGGTGAGGGAATAGGCGCTTTCACCAAAGTAGCCATCGATGAGCCGGACCACTTCGGGTAGATCGGCTGCGGAGACAGCACTGGCGACAGCCTTTCTGAGCGCGGTGGCCGCTGCTGTATCGGCATCGGTGAAGCTGCGGATGGCGGCGGTAACGTTCTGATCGCCGAAGTGGAGGACGGCGTAGCTGAAGGTGGCACTGCATTCGGTGAACTGGGAGGTAATGCGGGCGCGGCCCAGGATGACCTGGCCGGCGCCATATCGGTGAGCGCGGCGGTCGATCTCATCGATGCGGTAGGAGTAGAGTTCACGCGTACTGAGCGAGCCTTCCGCACTGGTTGCGGCGAAGACGGAACTGATGGCGTAGTGGGCAGCGACCTGTTCCAGACCAATCTGCAAAGGCTTGACCATCTTGCGGTAGATAGCACCGCCGTCGCCGATTTCCGGGATATTGCTCCTGGCTTCAGAGAGGCGGCTGACGAAGTCTTCTTCGAGAGTGGTGAGGGCCGGCAGGGTATCTGTGGCAGTCGCGAAGAGAGTGGTCGCAAGTTCGACGACGCGGCAGGCATAGGCGATGATCTGCACGGTTTCGATGCCGGAGATCTCGTCGAAGAACCAGCCGCAGCTGGTGTACATGAGTTGTTCGTGACGCTCGATTTCCATCAGCTGCAGGACGTGTTCGCGCTCGGCCTGGGTGAGCGGACGCGTGGCGTGGCGGGTGAAGAAGTTGTCGATGGAATCTTTGCTGTGATCGAGGATGACGCGGATGTAGTCGTTGCGTGCGTCGTCCAGGTTTTTGACCAGTAGAGCACTGGCGGCCTGCATGTAGGGTGCGAGGGTATCGCGGAGCCAGTCGAGGGCATGGCGGAGAGGAGCACGCCACTGCTGGTTGAAACCGGGTTTGCCGCCGGAGCAGCCGCAGTCAGAACGCCATCGTTCGACACCGTGGAAGCAGCTCCACGAGGTATTGTCCTGGACGACTGCCTCACACGCGGGAGGGAAAAGGGAGAGGTACTCGCCGTAGTTGGTGAGACGTGTGTCCGAACTCGCCTGGATGGAGCGAAGCGCGGAGGCGAGCGCCATTTCTCCGTAACGATGATGGTGGCCGTAGCTTTCACCATCGGTGGCAACGTGTACAAGCTGCGGGCGTGCGGTGTCCGGATAAAAGGCGCCGGTGAGGCGCGCGGCAAAAACCTCGCCGCTATTAAGAAGGCCTTCGAAGGCGATGGCGCGGGAGACCGGGCCGTTGTAGAAGAAGACGGCGATGGAGCGGCCTTCGCTGAGCCGGACGAGATAGGGCTGTGTGCTGTCGACAGACGCGTCGGGCGTTTCAGTCCAGGGATTCTCCGGCTCGCCGTGGGAGGGAAGCGAGCGAACACGGGCGCACTGGTTGGGGGCGAGGACTGTGAAGCGGATGCCGTGTTGCGCGAGCAGGTCGAGGGTTTCGAAGTCTGCGGCGGTCTCGGCCAGCCACATCCCTTCAGGTTTGCGATGGAAGCGGTGTTCGAAGTCGGCGATGCCCCAGCGAATCTGGGTGATGCGGTCGCGGGTGTTGGCCAGCGGCATGATGATGTGGTTGTAGACCTGGGCCATGGCAGAGCCGTGCCCACCGAAGCGCTGCTGACTGAGCCGGTCGGCGGCCCGGATCATGGCGTAGGCGCGCGGCGCATTGTCTTCAAGCCAGGAGAGCAGGGTCGGGCCGAAGTTGAAGCTGATGCGGCCGTAGTTGTTCATGATGCGGACGATCAGGTTTTCGCTGTCGAGCATGCGGGCGGCGCCGTTGGGGGCGTAGCACTCGGCGGTAATGCGTTCATTCCAGTCGTGATAGGGGGCGGCGGAATCCTGGATTTCGACAGTTTCGAGCCAGGGATTCTCGCGCGGCGGCTGGTAGAAGTGGCCGTGGATGGTGATGAAGCGATTGCCGGGTGCGGGGTTGGCCATGGGATCAGTGTAAAAGAGCGGGGCGTGGCGAGATGGCTAAGGGGCGGGGAGGATCAGGATGCAGCGGCCTGGACGGTCTGCCGGGCGGGAGAGGGTCAGTCTTCAAATGGCCAGGCTGACTGTCCGCCTGCGAGAGAGGCGGCAATTTATTCGGGAGCGGGTGAGGGTTTGCCGGCGAGGTCGCAGGCGCGCCAGAGGTACCAGCTGGCGACGGAGCGGTAGGGCTGCCACTTCCTGGCGCGGCGCAGCATGGCTTCGGGTTTAGGGAGCATGTCGGCTGTGACGGGTTTGTTTTTCGCCAGCCTGCCAAAGGTGAGCAGGAAGCCCTTGCGGACACCGTAGTCGGTAACGGGGAAGATGTCGGGTCGGCCAAGGCGGAAGATGAGCAGCATCTCGACAGTCCAGGGCCCGATGCCGCGGACGGCGGTAAGGCGGCTGACAATCTCATCGTCGGGTAGGCGGCGGATCTGGGCCAGGGTAGGGACGGTGCCGTCGATGGTTTTGGCAGCGAGGTCGCGCAGGGCGAGGGCCTTCGAGCCGGAGAGGCCGGCGCCGCGCAGGATGTGGTCGGGTATGGTGATGAGTTGTTCGGGCTGCGGGTGCAGGTCACCGAAGGCTTCGATGAGGCGGCGCAGGATGGCAGCGGCGGCTTTGCCGTGGAGCTGCTGGTAGATGATGGATTCGAGCAGGGCTTCGAAGGGGGAGTGCTGGCTTTTGAGCTTGAGGGTGAACGGGCCGGCGCGTTGGATGAGCCGGGCGAGCTTCGGGTCGGCTGCCGAGAGGTGGGCGAGAGCAGCGGGAACGTCGTAGCGGACAGCGCGTCGGCCATCATTCATGGTGTATCCATAGTAGGCGGAGACGGCGAGGCAGCAGCCAGCCAGCGGGCGTACACATGCAGCTAATAGTCACGCGGGTAAGGACGAAACGTTGCGGAGCGAGAGCGGATCAAGAGCAGTGCGGATGGGATTGTTGATGAAAAGAACTTGTTCCCAAGTGTGGTTCCATGCCGGGCGCAAAAAACGGAGCCGGTCAGCTTGGGGACGGTGATTCCGCTTTTATAGCTGCTATATTTCTGGGTGACGTACAGAGAACTTATCCGAATTGCGACTTGTTCAGTCGCCTTAATGTTCATCCTCAATCTCCCGTGGTCACACGGCAGAGGAACGTAGACATGGCGCAGATTTTTGACCGCAGCTCCAATGCGCTAGCCCGCATGAGCATCATTCTTACCGGTTTGATCGTGATTGCCCTTGGCGTCACGCTCGACCAGCTGCAGCGTTCCCCATGGGTAACGCGGCAGGGGCAGCGCGCGGACCAGCCGGTTCCATTCAGTCATAAGCATCATGTGCAGGGCCTGGGCGTGCAATGCCAGTACTGTCACATTTCGGTCGAGAAATCGAGTTATGCGGGGATTCCGCCGACCAAGACCTGTATCAACTGCCACGCGCAGATCTGGACCAATGCACAACTGCTGGAGCCGGTGCGGCAAAGCTGGGCAACGGGTGAATCGATCCGCTGGATCCGCGTGCACGACCTGCCGGATTATGTGTATTTCAACCACTCGATCCATGTGAACAAAGGGCTTGGCTGCTCCTCGTGTCACGGGCATGTGGACCAGATGCCGATTATGTATCAGCAGAACTCGCTGCAGATGGAGTGGTGTTTGAACTGCCACCGGAACCCTGCAAAGAACCTGCGGCCGACCAGCCAGATCTACAACATGGCGTGGGAAGGACCTTCAACGGATAAGCCGGTGTGGTGCGGTACGGCGGATAACAAGTATGGTTCGCCGACTGCGCAGAACATCAGCTGCACGACGATCAATCCGCAGAAGATAAGCGCGAAGGATGCGGCACTGAATATGCTGCCGGCCTACCGGCATGGAGAGCCTGAGGTGGTGGATGTAGCGAACCAGATGCCGACGGGATCAATGACGGGACAGACGGCGGGCATTCACTATACCGAGTTCACCAGCCAGGATGCGCTGGGCAAGTACCTGGTGAACCAGTACCACATTCGTACTCCTACGGAAATCAGCAGCTGCGAAACCTGTCACAGGTAGTGCGCAGGGACATGGCCTGGACGGAGCTCCAAACGCAATGGCGGCAAACGACTTGAAAGACACGATGGCAAACCAACACAAGACGGTTGAAGCAAAGACGGCAGAACCGAACGGATCGCAGCAGTTGATGACGATCGCCGAGGCGCGCGCTGAGCTTTCGGGCAAGCAGGGGCGCAAGTACTGGCAGAGCCTGGATGCTGTTGCTTCGCGTCCCGGCTTTGATCGCATGGTCGAGCAGGAGTTTCCGCAGCATGCTTCGGAGCTGATCGACCCGGTGTCGCGTCGCGGCTTCATGAAGATCATGGGCGCGTCCATGGCGCTGGCCGGACTGTCGGGCTGCACCAAGCAGCCGGACGAGCCGATCTATCCATATATCAAGCAGCCAGAAGACCTGGTGCTCGGCAAGCCGCTTTACTTCGCGACGGCATTCCCGTTCCCGACTGGCGCGATTCCACTGCTGGTGAAAAGTGATGCGTTCCGGCCGATCAAGATTGACGGCAATCCGGACCACCCGATGAGTAAGGGCGGTTCAGACCCGATCAGCCAGGGCACACTGCTGGGCCTGTATGATCCCGACCGGTCGCCTCGGGTACTGCATCGCGGCGAGCAGAGCCGTTTTGCGATTTTCCAGGCTGCCTTTATCACGGCTATGCAGGACAAGCGTTCGGCTGGCGGCCAGGGGCTGTACATCCTGAGCGGCACGGTTACGTCGCCGACGCTGGCAGCGCAGTGGAAGAAGGCGCAGGCAGTCTACCCGCAGGCCAAGTGGATCCAGTACGACCCGATCAATCGCGACTCGGCGCGTATCGCGTCGAAGGCAGTTTTCGGCGACTTCTACGATACGCAGTACAAGCTGGCGGATGCGGATGTGATTGTCTCGCTGGACGCCGATTTTCTGAGTGGTATCAACCAGCCGGGTTTTGTGAAG
>CAZZYN010000046.1:0-29276 GCA_964658265.1 uncultured Acetobacteraceae bacterium | reverse complement strand
CATTTACATACACCACCGCGGCATCGCGAATCGGTGCATCCACCTCCGCATGCATGCCCGGATGGTTTATCAAATTCAGATGCGCTGGCTCCGCCTTCGCTACACCGAAGTCGACGAGCCAGTGCTCCCCTGGACGGATCCTCTGCTGCATCGTGAGCGTTTTCGTGTAAGTCACAACGCCAGAGTAAAACCGCGTCTCCGGCGTCCCGGCCCACGATGCAAGCGCCGGTAGCTTCTCCTCGTAGCCCGTCGCCTCAAAGCGCAGCTTCCAGTCGTGGCTCAGATCCTGTGCCACCTGGCCACCCTCCCTTGCAGCCGTCGAACGCGGCCCAACGGCAGCCCGCAACAACAGGATCCGCGATTCATAAGGTGAGAGCGTCACCGGAATACTATCTCGAGATTGCACAGGCCGCACCTCCCCGGTATCCGCATCCAGCCACTCACCACCTTGATAGCTGCTGCGGAAACGCAGCGTAGTCTGCACCGAAACGTTTCCGGTATTCGCCACGAAATACAAATCAGCATCCTTCAGCTTGCGATGAATAAACCCGACAGCCGGCAGCGATGCATCAAGACGCATATCTGGCTCCGCCATCGCGTGCAGTGCAGCCTCCAGCCCACGCACATCCGGAACCAGCTTCGCCCTACCGCCAGCATCAAACAGCTTCTTCGCTGCCATCTTCACGGCGTCACTCGCTGCGCCAAAACCTTTCAGACCCGGCTCATGCTCCGGCAGCCTTCCGACTGCAATCACCTTCCCACCCGCATCGCAATAGCGCGCAATCGCCTCCAGCGTCTTTGCCGACATACGATCCACCTCCGGCAGCACCAGCACCGGATATCGAATGCCCCGCGCAGAAATCGCCGCGGCATCGATATAGTCGAAGTTGTAGCCGCCCTCCTCAATCGCCTGCGTCAGCTTCGGAGTCACCCAGCGCGGCAACACATCCGAAAGCGAAACCTTCCCCGGCACGAACGCGGCATACGCATCATCCTCAGGCAGATACACCGCAACCTGGTTCGCCGGCTCGCCCTGCCGCAATGCCCAGCTCGTTCTCTCGAGCGACTTCATCACATCCGGCATCACCAGCCACCACGGATTGTGATCGTTGAACACAGCAGCCGCATAAAATCGCCAGCCCGGCTCACCCTCAGACGGCGGAGAATAAGCCCATCCGTGGCCTACCAACTGGTTCACGCCCTGCAGAAAAAACCGGTCCGCCTCGGCCTTCATATCCAGCGGTGTTGCACGAAACGCAGGCGAATGCAGCCACGTCCACGTCTCCGCGGACACCATCGGCCGCCCGTACACATGCGCCGCTGAAGTCGCCCACCGCATGTACGAAAGCTGTTGCCATTGCGGACCCTCACCCTCCGGCAGATCCACCAGCGCATTGCTCGCCAGCGACACCGCCGGATCTCCATACGTCTGCGAACGAAACAGCGTGTGATGCGCATGAGCCCAGTCATTGATCGGCTTCACATAGTTCTCGTCGATCAACTCCGTCAGCGTCTGCCCCCAGTCGTGCCGCACTGCCAGTGCCTCTTCGTCCGGCTGCTCGACAAACAACTCCGGAAGATGGGGCCGAAGATCGTACCCGCGCCGCTTACGAAACTCATCCAGAAAGCCCGGCGTCCAATCCGATCCGTATACCTCGAGCGAATCGCTGAAGACTGAATAAGGAGGCCGCCCTGAAAATGCGGTCATCAGCGGATCAGCAACGTCGCGCAGATGAGCCTGTACCGCATCTTTCGAGAAATGGTCCAGCACAAAACCTTCTGCCCCGAAGGCTGCACGCTTGACCTGCTGACCGGTTCGGCTGGCGATGAAGTACAGCACTTCGCGGTCATGATCCGCTGTGCCAGGCAGTGTCAATCGCATACTTCCGCTTGGCGGCAGCGGCAGCATCGTCGGCTTCTCTCCAACCGTAGATCCCGCCGCGTTGATAAACACAGCCTCAAGCGACTCACCAGAACCCAGCATCGGCATCGCTACTGACGTTTCACCCGCAGCCACACGCACAGTCTGCATGTGCAGCGCGGCCGCAGCCTCCGTCACCGGCGTATGAGGCCCGCCATAAGGCCAGCCACTCGATAGCGTCAGACTCACGCGCAATCCAAGCTTCGCTGCCTCTTCATTTACGTAGCGAACACTGTCGAGAAACTCCGCTGAAAGATAAGCCTCGTTATGAAGCCGCTTTTCCGGATCATCGAGAGCCAGCGGATATACCGGCTGTATCTCGAACCCGCCAATGCCTCCTGCCTTCATCTGCTGCATCTCCCGCAGCAATTCAGGCTTCGTCACCGCCGGGCCAAACCACCACCAGCGCATCATCACGCGCGCATCCTGGCCAGGTGCCTCCGGTGGGCTGAGAAAGCTCTGCTCAAAGCTCTGCCCATGTCCGGAAATGCCCAGCAAAAGGCATGCCAACATGCATCGCGAGCGCTGGCGTAGTCGCTTCATTCCCGCGTGTGACATCATTCCGCTTTCAACACTCCCGGGCCTGGCTCCCTGCTGATCCGCCTCAAGAACTGCCGCTTCGGCTGACTACTTCGTCGCCGGATCGTGCACTGCGCCAAGATGGTCGTAATTGAGAATCGCATTGAACACAAGGCCATATGTCCCGATGGTTTCGCCCCGATAGATGGGATTGTTTCCGAACAACAGTACATTTCCCTTGCCCAGGTGCGCATCCACCACCACCGCATGTTCAGCAATGGAGTCGCCTTTGTCCAGCAATCCCGCGATCAACAGCTTCTTGTTTTCTGCGAAGCGCACAATTACGTCGGGCCGCGCCTCCACCGGTATGACAAAAGGATTGTGCCGGCTCTGCTCTTCATTTAGCGGCACTGCTTCCCATGGCTTAACCTCCGGCAGCGGCGGCGCCTCCTCACTCGCACGACCTTCCGGCGCGTCGGTGTCATCCGGACCGCCGCGTCCAGTCGGCCGTTTGGATTTTCCTTTGGTCGGAAGATTGTTGCTGCCCGTCGTCAGGTTGCTCACATTGAATGCCATTCCGTCTGCGCTATACACCGCCAGTTCTGCTCCGTACCCCGCAGCAATCGGGCTTTTAGCGTCCACCAGGGTCGCAGCGAGAACGCTTCCGACCACCTTCACGTCTCTTGGCGGAGCCGTGAATACACCCGGAGCCAATCCTTCATCAATCGCAAATTGCGCTGCGTCTTCTGACGTAATCAGCAATCCCCCGCTTTCCACAAAGTCTTTCAGGTGCTCCACCCCGGCAAAGGCCAGGCCCGGCCGCATATCCTCAGTCGAATCCAGTTTGCCGATGTTCGGCGTCAGCTCTGTCGTCTTCCACGGAACAGGATTGCCCCACATCGGCATGCCGCTGATGATGCGTTGACTGCTGCCGCGCCCACCCACCGGCGCAAAAATGATCACGTCATACTTGCTGCGCAGGTCCTCGGTCTTTGCAACCGTCTGCGTGCTGATGTAGTCATATGGCACCTGCAGTCGATCGAAAGCCTGCCGCCACCAACCCTCCGTCTGCGTGGCCAGCCATGTGTGCATGAACGCAATCCGCGGCAGCTTTACCGTATGCATTGCAGCCGAAGGAACCTCCGCGCTGCACGTAGCCTGCAATTGCAGATTCTTCAGTACCGGCCCAAGCTGCTCACTCCCGACTCCGCTCAGTACCATGGACCCCGCATGAAAATGCGTGCCACTCACATCAACCGCGGCATCCAGGATCTCGATCTTCGCCGACTTCTCGGCATACGCCAGCGCGGCCAGTCCCACCTGCCCGGTGTTGTCCACCATGCATACCTGACCCGACCCGCTTGGCGCCTTCCAGTCAGCACTCAACTCATCCACCTTCGCCATGGGTACTGCCAGGATCTCCGCGTCCGTCACCCGCGTCACACCTGCACCAAACAAATCCCCGAACGACCACCCCGTATCGTCATAGGGATGTTTCTGCGGATCGTCCGGCGCCCAGTACTGGCGATCCAGCAGAGCATCTGCCGCGCGCGAATAGGGTTGATCCATGCGCACCACGTAGCTGCCGGCCGCAAACTCCATTGCTTTCTTTGCCGGAGCCGGAGCAGCAGCCTTCCCGTCTTTGACATCTTTCGGCGCATCCACCATCACCTTCGCCGCCGCCGACAGTTTCTGAATCTCCACATGCTGCGCCTGCAGCACCTTCAGCAACTGCATCTGTCGGTTCTGGAACGCAGCGTCCGTACTGAATACATACGCTGCCGGGCCACCCTGCTTCGGCTTCTCGATCGAACGCCGGCTCTTCAGGTAGTAGTCACTTAAAAAGTGTTGAGAGTTCTGCGCGAAGTAAGAAAGCGTCACCAGCAATGCACTCTGTTCGTAATTGTTGTTGTCCCGCTGCGACCACATCACCGAAGCCTTCGGAGGATTCTGCCGAAACCACGTCCGCGCATATTCATCCGGGTCGAGAATCCGCCGCTCCGTATCTGCGCCTCCGTTGCCGAACGTTTCATACAACCGGCTGATGCCGTTATGCATGCCCGCGAGGAACATCAGGTATCCCGGACTCCATGTATCGAAATCTCCATGGGTAAACACTCCAGGCATGCCGAGATTCTGCATCTGGGCCACGTTGTTCCAGCCCAGCATCGCCCATTCGTCAGCCAGCATCGGATCGATCCACGCGTTGTACGGTCCGTCGCCTACCGTGTTGTCGTAAAGAAATGGCACTGACTCGTGCAGGTCATGCAATACCTGCGCATGGAAGTCGATATACGTGTGCAGGATGTTATTGGTCAGGTTCAGCGTCATCGCCATGGCGTCGCGATTGTTATCGTGCGCCACGTAATGACCCCAGTACAGCAGTCGCGGCCACTCTTCACCCGGATGCGCCTTGTGCCACTTGTAGATATCGACCATGCGATCCCGCCCATCCACTTCCACCACCGGCGTGATCAGCACCACCATGTGCTTGCGGATGTACTGAATGTAGGGCGAATTATCAACTGCGAGCCGATAAGCAAGCTCCATCAAGGCTGTCGGCGCGCCCGTCTCCGTCGAGTGAATCGTGCCCGTGATGTAATACACCGGGAACGATTGCGTTACCAGCGTCTGGGCCTTCGCATCATCCATGCCGATCATCCGCGGATCAGCTAGCTGCGCCAGCCGCGCGTCATTCTCTTTCATCTTCTCGATCAGCGACACATCGCCGATCGCCGCCGCAATCATCTCGCGGCCCTCTTCCGTCTTTCCGATACTGAATACTTTGACCCGCGGTGTACTCGCAGCCAGCAGTCGGAAATACTTGTAAACATCCTCCGCATACGGCAGCATGTCCGGCGCGCCGGCAATATCGCCAAGCACCTTCGCAGGTGTCGGCACCGTCGAAGAAGCCGGCAGATAATCCGTCAGACTCGAATTGAAATCCGCTTCGGTCGTATCTTTCCTGATCGCTGCCGTGTACACCTGGTCGATTGCCTGCTTCGGATCGCGGGCAAACTGCTGCTGCATCGCTTCTGGTGTCTGGGCCTGCGCATCAACTGCCATGACAAGGAAAAGAAACGCGAGACAAACTCGTGGGATGACACCGGACATGCAAGCCTCTTGCGAAATGGGGATTGGCACAGCAGACCACACGAACGGGAGGCGCGGACGCGGCATCTCCGATACACCTGACTTCCCTCGCAGCATAGCAGAGGTCCTGCTGCGAAAAGCTCCCTGCTACACTCCGTTTCATGTTCGATCCCTTCCTGCGCAAACCCGTCCTCGCACTGCTGTTGTTCGCGAGCCCCGCCCTGATCGCCCAGACCGCAAAGCGCGGCATGGTCATCGACGATCTCAACAACATTCAACGCGTGGGCCGGCCTGCCCTTTCGCCTGATGGTGCATGGGTCGCTTACACCGTCGGCCACACCAACGTTGAAGACGATAAAGGCGTATCAAACCTGTGGATGGTGAGCTTCGACGGCAAACAGGATATCCAGCTCACCTACGGCAACGAATCAGCAGGCGCACCCCGCTGGAGTCCGGACGGCAAATACCTCGCCTTCACCTCCTCGCGTCCCGGCAAAGCCAAGGGCGAGCAGGTCTGGGTGCTCGACCGGCGCGGCGGCGAAGCCAATCAGGTCACTGACGTCAAGCAGGACATTGAAGACTATCGCTGGTCGCCCGATTCACAGAAATTGCTGCTCACCCTGCGTGAGAAAGACGAGCCGGATGAAGACGACAAAGGTGGCAAGCCGAAACCGCCGAAGCCCATCGTCCTGGATCGCTTCCACTTCAAACAGGATGTCGAAGGGTACCTGACGGACAAGCATGCCCACCTCTTCCTCTTCGACATCGCATCGAAGCAGTTAAAAAAAATCATCACCGACGACAAGTATGAGGAGGCGGAAGCCGAGTTCTCGCCCGACGGCGCCCTCATCGCTTTCGTCAGCAATCACACTGCTCCTGATCCCGACCGCTCCACCAATTCCGACATCTTTGTTGTCGACGCCAGGCCCGGCTCGTCACCCCGGCAGCTCACAACATTCCCAGGCGAGGACGCGGGCCCGCTTTCGTGGAGTCCGGACAGCAAGCTCATCGCCTTTCGCGAAGGAGTCTCGCCCACGTACTCCATGTACGATGTGCCGCGCCTCGCCACCATCCCGGCTTCCGGCGGCTCACCCTCCATCCTTGCTGAGAAGCTCGATCGTATCGTCAGTCCGCCCCGCTTCACTGACGATGGCAAGGCCCTTGTTACTACCATTGAGGATGACCGCAATCAGTATGTTGCCGAAGTATCCCTGGGCAACGGAGCGCCGAAGCGTCTCTCCTCCGGCGAAGGTGCAGCGGAAGCGATCTCCGCCGCCGCCGGCCGCGTAGTCGCGCTGTACAGCAATGACGCGCAGCCCGATGAACTCTACGCCGTCGAAGATGGCAAACTGCGCCCACTTACCAGCCATAATGCTGCGCTCGTTGCTACGATCGATCTCCTCCCAGCCAAAGACCTTTCCGCGAAAAGCAAAGACGGCACTGAAGTCCACGGCCTCTTGACCATGCCGGTCGGCTACCAGTCCGGCAGCAAGGTTCCCATGCTGCTCCGCATCCATGGCGGTCCCGTTGGACAGGATGCCCATGAGTTCGAACCTGAACGCCAACTCTTCGCAGCTCATGGCTACGCAGTGCTCAACGTCAACTATCGCGGCAGCTCCGGCCGCGGTCGCGATTACTCCAACACTATCCACGGCGACTGGGGCAACAAGGAAGTGGCTGACCTGCTCGCCACCGTCGACGCCGCCATCGCTACCGGCCAGATCGACGCCGATCACATGGGCATCGGCGGCTGGAGTTACGGCGGCATTCTTACTGACTACACCATTGCCACGACGACACGCTTCAAAGCCGCATCAAGCGGCGCCGGCATGGGCAGTCTCCTCGGCCTCTACGGCATCGATGAATACATCCTGCAATACGAAAACGAAATCGGGCCCCCATGGAAAAATCCCGACCTCTACATCAAGCTCTCCTACCCGTTCTTCCACGCGGATCGCATCAAGACACCAACACTCTTCATGGGCGGCGACAAGGATTTCAACGTTCCCCTCGAAGGCGGCGAGCAGATGTACCAGGTCCTGCGCAGTGTCGGCACACCGGCGGAACTCATCATCTATCCCGGCGAATTCCACGGCTTCAAACGGCCCAGTTTCATCCGCGATCGCTATACCAGCTGGTTCAACTGGTATGACAAATACGTAAAAGCCAAATAGACCCACAAATCCGGGTGCCCCATCCTCGCGAAGCTAGGGTGGGTATGGCGATGCCATCCGCTCGCCTGCCAAACACCCATAAGTTGTCATCTAGACCAAAGCGAAGTTGAGTGGAGAGATCTCCAAACAATTCGGGCGCCCTCGGTTTGAACCAGGGGCGCCCGAATCAACCAGCATCGAACCCGTTAGAACTGACCCCACAAGTACTGGTTGTACACATCATGATGGAACTGCACTTCCGGTCCCTTCACAACGGTACCCAGCAGCCGTGCACACCGGTCCGCCGATCCCTGCTTCAAGTCAGCATAGCGTCCCTTCACATCCTCGCCCAGCAGCTTCGTCGTCCATGCTGAATTCCGGAAATCTTCGATAGCTGAATAAATGTTGTCTGGCAGGTAGCGCTGGGCCTGCCGCAGATTAGCAATCTTCGCTGTCTCGCCTTCCAGCCCGGTCTTGAAGATCGAATACAGCACCAGGTATGGACTTGCATCCGGACTCACGGAACGCACTTCGATACGCGCACTCTTCTCGTTGCCAATCGGAATCCGCACCATCGATCCACGATCCACCGCTGAAGCCTTGATCTGGTTCGGCGCCTCAAAGTGCGGATCCAGCCGGCGATACGCATTCACGCTTGCGTTCAGCAGCAGGCAGATGTCGCTGCCCGCAGTCAGTACGCGGTCGACAAAGTCCCACGCAAACGGGCTCAGCTTTTCTTCGCCATTCGGATCCCAGCAGAGATTCTTGCCGCCCTTGCTGATCGAAAGATTGGTGTGCATGCCGCTGCCATTCACACCCACTACCGGCTTCGGCAGAAATGAGGCCGTCATCCCCATCGAAGTCGCCACCTGCCTGCAGATCAGCTTGTACAACTGGATCTGGTCCGCAGCTGCCACCACTTCGCCATACGTGTAATTGATTTCGAATTGCGACGGCGCCACTTCCGGATGGTCCTTCTCGTTCTCGAAACCCATCGAGCGCTGCACTTCCGCAGCCGTGTCGATAAAGGTCCGCAGCGGATCGCCGGGCAGCGAGTGATAATACCCACCCGTATTTACATACTTGAATTCATTCGTCTTGTAGTACAGCTTTTCGGCGTCTTCGCCTTCGAAGAGAAAGCCTTCTATCTCGTTCGCCGCATTCAGTGTGTAGCCATTTTTTTCAAACTGTTCATTGGAGAAAGTCTTCAACAGGCCCCGCACGTCAGCAGCATATGGCGAACCGGTCTTATCGATGACCTCTCCGAATACCAGCACCTTGCCATTGCCGAAGAAGTCAGCCGGAACCCAGTAGAATGCCGACCAGTCGATGCCCAGCCGCAGATCGCTCTCCCGCTGCGCCGTAAAACCACGGATCGAGGAACCGTCAAACGTAAGGTTGTCCCAGCTCTTGATCAGGAACTTCTTGTCATAGTCCAGCATGTGCAGCCGGCCTTCGAGATCGCTGAACAACACCGTCACCGCCTTGATGCTCTTCGTATCCGTCAGGTACTTCAGCCGCTCCTCGCGAATCGTGTCGATAGCGACACGGTTCTTTCGCTGTTCTTTTGCTTTCAGGTTTAATTCTTCAAGTTCGTCGTAGGAAAGTTCCAGAAAATTACGCAGATCGTTCGACATCGGTCTCCTCAGCAACTAGATAAGTCTTGCCGCGACCTCGACGTGGAGTGGGGCGTTACCCAAGCATAAACGTAAGAACGGCCAACATCGTAAGGAATGTCTTTTGGTTAGCTGACGCAAATCCTGCCCCGCTCATCGTACCGAGGCTCGCAGGGTTCCCGACGCCGTGCGCGCGCCGGTAAGCAGCGGCCCATAGGCACTGCATACTTCCTCGAAGATGCTCTCCCAGGAAGCCATCAACGCTGCCTCGCGCGCCTCCAGTCGCATCCGCTCGTGGCGCAAAGGATCCAGCAGCATCTCCTCTACTGCATCCGGAAAACTGTCATCGTCGCGTATCAGCCCGGTCGCACCCTCACGCACAATGGTTGCCGGACCGCCGTGTGGCGTCACCAGGGCAGGCACTCCCGATGCCAATGCCTCGAGCACTGCATTGCCAAACGTATCGGTGTGCGACGGAAACACCAGCAGGTCCATGTCGGCGTAGGCACGCGATAAAGCATCGCCACGTAAGACTCCGTGGAACTCCGCCTGCGGCAGGCATGCCCGCAGAGAAGCTTCCTCCGAGCCCTGGCCAACGATCGAAAACCGGAAGTTCCGAATGCCCCGCGCCAGTAATTCCCTGCCTGTTCTGACCAGCAGACCTATGTTTTTCTCGATCGATAATCGACCCACATACCCCAGAACAAATGCATCATCGCCCACCTTCCTCGCACGGTGCGCCGGCGTGAAAAGTGCAGCATCCACACCGCGTCGCATCAACCTGCATGCCCGTCCGGTCTTCTGCTCCAGCAGTCTGCAAAGGTCCGGGTTCGGCGCAAACACTATTCGTGCCTGCCGGTACATGCCGGCCGCAAGCACCCACGCTGCATCCTGTACAAACGCGGACAGCGGTGGTCCCCACCTCTTAGGGAGTCGCCGTCGCAGCCAGTAAATACGCTGCCCGGCATACTCGTGCACGTTGGTATGCCATGACGCCGCCAGTGGCACACCCATTCGATACGCGAGCGCTGCGCCAATCATCCCAATCTCGCTCGGCCCGGTTATGTGCACGATCGTCGGTCGAAATTTCGTCATCGCGCGCGAGATCTTCAATACATGCCGCACAAACACTGGATCGTACCTAAGGTCCTTATCCAGCGCGAAAGAGTGCGGTCCGCGCGCCAATTCAAGCGTCGTTACCGAACCATCTATTTCTTCGGTCTGTACCCGCGTTCCCGCACGCACACAAAGGAACGGCAGGCCCGTCCGTCTTGCAAATGCCTCGTACTGTCGACTCGTGTGCGCCACACCGTTGACTTCGTGGAAAGAGTCGGGAAAGTAAGCGACACGCAGGCGCGGGTCCGGCATAGGCAAAAGTCTACGCTCAACACATGTCTGAATTGTTACCAGACACTTTGTAGTCTCAGTCCGAGCGCCGCTCGTCCTGTGTCAATCCAACGCAGCACCATTGGTCACCTCGTCCGAAGCACAGCGTCGCACGCATGAAATCGAACCGGGGAAATCCTCCGATCGCCTGGCACGCTGCTATCTTTCGATATTGAACAACCCGGCACCATACGCCACCATCCATGCTGTAGACATAATGCGCATGACGCCCCCGCGTCACCCGCCGCACGGAGGAAAGAATGCTCATCGTACTTATTGTTCTGTTGCTCGTCTTCGGATTTGGCGGTTATCGACTCGGGCCTGGACTCGGCTATTACGGCGGCGGCGGCATCAGCCTGATCCTGCTGATTGTCATCATCCTGTTACTGCTCAAGGTCATTTAGCTACACCATTGACAGTGAAAACAAAAGGCCGGGATTCAGCATCCCGGCCTTTTTTAGTTATAAAAACGCTTTCGTTAATTTGCCGCTAGCTGCCGAAGCACATACTGCAGAATGCCGCCGTTCTCGTAGTAAAGCACTTCCTGCGGCGTATCGATCCTCACTGTAGCTGCAAAGGTCTTCGTTGAACCATCGTTTGCTTTTGCAGTCACCGTAAGTGTCTTGCCATCCGCGAACCGCCCGGTCAGCATTTTCTTAAGGCCGGCAAAGTCAAATGTCTCTTCCCCGCTCAACCCCAAAGACTCTACCGTCTCACCCGCGCTGAACTGCAGCGGCAGGATCCCCATGCCCACCAGGTTCGAGCGATGGATCCTCTCGAAGCTCTCTGCAATCACTGCGCGGACGCCCAGCAGCTTCGGACCCTTCGCCGCCCAGTCGCGCGACGATCCCGATCCATATTCTTTGCCCGCCAGAATCACCAGTGGCACCCCGCGCTCGGCATACTTCACCGACGCGTCAAAAATCGACATGCCCTCGCCCTCAGGCAACAAGCGCGTCACGCCGCCTTCCGTCCCCGGCGCCAGCTTATTCTTCAGGCGCACATTCGCGAACGTACCGCGCACCATCACTTCATGGTTGCCACGCCGCGAACCGTAGGAATTAAAATCACCCACCTTGACGCCATGATCCGTAAGGTATTTTCCCGCAGGCCCGTTTACCTTGATCGAACCCGCAGGCGAAATATGATCTGTGGTCACAGAATCGCCCAGCACTGCCAGCACCCGCGCTCCATGAATGTCCTCAACCGGCAATGCCTGCTTCGGCATACCTTCGAAGTAGGGCGCCTGCCGGATATAAGTCGAATCCGGCTCCCATTGGTACACATCCCCCTTCGGGAAAATCAGGTGCTGCCAGCTCTCATCGCCATCCGTCACCGTCGAATATTCCTTGCGGTAAGCATCAGAGCTGATCGCCTGCGCAATCGTATCCGCAACCTCCTGCTGAGAAGGCCAGATATCCTTCAGCATCACTGGCTTCCCATCCTTGCCTACACTGATCGGCTCCTTGTCGAAATCATGATCAATGCGGCCCGTCAACGCATACGCCACCACCAGCGGCGGCGACATCAGGTAATTTGCGCGCACGTCGGAATTAATCCGGCCCTCGAAGTTACGATTACCACTTAATACCGAAACTGCCACCAGCCCGTGATCCTCAATTGCCTTCGAAACATCCGTCGGCAGCGGACCGGAGTTACCAATACAGGTCGTACATCCGTAGCCAACTACGTTGAAGCGCAGCTGATCGAGATACGGCATCAGTCCGGATTTCTCGTAGTAATCCGTCACCACGCGAGATCCAGGTGCCAGCGAAGTCTTCACCCACGGCGGCACAGTCAAACCCTTCTCGACTGCCTTCTTTGCCAGTAGCCCTGCCGCAATCATGACGGATGGATTCGACGTATTGGTACAACTCGTAATTGCCGCAATCACGACTGACCCGTGATCGAGATACCGATCTACTTCCACACCGAACCGGCTCTGCACACTGTCAAGCGCAGGCGTCGGCATAGGAGAATGCCCTTCCAGGTGTCCATCCTTGCCTGGCTCCGGCATCGCAGCCGTTGACTCCGTGTGCCCGTTCAACGATGCGTGGCCACCCTCACCCTCCCAGCGCTGCGCCTGTCGCTCCGGGTTGCGATTGCCAGCAGGTCCCATCAAACTAGGCAGCTGCTTCCGGAAGCTTGCCCCCGCTTCGTTCAACAGCACACGATCCTGCGGACGCTTCGGCCCCGCCACGCTCGGCTGCACTGTCGCTAAATCCAGCGAAATCGTCTCTGTGTACGTCGCATCCGGAGTACTCGCCGTATAAAACAGCCCCTGCTCCTTGTAATAATCCTCGACCAGGTCGATCTGCCATCCAGGGCGGCCCGTCAGCTTCAGATACCGCAGCGTCTCTGCATCCACCGGAAAAATCCCGCAGGTCGCGCCATACTCCGGAGCCATATTTGCAATCGTCGCCCGGTCCGCCAGCGACAACTCGCTCACACCAGCCCCGTAGAACTCCACAAATTTGCCGACGACACCCAGCTTGCGCAGCATCTCCGTCACCGTCAGCACCAGATCCGTCGCCGTCGCGCCTTCCTTCAGCTTGCCCGTCAGCTTGAAACCCACCACTTGCGGCACCAGCATGGATACAGGCTGTCCTAGCATCGCGGCCTCGGCCTCGATACCGCCGACACCCCAGCCCAGCACGCCCAGACCGTTGATCATCGTGGTATGTGAATCCGTCCCGACCAGCGTGTCCGGATACGCCCGGTTCACTCCATCTACCTCGGTCGTAAATACGCCGCGTGCAAGATACTCCAGGTTCACCTGGTGGCAGATTCCCATTCCCGGCGGCACCGCCGAAAAATTCCGGAACGCCGATTGGCCCCACTTCAGAAATGCATACCGTTCACGGTTACGATCAAACTCCAGCATCGAGTTCACAAGATAAGCATTGCTTGTCCCGAACTCGTCCACCTGCACCGAGTGGTCGATCACCAGCTCCGCCGGCTGCAGCGGATTGATCTTTTCCGGATCGCCCCCCAGCAGCTTCATCGCATCCCGCATCGCTGCCAGGTCGACAATGGCCGGCACTCCGGTAAAATCCTGCATCAGCACCCGCGCCGGCATAAACGCGATCTCGCGGTCCGGCGTCGCCTTCGCATCCCACTTGCCCAGGAACTCGATGTCACTGGCCGTTACACTCTTGCCGTCCTCCTGCCGCAGCAGGTTTTCGAGCAGAATGCGCAGGGCATAGGGCAGCCTGGCCAGCTGTACGCCCTTTGCCTCCAATGCTTTCAACCGATAAATCTCGTACGTCTTGCCGCCTGACTGCAACTCTGCTTTGCTGCCAAAACTGTCCATCGCGGTAAAGCCTTTCTGCGCATCCATGCGCACGCTGATATCTCGCAACCATTCCGGCCTGGGTCTGCTGTGACCGGGCCCGGCTTCAACCACGCCATCCCGCAGCGCCAGCAGCTTATAAGGTAGAGAAGAGGATCTGCCAGTCGCGCCCGCGATCGGGGCGCCCATAACGAAAACGTCTCAGCCGGGGCGGCCCACATAGGCGGGCATGCGCCCGGAACGTCTCTGCAGGCAACAGGTTCATACGCCAAACCAGTTTAGCGCGCTACGGCGCTTCCCGTAGGCCAAGGGTCTTGCAGGGGCATCAATACAGCCTTAGATAAAGATGGCCAGTGTCTGGACCGCGGCATATACTTGCGCCAATCTGGGTCCTTCTCAAGCTCCCAGGCCGCGGCCGGCCTGCTTCACGTCAATCAGACTTCCCGCCACTTGTAACGCTTTTGGAGGCACTTCATGAAGCTCGCGCCCGTCTCGATTGCAGGCTTGCTGCTCGTATCGGCAAACGTCATCCACGCGCAGTCTGACACGGCCGCTGTCCAGAAGCAGGCCGAGCAGACAATCAACGCCGCCAACCAGTCCGAAGCGTCCACTGCTGCGACCTCCGCTGCCGGCGTCCGGATCGTCCGTCTCAGCCAGGTCAAGGGCGAAGCGCAGCTGGATCGCCATACCGAACATGGCTACGAGCCAGCCTTTGCCAACCTGCCCATCACCCAGGGATCAAAGCTTAAAACTGAGGAAGGCGTCGCAGAAGTCGAGTTTGAAGACAACAGCACACTCCGCCTGACCCCCCAGACGATTGTTGAGTTCACCGAACTCGGTCGCTCCGCGTCGGGCGCCACCACCACCAGCGTCAATGTCCTGCAGGGCACCCTGTACGCCAGCATGGCAGGCACCAAAGGCAGCGAGTTTACGGTCACGTCCAGCCAGGGCAAGCTGATGCTCGCTCCTGCCAGCCGCATGCATTTCCACGTCGGCAGCCCCCAGACCACGCTCGCTGTCCTTGACGGTACGGTGCAGGCCCAGGTCGGTTCCAGCCTGACCGTTGTTCCCAAAAAGAAGACTCTGGTCTTCGACGCCGCCAACCAGGCTCAGCCCACACTTGTCAGTCATCTTGAGAAAGATCCCTACGATGCCTGGGACAAACAGGCCGTTGACTATCACAAGCAGTACATGAACACTGCCACCCTCGGGTCCGGGTTCGGCAGCAGCTCCGGTCTGTACGGCGTAAGCGACCTCAACTACTACGGCAGCATGGTAAACATGGGCGGCAGCTGCGGTTCCCTGTGGCGGCCTTACCTCGCAAGCGCGCAATGGGATCCCTACTCCAACGGCATTCTCGCCTACTATCCCAATGCCGGCTATTCCTGGGTTTCGCCCTATCCATGGGGCTGGACGCCCTATCACTCCGGCAGCTGGATGAACTGCGGCGCGGCAGGTTGGGGATGGCAGCCCGGCAACAGCTTCACTGGTCTCGCCAATCTCACCTCTCCCACCGTCAGGAATCGCATCAGCCGCGGCGTTCTGGCGCCGGGTAAAGGACACGCCAGCCTGCTGTCCGTCAGCTCCACGCCAATGACCGCCTCCAAGTTTTCGAACGCCAACACGTTCGTCTTTACTAAGGATTCGGCCGGCCTCGGCGTTCCCCGCCAGACCTTCGGCAAACTGCAGAAAGTTTCTTCCGGCGCCATTCAGCACGGCTCTGTCAGCGCCCCGGCCTACGTTGCCCCGGTGTCCATGTCGCCACGCAGCAGCGGCAATGTCGTGGTCTCGGAACACAGAGGGATGGCTCCCGGAATGTCGTCGGGTGTCGGGCGTCCATCCGGTGCTACCGGCAGTCCCGGATGGTCCGGTGGCAGTATGGGCAGCCGTTCAGCCGGCGCCTCGCCGAGTATGTCTTCCGGCGCTGGTATGTCCCGTGGCGCTGCCAGCGGTGGCGCAGCTTCCTCTGGCGCGGCACATCGCTAGACGCAACCCACTTCCAGTCAGCAGCCCCAGGCCTCAAACCTGGGGCTTTGTTTTGCAGCGAATGTAGCGACAGATACATCCGGGTCAAGCCTGCAAGCCCGCTAAACCACCTGCCGCAGGAACACAATCGCGAGTGTGAGCCCGCCCGTGCGGCCAGTCCTAGGTAATGGCGGCCTGCCAGAGCAGCACTACGTTCAGCACGATGATCACGGTCGCCGACACCCAGCCCAGCCACTTGGTCGTCCGCCCATTCACAAACTCGCCCATCACCCCCGCCTTCTGCGTCAATAACAGCAGCGGAATCAGCGCGAAGGGCAGTGTGAAGCTCAATATCACCTGCGAGAGGATGATGATCTTCAGCGGATCCAGGCCCAGGCCGATCACTACAATCGCCGGCACCAGCGTGATCAGCCGCCGCAGGAAGACTGAAAAGCGCACTTCCAAAAAGCCTTCCAGGATCATCTGACCGGCCATCGTCCCAACCGTTGACGAAGACAGTCCGGATGCCAGCAGTGCAATCGCAAACAGCCACGGAGCTGCACGGCCCAGCAATGGTCCCAGTGTGGCATGCGCCTGTTCAACGGAAATCCCCTCCAGCCGCTTGCCCGCAAACGCACCCGCCGCCACGATGATCATGGCCGAGTTCACCAGCCACGCCCCGTTCATCGCCGCGCAGACGTCAATCAGCTCCAGCTTCAATTGCCGCAGCTTCACCAGCCGTCCATTGCCGGCATCTGACGCGCCCAGCCCCACCTTCAGCCGTGGCTGGACCAGTCCGGAATGCAGATACACCACGTGCGGCATCACCGTCGCGCCCAGCATCGAAATCGCGATATACAGGCTGGATTGGTTCAGCATCGGCACCGTCGTGTGCACAGCAATCTGCGTCCAGTTCGGATGCACCAGGAACACTTCTATGCCGTAGCAGACCCCGATCACCAGCGCGAAGACCATGATGGCCGTTTCCAGCTTCCGAAAACCCAGCCGATCCAGCGCCAGGATGCCAAAGACACACAACGCTGATGCGATCGCTGCCAGCAGCAGCACCTCGGTCCGGCTCATGCCTGCGGCCAGCAACCGGCCGCCCAGCAGCAGGTAAAATCCCAGCGCCGCCCCCAGGAACTCGGCCAGGTCCGTCGCCAGGGCTGAAAACTCTGCCGCCAGCCACAGAAATATAGTCGTCTTTCGCGAAAACTCCTGGCGGCAGCATTGTGGCAGCGAACGGCCTGTCGCAATGCCCAGCTTGGCCGACAAGTACTGGATGAGAATCGCCATCAGGTTCGACCACAGCAAAACCCACAGTAGTGTGTAGCCGAACCGCGTTCCTCCATCCAGATTGGCAAAAATGTTGCCGGGATCGATATACGCAATACTCGCGACAAAGGCCGGACCCATCGAGGCCCAGATCTCGCGAAAACTCACCTTCACCCGGCCAGCGTCAGCCCCGCCACCTGCGGGCAGCAGTTCCGGGTTGTTGGCCGATATGGAGCTGGTTGCGTGCAATTCTCTGGAATGAAATGGAAGTACTTTCAGTATAGGCGGATTGCCGTCATCGCCGCGCCGGTTCCGGCGTTCGACTCCTGTCCCGCAGGATGCGCATCCACTGAGTACCGTGTACCCTGTCGATTGATCCCCCTTCGCCGGAGCCAACGCACCACATGCCGCCCAGCACGACCAACATTCTTATCTTTGGTGCCGGAGGTCGCGAACATGCCATCGCCGCCGCCCTTCGCCACTCTCCCCGCGCCGGCATCCTCACCTGTGCTCCGGGAAATGCCGGGATCGCCTCCATCGCTACTTGCGTTCCCGTAGCTCTCGCCAATCTTGACGACCTGCTCCGCGTTGTCTCGGAAGTCCGCCCCGACCTCGTCATCATCGGGCCCGAGCTGCCCCTTTCCCTCGGCCTCACCGACGAACTCATCCGTCGCAGCATTCCCGTCTTCGGTCCCACCCGCCAGGCCGCCCTGCTCGAAACCAGCAAGAGCTTCTCCAAACGCTTTATGCAGCGCCACAACATCCCCACTGCTGCCTACGCCGTCGTCACCAGCGAAGCTGAGGCCCTCGACGCTCTCTCCCACTTCAGCGCTCCTCTCGTCATCAAGGCAGACGGCATCGCCGCCGGCAAAGGCGTCATCATCTGTGAATCGATCGAGGGCGCCAAAGCCGGCATTGGCGGCCTCTTCTCCGGCAGCCTGCTCGGCACCCGCGGCGAGACCTCACTGGTCATCGAAGAGTTTCTGGAAGGCGACGAGATCTCTTTCCTCGTCCTGACCGACGGCAAACACGTCGCCCCGCTCGTTCCCGCACAGGACCACAAGCGCATTGGCGAAGGCGACACCGGCCCTAATACCGGCGGCATGGGCGTCTACTCGACAGACTCCATGCTCAGCGCCGAAATGCGTCAGTGGATCCTCGACCACATAATCCAGCCCACACTCGACGGCATGGCCGCCGAAGGCGCGCCCTTCATCGGGGTTCTTTATTGCGGCCTGATGATGACTGCTCGCGGACCCATGGTGCTTGAATTCAATGCCCGCTTCGGCGACCCGGAAACCCAGGCCATTCTCGCCCGTCTCGACTACGACAACGGAGCCGACCTCCTCGAAGCCATCGAGGCCTGCGTCGCCGGCCGCCTCAGCGAAACCGCACTCCGCTGGAAATCCGGCGCCTCCGTCTGCATTATTGCCAGCTCCGAAGGCTACCCCGGCAGCTATCCCACGGGCCGCCCCATCACCGGCCTGCCTGACTTTGTCACCCAGACGGAAGCGCCGATCCAGGACTATGTCATCTCGACCGAAGCGAAGCGAAGTGGAGAGATCACACCGTCCGCATCCCCACAAACACCGCCATCCGCGGTGCAGGTCTTTCACTCCGGCACCGCCCTGTCCAGCGGACAGCTCGTCACCGCAGGCGGCCGCGTGCTCGGCGTCACTGCAGTCGCCGCTACTCTCGAAGACGCCCTCGCCCGAGCCTACGATGCCCTCGAGACAATCCACTTCGAAGGCATGTACTACCGCCATGACATCGGCCACCGCGCTCTCGCGAAGTAAGAACCGCTACTGCACGGTCAGGGTATAGCTTGTCGTCAGCACCGTCGTTCCAGAAGTCGCTACCACCGAGAACGGATACGTGCCGGCCGGCGTACTGCTGCCCGCTGGTTTCGACGAAGAGCTGCCCCCGCATCCCGTTGGCACCAGGATCAGCGCTGCCAACGCGACCGCCAACATGCCCGAACTCCACATCGCACGGCAAAACGTCCGCTTCCTCCGGCCCGGCCACATCAGGAGGAGGCTGCCGGCGAAGATCCCGCACGCCAGCGTCTTTAGCCCTCCACCCACCTCCGGCAGCGCCATCCGGGCTGTACTACTCCCCCCGGTCGAAACTGTAAGTGTTGCAGATTGCGCCGTCGTTCCGGCCAGGTTCAGGCTTGCCGGACTGAAGCTGCAGGAAGCCGCTGCCGGCAGTCCCGTGCAGCTCAAGGTCACCGTACCGGTATACCCTGCCGCCCCGGCAATACTGATTTGCGAAGTACCACTTTGGCCCGACGCCACCGCAATCGCCGCGCCCGTCGAAGGGGGCGTGACCGCAAAGTCCGCCGTCACTGTCTGCGGAACCGAAATCGTTGCAGCCGCGTAATTCGCATCGCCGCTATACGAAACCGTTACCGGCGCACTGCCTGCATTCGCAAAGGCCACCGCGATGGTTGCTTTGCCCGTACCATCCAGCGTCGCCGGACTGGCAGCCGTCCCCGTGCCCGTCAGCGAGACCGTACCTGTCGGCGCCGGCCCGCTCCCCGCCACAGCAATCGAATACGTCACCTGCTGGCCCGCATACGAAGGATTCGCTGAAGCCGTCGCACTTAGCAGCACCATCGCCGGTGCAACAGTCACAGTCACCGGTGCCGACGAACTCGCCGCATAATGCGCATCCCCGCCATATTTCGCACTGATCGCATGCATCCCGACTGATAACGCCGCCGGCGGCAGAATCGCCGAAGACGTCACATTAGGCGAAGCAACCAGCGGAAACGGCGCCGCCCCCCCTGGCTGCCCGATATAGGCCACGGATGGATAGGGGTTTCCCGGAAACGTAATCGCCGCGATGGCCGACTGGGATCCTTCGGCAGCCCCAGCGCCACCTGCGCCCACACCTGACGTGAAATGGCCAGTACCATCCCCAAGCACAATCGCACCACTGCCAAATGCTATGTCCAGTGCGCCATCGAGATTCGTATCCGTAACGACCGAATCGCCACCCGGTGCCTCACCTTCCAAAACAGTATTCGTACTGACAAGCGAGTCGATTTCCGGGCCGAAGCTTCCATTTCCATCGCCGGGTAGAAAAACAATAGGGTTCACAAACGATCCCTGCGACGAAGGATTGGCCTGGTAAATCAGCGCTAGGTCCACCCTGCCGTCCTTATTAAAGTCGGCGGCTTCAAGTGCCTGAAGCTGAATTAACCCGCCATTTTGCTGCGGCGTATAAGTCACTGATACGGGGGCGCCGAACGTTCCGTCTCCATTGTTCAGCAAAGCAGTGATAGTCGCCGGCTCAGCCGCATTGCCTGCAGGCACAAAGTACATCTGCGCCACCATGTCCAGCCTGCCGTCCCCGTTCAGATCAACAAAGCTCAGCGAATTGAGGCTAGCGAACTCGACCACTTGTCCTGTCCCTATCGGAAACGTGCCCAGAGATTGAAAGTTACCGCCTCCCTGGTTTGCAAATACCGTCACCTGCAGCGTGTAAGGTTGGTTTCCCAGACCAACGGACGGCACTTTGTTCAGCGCAATGATGTCAGTCCTGCCATCACCTGTGACGTCCGCGGCATACGTGTAGGAAAAGCCGTTCGCTAGAAAAGCGGGCTGCACTGGCTGCGAGAAAGTTCCGTCCCCATTGCCATACGCCACTGAAGGGCCGATCAGCAGGTCCAGCTTGCCGTCCCCATTGACGTCCACGAGTGCTGGCGATGAAGTCGCCTGAGCCGGAGGAATGGTTAGAGAGGTCGCAGCCGTCGCCGTGTAGCCGCCCTTGCTATTCGAAACAAAGGTCTGCACTTCTTCGTTCGATTGCGGTTCCGCTGCCGAAGAAGCAATGCCCTGGATCAACAGGTCCTCGACTCCGTCGCCGTTCAAATCGCCAACCAGGGTTCCCGCAATCAGCGTAAATGCAGGATCGATCGCCCCAAACACCTTGCTGAACGGTGTCGTCAGGAATCCGCTTCCGGGCGTCAACACCGCCGGATTACCCAGCGCGGCCGTGCCGTCATAAAACTGCAGCGTTCCGGTCGGCAGCACCACCGCTCCCGCAGGATTCACGAACGGCGCAGGCGATCCCCCGACAACGCCGTCGGCCGAAACCGGACTGCCCGCTGTCGTGCTGTTCGGAAACGCCAGAACCGTCGTCGTAGAAGCAGTCTGCGCACCAACTTGCAGGGCAAACAACGAAAACACACTCAATACTGCGGGGCCGAGGAACCGTGGCATGGGCACATCCAAAGCGCAAACGCGCGCAAATCAATACAAGCAGGCGAAGTATAGCGCCGCCATAAGCCGCAGAACAGCTCTTTTCCTGCGGTAACCACACCGCCTCGGTTACTAACCACCGCAACCCGGGTGCCCCATCGTCGCGAAGCTAGGGTGGGCCGTGGCGAAGCGATCGGCACTCCTCAACTGCTACGACACTCACCCCTCAACCGCCTTCCAGAACTTCCCGCGCGAAACGCACCCATTTCCCTTCAAGATGAAGCGCAATTGCCGCTCCGCCGCCTTGTTTACCCCCACCCGCGCCGTCACCGCAATCTCTCCTTCGCCGCAATCCAGCCCACCAGGCTCACAGATCCGCAGGCTTGAATCCTCCGCGGTCAGGTCCATCCCATTATGCTCAGCCCGGCTGATCGCCATCGCCGCACACAGCCGTCCCGGCCCCGCCGTCAACTGCGCAGCCCGCACTCCCAGCCCAAGCCCCCGGTTTCCCGCCATCTCGTTCAGTCCCGCCAGCGGTTCCAGCGCCCGGATCAGCACACATCCCGCCTGCCCCGCCGGCTCGCAGGAAACATTCAGGCACGCATGCAGCCCATAGATCAGGTAGACATACGCATGTCCCGGCGGCCCGAACAGCACCTCTGTCCGTGCCGTCCGCCCGGCAAAGGCATGCGCAGCCGGATCACCCTCGCCAAAGTAAGCTTCGGTCTCGACAATCCGCCCCGCCAGCACATGGTCACCGGCCCGGCGAACCAGCATTTTGCCCAGCAGGTACGGGGCCACTGCATTCGGCGGTCCCAGAAACGCCGGGCGCGGCAGGACTGCACCCCAGGGCGCCGTCCGGGCCTCTTCCTCGGTCACGACAGTTGTACGCGCTGCTGCCAATACTCAACCCGCCTGCGTTTATTCTAAAGACGCAAGCAGCAGGCAGGTCCCCATGTTCAAGTCGCGCCTCACCTCCGCTATCCTTCTCGCCGCAGCCACCCTCGCTGCAGCCCAGGATTCCATCGATCGCTATCCTGCCGGGACCAAGATCATGGTCCGCATCACGACGCCCATCTCTTCCAAAGACGCCATCCTCGGCGAAGCCTGGACCGGCACCCTCGTCAACGCCATCCCCGTTGGCAATCGCGTCGTCGCCCAGTCCGGCGCACAGGTCGACGGCATTGTCACTGAAGTCAAACGTCCCGGCTCCCTCCACGGGAAGGGCAGCGTTTCGCTGATGCTGAACCACGCCAGCGGTATCCCTCTCAGTTCAGACATCATTACCCGCGACGGCAACGGCCACCTCAAAAGCAATACTCAGAAGATTGGCGGCGGTGCGGCAACCGGCGCGGGTCTCGGCGGTCTGATCGGCGGCGGCACCGGTGCGCTGGTCGGTGCGGCAGCAGGCGCGACGGCAGGTACTGTCGGCGCCGCAGCTACCAACAAACATCAGGCCGAGCTGCCAAACGAAACCGTCATCACCTTTACCGCGCAGTAACCGAAGCTCTCGCGCCCTGGCGAGATCTTCAACCCTCTTAACCAGGCGCCACTGGCGCCGGAGAACGCATGGGACTCTTCCGCAAAAAACTGAAGCAGGAGCATAAAGTCATGCTCCAGGCCGAGCGCGCCGCCGGTCAGCTGCTGCCCGAATACCATCGCGCCACACCCGAGTGTCCCCACCCCGAGCGATGGAGCATGTATGACTCCATGACCGCCGAAGTAGAAGTGCTGCAATTTCTCCGCACCCTCGTCCAGACCACCAAGCCGGATCTGATCGTCGAGACCGGCTCCTTCCTCGGCGTCAGTACTCTCTGGATGGCCGAAGCCCTCCAGAACAACGGCCGCGGCCACATCATCTCCTGCGAATTTGATCCACTCGTCTTCACAAAGGCCAAAGCCAAAATCGAAGCCTCCCCGCTCGCGCCATTCATCGAGCTGCGTAATCAATCCAGTCTCGAGATGAACGTCCCCGGCACCATTGATCTTTTCTTCAGCGACAGCGACATCGACATTCGCGAGCAGGAAGTCAAGCGCTTCCTCCCGCAGATTCGTCCCCACGGACTTATCCTCATGCACGACGCCAGCTCGCACCTGAAAACCGTCCGCGAAGCCGCGCTCAAAATGGAAGCCGAAGGCCTCATCTCCGTCATCCTGCTGCCCACGCCCCGCGGCCTGGTCATCGCGCAAAAGCGTGAAGGCCGCAGCTGACGATTCGTAACTTGTTCGACTACTGATAACAAAGCCAGGAACAATCTGTATCGCGCGGGTGTCTATCTCGACAGGAAACAGGCTAAGTCAATTGCCTGCCGAGGCAGTCCATGTTTAACGATGCATTGATAGAATCAGGCAATCAATTCACTACGAATAGTAAGTACTTCAGCGTAGCCGGATTGATCATCAACTCCTGTTTACTCACGGCACTTATTCTCTGGCCATTATTTCATCCGCTTGCTCTTCCGAAACAAGCTATCGCAATGCTGCTGATTGCACCCGTTCCACCAGCTCCCGCCGCCGCCATTGCACGCAGTAGCGCTGCACCCTCTACTCATGCAGTTCTGCTCGCACTGCAGCCACTACTGACGAACACTCTGCATCTGCATAACAACGAAGAAGCAGCCGCTCCCGGTAATCTCTCCACCGGCATCCTCGGCCTTCCCGGAGGAGATGGCTCGTCCACCATGGGCAGTCTCTTCACCGGCACAACCGCATCGCGTTCCACTGTCGTTCAGGCCGCGCCGAAAAAAATCACCATCTCCTCTGGCGTCATGGCTGGCAATAAAATTTCCGGCAGCGCTCCCGCCTATCCTGCCATCGCCAAAGCAGCCCGCATCCAGGGCACCGTCGTCCTGGCCGCCGTCATCTCCTCATCCGGCACCATCGAAAATCTGCGCGTTCTCAGCGGACCACCCATGCTCACCGCCCCAGCACTCGAAGCCGTCAAGCTCTGGCGCTACAAACCCTATCTTCTAAACGGACAGCCGATCCCGGTCGAAACCACCATCAACATCGTTTTCAACTTCGGCGTCTAAATGCCAGCCACCTGCCACGCATCCTCTCCTGTGACGATTTCGTCATTCCGCTTCTCTGCTTACCTGCAGGTTGCATCCTAATTATCAGATTGTGGCGCGGCTGCTCAGCCTGTCCGCGCTTTTGTTGAGAAACCCTCCTCCGAGAGAATCTTCCCCCCGCGGGCAGTTTTGCACCCGCACCCTCTACTTACCAACCGCAGATCGCGCGAGGAAATTTATGGCGAATGAGAACGGCACCAACGGTCATGCAAGCAATGGCCACAGCACCAACGGCAATCAATCTGCCTCTGCAACGATGACGACCAACAGCGGCCGACCAGTTGCCGACAACCAGAACTCACTCACCGCCGGCGCGCGTGGGCCCGTGCTGATGCAGGACTATCTGCTGTTCGAGAAGATGGCGCAATTCAACCGCGAACGTGTCCCTGAACGCGTCGTTCATGCCAAGGGCTCAGGAGCCCACGGCAAATTCACCGTGACCCACGATATCAGCCAGTACACCACCGCGAAGCTCTTCTCCAAAGTCGGTAACACCTGCAACACCTTTGCACGCTTCTCGACAGTAGGCGGCGAGAAGGGTTCTGCCGACACCGTCCGCGACCCCCGTGGCTTCTCCGTCAAGTTTTATACCGAGCAGGGCAACTGGGATATGACCGGTAATAACACACCAGTCTTCTTCATCCGCGATCCTCTCAAGTTCGGCGATTTCATCCATACCCAGAAGCGATGCCCGCAGACCAATCTCAAGTCCCCGACTATGATGTGGGACTACTGGTCGCTGTCGCCGGAGGCCTTGCACCAGGTCACCATCCTCTTCAGTGATCGCGGCATACCCGACGGCTATCGCCACATGAATGGTTACGGCAGCCACACCTTCTCGCTGATCAACGCGAACAATGAATTGTTCTACGTAAAATGGCACTTCAAAACGAATCAGGGCATCAAGAATCTGACTCCCGATGTTGCCGGCGAGCTTGCCGGTTCCGATCCTGACTACTCGCAGCGTGACCTCTTCCATTCCATCGAGACTGGCAATTTTCCCAAGTGGCGCGTTGCGATTCAGGTCATGCCGGAAGCCGAAGCAGCAAATTACAAGGTCAACCCGTTCGACCTCACCAAGGTCTGGTCGCATAAGGACTATCCACTTGTCGATGTAGGCGAGCTCGAACTAAACCGCAATGCCGAAAACTATCACCAGGATGTTGAACAGGCCGCCTTCAATCCCGTCAATGTCGTTCCGGGGATGGGCTTCTCGCCCGACAAGGTGCTGCAAGCCAGGCTGGTATCGTATCCGGACGCTCACCGCTATCGCATTGGAACCAACTACGAGACGTTGCCGATCAATGCGCCGATTTGTCCGGTCTTCAGCTACAACCGTGACGGCGCCATGCGTTTCGATGGCAACGGCGGTGCCACACCCAACTACGAACCAAACAGCTTTGGCGGTCCGAAGCAGAACGAGGCTTATCGCGAACTGCCGATCGGTCTGAATGGCCAGCCAGCGGATCGTTACGACCATCATGATGGCAACGACGACTTCGGCCAGGCCGGCGACCTCTTCCGCATCATGTCGGAAGTCCAGAAGCAGGGCCTCGCTGACGCCATTGTCAACGGCCTCAGTCAGACTCCTGAGCGGATCCAGAAGCTGATGCTTCAGCAGTTCTACAAGGCCGATCAGGACTACGGTACTCGCGTCGAAAAAGGCTTGCAGAAGCCTGGCAAAGAGAAGCCGGAGATGCAGCATGAACCCGTCGGCGCCACCACCGCACCTTCGGAGCGGCGTCCAGAAAAGTAGCCCCATGCCGCAGCAACACTGAAACCCAGGCAGCCCGGACCCCAATTCCGACTGCCTGGGTTTTCTTTGCCTTATTCTCGAAAGATGGCACGCTCTTCGTCCTCGGAACGCGACATCCTCCGGCTGATCCGGAGCCGCGCCTCCCGAGGCTCTCAGGTTCGTGTCGGGATCGGTGACGATTGCGCTGTGCTGACTTCAAAGCCAAGCGAAGAGCTTGTCGTCACTACCGATTTCTCCATCCAGGATCGCCACTTCCGTCTCAACTGGCACGAGCCTGAGGCCATCGGCCACAAGTGCCTCGCACGCGGACTCAGCGATATCGCTTCGATGGGTGGCCGACCGATCGCTGCGTTCGTCTCCCTTGCAGTTCCCGCTGCGCTCACCCAGGCTTCCGGACGCGGCCGTGCAGCACGCTCATGGCTGGAGCGCTTTTACACCGGCCTTCTGGCCCTGGCGGATCGTGAAGATGTCACACTCGCGGGAGGTGACCTGTCAGAATCACCTACGCTGGCGGTAGCCGACATCATCGTTCTTGGCGGTGTGTCGAAGGGCCGTGCACTACTGCGTTCGACAGCACGCGCCGGCGACATCCTGTACGTTACCGGCACGCTCGGCGGTGCCGCTGCTGAACTTGCCGCGCTTGAGAAAAATCCGCGCGCATTTCGCGGCGCCGTAGAGAGTCCGCTTCATCCACATTTCTTTCCGCAGCCTAGACTGGCAGCAGGCCGTGCACTCGCAGGTAGTCCTGGGTCAAAATCGCTCGCCACAGCCTGCATCGACATCAGCGATGGCCTCTCCACCGACCTGCTGCATCTCTGCGAAGAATCCCACCTGAATGCGGAAATTGACGCGGCCCGGCTCCCACTTGGTGCAGGTGCAACCCTTGAGCAGGCGATCCACGGCGGCGATGACTACGAGCTTCTCTTCACAGCTCCCGCGCGCCGCGTCCTGCCGAAAAAGCTCGGCGGCGTCAGTATTCATGCAATAGGTCGCATGCTCCCGCCCAGCCGGGGCGCGCCAAGGATTTCGCTTATTCCGCTCAAGGGCAGACCAGCCCGCCTGCTGCCGCAAGGCTGGCAGCATTTCTGAAACCATGCGCTTTTATGTAGCCCGGACTGCTACAGTGTGACGACTCTGCCGGTCGTCCAGCTCTCATAAGCGGCATCAAGCGCCAGCTGCGAAGCCAGTCCATCCTGCCCGGGCCCGGCGTAAGTATCCCCGCCGCGAATCCATGCGGAGAAACCGTCCAGCATCCGGCTGTACGATCCCTCATTCGAGATCTCGTCCACTGCTTCCACACGGCCATTGCGCAGCAACGTCACCTTGACGCTCCGTTCAGACGACAAGCCGTCCTCTGCCACAATCTGCCCGGTCTCGCCGGAGATCTCGAGCGAAGTTCGATACGCCCCCCGAAAACTGACAGTCGCAGCTCCGAAGATCCCGGCCGTAAACCCCATTGAGATTGCAGCCCCGGCTTCCAGTGATCCGGACGCCCGGTCTGAAGCAGCGACGGTCGCCACCTGTATGACCTCGGCACCCAGAACAAAACGCAGCAGGTCGATGCAATGCGAACCGACATCCCCGATCGGGCCGCCCAGTGCCAGCGATGGCTCGTAGATCCATTGCCGCGCGCTGGTAGTCGAGTCGAAGGTGAACTGGCAGTGCGCAAGCCTCGGCTTGCCGATGCGGCCCGCGGCTATCCATTCGCGAACGCGTTCCGAAGACGGGTTATAGCGAAAGTTGAAGGCCGAACCGAAGCGCAGTTGCATCTCCTCCGCCGCCGCAATCATCTTCCGCACATCGTCGGCATTCAGCGCCAGCGGCTTCTCGCACAGCACATGTTTGCCGTGGTGCAGCGCCAGCAAAGTGTGCTCACAATGCAGTGCATCCGGCGACGTCACGAAGATCGCGTCGATCTCATCGGAGGCACACAATGCTTCCGCCGAATCGAATACTTTTCCTACTGGATAGTCAGCCGCATTGGCACGGGCTTTGGCCGCGTCGCGCCGCCAGATTCCCGCAAGAACAGAGCTGCTGGCACCCGTAAATGCGGGAACCAGCCGGCGGATGCCGTGCAGTCCAAATCCGAGAATGCCATAGCGCACTGGAGTGGACATCAGGCTCAGTGTGCCCCGTCGCGAAAAACTTCTTCCGCAAAGTAGTTCTTCACCCGCGCCTCGTTGCGCAGAATCTCGTAATACGCATTCTTCAGCAGTTGCGAGCGCCCGTCACGCAGTTGCTGGCGAATGGCCTGCTGCACCCGCGGATCGTTCAATTCACGCTGTCCTGCAGCCTCGGTCGCAATCAATTTGTAAATCGCGTAGCCGGCAATCCGCTTCGGCGAATCAGGCGCAGAAATCGGCAGCACTTCTGTGATCTGGCCCGGCTTGAGCTTGCTCACCGCCGCGAAGACAGTCGCATCCTGGTGCAGCTGCGATTCCGGAAGAAAGCCCATGTCGCCCCCATTGCTCGCAGTTGACGGCTGCTCCGAAAGATTAGCCGCAAGCGTGCCGAAATCTTCGCCACTCTCCAGCCGGTTATGCAGCTGCGTGATCTTCTTGCGCGCCTCGTCTTCCGTGGTCGCCTTGTTGTTCTGCAGGTTGCCGGGCTGCTTCGATGGCGTGCTCGTCACCAGGATCTGTGCCAGGTGATACTGTGGCTCGACCAGGTTGAACTCGGCCTTGTTCTGGTTGTAGTAGCTGGTAATGTCCGAGTCCGTGATGTTTACCTTGGAGTTGATCTCCTTGTTCATCAGCTTTTCTTCGGTCAGTGAATGCCGTACCTGCCGGCGCAGATCATCCAGGCTCATGCCGCGTGCCTTCAGCCGCTGGTCGAATTCTTCCTGAGTGAACGGCGCCTTGAACTCGGACAGCTTGGCGTCCACTTCTTCATCCGTCGCCACCAGGTTCAGCTTGGCCGCTCGCTCCTGCAGAATCTCTTCATCGATCAACTGGCGCAGGCTGTCGAGCTTGCCGATACTGGCCTGCTCTGTTGTAGCCGGACGCTGTTGCGGTTGCTGAC
>CAZZYN010000045.1:24617-29375 GCA_964658265.1 uncultured Acetobacteraceae bacterium | reverse complement strand
CTGCACCAAACCAATCGCCGCCATCGCCGCCCTGCAATTGGCGGAAAAGGGACAGCTCGATCTCGACGCCGACGTCCGAAAATACGTGCCCGAGTTTCCGGACAAAGGTGTCGTTATTACTCCACGTCAAATTCTCTGCCACCAACACCGCCCGCGCCGCCAGCACCCGCACCTCCGACATCTCCGGCTCCGCCATTACCCCCTGCTGAGCCGACCGATACGACACTTGCTTCGCCAGGAGGGCCGCTCACGGTCGGCCAGGCCGTGCTGCTGTCTGCCAGTGTGCAGGCGGCGGCCGCAATCCCAGCGGGCATAGTCACATTTGCTGACAGAGATACGATCATCGGCCAGGCCACGCTGAAAGATGGGAAGGCTTCGCTTACGGTGACCAGTTTCACGCAGGGGCAGCATGTATTGACAGCGGCGTTTGCAGGAGATGCCGACTTTGCCGCCTCGGCCTCCGCCCCCGTCGTGCTGCAGGTGAATGCTGGTATTTCACCACCATCCATCACGTGCTCGGCGTCGCCCGTGTCAGTGATGCAGGGCGATCCGGTGCAGATCGTGGCCGCGGCCGGCAGCGCCTCTGCCAAGCCTCTTGTCTACATGTTCAATGCTCCGTCCGGTGTGATCACTGGCAGTGGCAAGACCGCAGTTTGGCAAACAGCCACAGCAATTCCTGGCATCAGCAGCCTGTTGTGCACAGTGGAGGATGAGAGCGGTCGGAGTTCCAGTGCTATCGTGCCTGTAAACGTCGTCTCTCCGGCAGCGGGCGAACGCGCAGCCGCGGCAGACGCCTTTGTCGATGCAGCGGGTGTGAACGTGCACTTCGGCGTATTGAACACGGCATACACTACGCTGACGCAAACACTGATCTCTGCGTTGCAGGCATCCGGCATCCGGCATGTGCGCGATTCACTGTTTGACGATGATTGGGTCGGATCGAACACATACTATTCCGTACACAATCAACTGGCTGTATCCGGCATCAGGACTGACTACATCACATCCATCGGCCAGACTGCTGAGCAGATACAAGCCTATCCTTTGCGCGTTCGCGATATGGAAGCGATCGAAGCGCCGAACGAACAGGATAATCGCAACAATCCGGCCTGGCAGAAGCAGTTGACCGCGTACCTGCCAGTGATCGAGGGTGCTGTCCATGGAAGCAGGCCAATGCCAGGCATCACCATTGTTGGCCCTTCCTTCGTCAATTCGTCTTCCTTCTTCGTAGTGGGAGATATCAGCCGCTGGATGGATGTGAGCAATCTCCATAACTACTTTGGTGGCTACAATCCTGGAACCGAAGGATGGGGTCCACCCGACCGGGAGGGGAATTTATATGGAAGCATTCCCTGGGCAATGGACGAAGCGCGGGTGGATGGTCCGAGCGAGCCAATTTGGTCGACCGAAACCGGATACCAGACGATTCCTAATCAGCAAGGTTCTGTAAGCGAAGCAGTAGGAGGGATGTATGCGCCTCGCGTCTTATTCGAGCAATGGCTCGCAGGCATCCGTAGGACCTATTTCTACGAGCTTGCTGACCAGGCCGGCACACCGATGTTTGGACTACTCCACCAGGATGGCACGCCCAAACCTTCCTACACGGCTGTCGCATGCACATTGAATCTGTTGAGAGATCCAGGCCCCGCATTTGTGCCGGGTAGCCTCGACTTTCAACTTAGCGGCCAACTGAAAAACGTGCACCATCTGCTTCTTCAGAAGCGCGATAACTCATTCTGGCTGGCACTGTGGGTCGAGCTCCCTGACTGGAATGTCAATCATCCACTTGAAACAGTACCGTCTGCCATACAGACGGTCTCGCTGTTGCTTGGCGATGATGCTGTGACAGTCGACTCGGCTTCTCTGAACTTAGACGGCACAATGAGCAGAACTAAAGCGAACTCGTCACGATTCATGACGCTGCCCCTCAGCGGCAGAGTAAGTTTTGTCCAGATCGGTATGCAGCTTAGTCATTAATCCTGTATTCATCTGAGCTGATGGTTTTGTTGCAAGTAACATGGCTGCGGCATCGGGTCAATGGCACATCTCTCTAATCAGAATGGTGCAGTCTTGCCTGAAGAAGGGCAAAGTCTTCCCATATTCAGCGATTGGTGTTCCTTGCTAGCTTGTTAACAAGCTACCTATGACCCGGCAAATCCTGAGCCAAAAAGGTTTGCATACCTCTGAGAACGTGTGTGGAAGCTTCTTTCACGCCTTCAGAATCGCGGAAAGCTCACCCGCTTCCTCTTCTTCGCATTCGCAGAACGCTTGAGGAAGCAGTCTGGTAACTACCTTATGTCGTTGCAAGACCATGGCGCACACCTGGCGCCGATCGCTATTTTACCTAACGGCACAACGCCTTCGGTCCGGGCCGCACTTGAGGCATTCTTCCGCCACCGGCGCCTGTTTCTATGGCTGGTGCTTGCTATAGAACTCGCAGGACTCGCTGCCGCCATCTTCACGCATCGGCAGTATAAGTCGGAGACGAAGTTCCTTGTACAAAATGCTCGCGGCAATGTAGTTATTACGCCCGAGCGTACGAGCCAGGGCAGCGCTGTCAGCGATGTGACGGAAGAACAGCTGAATTCCGAACTCGAAGTTCTCCACAGTCAGGATGTAATCGAAGGTATAGCTGACCCTGGTTGGGCCTCGCTGGATGCATCCAGCCGGACGGCCCCGCGGGTGCGTCAGCACGAGAAGCTGCTTGGGGACTTTCAGAAGAACTACTCAGCAGAACTTGTCCGCAAATCGAATATCATTGATGTAAACCTGCTCGCAAGCACCCCGGACGAGGCCCAGAAGCAGCTCACGGCCTTATCTGCTGCTTATCTTACAGAGCATCGCCAGTTGCAAAGGCCGAATGGCTCGGCGACCTTCTTTGCGTCACAGGCCAGTCACTTTCAGCAAGCCTGGGATGATGCGAATCGACAACTTGTAGAGTTTCAGCAGAAGAATCGCTTGGTTTCACTGCCCGATCAGGAAGCTTCCCTCGATAGGCAGATAGAAAGTCTGCAGACGAGATCAAGTACGCTCGAGTCTTCACTCCAGGATCTAAATGGAAGAATTTCCTCGGGTCTCGGTCAACTAGCTACGATGCCGATGCGGCAGGCTACCCAGCAGCGGACTATTCCCAACCAGGCCTCTGTGCAGGAACTTAATACCCTGCTAGTGCAACTGCAGAACCGCAGAACCGAGCTTCTATCCAAGTTCCTTCCGACCGATCGAATGGTTCAGGAAACAGAGCGGCAGATAAGCGATACCCGGAATGCGCTGCACGAAGCAAAAACTCTGCAGGGTAATGAGGTCACGACCGATGTGTCCCCGGCTTGGCAGCAGGTAAGCAGTAACCTGTCGCAGTACAAGATCAACCGGGCTGCAGCTATGTCAGAGAAGCAGAATCTCGACGAACAGCGTTCGGGTTTAACTAAACAGCTTGCCGCACTGCAGGCACTGACGGTTCAGTACAACACTCTCCAGTCCCAGGCAGCTGAGTTTAAGGATAACTACCAGCTCTATTCGCAGAAGCGAGACCAGGCAAAGATGGAAGATGCAATGGATGAGCAGAAGCTGTTGAACGTGGCTATCGCTCAGCACCCTACTTTTTCCCTCACACCTGTAAAGCCGCGACGAATGATGACCATTGCCTTGTCGACGGTCACAGCAATCTTTATTGGACTTTGTGCAATCTACCTGGCCGAGATGGCCAGGAATACTTTGGCTACCCCCCAGGAAGTTGAACTTGCCTCTTCGCTGCCAGTGCTCGCGACAATTCCTTTGTCGCGACTGCGCTCAAGCTCAGAAACTTCACCCGGCGGCAGTGCTGATCCTCGTATCTGGGAATATCTGCCGCAGGGTCAGCGAAATCGACCGCCTCGTCTTAGTACGGCATTCCGCAACGCTGTCTCTAACTTCTGGCGACAGCGTGAAGTTTAACAAAGTACAGGAAGAACGTAGGGATCTCGACATGGCAGACTCAATCAATGCAAGAAAGATGCCCTACGAAGGGCTGCTCTGCAGGCTATTCAGCAGTCCTGCCAAGGATGGCGACGAGGGCTTTGTCATCTCGATCACTGCTTCCCATCCGCAGGCTGGTGTAAGTCACGTTACCAGGGCGATTGCGCGGGAGCTTGGTGAAGATACAGGGGATGCTACCATCGCGCTGCCTTATGACAGGTTGCTTGCCCTGGACCCAGAGGAGACTGGTAAACCTCCTGAAATCATTCAACAGGAGCAGGTTCAAGCCAGAGGTACATGGCGTGCGACCCAGCATCGGATAAACACAAGCGTGTCCCTGCTGCGACAGCGTTACAGATATGTACTGATTGACACTCCGTCATTGAAAGATGGCTCTCACGCAATGAGTATTGCGCCGTTGGTGGATGGAATCATCCTGGTGGTTGAGGCGAATCGTACGAAGAAAGATCAGATCGCTTATGCCGAACGCGCAGTCCGTGCTGCCAAAGGTCGCCTGCTGGGGCTGATTCTCAATAAGCGAACTTATCCAATACCGCAAGGATTGCACGCAAGACTTGAGAGTCTCGGAATCTAGCCACTTGACTCCTATTGAACGAGGCTGATCATTTATGAAATATCCGAAATGTTTTCTTCTCGCTCTATGCACCGCCATTGTCCCCGGCATGCTGCATGCAGCTGATGCTTTGCACGAGCGACCCCGGTATCAGATTCAACCCGGAGATGTCGTAGAATTTCATTACCGCTTTACGCCCGAATTTAATCAAACGGTGACAATCCAGCCAG
>CAZZYN010000045.1:0-24607 GCA_964658265.1 uncultured Acetobacteraceae bacterium | reverse complement strand
AATTGAATGTTGTTGGAGACGTAAAGCTGAGCGACTTGACTGTTGATCAAGCGAAGGAAGCCATACTGACCAGGGCCAAAAGCACGCTCAATGATCCGGATCTGAACATTGTGCTGAAAGATTTTCAGCATCCTTACGTGGTAGTCGCAGGCGAAGTGAACTCTCCCGGCAAGATCGACCTACGGGAACATACATCTGCTGTACAGGCAGTGATGCTGGCCGGCGGCTTTAAGCAGGATGCAAAGACGAATCGCATTCTCGTCTTTCGTCGGATTAATAACGACACTGCCGAAGTGAAGCAAGTGGATCTGCATCATCTCAACAAAACTTCTGATATGGAAAAAGATCTGGAACTGGCTCCCGGCGACATGCTGCTAGTGCAAAGAGACAATCTTGAGAAAGTCTCTCGGTATGTAAAGGTTCTTAACCTCGGTATGTACTTTAATCCGCTGTCATTCTGATGGCAGATATCGGTGACCTTGCTGTAGAGGTCCCCAGTGTCGTAGTTGAAGGAGAGTCGTTGAGCACTCCCGCGATCAAGCTTTTGTTTTACAACCATACTGACAAGGTGAGTGGAGCCGAGCACGTCCTGAAGACGCTTGTTTCGAGACTTCCGTCCGAGGAGTATTCCATCGCCATTGTTTGCCCGCGAGGGGATATGTCCGCTGTTGCCGACGAATTGAAAGTCAGGCACGTCGAAATCCCTGTATTGCGTGCACGGTTTACGAGCAACCCGATCCACCTTGTCAAATATATTACGTCGGGTTTATTCACGTTTCTCAGGTTTAGAAAAGTTCTCCTGGTGGAGCAGCCGGACATCGTGCATGCCAACAGCGTCCGTGCAGGCTTAATCGCGGCTCTTGCATCCTTCGGTCTGCAAGTTCCTATTGTCTGGCACATTCATGACATGTTGCCAAGCAACGCTATCTCAACGCTGGTGAGAGCCGTAGCATTCTCATCCCCAAGAAACAAGCTAGTGGCCGTCTCGAAAGCTACGGCAATAGCGTTCCGAAGAAGTAGACCGAGCACCTGTGTCTCAGTCATTTATAACGGCATTGATGGAGATGTCTACAAACAGGACGCGTCAGCTGGCGATCAGATTCGGCAGGAGCAGAAGATTGCAAAGTCGACATTTGTAGCCTGCATGGTTGGTCAAATCACTCGGAGGAAGGGCCAGTTGGGCATGGTCCAAAGCTTCGCCAAGGTGATACAACGCGTGCCCGGTGCAGTCCTGTTGATTGTAGGAGCACCAGTTTTCACCCAGGATGACCATGAGTATCGCCGCGAAATTACGGACTTTATTGAAAGCCGCGGCTTGAGTAAGAATGTTCGACTGCTTGGTGCCAGGCGCGATGTTCCTGCACTCCTGAATGCGGCCGACGTTGTGGTAGTCAATTCGTCCCGCGAGCCTTTTGCATTGGTCGTCATTGAAGCCCTCGCAACAGGCAAACCAGTAGTCGCGCCCGACATCGATGGATACCCTGAGGTCGTCTGCAACAACGTCACGGGTTTTGTGACCAACCCGAATGACAAAGAGGCGATGCCTAAGCATTTATGCAGGCTTGCCGCTGACACGGAACTGCGTTTTAAACTTGGCGAGCAGGGAATGAAGGTGGCACGTACCAGCTTCACAGCCGAAATGCAGGCTCGGCGGTTCATCACGTTTTATCGATCTGTACTGGAAGCGCAAAGCTCTCAGATCGGTGCCGTGGTGGTGGAAGCATGAGCACTACTTTACAGGTTCCAAATGTTACACCTGCCAATATCCCGAAAGGCACAGGCAGCGAGCCTGTGCTAACTAGGAAGCCGCTTGGATCCGTTGCCGCAGTTGTGCAGTCTGTGGGTGCAAAGTTCCTCATCATTGGTGTTAATGCTGCGACCGGGATTATCACTGCCCGCAGTTTGGGCGCTTCTGGTCGAGGAGAACTGGCGGCGATGATCTTATGGCCGGTGCTTTTGGGGAGCGCTCTTACCTTGGGCGTCCCCAGCGCGCTGACTTATCAGCTGCGCCAACGGCCGCAGCAAAGGTCCCAGTTAATCGGCACTGCATTGACGATTGCTTTACTGATGGCGGTAGTCGGCATAGCAGCCAGCTTCTTTTTCCTGCCTCTGTGGCTGTCTAAATACTCGCCGAGAATAGTCTTCTTCGCACGTATTTATCTCCTGAGTATGCCGTTGACAACCCTGCTGCTGGCAGGTCGTGCGGCGCTTGAAAGTCGAGGCAAATTCACTTCTTCAAATAAGTTGTTGGTCGCCGCTCCTGCACTTACGCTTATCTGGCTGCTCATCCTTAAGTTGACTGGACATTTAAGTCCTATTTCAGCAGCATTTGCCTACGGACCTGTCGGCATACCGCCACTCTGGTGGATGTGGCGGGAGCTGCGAGAAGAACGCCCTTCTGTCGGTCAATGGAAATCTTCAGCAAAGCTTTTACTTTCCTACGGGATACGCTCCTATGGAATCGATCTCTGCGGGACCATGGCTCTGTATGTTGATCAGGCCCTGGTAGTACGGATGCTGGCACCAGGGTTGATGGGCATTTATGTAGTTGCGCTGAGCTTGTCTCGCATGCTGAATGCTTTTCATACTTCGGTCATTATGGTGCTGTTTCCCAGATCTGTTGGAGCCGCTCCAGACCAGATAGCACTCATGACCGGACGGGCTGTTCGGGTAAGCACATCGATGACTGCCATGGCTGGCCTCTTTATAGTCTGGTTTGGTCCGCAGGTACTTAAATTGCTTTATGGCGCCGGCTATAGCACCGCAACGCAGGTCCTTCGAGTCCTGGTTGTTGAGGTAGTTCTTGCCGGTGCAACGCTTGTTTTGTCGCAGCCGTTCATGGCTTTAGGTCGGCCAGGAGTGATCACATTTCTGCAGATCGCAGGTTTGTCTCTGACGATTCCCCTGATGTTTGTATTGGTTCCGCGCTACGGAATCCTTGGTGCCGGAGTAGCACTGCTCAGTTCGACTCTGACCAGGCTGTGCGGCGTGCTTGTCTGCTATCCGCTGTTTCTGAAGATGCCGGTGCCGCGCCTGATCCCGAAGTCTGACGACTATGCGTTCATAGGCTCCGCGATAAGCTCCCTGTCTCGACGCAACGGCCGAGTCCTTTCGGCGACTGGAGGTGCGCAGTGACCCACCGTCCGCTTACGATCTTCATCGCTCACTGCTCAGATCTTCTTACCGACCATCGCCCGCATGGTGACGGTCTTATTGCACACGGCTTTATAAGTCACTTGGCGGAGCGCGGACATATTTTGCACGTCGCCGTTCAAAAAACTGATCTTTGTGCTCCTTTGCCCGAAAACGTGACGCTGTACAAAGTGCCAACGCGATATGAGGGTATGTTGGGCCGGGCACAATTCATGTGTGGCATGCGACGGCTCTTTAAAAAACTCAGTCACGCAATACACTTCGATGTCATTCACCAACTCAATCCCGTCTTCGTAGGTATGAGTCTTGCACTGACAGGAACTCGCGTTCCCCTGGTGCTCGGGACTTTTGTCGCGCGATGGCCAAACCTCCAGGGAAGCAGAAGGCGCCTATCGCTCGAGAGCTGCAAGCGGCTTGTGGCAGACAGGGGCAGAAATGTTATTGCCGGCCTTCAACAATCACAGGCAAGTGCATTGTTGCTGACCACGCCTGCAGCGAAGAACAGGATCCCGAAGGTTGAAAGCTTGGCGAAAGAGATCCACTATCTCGCCCATGGCATCGACACAGAATTATTCCATCCTGTAGAACGATGGGACTCTGATGAAGTCCTCTTGGATGAACAGACAAAACCTTCCATCCTGTTCCTTGCGAATGTCTGGCGGCGTAAAGGAATCTTCACATTGCTCGATGCCTTCGAACAGATAGCCGCGAAGTCACCCGCATGCCGACTGACGATTGCGGGGAATGGAGCGGATATGGCTGAAGTCAAGAAGCAAGTGTCATCAAAGACATGGGCTGGACGGGTGGACTTTCTGGGCCATGTCAAGCGAGAGGACACGGTCGCACTCTACCAAAAGGCCACACTGTATTGTCTGCCGTCCCTAGGTGAGCCGTATGCCACGACTGTGCTGGAGGCGATGAGCTGCGGTCGTCCGCTGGTCGTGACGAACGCTGGTGGGTTGCCATTTATGGTGAGTGTCAGGGGAGCGGCAATCGTACCCCCTGATGATGCAGACGCGCTGGCGTCTGCCATTGCCAACTTGCTCGCAGAACCACAGCTTCGCCGCTCGATGGGTAAAGCCAATCGTGAACACATAGTGGCAAACATGACCTGGGACACCGTGACGACGCACCTTGAAGCGATCTACGAACAAGTGATTGAGGGAAACAGCCTTCAAAGCACTGTTGCTCACGCTTTGATGGATTCTCCCAAGAACTTAAAACGATCTCGAGAGGCAGTAATCGCAGGCGAATCTCGAGTTGCCATGCATGCGCCGCAGGGAGAAATGAATTCATGAGTGGAAGTCAGCGTCATCCTCAAAGTCTTATGACGTGGCTCGATGCTTTGGCTGCCCTTGTCATCACACTTTCCGCTGTGCTTTACGGGAATAGCGCGCGCTTTCCGAGCGGAAGTCTGACAATGTTTCTGCATGCACGCGTGACAATCTCGAATGCCATTTTTGCAGCGGTTTTCGTTTTTGTCTGGAGGCAGTGCTTTAAGGATCTGCACCGCTACCATGCAGACGTTTACGACATTACCCGCACAGTGTTTGTAATTCTTCGAGCATGTGCTGTTCTCACCGTGCTGCTTGGAATCTACCTGCTGGCGGCTCATCCCAAGGGACCTACCTTTCATGTTGCATGGATATTCTTCCTGGCTTCTTCCATTTATGAAGTGTCTCGTGTAATTGGCGGAGGCTTGTTGCGCGTCCGGCTTGCAGCACGTGATCCGGAGGTCGTCATCATTCTTGGCAGCGGGCCGCGCGCAGGTAAGGCGTGGAGGCGGATCCGCACTCGCTATTACTCCACTATGAAGCTGCTTGGCTTTGTGGACAGCCGTGATACTGCGTTGATGGCTCCTGATATCGCGGATCGATACCTGGGCTCGCTCGATGAGTTAAGCGATCTGCTCATGCAAAATGCAGTGGACCGGATGATCGTGGCAATGCCACTGCACTCCTGCTACGAATCGATTCAGCGCGCCATCGCAATAGCAGAAGGTGTAGGGGTCCAGGTGATTTACCTTCAGGACTTTTTCTCATCAACAAGAAGCTCTCAACCCGCCTCGGAGCACGAGTTGTTCAAGGAACTTGCCCCAGTGCACGAGTCTTACGTGACCAGACAGGCATTCAAGCGGGCAATCGATATAGCTGGTGCCATATTTGGACTTGTCGCACTGGCACCTCTGCTTGTGTTAATCGGAATTGCTGTGAGGATCACCAGTCCTGGGCCTGCATTGTTTGTGCAGGAGCGTTACGGCCACCGCCGACGACTCTTTCGCATGGTGAAATTCAGAAGCATGGTAGAAGATGCGCCTCAGTTGATGGCTTCTGTCGAGCATTTAAACGAAGCGAAAGGACCCATTTTCAAGATCCGTAATGACCCACGTGTCACGCCCCTTGGACGCATTCTGCGGATGACGTCACTAGATGAGCTGCCGCAACTGTGGAATGTCCTGCTGGGGGATATGTCGCTGGTAGGTCCGCGGCCAATGAGCGTGCGGGATGTAAAGCTCTTCACAAATCCATCGTCCATGCGGCGTTTCAGTGTCAAGCCCGGCATGACTGGTCTATGGCAGGTAAATGGCCGCAGTTCTGTTGGTTTTGATCAATGGTTATCTATGGATTTCAAGTACATCGATCGCTGGTCGTTACGCATGGATATGGTGATCCTGGCGCGGACAGTAACAGCCGTAGTCAAACGGTCTGACGCAGCCTGAATAGTGCTGACGTATTTACCCAACCGTAGTGCAGGAGAGGGCCTTGAAGACTGCAGTGGTGCATGACTATTTCACACAGCTTGGTGGTGCAGAAAAAGTTGCGGAAGAGATTTACCGGATGTTTCCGGAAGCGGATTTGTTCGCGACCGTAGCACTGCCTGGCCGAATGCCCGAAAGTCTCGAGCACGTCTCGGTTAACACGTCGTGGATGCAGCGTCTTCCGGGATTGAAGACATACTATCGGTTGTATTTCCTGCTATATCCACTGGCTGTGCGGGCCTTGAATCTCACCGACTATGACTTGGTTCTTTCCAGTTCTTCCGGTTATGCAAAAGGCGTTCGGACGAGCTCCAATGCTGTACATATTTGCTATTGCCACACGCCTATGCGGTGGGTTTGGAATTTCGATGGCTATGCCAAGCGTGAGTCATTCAGCCTGGGGGAAAGGACTATTCTGCCGGCTCTTATTGAGGGACTGCGGAAATGGGACGAAGGCGCCTCGCGACAGCCGGATCATTTCATCGCAAATTCGAAAGTAGTTGCAGAAAGGATTCGTCGAGTCTATGGCCGCGCCTCAGAAGTAATCCATCCGCCGATTGACATCCAGCGATTTAGAACGTCGCGCGTACAGGAAGACTTCTATGTAGTGCTTTCCAGGCTTGTTCCATATAAAAGGATTGATCTTGCCGTCGAGGCCTGCACACGCCTGAAGCGTAACCTTATTGTTATCGGTACCGGGCCTGACCGATCAACACTGGAGGCGATAGCTGGACCGACGGTGAAGTTCCTGGGACGAGCTTCGGATGATGATGTTGAGTATTACGTTTCGCGGGGTCGCGCGCTTATTTTTCCGGGTGAAGAGGACTTTGGCATGGCGCCGCTGGAGGTTGCAGCAGCGGGTCGGCCGACGATTGCATATCGCGCCGGGGGCGCTGTCGAAACGATCATTGAGGGGCGGACGGGCTTATTTTTTAATGAGCAGACAACCGAGGACCTTATGGAGGCGATCGAGAATTTTGAGAAGCAGGACTGGCCCACTTCCGTCCTTCGCCGGCACGCAGAAAATTACAGCGTCGAAGTATTTCAAGAAAGGTTTAACAATTTCCTGAATCGAGTCGGAGTTCCAACGGTTCCATCGGTAGCAGAAATATTCGCGCGGGCGAACGCCGGATGATTGATGCATCCGCTTTCTACCTGGCTGCTGAAACTGAACCGAGGCTTAGCAGGCAGAAATCAGCATCCACACTCAAGCTGATTCTTCCTGTCAGCGTTTGTTTGATTCTGGCGGCAGGATTGGTGATTTCCGGTAACGCCTCCATGGTGCGACTGGGATTGCCTCTGGTCGCAACTTTACTGGCTCTTGTCCTTTATTTGAATCAACCTGTTCTGTATCTCTCCTTCACGCTGTGGGTCTGGTTTTTGAGTCCACTCGTGCGAAGGTTGATTGACTTACGACATGGCTTCACGGATCCGAATCTTATCCTGACGGCTCCGCTACTGGTCAGCAGTATCGCAGCCTGGACATTGGTGCGAACTGCAAGATCTGGAAATCTCAGGTGCGCACTGCCGTTTCTCTTATGCATCGTCGCAATTCTTTATGGCTTTGCCGTTGGTCTTATCCAGCATCCGGGCGCAGAGATAGCATACGGCTTGATGACCTGGCTGTGCCCGCTTCTACTTGGAATGCATGTTGCGCTGGATAGTGAGCGGCATGCGCAGTACTGGGCTGCGACACGGAGAACTTTTCTGTGGGCTATGTTGTTGCTAGGTATCTACGGGATCTACCAGTTCACCTCTCCTCCGCCGTGGGATGCCTACTGGCTCGACGTCGAGAATGATCTGCTCGCAATCTCGAGCTTCGGTCACTCTGCGCCCTTCCAGATCAGAGTCTGGAGTACGTTGAATGCTCCAGGCCCATTCGCAAATTTTGCTGCTGTGGGAATGCTTGTCCTGCTCGGGACTAAATCCCGCTGGAAACTGCCGGCAATGCTGGCCGGGTTCGTATCTTTACTGTTATCGGTTGTCAGGACCGCGTGGCTAAGCCTGGTCATCGGCGTCGTGATTCTGCTGTCCAGCGCCAAACCAAAAGTGATCGTCCGCGTGATGTTCAGTGCTTTATTGCTCATAGTGTGTGCCATCCCACTCTTGCGCGATCCGCGAGTGGCTTTCCTGGTAAGCGATCGGGCAAAGACCTTCCAGGATATCGGCCACGATGGCAGTTATCAGGAGCGGTCCGAGATGTACAGGGTGGTGACAGCGGAACTTGCCACCAATCCTTTCGGCAGAGGTGTGAGTAATGGAATCATGGTCGGCCGATACGTGATCGACAGCGGTTTTTTGGCGGCCCTGTTATCGCTTGGCTGGTTTGGCAGCCTTATGTTTGCGGCTGGCGTATTTACCCTGTTCTCTTCGTCCCGGAAGAAGGGTGGTCCGGATGATGGATCAAGGGGAGTAGCGACCGCGGTATGTATCTCAATGCTCGCCCAACTCTTCGGCGGAAATGTTTTTGTAAGTGTTTCGGGAATGCTGTTTTGGTTGTTCGCTGGTTTGCGAATAAGCGGAAGTGCCAGGTCGATCTTGCCGCAGGCTGCTACCCAGCAGGCAGAGGAGGTGCGCTATGACGAAGCTGCTTGAAACGCCAGCCGCACTACCGCCACTTACGCCGCAGCACACGAGTGACACCAGGCATTCTGATTCAGTAATAAAAAACCCGGCTTCACTGCTGGGCATTCTATATCCGCTGACGGCAATCGCTTCGGGACTCGGCTTATTGGGGAAGATCGCCCTGGTTCAGCGATTGGTGCCCCTTCCGTCTCCCATGTTGTTACTGCTGGTAGTTGCGGGCATGCTCCTGCCTCTGGCCGCGCCGTATGCTCTTCGGTTCCGGTATGTGCTGGCTCCACTGGTTGCCGTGATCCTGGTGGCGACCTTCAGCATCATTTTCCCGAAGGTGCAACAGATGCACAGCATTGGTCGCGGGACCGATCAGCCGGACTGCGTCATCGTCGCCGCGAACGGGATGATGGCGGGACAGTGGCCCTACCAGCGGGATAAATTGTGGTCGCATAATCCGATGAGTTGCGGGCCGGGGTGGGTAGCTCTTCAGGCACCAATTGTAAAGTCAGCCGGATACCCGACCAACCTAGTTGCCGTCTGGTCAATTTCACTGCTGACCATATTTCTTGCCGCTGGGTGGGATACAACAGCTTCATTGCTGACGCTGCTTGGCCTTTCGCCTGGCCTGTGGCTGACCGCGGCGAACGGCACTGACTTCCTGAGTTTTGGCATAGCAGTCGCGGCCTTGACGGCGGCGGCTTCGCGTGTGCAAAAAAAGAAACTTCTTTTCATACTGGCAGTTGGATTGGTCGCCCAATTCCGTTTGCCGACCCTGCTGCTGCCAGTCTTTTTCACTCGCCAGATAGGTCGGTTCGCCGCAATCCTTTCGACGGTGTTTGCGCTTGGCTGCCAGGTGGCATTTCTTTACTGGAATGCCGGCAGCTTTATCGCGGATGGGCCGCTACACATTCTGTTCAAGCTGACCAATGCACACCTGCTTTCTACTGACCGCTCCCTGGCGGCTGTGGAAATCACGCTGCCCATATTGTGTGCCGCCCTGGTCGTGAGCTACCTCGAAACTCTTCTCAAACTTCGCTACTCGCTACTGCTGTACCTTTCGGCCTTGTTCTTTCTGCCTGCGATCTTGGACCTGGCGCGTAAGGTGCAGCTGTATCGAACTCCGCTGAAGACGCTCGCTTTCTGGGAAGGCAGCATGTGGATCAGCGCATGCCTGCCACTTGTCGCACTTGCATTTGTGCTGAATCGCGATCCCGGCGTTCACGAGACCATTGGTCAAAGGCAACCTCGTCCAGAACTTGCATGATGTTACGATGAGCCTATGTACCAAGGAGTACTGAGGCAGCGTTACAGGCTGATCTTCACATCCTAGGTACTTCGACGTGCAGCCTTGCTGGTGCAGGTTGACGGCAAACTCGGCCCTGGTGGTGTACGGATGAGACTGGTTGTAGCAGATGAACACCCGCTTATTCTCAGCGGCTTCAGATCCAGCTTCTCGACTTCTAGAGACATTCGGATTGTGGCCGAGTGTCGCGACCGACCCGCTGTCCGGGAGGCGCTCGTGGCCCACCAGCCCAGTGTGGTCGCGCTCGATGCCGAGATGTACGAGGGCGATCTTGATCAACCGGATTCCCTGGTGCGCGATTTTCCGGGCACAAATTTTGTTCTGCTCAGTTCCCATAATGATCGCGACCTGGGTCGTCATGCGATGAGAACCGGTATACGGGGCATCATTGCGAAGGAACGCCCCCTGAGATATGTCGAACGCGCCCTGCGCATGGTTCACGGCGGCGGCTTGTGGTTTGACCGAACGGTGACCGATCAGGTGGTCACAGAGATGGTGCATGAACGGCTGCACCTGATTCATCCCAAATCGCCTCGTTCTGCTCTCGAGCTACTCACTGCGCGGGAACTCGAAATAGTCACGCTTGTGGCTGAGGGACTCAGGAACAAAGAGGTGGCAGCCAAGCTCTTCATCAGCGCTGCCACGGTGTCGCATCATCTGACTGCGATCTTCCGCAAACTTAAACTTGAAGACCGGGTTGACCTGGTTATCTACGCATTTCGCAATGGCGTCGTCAAGGTCTAGGTCAGGGCTGGCGGGCAGGGTTGGGATCAATGTCTCAGGCGGTTAAACGTCCTCACCGGACGAAGGATGCTTGAAGTGCGCAATGCTCGCATGCATGCATGTGTGCGTAACCAGCTTTAAACATTGGTGGACGCGGGTGGAATCGAAACACCAACCTGTGGATTAAGAGTCGCAGGATGTTGATACCCTTGAAGTGCCGTGATTTGCTGCAAATGCCTGAATCAAGGCTACATGATGGAGATTTACTTCTATAACAAGTGCCTCCTCTTACCTTAGATATTCATGCAGGGTCCCCACAAAGTCCCCACACGTAGGGCCACAACTGTGTGTCCTACTACTTAGGACCTCTATTCAGCGGAGAGGTGCTGCCCACCGGAGGCACCGGTGATCAAGCTTGCCTTCTTAGACCTGAATGGCCCTGTTAAGAGTGCATTATGGATGGTAGCTTACGAGCCTGACGAACCCGAAGAAGGCTCCATCCAGCGGGGAACCGAAGCGAGCTCGACCGGCAGCTTGCTGTAACGTCGAAGATTATTTCGGCATAAGACCAACACTAAGGTTGCCGCAAAAGCCGCTTCAGCCTGTTCACCGCATCTGGAAACGACTGCGAAGTCCATGAGATCAAGTGCAGACGGGAAGCTGCCTGATGCAGCCCCGGGAGGGATTGACCATGCCCAGAAAATCTACCAGCAAGCCACAGCCCTACACAGGCGGCTACTGCGGCCAGGACAGTCACGCTAGCTTCGTCAATCGTCCCCTGAACCCCGTCGCGGAGGCTATGCTGGACCAGACGGAGACTCCAACCTCAGCCGCGTCTCCCCGTCTTGATACAAAATCGGCTCTGGACGTGCTGGCTACTTCTGTCTCGCAGCCCAAGCAGTGACATTCAGACGGTCTCTGTTTTCCAAAAGCCTGACTTCACGCGCACCCCGACTCTCGGTGAGTGCATCGGCGATTTTGCGCTGACGGATCGTAAGAAACGAGATGCACATTTAATGGGCTTACTGTTCCGATTTTGCAGATCGCCGCTGTAGAAGTAGCCAGGAAGTTACAACGACGACGGGAAGCACAACGTAGACTGAGACCTGTGAAATGCTGTGAGAGGTTGGGCCGCCCTCAAGCACTCCGGCCGCTCCGTAGAAGCCAAAGAGCACTCCGGCGCTCACGAAGACCATCAGAGCCTGCTTGGGCTTGTCACTTGGAAATAGCCGCAGTATTGTCGCTGGCTCAATGCGCATAAGGAAGTAGAGGAGCAGCATTGCCGTTGGAAGGCCAAGTACCAGCAGCACGAGCCACGGCGACCAAGCAAACCCATGCTGAATCGAACCCATGTCTCCCTCGCTTGTGAAGGTACGGACTGGCACGTAGTCAATGAAATTCCCTAGGCTTGCAACCGTGGTCCAGTAGAAGAACATGGCCCAACCGCTGTGGCCGCGGCGATCAGCCATAGCATAACCCAGACGACTGAGCGGGAAGCTGATGAGGCCATTACCGATCACCATGCCCGCAGCTGCGATGATCGCTGCATGGTGTCCGTGACCGCTGGCGAAGATGGGCGTCTCGTTCACATCCTGATTGATTCCTAATTGAGCCAGGAACACAACCATGGTCGGGTGAGCGTAGTAGAGTGCCAGCGGATTTGACTTCCAGCCCAGCAACCAGGCAGTAAACGAGTGCGCATACTCGTGCGGGAAGAAGGCGAAGGCATGAGCCGCCCAAAGCTGTACCAACAGCAGACCACCAAAGACCGGCCAACTCCAACCTGCCCGCGAGTGCACGTTTCGCCCGTTCACAGCGGCTTTCTCCATGCCTCCACGCTAACCCCTTTTGGACCGTCCGGCCAGCCTTAAGCTGCGCAGGTAATTGGTCCTCCAAGTCCTCTAAGTCGGCTTGTCGGCATCAGGGATGAAATAGCCGACCCGAAGCATGTTTGTAGGGATAATCTTCAGTGCAGATACGATCCCGTCGAGCACAGCTATCAGTCTGGCAGAAACTCGTAGCTGGCGAAGGCGAGCATTCTGCTGTCGGGCGACCACGATGGAACGTTCATGGTTCCCCGGCCGCCAAGAAGGCTGGCGAGGGTACGCACCTTTCTGTCTGCCAGCGACAAAACACGGATCTCGACATCTTGGTTGGCAGGGTGACCTTGCGTGCCGGGCTTGTAGGCGACGAAGGCTATCATCTTGCCATCAGGCGAAATGTGCGGGAACCAGTCGCTGGTGTCGCTCACCAGCAATTGCTCATCGCTGCTGCCATGCGGGTGCCTGCGCCAGATCTGCATATGGCCGCTACGGTCCGACTGGTAGTAGATCCACTGACCATCCGGGGAAAACTCCGCTACATCGCCTCTGGATACCATGAGAGTTTCCTGGCCTCCTGCGACCGGAATCGTATAAGCACCGAAGTTGTTATCTGTCAGGCCGGTAAAGGAGATTGTCTTGCCGTCCGGCGACCAAGCATGAAAATACGAGGAGCCTTTCGCGGTCACTCGTCGGGCCGTTCCACCCGCCATCGGCACCACGTAGACGCGGCTCACGCCATCCGGATCCTCATTCCCGACAGCGATCAGACTGCCATCGGGTGAGATGCCGTGGTCGCCATTGATCCTGGTCAATGGCGCAGTGAGAATCGGCGTTGTGGAAGTCGAACGCGGAAGCGTACTGTCGATGGGATGGATGCCGTCGTCCAGCGCCAATCGCTGCAGGGTCCCTCCCTGGTCGAAGATCAAGGCATTGCCGTCGGGTGTCCAGTTGGGATCTTCAAGGTGGGTGGGAGAAGTGAAGCGAACCCGCCGATCCGTGGAAGCTACGATGACTGTTTCAAGGGTGCTGTGCAGAACAGGCTCACCCGTCCCGGGGACCAGGCTCTTCAAATCTAGGTTCGAGAAGGTCGCCGCCTCTGTAACGTTGTCATTGTGGGAACAAACGCCGAGACCGACATAGTAGTCCCCCTTGATGCTGACATGCATCGCCGCACCGGAGGGTACCAGGTTGCCGGCGGAATCCGGGATGGACACATAAACGTAATCGCCACGCTTCTCAAGACCAACACGATGCGGTGCGTTGGCATAGGTTTCAATTTCATGTGTATCAGCTCCTACGGTGTCCCGATATTGCAGGGAAGTAAGGCCGTCGCCGTGGCGCGCCACATCTGCGTAAATGGAGTGCGGATCGAGGGTTTGACGGATCATGAGCACGGCTTTTCTATGCGCATTTCCCTTGGTCCCGACAAAGTCGATGTCGGCGCTTAAACTAATATCGCCGGAGATTTTTTTCCACACATAGTGAAAGTCATCCACGCCGAACCAGAGATTGGCGCCACTGCCAGACACCGTGTAGCTGTTCGCCGATGCATCATAACGGGCGTTGCCAGGATGGAGGATGGTGCCGAGATCTGCATGCCCTTCAAATTGACCCAGGTCCTGGCGGCCTGTCTGGCTGTAAGCAGCAGGCTTGCCGGAACAAAGGAGCAGGATAAGTAAAAGGCTCGACCACTTCTTCCGGAATAAGCTCATGCGTCCCTCTTTGTAAAGCGTTCATTTGGCAAATCAGCGATACAGTGGCTGCTACGACTGGCCAATTTAACAAAGTCAGAAAAGTCTAAGTCTTCAAAACCGGTAATCCACGTCCCGGCAGCACACCAACGCCTTCTTTGATGGTTACCAGTTGGTCCGCCGCAATCTGCGGGAATCGCTCATGAGCGCCACTCGGCCAAAAGACTTCAACGTCGGCATGGAGCGTAGCGCCCAGTCCAAAATGAAGACGAGGATCATTTACCGAAAGATAGCTGGATTGGCTCAGCAGTTCCTGCACCTGCACCTTGTCTCCATAGCGCACGAGCACGCGCGCGCCGATTGCACTCCGATTGGACTTGGTTCCTATGAGCTTTACCTTCAGCCAGTGATTGCGCGGTGGTGCATCGTTACGTAACAGCGAAGGAATCTCATTGACGTTCATGATCAAAATGTCCAGGTCGCCATCGTTATCGAAATCGCCGACGGCGCAGCCCCGGCTGGCGTGGTGCTCTGCCAGGGCTGCTCCAGCCTCTGTGGTTATTTGCTGGTAGGTGTGTGAGCCACGATTTCGATAAAGGATTCGCGGTCCCTTAAACGGGTACTGTAGGTAGCGTTTCTCAAGCTCCGGATAAACATTTCCATTCACCCAGAAAAGGTCAGGCAAGCCATCGTTGTCGAAGTCCGCTATAGCCGCGCCCCATCCGACATACCGGGTCTCCGCGGCTATCCCTGAAGGCCTGGTGATGTCTTCAAAGCTTCCTCTTCCGTTGTTCAGGTAGAGCCCGCTCGCCTCGGTTTGGAAGTGCGTGACGAGCATTCCGGTATTTCCATTTAAAGCCAGATCGCCGACCCCAATGCCCATGCCTGCTTGTTCCTGCCCTTCACCGCTAACAGCAACGCCGCGCTCCAGTGCTTCTTCCCGGAAGGTGCCATCGTGGTTGTTCATCAATAGCAAACTCGGCGTCGAATCGCAGGCGACAAAGATGTCCGGCCAGCCATCCTGGTCAAAGTCGGCAGTGACGGTTGTGAGTCCGTAAGACCCGCGCTGTCGCGCAACGCCCGAAGGCTCACTTACATCTGTGAAGGTGCCGTCACCATTGTTTCGGTACAGCGAATGTCGTCCGGGCCGCATGCCGCGAGGTCCGCAATACACCAGCATTCCCTGGTATGTGCAGGTTGAATTCTGCAAAGTAGGCAAGGGTGGATGTTGCATGTCGAACTCGACATAGTTTGAGACAAACAGGTCGAGGTGACCATCCCGGTTGTAATCGAGGAAACTGCATCCAGTGCCAAAACGCACTTCCTTGTCGATCAGCCCTGCTTCGAGAGTCACGTCAGAGAAGCTGCCATTGCCATTATTCCGGTATAGCCTGTTCTGTCCATAAAAGGTACAGAAAAGGTCGTCAAACCCATCATTGTCGTAGTCACCGACACAAACGCCGCAAGCCCAGCCCGTGCTAGTTAAACCAGCCTGCTGCGTCACATCAGTGAAAGTGCCGTCCCGATTGTTCTTATAAAGGCGATTGGTCGCGTCGGCTGGTTGACCGGCAAGACGGCTGCCGCAAGTGATAAAAATGTCGATCCATCCATCATTGTCATAATCAAGAAAGGCACAGCCGCCCCCCATCGATTCAACGATGAACTTGATGGTGTCGACTTCACCATAAATGATGGAAGTTGTTAGTCCAGCATGAGCGGCCACGTCGACAAATTGCGAATAGGTGGATGACGTCTGGGATTTTCCTGCATTTTTCTGTTCCGCCCCCATTCCAGATGTTGTGCACCAAAGTCCGCACGATGCCACCGAAGCCTGCGCAATGAAGCAGCGGCGGCTCATCTCTGCTGTACTCAGCTTCTTACCAGCCATGTCTTAAGATCCTCGATTCAACATGTACGTAGGAGCGGTGAGTCAAGGCGTCATGCTCCCTGCGGCGGGCAGAGTGTGAAGCAGCCTGGCTGCATCTTCATTGTCTGGATCGATGTGTAATGCACTATTCGCCGCCTCGCGGGCCTCATCGAAGCGCGATGCCGCCGCAAGTGTTGCCGCGAGGTTGATCCATGCATCCGTCAACCTTGGATTGTCAGCGATCGCAGCGCGAAGAAACTGCTCTGCTTCTGTCTCGCGTCCTTCGCCAGCAAGCAGGGAGCCGAGGTTACTCTCAGCTTCGGCCGATCCGGATTCCGATGTAAGACCTTCGCGAAAGAATTTCTCAACTGCTTCCGTGTCTCCGGCATGGGCGGCGACATAGCCGAGTTGTATCTGTGCCGCTGCGAAATGAGGCTTCAACTCAGCGGCTTTGCGTAGGGCAGCCGTTTCTTCCTGCAGGCGACCGGCGTGGTCCAGGGCCATCGCCAATCGGTAGTATGCAAGCGGATCGTCAGGCGAGTCAGCGACAACGTCACGATAAAGAGAAATTGCCGCCGCAGTATCCCCGGCGTTGAGCTTGTCCGCTGCTTCGGTTGATTGCGCAATCGCCTGGTCGTGCTTGGCATGCGCCTGCATGGTTCGCCGGTACTCTGCCAGTTGCTGCTGCGCTGCCTCAACCTGGCCAAGCCCTCTCAGAACTCCAGCCATCTGGAAATGGGCTTCGGCAGCATCCGGATCCAAGCTCATTGCCTTCTTTAGTTCGTCGCCTGCAAGCTGCGGCTGCTGCAGCTTGGCTAGCACAAAGCCGAGGTTGTAGTGCACATCGTAGGTGTTAGACCGCATCGCCGCGGCAGCCTGAAGGTGTCGTCTTGCTGCGTCATACTCGCCCTGTTGACGTTCGAGGAGTCCATTCAAATAGAGGGCATCGAAGTCACGCGGATGTTGTTTCAGCAACTTCGCAGCCAGCTTTGCAGCAGCCGTCGGTTCGGCTTTCAGGATGAGTACACGCAAGTAAAGCAACTGTGTCGGAAAATCCTCCGGATGGCTATTCAATGCCCTTCTTAAGGTGTCCGCAGCTTCTTCATAACGATTTCTCTGGACCAGCACGGTGGCGAGGGCGCGATAGGTTCGCTGCCAATCCGGATGACGTTCCAGCGCACTTTGCGGCTTTGCGATCGCCTCGTCAAACATCCCGGCCCTACTGTCGGCGACGATCAGGTCCAGCAATAGTTCTTCATCCTCCGGTGCATCGCGCAAAATCTCGGCTGCAGTCCCAAACTGGCCAGCCTCTATTCTGGCCTTTGCAATCCAATCAATGGCAGTGACCGAGGAAGGATCCAAGCGCAATGCTTCCTGCCACTCTCGCATCGCGTCTCGAGGCAAGCCGCGGTCGTGATCCACGACCCCCAGGGTGAGGTGCGCCTGCATCAGGGACGGTTCCAACGTGATGGCCTTCTGAAAGGCGGCTGCAGCGGACTCCATCTCACCCGCTGCATACAGGTTTGATCCCAGAGAATACGCCAGTGAGGCAGACTTCGGCTGTTCGGCGGAGGCTCTTCGGAATGCTTCCACGGCGCAGGCATACATTCTGTACCGTTGGTAGAGCAAACCAAGTTCGGCGAAATCGCCGCTCCGGGAAGACAACCCGTGAGCATGGCGGAACGCAGCGGTTGGAGCGCAGCGTTGTGCGGTCGTGGGCAAGTAGAAACAGGCGACCACAAGACCAATTGCGCCGCAGCGCATACCGTGGCGCATGACTGCGTGGCTCCTACAAGCCACTGAGGGACGCTCTTCCACGTAGATCAAGTGAGGACACGCTCATGCGAAGCCACAGCATACGGTACCGCCCCGAATCTGCGCCAGCCGGGACAGCAGTGATGTTTTGCAACGAGCAATGCTCCACAGAGCCAAGACATTGCGGCGGGTCCCAGTTAAAAACTCTTAAAAATACAGTTGACAGTCTTCCAAATGCGCAGATATAAGCCTGCATGATATCGATCTCATGACCGCTAGTTGTGAGAAAGCGAGCAAGCGACCGACCTCCCTTGATTGTCGAGCGGCTATGTCGCAAAGCTAAGGAGAACCAGATGCGCCTCATGCGTTACCTACTTTTAACAGTGTTTATGATAACGATCCCATCGTTGGCGCAGACTCCGACCGGAACCATCTCCGGAACTGTGACCGACTCCAGCGGCAACGCCATCTCGAATGCAGTGATTGCAGTGACTGAAACCAGCACCAACGAGACACTCAACTCAAAGACGGACGCCGAGGGTCGTTACAGCGTACCATTCGTCAATCCAGGTACATACGTTGTCAAGGCAGTCGGCACCGGCTTTCGGCCAGCCTCGCAAACTGGTGTGCACGTAGAGATCGCCTCGACTAACACAGTCGACTTCTCACTCTCGGTAGGTCAGGTTTCTGACACCGTGCAAGTTACTGCCGACACGCAGCAGCTTGATACGGAGACCTCCAACCTTAGCGACACCATCTCCACCCGTCAGATCCTGGACCTTCCAGACAATGGCCGCAATCCGTTTGACTTCGCCTTCCTCGCGCCCGCGGTCAGCAACGTTGGCAGCGCCTCGACGCCGCACATCGGAGGATCGCGTAATGGCAACAACGAGCAGCTCATCGACGGCATGACCAACATCCTGCCGGAAAATAACGTCGGTAATAACCTCAGCGCCTACAACCCGGTCGTTGACTCTGTCCAGGAAGTGAACGTTCAAAGCAGCGTATTGCAGGCAGAGTACGGTCGCTTCTCCGGAGGGATCGTCAGCCTCACCACCAAGGGCGGCACCAACAGCTTTCACGGCGGTGTTTTTGAGTTCCTCGAGACAAATGGCCTTGCTGCGTTGCCTTTCGGCGCCTCGAAAGGTTCCACCAAGCCGGATGCGCATCGCTACCAGACAGGCGGAACGCTCGGCGGTCCGATCCGTCGCGATAAAACCTTCTTCTTCGTTGATTTCGAATCGTCCCGTCAGTCCTCAGCCCAGTCCGAACAGTTCCTTCTACCCGCTGCGAACTGGCTCAAAGGTGACTTCTCAGCTTCCTCGGTGAAGATCTACGATCCGTTGACTGTACGTCCAGATCCAAGCAGTAGTACTGGTGCCTATATCCGAGACCAGTTTCCGAACAACATCATTCCCGCAGGGCGCCTCAACACGCCGGCTTCGCTAATTGCTCAGAAAATTCTCAGCTACTATCCCACGCCAGGCAGTGCGACAGAAGCTGCCTACCACACCACTACGGGCATCAATACGAACAACTACTATCACTTTGATACCCGCGTCGATCAACAATTCTCATCCAAGTGGCGCTCGTTTTTGCGCTTCTCTCACTCATCCGGCTCCAACACCTACCTAAATGACTTCGGCAATGTCGCCTCGCCGGGCGGCTACAACGGCCCTTCTACCGGTACCGCGTACAGTCTCTCCTTTGACAACACTGTCACGTTCAATCCAAAGCTACTTGGCGAGTTCCGCTATGGTTTCTCCAAGTCAACTTCAGTAAGGAAGGCTTCCAGCCAGGGTTTCGACCCTACGACTCTCGGACTTCCCTCAACGATCAACCAGCAGGCTTCGCAAAACGCTTTGGTCTTCCCGCACTTCAGCTTCTCCGGCGGCTATGAAGACATTGGTACCCTCGGCTACGTGCCACTGCAGGAGAATCCACTCGCACATGATGTGAATGGCAGCATTGTAAAAATCCTTGGTGGCCACACTATCAAGGTCGGCGGCGAATACCGCATACTCAAGCTCGACTTCTACCAGTACACCTATCCTGCCGGCACCTTCAGCGTGGACGAGAGCTGGACCCGCATGAACCCGCAGGACAGCACGTCTGGTGGCAACGCCTTCGCCTCCTTCCTGCTTGGACTGCCCTCAAGCGGTGACATCACCAACGATCCTCACGCCGTACAGACATCACAGTACCTTGCCTTCTACGGTCAGGATGACTGGAAGGCAAGTCGCGATCTCACCTTCAACTTCGGCCTCCGTTACGATCTTGAGCTACCACGCACGGAACAAAACAATCAGCTCTCCGTCTGGAATCCGAACGCAGCTTCACCGCTTGGGGCCGTCACACCGGCAAGCGGCGTCAGCTGCCCCGCCTGCGCTAGCCTTAAGGGCGCCATGTCCCTGGTTGGCACCAGCGCTTCGCAGTATGGACGTCACCAGGTAGCCACGCAGACCAAAGACTTCGGTCCACGCCTTGGCTTCGCGTACGGTGGTATTCCAAAGCTTGCCTTCCGCGGCGGTTTCGGTGTGGTCTTCCAGCCTTCTGCCCTGCAGGCGGCTGGTACTTCCGGAGCTCCCGGACTTGAAGGCTTCAACGCTCAGACGAACTTCAGTCCCAGCTTTGACAATCAGCACAGTGCTCCCATTGCAGATCTCTCCAATCCATTCCCGTCGGGCTACCAGGTGCCGCAGGCAAAGAACGCAGCGTGTCTCGCATCGGCTGCCTGCATCCAGGGCATTGATCTTGGCAACGGCGTGCAGCAATCATTCTTTGACAAGGTCCGCAATCCTTACACGATGCAGTGGAACCTCAGCATGCAGTATCAGCTGCCCGCGCGCCTTAAGGCTGAGGTAGCCTATCTTGGCAATCGCGGTCTGTTCCTCATCAACGGCGATCCAGGTGTGCCCTTCGATCAACTGCCGACAGCCGATCTGGCGTTGGGCTCGCAGCTTCTCAACCAGGTGCCGAACCCGTTCTACGGCGTCATCACTACGCTTGGCTCACCTCTCAGCCAGAAAACAATCCAGCTTGGCCAGCTGCTCCGCCGCTATCCGCAGTACAACGGCGTTTCCAGCTACCGCAAGCCGGATGCGGACTCCATCTACCACGCCTTCACCCTGCGGCTCGATCGCGAGTTCTCTCAGGGCCTGATGTTTACCATCGCGTTCACCGGCGGAAAGGCGATCGACAATGCAGCCTCCTCCGTCAACTACCTCGGTCCCGCTGCCCAAACCTACGCAGACCAGTACAATCCACGCGCAGAACGTGGCCTGTCTGCCTACGATGTCTCCCGCCAGCTCACCTCCAGCCTCGTCTACGAACTCCCCTTCGGCCGTGGAAAAATGTTCGGCAACAGCATCAATAAACCACTCGATCTCGCCCTGGGCGGATGGCAGGTGAATGGAATCGTCAACTATGCCGCTGGCACACCAGTCGTACTCGCCAGCGTAGACAACGGCACCACAACATCTTCCATCTTCACCTTCGGGCAGCGTCCGGCATGGACGGGCAAGAGCCCGAAGATCTCCAACCAGTCGCGCGCTCATTGGTTCGACACCACCCAATACTCCAAACCCGCTCCATATACCATCGGCAACGCACCTCGCGTTCTTGCGAATGTTCGAGTCCCTTCCTACAGCAACCTGGACTTCTCCGCCGTGAAAAATAATCGCTGGGGATCCGACAGCCGTTTCAACTTCCAGTTCCGTCTAGAAATGTTTAACGCTCTCAATCACCCGGTCAGTGGTGCTCCCGACGCCAACGTCAACGACGGCGCCAGCTTCGGCAAAATCACCAGCTACGCCAACACTTCACGGCAGATCCAGATCGGTCTGAAGCAGTACTTCTAGCCGAAGGTCTTCAATTTCTCCTAGCGAGACAGATCCCCATATCTGTCTCGCTCTCTTTTCCCGCCATACGATTCATCCGACGAGCTCCGATCTCGAAGTCCGTTCACTGGTGCGAGGATCCTCCATGCGTTACTTATGCCGCGCCCTTCTGCTGGCAACTGCTCTCATTTCCTGCCATGCCCACGCGCAGATCGTGGTCTTCCAGCAGGCCGGCTTTCCAACGATTGATAATGAAGTCATCCCGCAGGAATCAATCACCTCGGCGCTTGGGGCGCAGACTGTTTCCGCGGGCGTGGAAGAACTGAAGAGCGGCTCAGGGCTGAAGGGTGCGCGACTACTGGTGCTTCCTTACGGCTCGGCCTTTCCCGCTGCCGCGTGGCCCGGTATCCAGCACTTTCTGCAAGAGGGCGGCAACCTGTTGTTGTTGGGCGGCCAGCCGATGCGCGTGCCAGTGCTTGGCAGTCACGATGGCAAGTTTGTGACCGAGGCTGCGCAGGACAGTTACAGCAGGGCGATTGATTTCCGTCACAGCTATGCTGTGCCTGCGGAAGCGGAAGGCTCCACGTTTCACTGGCGTCAGGGATACACATTTCTGCCTTCAACCCAGGTCAGGGCGACTCGCATCTTCGCGCAGGAGGGTCGGCTGGAGGGACTGGGGTACATGGATGCAGAGGATGGCACGCATCTCGCAGCACCCGTGATTGTCGCCGATCACCCGGCAGGCTCAAGCATGCCGGGAAGTCGCATCGTTGCGCTGCCTTTTTCCGGAGACAAAGCCTATTGGTTGTCGAACGACGGTATCAGCTTGATCCGAACTGCCGCAGCGTACGCGCAGGCAGGCGCGACCAGCATGCAGGTGGAACTACAGTACAACGCCATTCGCCCTGGTGAAATGCCCGAGATCACGCTGCGATTGAAGCAGGCGCATACAGCAAGCGTGGATGGCACCATCGACCTGCGATTGCGGCAAGGAGAGAAGGTCCTCGATCATGCACGCCTGGCTTCGGCTGATCTTCTCGATCAATCGAAGGCGCCCTTTCGTAAATCCTGGCCGGCAGGTTTGTACACAATCGATGCGACGTGGACTCCAGCAGGGAGCGAGAAGCCACAGGAATACGCCGAAAATGGTTTCCAGGTAGAAGAACTTTCTGCACTGGAGGGTGGCGCGGCGCTCCATGTCAACGCAGACTTCCTTGCGTGGGGTAATAAGCCGTTTTTCCCTGTTGGCACCAATTACTTCACCACGGAAGAAAATGGCTGGGATTTCTCTGGTCCGCGTAATGCAGCCGTGTGGGAGCGCGACTTTGCGGATATGGAGAGACACAGGGTCTCATTTGTCCGGACGGGTGTATGGATGAGTCCGGCGAAATTTGTTGAACCGATCACGGGCGCAGCCAACGAGCGTTTTCTGCGTAACCTCGAAGCCTTCCTTGGCGCAGCACATCGCCACAACATCGCAGTCAATTTCACGTTTTTCGCCTTCACTCCCAGGGTCAACGAAGCTCGCCGCTCTTCCAACGACAATTCGGAAGCAGGCACGCCACCCAACCCGTACCTTGATCCGGCTACTGTGAACGCCGAGAAGCAGTACATCGTTTCCGTCGTTGAGCGCTTCAGGCATGTGCCATGGCTGAGCTACGATCTGATCAACGAGCCATCTTTTTCCAATCCCAGGAACATCTTTCACGGCAATATCCCGAATGGCGATCCTGTTGAGATGAATATGTGGCACGCTTGGCTGGAAAAGCGCTATGGCCATCTGTCGGCGCTTGCTGATGCATGGCGTGTAACCGAGTCGCAACTTGGCGACTGGCACTCGATACCGCTGCCACATCAGAGTGACCTCGTTTATGAGCGTTATGGTAATCAGCAACTGACCCGTGCGGTCGATTACAACCTGTTTGCTCAGGATATGTTCAGCGGCTGGGTGCGTGGCCTGATAAGCGCCATCCGCCAGACCGGAAGTGAGCAACTCATCAATATTGGTCAGGATGAAGGTGGGGTCACAAACCGTGTGCTGAACCAGTTCTATGCCACTGCCGGCGTATCGTTCACAACAAATCACACGTACTGGCAAGACGACGCGTTGCTGTGGGACTCGGTCGTAGCTAAACGACCGGGCATGCCGAACATTACCGGAGAAACCGGCTACCAGCCTGCATGGAACCCCGACGGGCAATGGCGCTATGACGAGTTGACCGGAACTGCCATAGAAGAACGCAAACTGGCGATGGGATTTGCTGCTGGTTCATCAGGAGCCATGCAGTGGGACTGGGCCCGCGAAGTCGACTTCGGTATGCAGCGCAGCGACGGCTCTGCCAAAGTCTGGCAGAGCATGATGCGCGGCTTGGGCACTTTCGCACAAGAAGCTGAGTCCTACGCCACCGGAATGACTCCTCCGGAGATCGCGATCATCCTCCCGCAGTCTCTACAGATGTCCACTATGAACACTCAGGCGCTTGCCGCTCAACAAGCGTCTGTCCGCACACTTTACTACTACAACCGTGTGGACGCTCATGCAGTCGGCGAGTTCCAGACTGACACTCTCGGATCGCCGAAGTTAATCATTCTTCCATCGCCGTATGGGCTGTCGAACCAGGCGTGGAATGCCATCGAACAGCGAGTCCGCGATGGTGCCATTTTGCTTGCTTCTGGTCCATTCGATGCGGATGAACACCTGCATCCTGCTGGTCGCCTACGCACTCTAGGGATTGATGCAACGCTTGAGCCTCTTCAACTCCGCGATGAGGTACTGCACACACCGGATGGAGACATTCCGCTGCAGTACGCAGGCATGACAACTACGCTACTTGATCTCGACAGGATGCAGGGCGGTAAGAACTGGCAGGAGGTGACGCTGGGTAAAGGGAAGATCCTGTTCTCTACGTTGCCATTGGAGATGAACACGGATCTGGCTTCCATTGCGAAGGTCTACGCTTATGCGATCAAGGCAGCTGCAATACATCCCCGCTATGAAACCAACGTCACAAATCATGGCATCCTGATCTGCCCCACTGTTCTTCCGCATGCAACGCTGTACGTGGTGACTTCCGAAACTGAAAGTACCAATGTGGATTTCCGGGACGCGCGGAGTGGT
>CAZZYN010000044.1:0-30725 GCA_964658265.1 uncultured Acetobacteraceae bacterium | reverse complement strand
TCTACTCACACACTCTTCACACTCGTGGTGAAGCTCCAGAACGTGCAAAACGCGGTGCCTTAACTTTCCTCTCGCCGCAGCGACGCAACCTCGCTAAGCTCAGCCTTGGAGGACTGGCATGTACATCCCGCGCGCCAATGAAGAAAAGCGTCTCCCCGTGCTGCAGGACCTCATGCGCGCGCACTCATTTGCCACCCTCGTCACAGTGGATGGAGAAGGAATCCTTGCCTCGCACCTGCCCATGACCTTCGAGCAGGACGGCTCAGAGTTCGGCATCCTCAAGTGTCACGTTGCCCGCGGCAATTCGCAGTGGCGCAATCGAAGCCCCACCATTGACGCGCTCGCCATCTTCGCCGGCGATCACCACTACATTTCCGCCAGCTGGTATCCGGAGGCAGCCACGACCGGTGCCGAAGTGCCGACCTGGAATTACGTTGTTGTGCATGCTTACGGTCCGCTGCGCGTGATGAGTGACGAGCAGCTGCACGCTCACCTCGAAAGCCTGACCAACCAGCACGAGTCTGCTTTCCAGAATGGCTGGAAGCTCACAGACGCACCTGCCGGCTACATTGCTTCGCAAATGCGCGCCATCGTCGGACTGGAGCTGCCGATCCGGCGTATCGAAGGCAAATGGAAAGTCAGCCAGAATCGCAATGAGCGTGACCGGACAGCCGTCCTGCAGGGTCTCGCAGCTCTCAACACTCCGGAAAGCCTGGCCATGAAGAGTCTTGTCGAGAGCAACCGGCCTCCTACTACCGATGCAGCAGCCGCGGCAGCGCGAAAGTAAAAATAGCTTCCGCATCAGACGACAGGCAGGCCTGCGCATTCGGCGCACCCTCTTCCTTGCGCGTAAATCCCTTGTCATCCACCTGCAGTCTCATCGGCGTCATCGGGCATAACTCCGGCTGAAGCGCATACGCGGCAGCAACCATGTCGAACAGGATCGGTTTATCCCTTTGCGTCGCATTTGCCCACTCTTCCGTGAGTTCAGTCAACGCCTTCGTCATCGGCGTCCCGTGATGCGCGATCGCATCCCGCTGCATCAGCTCGAGCGATACCATCGTCGAATCGAGCGGCATCACGTACAGCGGCACACCCGAGCGGAACAGTGCTTGCGCCGCCGGAATATCACACTGCACATTCCACTCTGCATCCGGAACGCCGCCGCTATAGCCGCGATTGATCGAGCCGCCCATAATCACCACGCGCTTCAATTTGCGAAAGACTGCCGGATCCTTCTTGATCAGCGCGCCTACGTTCGTAAACGGTGCAACGGAGATCAGTGTCACTTGTCCAGGGTTCTTCCGGATCGTCTCCGCCATGAACGCAATAGCATCCGGATAGGTCTTCTCCGGCGCGCCCTCCGCCCATTGCCGTTGACTGAATTGTGTCTTCGGCGGCGTCTTTGGCCCGGCCAGCACAGGTACCGCAGCATGACCGGTTTCCTTCAGCAGCCGCGTTACCAGCCGCGCCCGCAGTTGTGTATCACCAAATGCCGTAGTTACTCCCATGACCGTCACTTCGGGACTTTGCAGCAGCAATGCCAGTGCATAGGCATCATCGATGTCATCACCGATATCCGTATCGAAGATCACCTTGCTGGGCGAGACAGCGGCACGCAATGGAAGCGACAGCCCGGACACAGTCATCAGGCCACACAGAAAAACGGACATACACCAGGAGACTCGCATTTGGTCTTCCAGTGTATGCCCGTCTGCCTGTTGCTGACTGCTACTGTTCCGCGCCCGATACCCAGCGTAGTCCGAAGGAAAGTGTCGGCCGGTAATATTCGCGCTGCACCGGGTACTGCTCACTGCCATTGTAGAAGCCGAAGACTTCGTTGCTCAGGTTCAAGCCCGAAACTACTGCCTGTATCCCCTTGAACATTCGATAGTTCCCCTGGACGTCAAACTGCGTATGCGCATAGAGGTAGTTGTCGCCAGTCGGTCCCTTCAACCCCAGTACCGGGTCACTGATCGGCCCCGTCCCCGGGTTCCACTGGTAAGCATAAATATTTGCGTCATTGTGACTGATCGCAAATCGCGATGAGAAACGGCCCTTGTCATACGTCAGGTCGAAGTTATAGTTGTTCGGTGCCTGGCGTTGTAAGTGCGGCTTGTCCGTCCGTCCTTGTCCGCCCAGGGTCGCCGCATTGAAGCCGGATGGAAAAGTCAGCTGCGAAGTCGTGTAACTGTAATTGGCAGACACCCCGATCCCGCTCAGCAGGCCCGGCAGAAACGACCATCGCTGTTCATACTGCATCTCGATGCCCTGGATATGCGCGCTGGGTCCGTTGATCGACTGGTTCTGCTGGAACGGGACGCCGGGATATTGCGCCAGTGTCGTCGCAAACGTCGTAGGAAAGATAGGATCTGATAGCTGCTTGTAGAAATACCCCGCCTGCAATATCCCCAGCGGCTGAAAATAATGTTCGATCAGCACATCGTAGTTATTGGCCTTGGTCGGCTGCAGATTAGGATTGCCGATAGAAATGCTTTTAGGGCTGCTGTTCGGATCGATCGTCGTCGTCGGTACCAGGTCCCCAATATTCGGCCGCGACAGGCCTCGGCCATAACTCGCCCGCAGGTTCGTATCCTTCTGCAGTTGATACTGCATCTGGACACTCGGCAGCACGTTGATATAGCCGGTATCCTGCCGGGTCGGCGTGATCGTCGGATTCAGCGTGTTCCCGTTTGCATCCACGTTGGCAGTCAGCTGGTTGGTCAGGAAGTGTGTGCCCGTACCCTCGAAACGCACACCGCCCAGCAGCCTGAGATTGCGGATGAAAATTACATCCTGGACATACCCAGCGGAGATTCGCTCATTGGCGTTGAAGAACGCCCTCTGCGACTTTGTGATACTTCCCGGACCATCCAGCACAAACGCTCCGATATTAGCCGCCTGTACTTTTTTGATCTTGTTGTAGTCCGAGGTTGGTCCGTAAGCCAGTCCGTTCACTGCGAATGACTTGTTGTAATACGTAGGATTGGTATAAGTACCGAGCACATCCGTCAGCATGAACGGAGTCGTTGGCCCGGCGTTATAAAGCTGGTCATTCTCGTTCTGTGTTGACGCCGAGTTCCTGATCTTGATTCCGATCGAGATCGTATTCGGATGGGTCGCCAGCGTAAAGCTGTGCGCGAACGATGCATCCCCCTGGTAGTTCACCTGCGTCGCATGGTAGTAGGTGTACTGCGTACTCGCCACTGCATACTGCGTCGCATCGAACAGGCTTGAGCCATCAGCAGCATTGAACTTCGGTCGCAGCGGATTACTCAGATCCAGGTTGAACGGCACATTTGTTGCACCATTGAAGTTCGTGCTCGGGAAATCCTGCCCGCCGATATTGTGTCCGCGCGAACCGGCCAACTCATAAACAAATACATTCGATCCGAAATCCTGCCGAACCCCCGTCAATACACTGAAAACCTGCTGATCCGGCCGGCGAACGTAATGCCGATACGCATAACTGCCCGTATTGTCGAACGACAGGGTCTTACCACTTACTCCCGTCAGTGCCCCGACGGTTGGCGTGTAAATACGCGTGTCACCATAATCATGAAAGTCGGCATACAGGCCCTTCACATACGCAGTCGTCGCGTGGTTGAACTTGTAGTCGATACCTGTGTCAAACCCGTAGCGCGTCCGATAATAATCGTAGGATCGCAAATCAGCCGTAGAAGTGTAGGCAATCGCTTTCCCTGTCGATGTATCGATAGCCTGCGATGGCTCCAGATCATCGATGCCGCGATTCGTCCGATCCCATGTCCCACCCAGTAGAAATCCAAACTTCTTATTCACGCCGAACCGCTGGCCAAACGTTCCGTCGAATCCGCCTCGCCAGAAGCCATTCTGCAGCGGGTTATATCCGGCCGTGCCACTCAGAATATAAGTCGGTTTTTCAATCGCACTCTTGGTAACCAGGTTCACTGTACCGCCAATGCCATCCGCGTCCTGATCCGGAGACAGCGTCTTATATACCTCGATCCGCTCCACAATATCCGACGGCACTGCATCCAGCTTGATATTGCGGACCGTTACTTCCGGCGCCGGCACATTCACTCCATTGATCGTTACATTACTCAGCCGCGGCTCTGTTCCGCGTATCTGTACATACTTGCCTTCACCCTCGTCCCGCTCCAGCGACACACTGGGCAGACGCCCTACAGCGTCCGCAATATTTGTATTCGGCAGACTCGTGATCACGGTCTCCGGCAGCACCTGCACAATATCGGCAGACATCCGCTCGATATTGATCGCCTCTGCCTCGCCCTGCAGCCGCTCCGCCGTCACCATCACCGTGTCTGCAGCCGATCCCACCACCAGGGTTGGATTCAACGTCACCGGCTGACCCGCAACCACCTTCACCGTGCCTGTAAAAGTTGAAAACCCGACATACGAAGCGGTCAGTGTGTAACTGCCCGCCGGCAGGTTTGTAATCCGGAACTCGCCATGATCATCGGACACCACCTGCTTGCCCGTCGGCATCAGTGTGATCTTCGCGCTTACCAGGATCGATCCAGCTGAATCCTGCACCGTTCCGTCGATACTGCCCGTCTGACTCTGTGCATGCAGAACACCCGTGGAGAAGACACCCGGCACCATCCATGCCGTCATACATCCTGCCATCACTAACTGCCTTGTATAGCTCTTCGACATGCTTGTTCGCTTTCTTTGTGGCTTGCGTAGACTCGACGTTCCCGGCTTTGCCCGCCAACAAAGCACCCGTGCGCCCTCCCTCCATGGTGCTGACCCCTCACTGAGGACAGGCTTAAGATTTTGTGAAGAAAGCTTGAACATCGAGTGAAGGGATCATGAACGCGGAAGGCGTCTTCTGTTGCCCGGCAGTCGAAGAAGTGTTTGCTTTGTCCTTCGCAATCATGAATACTGGCTCGCATGTCGCATCCCTCCACGCTGGCGCAGACTCGGGTCACCGCGTGTTCTCTATGCCCGGTCAGGCGTGTGGCAATGGAAGGCCGCCCAGGCAACAGGTAAACAGTCTTCCCTCACGCTACCGCCCGGGCCCATCCACGATGCCCCGGGCATTTTGCTTTTCGCACCAACTACATTCCTGAGGAGTCCTGTCTATGTCCGACGACCCCAAGCAACATCTCGCTACCATCGCGGTTCATGGCGGCCAGGTTCCTGATCCCACGACCAATGCGCGCGCCGTACCGATCTACCAGACCACCTCGTTCGTCTTTCAGGATGCCGACCATGCTGCCCGGCTCTTCGGTCTGCAGGAGTTCGGAAACATCTATACCCGCATCATGAATCCGACGACCGATGTCTTTGAGAAGCGCATCGCAGCACTCGAAGGCGGGGCCGCGGCGCTCGCGCTGGCCAGCGGTCAGGCAGCCGAAACACTGGCCATCACTAACCTCGCCAGTCATGGTGACGAGATCGTCTCCACCACTTCTCTCTACGGTGGCACCTACAATCTCTTTCACTACACGCTGCCGAAATACGGAATCCACGTCCGCTTCGCCGATGCCGACGACTTTGCCGCCGTCCGCGCCGCGATCAACAGCAAGACGAAAGCCATTTACACCGAGACACTCGGCAATCCCAAGCTCGATATCGCTGACATTGAAACCCTCGCCTCCATCGCCCATGAACATGGCCTGCCGCTCATCATCGATAACACCAGTGTCAGTCCGGCCCTCACGCGGCCTATCGAGTGGGGCGCCGATATCGTTGTTGAATCCGCGACGAAGTACATCGGCGGCCATGGCACCTCCATCGGCGGCATCATCGTCGATGCAGGAAAATTCGACTGGAAAGCCTCTGGCCGCTTCCCGGATTTCTCCACCCCCGATCCGTCCTACCATGGCCTCTCCTACACTGACGCCTTCGGCCCGCTTGCCTTCATCCTCAAGGCCCGCGTTCAGGGCCTGCGCGATACCGGCGCAGCCCTCTCACCCTTCAATGCGTTCCTCTTTCTGCAGGGGGTCGAGACTCTTCATCTCCGCATGGAGCGCCACTCCGCCAACGCCCTCGGTGTTGCCAGGTTCCTGGAGCAGCATCCGGGCGTCGACTGGGTCAACTATCCCGGCCTCGCTTCCAGTCGCTACGCCGAAAGGGCCAGGAAGTATCTCCCAAATGGTCAGTCAGGCCTCGTCACCTTCGGCATCAAGGGAGGCTACGAATCCGGTAAGCGCTTCATGAATTCACTTAAGCTCTTCTCGCTTCTCGCGAACATCGGCGACGCCAAGTCCCTGGTCATTCATCCGGCTTCCACCACTCACTCCCAGCTCACCCTCGAGGAGCAGCAATCCACCGGCGTCACTCCCGAACTTGTCCGCCTCTCTGTCGGAATTGAAGATCTGCGCGACATTCTCGCCGACCTCGGCCAGGCCATCGAGACGGCTACCAGCACCAGCATGCGGGACCTGGTTGCGCATTAAACGCAGCATGAGCTATCTCGTTTGACCACCGCTCCGCTCAAACCCGCGCAGGAAGACGACTTCGCTCTTCCTGCGCAGTTTCCGCTCGATGCCGGCGGCGTCCTTCATAGCGCCTTGCTGCGCTTCGCTCTGTATGGAAAGCTGAATGCCACTCGCAGCAACGTCGTGCTCGTCTGCCACGCACTTTCCGGATCCGCGCAGGTCGCGGAATGGTGGCCAGCCATCTTCAAACAGTCAGGCGCCGCGGGCATCATCGATCTCGACCACCAGGCGGTGCTCGGCATCAACATACTTGGCTCCTGCTATGGCTCCACCGGGCCCGCGTCCATCGACCCGGCAACTCGCGAGGCTTACGGAAGCACCTTCCCTCTTATCCAGATCGCAGACATCGTCCGGGCCCAGGCTCTGCTGCTCGATTCGCTGGGGATCGATCAACTCCAGCTTGCGATCGGTGCGTCTCTCGGCGGGATGCAGGTCCTCGAATGGGCGCTCCGCTATCCGACTCGTCTTCAGCGTGCCATCGCCATCGGCGCCGCGCCGCTTGGCGCTATGGGTCTGGCTCTCAACCACCTTCAGCGGCAGGCGATCCGTCTCGATCCCGCGTGGATGAACGGCAGCTACGCGCCGGGCGAGCAGCCGGAACGCGGGCTGGCGATTGCCCGCGCCCTTGCCGTGTGCAGCTATAAATCAGTGGCGCTCTTCGAAGAACGCTTCCATCGCCGGCCCGATCGCAGCGGCGAAAACCCTTTCCTCGACAATCCCGATGCGGGCCGCTTCGACATTGACGGCTACCTCGATCACCAGGGCGAAAAGTTCATCCGCCGCTTCGACGCCAGCTCTTATCTCGCCATCACCCGTGCCATGGACCTCTTCGATCCTTCACGGACCTTTGCAGTCGAGGCTAATTTCTGGAGCCGCATCCAGGCAGAAGTCACACTGGTCAGCATCTCGTCGGACTGGCTCTTCCCTTCCTCGACCATTTACGCCCTCCACCAGGCGATGCTCAACGCTGGTGTTCGCAGCACCTACCGCGAACTCATCTCCAGTCATGGCCACGACGCCTTCCTTGCGGAACCGCAAGCCCTGTTTGCACTCCTCCGCGAATAACAGCCGACCGCCGATTGCCGAGTCTCTCCAGTGCGCGCTGCCGGGACTGTTATCCTGAAACTCCTGCTGCACTGCCATGCCAAATGACTTTCCTGCCGCCCCGCCACTACGCCCGACCCTCTACCAAAATCCCCGACGGGCATGGCTGCTGCTCCTCATCGTCTATTTGGCAGTACACTTCGCCGCCCTCTTCGCACCTGCACTCGAAGACGATGTTGACGCGACCCACGCCCAGGCCGCGCAGCACATGGCACTCACCGGCGACTACGTCACCATGTATGTCAACGGCATCCGCTATCTCGAGAAGCCGCCGCTGCCCTATTGGTTGATCTCACTCGACTACCGCGTCTTCGGCTTCAACGTCTTCTCGACGCATCTGCCGCTTACCCTCGGCGTTCTTGCACTCGCCATCCTGGTCTGGCACTGGTCTCGCCGCGCCTTCGGTGATCGCGCCGCCTTCTACGCAGCCCTCTCCATCCTCACCACCATCGGCATCTTTCTTTACACCCGCTTCCTTATCCCGGAAATCCTCCTCACCTTCTGGCTCGCACTCGCCCTCTACTGCACCATCACCTCACTCGAAGATCAAACGCCGCGACGCATTTACATCGCCTGGATCGCCCTTGCCCTCGCCATGCTCACCAAGGGCCTCATCGCACCCGTCTTCTTTTTTGCCGCGGTCCTCCCATGGCTGCTGCTGACCGGCGACTGGCGGCGCTGGCGAGAGCTCAGGCCTCTCTCAGGCATTCTCCTCTTCCTGCTCGTTGCCGCTCCCTGGCACATCCTGGCTGGACTGCGTAATCCGGATCACGGTCATCCTGTCGGCAATATCCCTTCGGCAGCCGGTGTTCATGGCTTCTTCTACTTCTATTTCATCAATGAGCACGTCCTGCGCTTCCTCGGCCACCGCTTTCCGCATGACTACAACAAGCAGGCCGCATGGGTCTTCTGGGCCGGCCATCTCGCCTGGCTCTTTCCCTGGAGCCTCTATCTGCCGCTCGTCCTCACCCGTCTCTGGCGTACCCGCGGTACATGGTTCGCCGGCCTTCGCCAGCACTCTGCGCTCCCCGCCCTCGCCCGCGAAGAGTTCCGCAAGCGCACCATCTGGCTGCTCGCCCTCTTCGCAGGATTCATCCTGCTCTTCTTCTCCATCTCCACCAACCAGGAGTACTACACCTTTCCCTCCTGGTTCGCTCTCCTGATGCTCACCACCGCCGTCGTTGCGAGCTATGAAGAGAACACCACCATCGCCGACCCGGCGCTGCGCAAACGCGGCACCTTCTCTGTCCATGGAGAGTCCCTCATCGGCGTCCACGTCCTGCTTGCCTGCATCGGTATCGCCATTGCTCTGGCCCTTACCGCAGGCCTGTGGAGCTCGCGCCATCTCCCCTTCATCGCGGATGTCGGAGCCGTTCTCGCCCATCGCGGAGTCGGCGGCTATTCCCTGTCCATGTCCCACATCTTCGATCTCACCGGTCCCGCCTTCGCCGGCCTGCGTCTCCCCGCCGTCCTCGCTGCGCTTGCCTTTCTGGTCGGGCCTGCGCTCGCATTGCGCTGCCGCCAGCGCGAGGACCATCTTAAGGCAACGACCACTGTTGCATTGACAGCGGCTGTCTTCCTCATCGCCGCGCATCTGGCACTCATCCGCTTCGGCGGCATGCTCGGCTCGCGTCCCTTTGCCGACACCATCAACCGCATCTCCGGCAACGCTGCTATCGATCCCTCGCTCCGTCGCGATGCGCAGCTCATCATTTATGGCGATCAGGCCAATGCTTCGTCCGTCATCTTCTATACACGCCGCCAGGCCCTGCTCGTACATGGCCGGTCCTCTTCCATGATCTGGGGTTCCTTCTATCCGGATGCTCCGCACATCTTCATCGAAGACGCCGACCTGCTGCGCGCATGGGGCAATGGTCCGCGCCACTACCTCATCGTTACCGGGGATGACCGCGACCACGTGGCCAGCCTTCTCGGCACACGCGCCATCCTCCTGCAGAACCTCGCCGACAAGGCGCTCTACAGCGACCGGCCATGAGCACGCGTTCGCACCTGAACTTTCAACCACGCTGCAGGCATCGCCACAGTACGCTATCGTGTCTTACAGCTGAAATCTGAAACTGGTTTGCCAGGAAAGGTCGCGACTTTGAAAACGCTTGTCATCGATATCGGCGGAAGCAATATCAAGCTGCTGGCAGAGGGTCAGGTCGAATCGATCAAGGTGCCGTCCGGTCCTGGTATGACCGCCGAAGCGATGGTCAGGCATGTGCTGGATGCCACGGCTGCCTGGAAATATGACCGCATCTCCATCGGCTATCCCGGACCAGTCCATAACAACAAGCCAACCCTTGAACCTCACAATCTCGGCCAGGGCTGGACTGACTTCGATTATCAGCAGGCCTTCGGCAAGCCCGTCCGCATGATCAACGACGCCGCCATGCAGGCCCTTGGCTGCTACCGAGGCGGCCGCATGCTCTTTCTCGGCGTGGGCACCGGCCTTGGCTCAGCTCTGGTGATCGAAAAGCAGAAGAACAGCGGGCGCGCCAACGGTATCGTCCAGCCAATGGAGCTCGCGCACCTCCCATACCGCAAAGGCCGCACCTACGAAGACTATGTCGGCCGCCGAGGTCTTGAACGCCTCGGCAAAAAGCGCTGGCAGAAATATGTCATCGACGTCATCCAGCGCTTGTCTGCTGCGCTCGTCGTGGATTACGTCTCACTCGGCGGCGGCAACGCCAAGCTCCTGAAAAAATTGCCCGAAAATGTTGAAGTAGGTGCGAACGGCAACGCATTTCTGGGCGGCTACAAGCTGTGGGAGCCTGACTCCTCCCGCTAATCGGCAGAGTTGAGGCACTACCAGTTTCGACTGCAGTGTGCGCAGTCAAAGTCAACTCTTTCGTCCATCCAACTATTTGCGCATTCCCACATCCACTCCTCTGTGTAGCTGCGTACTACTTACGCACGTACACCGGGCCGCAAGGCTCTGCTTCACGCCCTCCCCCGGTCTCCCCCTGTGCGGTAGTTTTTTTCTCTAGTCACCTGTTCCCCCCAGGCCGGTAGGCATGCTGTTCACCGTGCGCACCTGGTGCGTACGCAATGTATTGAGGACTCATCCATGAAGTCATCTGATATCTCTAACCTCACCGTACAGCCGAGCAACCGTCGTTCTTTCCTTCGTAATGTAGGAGGCGCCACCGCCGCCGTCGCCGCTCTCGGCATGGCTCCCGCAAATCTGTTTGCTGCTTCGGCCACCACCTCCGCCGTCGACACGCCCGCAGAAATCTTTACCGCGGCCCTCGTAGCCGAAGATCTGGCCGTCACCTTCTACTACAACGTCCTCATCGGTTCAGTGATTCAGGATGTCAACCTCGCCGGCGCAGGCGGCACTGCCACCAACGTCAAGCCGAATGGTTCGCCTTCGAACGTTGGCTACATCCGCGCGGCACTTACCGAGGAATACCTCCACGGCATGCTCTTCCGCTCGCTTCTGAATATCTCTTCGGCAGCGAAGGATCCCTACCAGACCTTCTACTTCAAGCCAAACGTCTTTGAAAATCTCAACGACTTCATCTACCAGCTCGAGGCTCTCGAGACTGCCTTCATCGGTGCCTACATGGCCGCGATTCAGCAGTTCGCCCTGCTCGCCGGTGCCGGTAAGTCCCTCACCTTTGCCGGTGTCACCTACAAGCCATCTGACTTCGCCTACTTCGCCAAGATTGCTGCTTCCATCCTCGGCGTCGAGTCGGAGCACCGCGCACTCGGTCGCGCCATCAGCCCCACTCTCATCCCGGCCAACCAGCTGGCTTACGAGAGCACAGCCGGTCTGACCTCGGTCTATAACGGACCGAAGTCTGCCGTTGCCGCGCTGACACCTTTCCTTACACGCGGCAGTGGCACCGATGGTTATAACCTGATGACCGCCATCAACAACCGCACCAAGGTCAACCTGATCGTTGGCGGCACTGCTATCCCGACGGAATAAACTCTCGTCCGGCATCAAAAAAGCGGAGGCCAATCAGCCTCCGCTCTTTTTCTTCAATCCAATGTCGCTTACAACTGGACAGACACTGCGCTCGGCCGCTTCTCCGAAGCCGCCGCCTGCTTCGACGCCCGCAGCGGACGCATCCATCCGTCCCTCGATAACTCGAAGACTTCACCCCGCCACAGCACGCGGTTGCTGGTATAACTCGCCGCCCAGAAACCAAAACCCATCAGGTCGCGGAGCGGATACAGCAGCACAGTGCGCCACAAGTGTCTTTCCTGGACCACGCTCGCACCCACCAGCAGCGCCAGCAGCATCCGGTTCAGGATTGCCCAGCCCAGCGCAGCACCAGCCAGCCACTCATGACCCATGGCAGCAAGCATTCCGCCGGCCAGCAGCCCGAACGGCATACTGAAGGTCAACGCTGTTCCCGCATGCCCCTTCGGCCGCGAAAAGCGTGTTGACTTCATCCAGCGGGCCTGGTGCTTCATCGACGCCGCAAAGCCTGCATTCAGGATTACGTGATCAATGACGTGATCCGACAGCACCACTTCGTAGCCGCGATCCGCAATGCGGTTTCCCAGCAGAAAATCGTCAGCGCAATACTCGCCCAGTGAAGCAAATCCGCCGATCTCTTCCACGCACTCCCGGCGCATCGCCATCGTCGGTCCCAGCAGGAACTGCATACCCTCGACGACATTCGCAACCAGCACGCCGGAGGTCATCTCAATCGACATGCCGACACCTTCCAGCTGCGCCCAAAGCCGGGAACCGTTGCCCGCCTCCGGTACCGTCCCGCGATACAGGCAGGTCACTGCCCCGACCAGCGGATCGGCAAAGGGCTTCACCACCTCGCGAAGATAGTCCGGCTCCACCCGCACATCACTGTCGCTGATCACCAGCAGCTCATGCCGTGCCGCCTTGCCCATCACCGCAAGCGAAGCAATCTTGGCATTGGCATACGGCGGTTCGCCACTCGTAAGAAAACTGACCGGTACGTGTGGATAGCGTGCTGCTACTCTTCTCGCCGCGGCCAGGCCTGCATCCTGCGAAGTCCTCGCGCAGAACAGCAGCTCGTAGTCAACGTATTCCTGTCGAAAAAAGCTTTCAATATGTTCTTCGAGGCCCGGCTCGGAGCCATGCAGAGGCTTCAGTACACTCACGCCCGGCATCACGCTGCAGGTGGCGCCGCCTGCCCGGCCCGCAGCCGAGCAGCCACACACTGTTCCGCGGCGAAAACGGTGAACACCCGTCGCCACCAAGCAGCTATACACCGTGGAGGTCAGAAGCCCGAAAAATCCCAGGCCGAGAATCACGTCTTGAGGTATGTGCATGTGCAGAAACTGCCTACTCCAGCTTACTACTCAGGACGTTCTGTCCCCGTCTTTTGCTTCATGCTTGGCCGAACGTAACAGGCCGCCACAGAACTTCAGTTACCCTTGCGCACTGTGCGTATTGTCTTCTCGTGCACCAGCACAGCCTTCCGTAGCGGCACCATTGCAGATTCGCTGCCAGGCATCGACGAAAATCCCTGCTGCATCCGCGAAACCATCTCCGTCCGGACATAATCAACGAAGTTCTGCATCTGGTGGTTCATCTCTTCCATCCGCTCGCGCATCTGCAGGATGATCGCGATGCCTGCCATATTCACACCCAGATCCCGGGCCAGGTTCAAAATGAACTCCAGCCGCTCAAGGTCTTCATCCGTGTACATGCGCGTATTGCCCTCCGTCCGCGAGGGCTTTAGCAATCCTTCCCGCTCGTACAGGCGCAAAGTTTGCGGATGAATCTCGTACATCTCTGCCACAGCCGAGATCATGTACGCACCCTTCGACTTGCGCTTGGTCACCACGCCGTCCGCTCCGTCTGCCCGCTCGTTCCTGTCATCGCAGCCTGATTGAACGTCACCGGATTACTCTCCTGGGCAATCATTGTTCGAAAGATTACCTGTGGCTTCTTCCGCAAACGGCTGATCATCCCTTTCCGTACTTTGTACGGAATCAGCAGGTCGACGCAATACCCATCCTGGTGCTCCACGTGTACGGAAACTGCGTTCGATGCCTCATCCCCGTCTTGCCTGCGCCAGATCCGCACATCCGCTGCCAGCGCCGTCGTTCTTGCCCCACCCGCCGAAACCTCACTGCGCAGAGCCTCACGCAACACAGCTACTACTTCCCCGGTCGGTCGTTCTTCGCCAGAGCCCTTTACCGGACCCACCCGCTGCACACTTCCATCCTGCCGAACCACAGCGGCCAGCGGCTTGAAACCGCCCTCGGCTTCCAGTCCCGCCTTCGCTTCCGGCATCATCGCCTTCAGCAGAGCCTGGGCGTCCAGCTCACCCTCGGTTGAGCCAGCGGCAGCTAGACGCTCGCCCACATGTCCTCGCGCGGATCTTCCGGATTCAACTTGGCCAGCTCGCGAAGAATCTCCTTCGAGCGCTCGTCCTTCAATTGCGGCACCACGATCTCGACCGTCACAATTTCGTCGCCGCGCACACCCTCCTTCGCAGCCGAGGGCACGCCCTTCTCCCGCATGCGCAGCTTCTGGCCGCTCTGCGTTCCCGGCGGAATCCGCAACTGGGCACGCCCGTCAATGGTCGGTACTTCGATCTTCGATCCAAGTGCTGCTTCTGCCACTGTTACTGGTACAGTTACCTGGATGTCATCCGCAACTCGTGTAAACACCGGGTGGGTTCCGATCTTCACAATCAGGTACAAGTCCCCGGCTGCCCCGCCGCCGGTTCCGGCATTGCCCTTGCCCGCCAGCCGGATCCGCTGCCCGTCGCGCGTCCCCGCCTTGATGCGGACTTCCACTGTCTCCGGCTTGGTCAATGTGCCTTCCCCATGACAGGTCGGGCATACGTCCTGCATCTTGCCCGAACCGCCGCAGCGCGGACATTGAATATTGAACTTCATCCGCCCGCCCATCTGTGTCACCTGGCCGGAACCATGACATTCCGTGCAGGCCATCACGCCACCGGACGACGCCCGGCCGCGGCAGGTCGGGCAGACCTCCTGGTGCGTGATCTGCAAACGCGTGGTACCGCCCTGGATCGCCGCCCAGAAATCAACCGCGACCTGGTATTCAAGGTCGGTTCCCGGCTGTGCGCCCTGCTGCGCCTTGCCGCCGCCCTGCGAAAACATCCCCGAAAATATGTCGCGAAAGCCGCCCCATCCCGCCGAACCCGGTCCTGAACCAGGCGCGCCGCCACGCTTCTGCTGTTCGGCAAAGTCCGAAAAATCGAAGCCGCCAAAATCGAATGGCACTCCCTGCGGGCCACGGCCACCCGCAGTCCCACCACCTGGCGTATACCCTCCGTAGCCGCCCCGCGCTGCTGCTTCGGCCTGCGCCGGGTCGATCTGATCCGAGTAGAAACCGAACTGGTCAAAGATCTTCCGCTTTTTTTCGTCGCTCAAAACATCATTGGCCTCGGAGATTGTTTTGAACTTCTCCTCAGCCTTCTTGTCATTCGGATTAACGTCGGGATGATATTTACGCGCGAGTTTGCGAAACGCTTTGCGGATCTCGTCCTGCGTCGCCGTCTTCTTTACACCCAGTGTTCCGTAATAGTCTTTTGTCTGTGTCGCCATGCTCGCTCAGCGTCCTGGCAGTCGACGCTGCCTGTATTCTAGGGTCCGTCTTCGAGATTTCCTTCAGAAGATCAGCCGCATTCCGATTCGCGTTGGTAAGGTGTCCATCGGCGGTAACGGCAGGTTCATCTCTGGGAGTTGCCGCTGCCCGCTCGATCCGGCACTAATCTGCCTGGCACTTCGGACACCAGTACGCCGTCCGCCCGGCCATCTCCCCACGCTCGATCTTCGTTCCACAGATCCAGCAGGGTTTGCCAGTGCGGTGATAGACATAGTGCACCTCGCCTCGCTCTGCCTTTCCCCGTGGGTGCGGCCGATCCTTCGGCCTGGTGGTCACTATCCTGCGATCCACCATCCCATCCGGCATCAGCTTTACCGCGTCCTTCCAGATGCCCCGCAGCGCTTTCACATCCACCTGGTTTCCCGGCCGGTGCGGACTGATCCGCGCCCGGTACAACAACTCCGCCCGATAAATATTTCCAATCCCTGCAACGATCGACTGATCCATCAGCAACGCCCCGATCGGGGTTTTCCGCTGCCGCATCACTTCAATCGCCTGGGCAGGATTGCTACCCTTTCGCAACGGATCCGGGCCCAGCCGAGCCAGCAGCGTTGCCCACTTCTCATCCGAATACACCGAACAATCCGTGGGCCCCCGCAGTTCCAGCCACTCTTTCGCCGTCCAGATCCGCAGCCGCAGTGCGCCTTTCACCGGTCGAAGCGGCATATGGCCCTCGGTAAAGTCGCCAAACCGCCCCAGGTGTACGTGCAGCGTCAGGTCTTTGCCGAATACGTAGCCGAGATGCTTGCCATATGCCTCAACTGCCTTCAGCCTGCCGCCATCCAGCATCACTGCATCCGCAAACTGGCCCGTCGGTGAATCCACATGCACCTGCTTCCCTGCAAATGCCCGCGCATGCAGCTCGGCATACCGATGAACCTCATTCCCTTCAGGCAATCCAGAACCCTCCACCACTCATCAAACCAGCGATCTAAACCTTCCCGCACCAAGCCCTGAACAAAACGGAAACCATGCGAATAACGGGAGCATAAGCGCCCGCCCGTACGTCTAGTACCGGGAGCATAAGCGCCAAAAGCGCCTACGCCCGCACGGCCAGTACTAGTTCCAGACCAGTTTTACGGGAATGGCTTCGATCTTCCAGAAAATGTCTGGCTCGAGCGATCCCATCTTCCGAGCAAACTGTTCTGCTTCTTCCTTTGAATCGAACGTGATCTTATTCAATACCTGTCCCGCCCGGAACTGTTCTGCCATCCAAATTGTTTCCTGCATGACGCCCTCCTCCATCCCTCTACCACTTAGACCCTGAATCTTCATCTTTGACTCCGGCGTGGTTCAAACCTTGTTAGCCAGATACACGAAGGGCGCCCAATAATGCAGGCGCCCTTCGAGAGAAGACTGACTGCTTTATTTCTTTTCGTCGACGTCGACGTACTCGGCATCAATCACGCCTTCGTCCGCCTTGCCGTTTGCCGTAGTACCGCCTGCTGCCTCCGGACCATCCGTCGGCGGGACACCTGCCGCGCCCTGCGCCGCTCCGGCCTTGTACATTGCCTCGGCCAGTTTGTGCGAAGCCGCTGTCAGCTTGTCGCGCGAAGCATTCATCGCCTCTGCAGTCGGCGTGCCTTCGAGCGTCTTCTTGGCATCAGCCAACGCGGTTTCTACATCGCTCTTGTCACTGCCGGAGACCTTGTCGCCATTCTCCTTCAGCATCTTGTCGACGTTGTAGACCATGTTGTCGAGACCATTCCGCGCCTCGATCTCGTCCCGCTTGGCCTTGTCTTCCGAAGCATGCGCATCGGCTTCCTTCGCCATGCGGTCCACTTCTTCCTTGCTCAGGCCTGACGAGCTGGTGATGGTGATCTTCTGGTCCTTGTTCGTTGCCGTATCCTTCGCCGTTACATTAAGAATGCCGTTCGCATCGATATCGAATGTCACTTCAATCTGCGGGACACCACGCGGCGCCATCGGAATGCCGCTCAGCTTGAACTTGCCCAGCGTCCGGTTCTGCGACGCCATCGGCCGTTCGCCCTGCAGCACATGCACCTCAACCTCGGTCTGCGAATCCGCAGCCGTCGAAAAGGTCTCCGACTTCTTCGTCGGAATCGTCGTGTTGCGCGGAATCATGGGTGTCGCCACTCCGCCCAGTGTCTCGATCGCCAGTGTTAGCGGCGTCACATCCAGCAGCAGCAGATCCTTCACTTCGCCGGCAAGTACACCAGCCTGGACCGCCGCGCCAATCGCAACCACCTCATCCGGGTTCACACCCCGATGCGGCTCTTTGCCGAACAACTGCTTCACAATCTCCTGGATCTTCGGCATACGCGTTTGACCGCCGACCAGTACCACTTCGTCGATCTTGCTCGCATCAATCCCGGCATCCGCCAGGGCCTTCTTACACGGCTCAATCGAGCGTTGCAGCAGATCGTCGACCAGCTGCTCCAGCTTCGCCCGCGTCAGCTTCTTCACCAGGTGCTTGGGACCCGTTGCATCGGCTGTAATAAACGGCAGGTTGATCTCGGTCTCGACCGTGGTCGACAACTCGATCTTGGCCTTTTCCGCAGCATCCTTCAGGCGCTGCAAGGCCATCTCGTTGCCCTTGGCCCGCAGATCCAGCGACTCGTCCTTCTTGAACTCGTCGATGAGCCAGTCCACGATGCGCTGGTCGAGGTTGTCGCCGCCCAGGTGCGTATCACCATTGGTCGACTTCACCTCGATCACGCCTTCGCCAACTTCCAGGATTGACACGTCAAATGTGCCGCCGCCGAAGTCATAGACCGCGATCGTCTCGTCCTTCTTCTTGTCCAGGCCGTACGCGAGCGCCGCCGCTGTCGGCTCGTTCACGATGCGCTTCACGTCCAGGCCAGCGATCTTGCCGGCATCCTTGGTCGCCTGCCGCTGCGCGTCGTTGAAGTACGCCGGAACAGTGATCACTGCCTCGGATACGGTCGTGCCAAGATAGTCTTCGGCGGCCTTCTTCAACTTCTGCAGGATCATCGCCGACACTTCGGGCGGGGTATAGTCCTTGCCCTGGGCCTCAACGACGATGTGGTCACCCTGCGGCTTCACCTTGTAGGGCACCATCTTCATCTCGTCGTTCACTTCATTGGAGCGCCGGCCCATGAAGCGCTTGATCGAATACACCGTATTCTCGGGATTCGTAATCGCCTGGCGCTTCGCAACCTGGCCGACCAGCCGCTCACCGCTCTTCGTAAATGCCACAATCGAAGGGGTCGTCCGGCCGCCTTCTTCGTTGGCGATCACCTTCGGCTCGCCGCCCTCCATCACTGCCACCACTGAATTCGTTGTTCCCAGGTCGATTCCAATAATCTTTGCCATGTCTGTAAGCCGCTCCCGCTGAGTTCGTCACCCTGCTATGTTTGTCATCATTGCAGTTGAGTGACTTATTGTCAATCTATCTGATGCAGAAAGCAGCGGAAGGATGCAGCCAGCCATGTCTCCACCTAGCACGGAGGCATCAAATTTACTCAATTAGGCGGTCTACCTGGAGCAGGCAGTACGGAGGGTCTTGCCTCTCGCCTCGCTGAACCGGAGGCTTTTCAGTTCAGGGAAGGCCGACGGCCTGGAGTGCTGGGTTTGAAGGCCGTCAAAGAGCCGCAGGCTCCTGCCCGGCTCCTCCGCTCACTACTGGCCCGCCTTCAGGCCCTTCTGCCCCATCGGCTTCTTCACCGAGGCCAGCGACATCTTGCCCACACCTATGGCGGGCTCGGGCAGCGCCCAGGCAAAGACCACCCCACCGCTGCTGGTGACCACGTACTGTCGCCCATCCAACATGTAGGTAATTGGCGAAGTCGCCATTGGCGCCCCGGTCCCGGTATGCCACAGTGTTTTGCCATCATTCGTCGCCAGCGCCAGCATGTTCCCGTACGCGTCGCCCGTGAACGCGAGCCCAGCATCGGTCGTCATCACGCCGGCACCCGACCCACCCTCGCCCACCTCATGGCTCCAGCGAATCTTGCCCGTCTGGTAGTCGATTGCTTCGATCACACCCTTGCCCCAGAGTCCGTAGTCCGCTCCCGCCCAGCCGTACGCGCCATCGGAAGCCTTGGCGAAGTAAAGGCTCCAGCTGGGGTGTGCATCCACGATAAACAAACCGGATTTCGCGTCGAAACTGGGTGAACGGTAGTTGGTCATACCCCCTTCATCCGGCGCAATCAGCCGTCCATCCGGTGCCGGTTCTTTCTTCGGATCCGACTTCGGCTGCCCCTTTTCATCCACCCCTGTCGCCCAGTTGGTGGGTCCAAACGGCGTCGTCAGCAGGCTCTTGCCAGTCTCCCGGTCGAGTACGAAGAAGTACCCGTTGCGCGAGCTCTGCATCAGCATCTTGCGCGGCCGGCCATGGAACGTACCATCGACCAGGACCGGCGTCTCAACCGCATCCCAGTCATGCGTGTCGTGTGGCGACGGCTGGAAGCCCCATGCCAGTTCGCCCGTATCCGGATTGAGCGCTACGATCGCGCACGTCCACGTGTCGTCGCCCGGACGCGTTTTTCCGTTCAACACTGGTGTCGGATTGCCCGTTCCCCAGTACAACAGGTTCAGGCCCGGATCGTATGTGCCGGTCATCCATGTCATGCCACCCGTTGTCGCATTGGGTGTGCCGGCCGGCGACGTACTATTCCACTGCCATTGCGTGGCCCCGGTCTCCACGTCCACGGAACGCAGGTAGCCGGTCAGGTTGTCGAAATCGCCCGAAACCCCGATGATCACGTGATTCTTGATGATCAACGGCGCCATGGTCGTCCAGTAGCCCTTGTCTACATCGGCCACCTCCACATTCCAGCGCACCGTCCCGTCCTTCGCATTCAGCGAGATCAGGTGGTCATCCGGCGTCAGGAAGTACAGGTAGCCCTTGTACATACCCACGCCGCGCTGACCAATGTGCAGCCCCTTCGTCGAGGGCTTGTTGAAATGCCACAGCATGTGTCCCGATCGCGCATCAACTGCCCAGATATTGTCCGGCACCGTGAAATACATCACGCCATCCACCACCAGGGGCGATGACTTGATCGTCGCTGACTGGTTGGACTGGAACGCCCAGGCCAGTGTCAGATTTTGCACGTTGTGCTGGTTGATCTGTGTCAGCGGACTATGCCGTTTACCGGAATAATCCCCGTGATACCCCGGCCAGCTATCAGCACCCGGGTTCTGCAGGGTCGCCAGGTCGGCGCCGCTCTGCGCATGCCCGAGGGCCGCTCCCGCTACCAGCACTGAAACAGCACAAATCTGCTTCCATCCGCTGCGCTTCTTCATACTCATGCGTCAAGACCCCTCTTCAACAGCAATGCGGTCATCCGGCTGGCCTGGCACTACTGCTGCTTCACTACTGCCACAGTTTTGGCCGAACCGCCCTTGGATGACCCACCACCCTGCACACCTGCAGCCTTCGCGACGGACATTTTGCCCACGCCCGTCGGCCCGGCCGGCTCCGGCAGCGCCCAGGCAAACATCACGCCACCGCTGCTGGTCACCACGTACTGCCGCCCGTCCAGCATGTACGTAATCGGAGAAGTTGCCATTGCCGCCCCGGTCCCGACGTGCCACAGCGTCTTGCCGTCATTGGTCGCCAGCACCAGCATGTTGCCATGGGCGTCGCCGGTAAATACCAGACCCGCATCCGTCGTCATCACGCCGGCACCCGAGCCTCCCTGCCCGACCTCATGGCTCCATCGGATCTTTCCCGTCTGATAATCGATGGCCTCGATTACGCCCTTGCCCCACAGCCCGTAATCCGCTCCGGCCCACCCGTAGGCGCCATCCGCTGGCTTGGCAAAATACAGACTGTAGCTCGGATGAGCATCCACGATAAACAACCCGGTCTTCGCATCGAAGCTGGGCGAGCGGTAGTTGGTCCCGCCACCCTCATCCGGCGCGATCAGCCGTCCATCCGGCGCCGGCTCCTTGTTCTGATCAGGAATTGGCTGCCCCTTGTCATCCAGTCCGGTAGCCCAGTTCGCGGGACCAAACGGCGTCGTCAGCAGGCTCTTGCCAGTTTCGCGATCCAGCACAAAGAAATAGCCGTTGCGCGAACTCTGCATCAGCATCTTGTGCTGCTTGCCGTGAAAGGTACCATCCACCAGCACCGGTATCTCTACCGCGTCCCAGTCATGCGTATCATGCGGCGAAGGCTGGAAGCCCCATGCCAGCTTGCCTGTATCCGGGTTCAGCGCCACGATCGCGCACGTCCACTTGTCATCACCCGGACGCGTCTTTCCATTCAAAACCGGCGTCGGATTACCCGTTCCCCAGTACAGCAGGTTCAGCGCAGGATCATACGTGCCCGTGATCCACGTCATCCCGCCGGTCGTCGCATTCGGCGTCCCCGCCGGAGGTGTCGCATCCCACTGCCACTGTGTCGCCCCGGTCTCGGGATCGACCGATCGCAGGTAGCCGGTCAGGTTATCCAAATCGCCGGACACACCCACCACGACGTGATCCTTCACCACCAGCGGCGCCATCGTCGTCCAATAGCCTTTTTCGACGTCAGCCACCTCCACATTCCAGCGCACCTTGCCGTCCTTGGCATCGAGCGAAATAAGGTGATCATCCGGCGTCAGGAAGTAAAGATAGTTCTTGTACATGGCCACGCCGCGCTGGCCGATGTGGTCGCCCTTGGTGGATGGCTTGTTGAAGTGCCAAAGCATGTGGCCTGAACGCGCATCCACCGCCCAGATATTGTCCGGCACGGTAAAGTACAGCACTCCATCCACCAGGAGTGGCGAGGATTTGATGGTCGCTGCCTGGTTCGTCTGGAAGGCCCAAGCCATGCCGAGGTTCTGCACATTGCGCTGGTTGATCTGGGTCAGCGCGCTGTGCCGTCTGCCCGAGTAATCGCCGTGATACGAAGGCCAGCTATCCTGCGTCGGCTTGGTCAGTGCCGCCGCATCTACGCCCGCCTGCGCGAAACCAACCCCCGCGCTCATGCCGGCGATCACCAGTATCCTGCCTGCCTGCTTCAGCAATGCTTGCTTCGTCACTCTCATCTTCGGACTACCCTTTTCCCGGCAGGTTCGCGTCGCACTAGCGCATCGTCTGTATGTAAGCCATCAGGTTGTGAATGTCCTCATCGGTGTACTTCGGGAACTGCGCCGCGTGCGCTTCGACCGGCGCATCCACCGCATACTTCACATCACGGATCTGCCACGAGTGATACATCCCGTCCGCGTCCCTGAGCCCGACCGTAAATTCATCCAGGTAGGCAAGCTCGCCGCTCATCTCCTTACCGCCCGGCGCCGTCACCTTCACCTTGCTCTTCACATCCTTCGGATAGAGCATCCGTTCTTCCAGTTGCAGTCCCTCATATTTCGAGGCCACGCCCGCCAGGTCGCCAGTTGCCGAATGACACTTCACGCAGCCACCCGCGCCTTCAAAATACTGCTTGCCCGCAGCTACATTGCCCGTCTGCAGGTCTTCCACATCGACCCCGCGACGGCCGCCCTTCATCCCCGCGGCACTGGCAACCTGCGCATGCAGAAAAGCCACCACGGCCTGTAGCTCGTCATGCGAAAAATTGAACGCTGGCATCTTCTTCTCAATACGCCCGTTCAGCACCACGTTTGAAATCTTGTCTCCGCCCGAATCCGAAACCACCAGCTTTGACCGCGTCAGGTCCGGACCACTCTCCCCGCCCATCGCATCCCGACCGTGGCAGAACGCACAATTCTGCTGGAAGATCCCCTTACCTCTTTCCGCCTGTTCCGGATGCACCGGCCCCGGTGTCGAAACCAGCTTGGCCGACGCCTCCGCGCCCACAACCGCAGGCGCCGACGCCATCCCGCTCGGAGCCGTCTCCGTCGTCGAACCCAGGAAATGCAGCAGCGCTGTCAGATCCGCTGCAGGCAGCTCACCCACTGCCGGCATCTTTCCGCGGCCATTGTGGATGATGTTCTTGATCTGGTCATCAGTCAAACGGCTCTTGATACCGATTAGTGACGGAAAGATCGGCGCATTTCCCTGCCGCTCCTTGCCGTGGCACATGGCGCACCGGCTGGCATAGACAGCTGCTCCGGGATCCTGTGCTGGTCCGGATGCTGCCGCCTGCGCAGCCTGTCCCGCGTACCCTGAGCCCGTGGCCGCCAACACCTTGCCCAGTGGAAAAGAGCAGAGCACCAGCGTGCCCGCCATCAATGCTGTTGCTGAGAATCGTTTCATAGTCTTGGTAGCCAGCCTCACACGCCCATGCTTCAGATCTTTGTTCAAGGAAGATACTCAACCTGCTGCCATGCATTCCCCGCCGCATGGCTCTTCAACATCGCGGCCACCAGGCAGGTCGAGCGATAGCCGTCTTCAAATGTAGGCAGCATCTCTGGCTTCGCCGCCGGGCTGCCACCCTCTGCAATCCACTGGTACGCATCCCGCAACAGGTTGAAGAAAGCATCCGGCCAGCCCTCCTGGTGTCCGCCAGGCAGGTGCACATACGGCCGCACCTCGGGCGAAACCAGTGAAGGATCTTTCGCCATCAACTGGTTCGGCTGGTTGTGCCGGCCCAGCCATAGCTCATTCTGCTGCTCCTGCTTCCACTTCAAGGAAGCAGCTTTACCGTTCACTTCCAGGACCAGGTCGTTTTTATGACCCGGCAACACCTGCCCTACGTTGAAGCTGCCTCGCGCACCACCCTCAAACCGCAGCAGCACACTCGCCAGGTCTTCCGCTTCTACCTTCACCGGCGTGCTCTGGCCGCTGCCCTTGCCGGAAAATGCCTCCGCGGACCCGCCCGACGCAAACCGCTCCGGGATCACCGTCGTCAGGTCCGCCAGCACCGAAGCAATCTTCATCCCGGAAATATGTTCGGCCAGGTCGCACCAGTGCGAACCAATATCGCCCAGCGCTGAGGTCGACCCGCCTTTGGCCGGATCCGACCGCCACGAGTACACATGCGGATCCGTCATCCAGTCCTGCAGATAGTGGCCATGTACAAAACTCACATCGCCCATCTCGCCCCGGCTGATCATGCCCCGCGCCTGCTGCACCAGCGGATTGCCACGATAATTGAAGGTCACCACGTGCGCCACCTTCGCCGCCAATGCCGCATCCCGCAGCTTGCGCCCTTCTTCCGGGTTCAGCGCCATCGGCTTGTCGGACACCACGTGCTTGCCCGCAGCAAGCGCAGCCATCGTCACCGGAAAATGCATGTGGTTCGGCGTGGTGTTGTGGATCACCTGCACGTCAGGATCGGCGATCAGCGACTGGTAGTCGCCATATGCGCGGTCGACCTTGTATTCCTTGGCCTTGCGATCCGCCGACAGCTGCGACGATCCCGCAATCGCCACAACCTCCACATCTCCCAGCCGCCGCACGGCATCGATGTGGTGCGCTGCTACAAACCCCGGCCCAACCAGGCCCATCCCGATCTTCTTCATACCCTGCTGTATCTCGCTCCCCTGTTCAACCGCATGTTCAGCCGCGCTACTTGCCCGCAGTCACCTGGGGATGCGACGCGGTGCTGCCCTCGGTCATGCCAAGCGCCCAGCGGATCGCCTCGAAATACATCTTGCGAATATCCGGATCGTCCCAGGACTCTTCCGTGTGTCCGAGCGTCGAATAAAAAACGCGGCCCTTGCCGTACATCTTGGTCCACGCAACGGCAAAGTCCTTGTCCGTGCGGTGAATGCGCGGATTGTTCTCATAATTCAACCGGCTCGCATCCAGGCTCAACAGCACGTTCACCTTGTCGCGCGACCATTGCTTGGGCTGGTAGATCTCGTCATACTTCACGAATGCTTTAGGGAAATGACGCACCGCCGGGAAATCCGGAGACTCGTTGATAATCGGCGCCTCGAAGGTCGTCCACGGATGCTCATCGAAATATCCGCCGATCATCTCGCCATATTCCGGCCACTTGTAGTTCGTATCGAGTGCCGAATGGATACCAACAAACCCCTTGCCGTCGTCCTTGATGAACGACATCATGTCCTGTTTCTGCGAGTCGTCCAGGTCAAGCTCACCAGTCGTGCTCGCAAAAATCAGCAGGTCAAAATAGGTCAGGTTCTTGGTATTGCGCTTCAGATCCTTCTTCGTAATCAGCTCGGTATCGGTGCGCAGCGTCGTATCCCACAGGCCGCTTTCTTTGCCCATGTTGTAAACAGCAGTCATTGCGGTCGGCACGGTATCGTGCTCGAAACCCTTGGTCTCGCCGATCACCAGCACATGCTTGATGTGCATAGGCTTGATATGGGGCGCAGCCGGCAACCCGGCGAAACCCGGTGCTGGGGCTGGTGCCGGCATCTGCCCGTCGGCAGTCGAAAAACAAACGACGGATGCGGCCATGACCAGGAGCGTCGACGCGCCCCGCGTGAAACGTTTCCTCAACTGCTGCGTGAATGCCTGCAATGAAAGTTCTCCCGGGCTGCTCTAGGCGCACCGAGTGAAGCAGCAAATCGATCCGCGGACTGGGAACACGACTTCCACGGCTGGCTCTCAGGCCGCGGACAAATTGCTTTTTCGCTCGCACAGCAGTCTAACTGCCGTTTGCAGCAACAAGCAATCCGCTGCCCCTTGCCGTTTGCAATCTGGTAATGAATTGCGGCACAGGCCGATGCCTGCCCTAGATCTTCGTCACGTCGATCATATTGTCATCCGCAATCCGGTCGATCAGCTTGTTATACGGATCCACCCCGGCCCGGCTTGGCTCCTTGTCGACCATCACCGTGAATGTCTGGTGTTCCTGTGTCAGCTTCTCCCTCTGCATATACAACGGCTTCTCTTCATCCTTCTTGCCCGTGAAGACCCCGATATCCACGTAGTCCGCCAGCTCCATCGGCGTCTCTACTCCGTTGCCATCCGACTGCACCTTGCGCGCCTGCACCTTCAGCGTCACCTTGTACTTGCCATCCGGCATCTTCTGCGAGGTCGCCGAAACCGCCTTGTTGTCATACAGCACAATCCGGTCAAAGCCGTCCGTGATCAGATATTGATACTCGGGCGGCGTCTGCGCCCGCAGCGCATCCTCCAGCATCCGCGTATCCGGATACGGCTGATCCACTGCCTGCGCTCCCGTTCGCTGATCCGCCGCATCCTTCTGGTTATTTGCATTCGCATAGCGGTACTGCATCAGGAAGTTATGCAGCGCGAGATCGATCTTGTCCTCGCCGATATAATCCGCCAGCGTGTACATGATCTGGCCGCCCTTCTCATACCAGACATAGGGCTCACGCTGCACCAGCGACAACGGCGGCTCATGCCGCACCTCTCCAGAACGCCCGCGCAGGTAGCGATCGAGAAAGTGCCGCAGTACCTTGTGCATGTAATCCTTGCCATACTTCTGCTGCATCACCATGTATGCCGAATACTGCGCCAGTGTCTCGGACATCATGTTCGAGCCCTCGACCTGCCCGCCAATCAGCTGGTGCGCCCACCATTGGTGGCCCAGCTCATGCGCCGTCACAAAATATGTCAGGTCCACATCCGTCGGCTTCACCATGCGGCTGATAAACCCGATCGCCTCCGAGTACGGAATCGTATTCGGAAATGACTGCGCAAATTGCCGATATCTTGGGAACTCGAGAATCCGGTACTGCTTGAACTGGTAAGGACTGAAATGCGCCTGGTAGTAGTCCAGTCCCGCACGCGAGCTCGCCAGCATATCGTCGATGTCGTACGTATGCTGCGGGTCGTAGTACACCTCCAGGTTCACCGGCCCGTTCTTGGTCGGGTACACCTCTTTCCGGGTCGCATACCTCCCCGAGATGTAGGCAAAGAAGTCGAGAATGTGCGTCGACCCCATGCTGTACTCGTAGTAATTGCGCCCATCCTTTTGCCAGCTCTTCTGCAGATAACCCGGAGCCAATACCGTCTGGTCGCCCGAAGTACTCACGATCGTGTGGTACGTGATCCAGTCCGAATAGGTCGTGAATAAACTCGTCCGTGAACGCAGTGGATCGCCGCGATGCGCCATTTCCTCCAGTGGCCCGAGATTCTGCTCATGCCGCCGTCGTGGATCATCCAGCTCGATCCCCCGGTCATAACCGACGCCCGGAAAATACTCCGTATCGAAGAAGGTGCCGTTGTACGCAAACTGCGCCGGCTCGTTCCCATCCTTGAAGCCATTGGTTGCGTGGCCGATCGCAAACTTCATCGTCACCACGTCGCCCGGTCCCAGTGGCTGGTCGAACTTGTAAATGGTGTAAAGATCCCGCGGCGCGCGACTTACCACGTGAAACGGTCGATCAAACTCCAGGCTCCGCACTGATTCGTGCTGATCCGTAATATGGATCTCGTCCATCGGCTTGTCCGTCTTGTTCTGCAGCGTAAACGTTCCGGTCCCGTCGAACGACCGTCGTTCCGGATAGATATTGATCACCGCATCGACTGCCGTAACCTTCGGCAGCGGCAGATCCTGGAACTTCTTGAAGCTCCGCTCATAATCCGCCTGGATGGCGCGCCGCTCCTTGCCCGTCAGGTATTCATTGCGGATATGCGCGTTGTAGAAATACCAGCCACCCGATCCGATCGCTGCCAACAGCAGCAGCACCGCAACAGGAAGCAGCCGCGGCGCACGTGCCAGCGCAAGCTTCGTCCGCGATCTTAGAGAGCTGTCCGCACCGCGACGCGTATACGCAATCGAAACCACGCCAAGGAACGCAAAAATACTCAGCCAGTATGTGATCGACCAGAACAATGCTGGCACAAAATGCCCGTATCCGTTCATGTCCGAGTAGGTATACGGCGGCACAGCCCCCGGCAGATACAGCGTATTCTCCAGGCCGAAGTTAAACAGGATCGGCTGCAGCACGAAGACGCCGATCACGATTCCATGGCCGATGAACTTGTTGGAAACCATCGTCTGCACAAACATCGCGAACAGCGTGAAGGCAAACACCTGCGGAAAAGTAATGAAGTACAGTTCCTTCACGTACTGCAGCAATTCATAGTGGTAGTAGCCGGCAATCGTCTGCATCAGGATGCCTACCAGCATCGTGATCGTCAGCAGCACCAGCTCGACAAACGCAACGGCCGTCAGCTTGGACAACCAGTCCGTCGTCTCCTGCATTGGCAGTGCATCGTGTATGCCATCGAAGTGCGTATCGCGCTCGCGCCAGATCAGTTCTGCCGCATACAGCGTCGCCACGATAAAGAAGAACAGCGTCGCCGACCCTTCCACTGCCTGCAGCATCAGATAGGTCACCGGCCACACATTCTCATCACCCAGCCGGCCTGCGAAGTGTCCGTTGTTCACCGCAAACACCACCATCAGCCCGACGATCGCCCAGAAGGGCACTTCCCGGGTAATCGTCTTGATACGTAGCCGCGTCAGCGACAAGTACTGGACCAGTGATGTATGGGCACCAAATACCTGGTGGATCAATGGCAATCGGGCCGCCACCAGCGAACGCCGCGGCCGCTCCTCCTCTTCGTCCTGCGCCCGCGCCTTCGCAGCCCGCTTTCCCTGTGAGCGCGCCGTCAACGCCTCGACCGACATCGGGAACATCGCCCACAGAACGCCAAGCGACACCACGCCCACTGTCATCCAAAGCAGCCGGTTATACAGAAACACTCCCGGCGAGTAGCCGGTAAAATTCAGCGGCAGCAGCTGCGTATTCTTCTCAATGACCGTCCAGTAGCGCGTGATGGTGTCCAGCATCAACAGGCCGATGGGATCCAGGACGCCCGACCAGAAATGATCCAGCGACCGCGTCGCCGAAAACACCGTGATCCCGATGATGTACAGCATGAACAGCGCCACACCCTGCAGATACACGATGAAGATCTTGCGGGTAAGTGCGGCCACCGCGAAGAACAGCGAGCCGATAAAAAAGATCTGCGCAACGATAATTGTCAGGAAAGGCTGCAGGTACCACAACAAATGATTGGGACCAATCCGGCTATGATCCGCCCAGGGCGCGAGAGTCCCGAAAAATGTCCCGAACATCATTCCGGAAAAGACGAACACGGTTGTCACAAACGAACCCGCCCAGCGCCCGCCAAGGTAGGCAAACTTCGAGATAGGCTTGGTAAACAGGATCTGGTACGTATCCCGCTGGAAGTCGCGCAGCACCGATGTCCCGAAGATCGCCGCAATCACGATCACACCAAACAGGCATGATCCAAGATCATTGAGAATGTTGGCGTAAGGACCGTTCAACAGAACTTTGCCATTCGAATTGCCGACCGGGCCAAAGCTCTCCGAGGCGATACACAGGAACGAGAACGTAAACCACAGCAGAAAATAGATATATGTCGAGATACTCTTCCATCGAAAGCGAAGCTCGAATGTAAAAAACTCCCAGAACATGGCCATCGCAAATACCTTCTCAGCGCGCGCGCTTGCTTCGTTGCTAAGTACGCCTAATTCTTGGTGTGCCGGGTGAGATTCAGGAAGTACACATCTTCCAGCCCCGAAGGCACAGCATGGAAGCCCGCTCCTGGAGACGAAGCTGCAAATACCCGTATCTCGTGCTGGCCGCCCACCAGGTGCGTGCTGATGATCTGCATCTCTGCTTCCATCACCCGCAACTCATCATCCGACCCCACCACGCGCGACCACACCTGCCCGTCCAGTGCACCCAGCGCCTCATTCGGCGCACCTTCCAGCAGCACTTCCCCGGAAGCGATAATCGCCATCCGCGGGCATAACTCGCGCACATCGTCCACAATGTGCGTCGACAGGATCACTGTTACATCCCTGCCAATCGAAGCCAGCAGATTTAGAAAGCGATTCCGCTCCGCCGGATCAAGACCCGCCGTCGGCTCGTCCACAATAATCAGCCGCGGATTCGCCAGCAGCGCCTGCGCAATCCCGAACCGCTGCTTCATACCACCCGAATAAGTTGAAAGCGATTTCTTGCGCGCATCCCACAGGTTTGTCTGCTGCAGCAGCGCCTCCACCATCGCCTTCCGCTCGCCGGCCGCCGTAATGCCTTTCAGAATCGCCAGGTGCGTCAGCATATCCACTGCCGACATCTTCGGATACACGCCAAACTCCTGCGGCAGATAGCCCAGCAGCCTTCTTACTTCATTCTTCTGCGTCAGCACGTTGATGCCGTCCAGATCGATCGATCCCGCATCCGGATCCTGCAAGGTCGCCACTGTCCGCATGAGCGAACTTTTGCCCGCTCCATTCGGCCCCAGCAGGCCAAACATGTTATTGCCAATCGTAAGAGAAAGATTCTTCAAGGCGCGAACGCCATTCGGATAAGTCTTGGATAAGCCTGTAATCGTCAAAGCCATGGCAGATGGAAATCTCCGGACACACAGGTGAGCGCTAAAAGCGATACGCGCACTTTACCATGCGGGTTCCAGCAGATTTACAAGCATCGACACGGATTTCTGTTCCAGGCGTCTCGCGGCTGGAATACAACACCGACAATAGCGCCTGCCGACTTAGCCAAAACTCTAGCGCAGGTGTAAGTCCAGGACCATCTGCTTGAACTCAGGCGTCTCTCGGAGGCTGGCCAGCTCCCGGTCTTCCATCAGCTTCCTGCGATCCTTGAAGCCGGCGTCCAGTGCCTTGTGCAGCGCCGCCATCGCTTCACTTTGCTTGCCCGCCTGGGCGTACACTTTTGCCAGCGAATAATTCACAGCAATCCGCTGCTCTGCTGTTACACCCTCTTCAATACTCGCTGCACGGCCGGGACTGAAGATCATCGGATCGACTTCCATCGCCT
>CAZZYN010000043.1:0-31721 GCA_964658265.1 uncultured Acetobacteraceae bacterium | reverse complement strand
AGGGTGTATTCCTGGCTATTGATTGTGCCGGCGGTTGCAGCGGTATCCGGGCGGCTGTTCGGCTGCGGCCCATACAGAGCGCCCACCTGCAGCGCGTAAATGTTCTGGCCGATGAACGAACCATTCAGCAGGTTTGAACTGCGATTGCCAGCATAGGCTATCTCCGTCACAATGCCATACTTCCACCGCTGGTCAATCGCCACGTTGTAGGTTTGTATCTCGGGCTGCTCAGTATCTCCTTTTAGCAGCGATCCGTTCACATTCTGATCCGGTGCAAAGCCTCCGGCGACAGATGCCTGCGCCTCGTAGGCGTCACGGTGGCAAGTGTCGTAAATGTGGGTGAAGTGTAGTTCCAGCAAGACAGTTCTGCAGGCAGAAATGCAGGGCCGAACGGAATGACCGTAACCGTCATTCATTAAAATTGGGACGAGTAAACCTGCGGACCCATGACGGCTACCTTTCGGTCGCACCAGATGGCTCGGTGACACTTAGTCCGCAGCCAGGCAGCACTGCTGAGACCTTCCAGTGAATTGAGACATTTACCGGAGAGATCACGCTTCTCTCGCTTTGACTGGAACACCTGCACTGCCGACGTCCGCAAAAGGCTTTCCGAACGCTACACAATGATGCTCCAGTGCGCGTAGTCAGCAGCTGGCGGCAGGACGTACAGTTGTTCGAGGTTCGAATCAGTATGAAATCAGGCTGCTCACGCTACCTTCCGATGCTGGCGGCATTGCTGCTGGTCTTTCAAGCAGCGCACATACAGGCCGAAGCAGCATCATCACAGCCCATGCTCGTGTTTAATCAGCCTGCCGCTAAATGGACCGAAGCCCTTCCGATAGGCAATGGCCGGCTCGGAGCGATGGTCTTCGGCGGTGTAGAGGAAGAACGCTACCAGATCAACGAGGGCACACTGTGGGGTGGCGTCCCGCACAACTACGTTGATCCGGATGCCCATGCCAATCTCGAAAAGATCCGTTCGCTCATCTTTGAAGATAAGGTCAGCGAGGCTGAGCAACTCTCCTCAACGATGATGGGTAAACCCAGCCTGTTGATGCCCTACCAGCCATTCTGCGATCTGCGTCTCGCCTTTCCCGGGCAGGCTGCTGCAACCGATTACCACCGCACTCTGAATCTTGCTACTGCCGTCGCGGACACCTCATACAAGATCGGCGACATAACATACCACCGCGAGAGCTTCATCTCCTTTCCCGATCAGGCCATGGTGATTCACGTCACTGCGAGCGAGCCGGGGCAGCTTAACTTCTCTGTCGCCATGGATTCTCCGCAGCCGGGCACACAGGTTACGAGTAATGCTGATGGCAGCATGCACCTTACCGGGCAGATCAAGCCGCGGCAGAACAAGCCTTCTTCGTGGACCGGCTCATGGCAGCAGCCCGGGATGGGCTTCGCGGCCGCCCTCAAAGCAGTTGTGGAAGGCGGTGCTTTGGAAGAAGCTGACAACCGGCTGCAGATCAGGGGTGCCACCAGCGCGACGCTCATCTTCAGTAACGCGACAAGCTTCAAGAACTTCCACGACATCAGCGGCGACGCTCAATCCCTCGCTCAGGAATACGTGAATAAGGCCGCTGCCACGCCGTATTCACAACTACTCCAGCGCCATCAAGCCGACTATGAACGCCTGTTCTCGCGGGTATCTCTCACCCTTGGTGATGACACCAGTAAGCTGCCTACCAACGAGCGGATCAAACAGTTTTCGCATGATCATGATCCCAGTCTGCTCGCCCTTTATTTCGACTTCGGGCGCTACCTGCTGATTGCTTCTTCACGCAGCGGCGGCCAGGCGGCAAATCTGCAGGGGATCTGGAATGAAAGTCTGCTCCCTCCGTGGAGCAGCAAGTGGACAACGAACATCAACCTGCAGATGAACTACTGGCAGGCTGATGCCGGCGATCTCTGGGAGACGGAGACCCCTTTGTGGAGCCTCATCGGGGACCTGCGCCAGGCCGGCGCTGCCACCGCCCTGACTCAGTATCACAGCAGGGGTTGGGTGCTGCATCACAACACGGACCTGTGGCGAGCGACCGCACCCGTGGACGGAGCATGGGGTATCTGGCCGATGGGAGAAGCGTGGCTCAGCAACCAGATGTGGGATCACTATCTATACAGCAACGATCGCAGTTTCCTCTCCACACAGGCCTATCCTGCGATGAAGGAAGCTGCCGAATTTGTCCTTGGCACACTGGTCGAAATACCGGCTGGTCATCCATTCGCCGGGGACCTTGTGACTAATCCTTCAACCTCGCCGGAAAACGAATACCTGCTTGATGGCAAGCGCGAACACCTCTCCTATGCTCCTACGATGGATCTTGAATTGATTCGGGAGTTGTTTGAGAACACGCGGCAGGCAGCTCGCGTTCTCAATAAGGATGCTGCGTTCAGCGCAACGCTTGAAAAAACTCAGAAGCGCTTGCCTCCGTTGCAGGTTGGCGGCCGCGGCCAGCTCCAGGAATGGATCAGGGACTATGAGGAAGTCGAGCCGCACCACCGGCATGTGTCTCATTTGTACTCGCTGTATCCGGGACATGACATAGACCTGTTCACGACTCCCGCGCAAGCCCAGGCAGCTCATCGCACACTTGAACTTCGCGGCGATGGCAGCACAGGCTGGTCAGAGGTCTGGCGCACAGGCTTGTGGGCCAGACTGCAGAATCCGGAGCAGGCTTACAGGAATCTTGAGCTGCTGATCAATCAAAGTACGTTGCCGAATATGTTCGATCTGTGCCCGCCTTTCCAGATCGACGGCAATCTCGGCGGACCGGCTGTAATGATCGAGATGCTGGTGCAAAGCGGCCCGAAAGAAATTCGGGTACTGCCTGCACTGCCTGTGCAGTGGCCGGAGGGCAGCCTCCTCGGCGTACGTTTGCGCGGCGGGGCGACAGCGGACATCGTCTGGAAAGGTGGAAAGCTGGTCAGCCTGCGCATTGAGGCGGCTCGCTTGAGGCACTACAAAATCGTTTATGGCACGCGGACTGTGCAATTGACAGTGCACCCAGGCAAGAAGCAATCAGTTGACGCCATGCTCAAGACGCCAGGCACATCTGCCCACTAGATGCCGGCGCGAATACGCAATCGAATCAATGCAAAAGAGTCTTTTGTGAACGGATTAAACAAAACTGCAGCTGCTCTTTTCGCACTCTCTTTCCTGCTGTCGTCAGCACTGCCCGCACAGGTCCAGACCATGGTTCCGCCAGTGGTCGCAGGTGCCAGGCCGGTCGGTGTGGAACAGATCAAGATTCATGGGAAGGCGCTCGAAGGCAACCTGGAGGGTGACGCTGTGGATCGTGATGTGCTGGTGATGCTGCCCCCGAGCTACAGCAAAGAAAAGTCGCGCCGCTATCCCGTCGTCTACGCACTGCATGGGTATTCAATCGGTGCCGAGCAGTGGTCGCATGAGATCCACGTGCCGCAGACCGTGGAGGGGGCTTTCGCGCAGGGTGCCAAAGAAATGATCGTGGTGCTCCCGGATGCAAAGACCATTCATAACGGCTCCATGTATTCAAGTTCGGTGACCACGGGCGACTTTGAAAACTTTATCGCGCGTGACGTCGTTGACTATGTCGATGCTCATTACAGAACTTTGCCGAACCGTCTGAGCCGCGGGCTGGTCGGTCATTCCATGGGCGGGTATGGCGCAACCCGCATAGGTATGAAGCATGCTGATGTCTTCGGCAGCCTCTACATCATGAGCCCGTGCTGCCTCTCTGCACGCCAGCCTGGCAAGCCAGCAGAAGCTGATGCCAAAGCATTGGAAGCCGTGAAGACACCAGCTGATTCTGCACAACTGCCTTTTATGCTGCGCGCGCAGCTTGCCAGCGCCGCAGCCTGGTCGCCCAATCCCAGCAATCCGCCCCTCTACCTTGACCTGCCTGTAAAAGACGGGGAAGTGCAGCAGGGTGTGCTGGCAAAGTGGGCGGCCAATGCTCCACTCGATTTCCTCGATCAATACATTGCCGGGCTGAGGCAGTATCGTGCCATATCCATGGATGTCGGCGATCAGGATGGCTTACGCGTAGATACCGCGAAGCTGCATGAAGCAATGGACAAGTACAGTATTGTGAATGGCTTTGAGATCTATCCGGGAACCCACACCAGTGCTGTCGCGGACCGCTTCCAGAACCACGTGCTGCCGTTCTTCAGCGAGCATCTCTGTTTTGATAAAACCTGCCGGTGAATGTAGCGCGGAAGCACCGGCGCTTACGTAAAGTCATCAGCGTGAAATGTTTTGCGTCACGGGTGTGACCTCTGAGCTCGATGTGGCTTGATCACGGTTTTCGACCAGTCCCGAAGGCCACGCAGTATTCAGCACGGGCCGGATGCGCGCCTCGATTGCAGCGATCAATGCTGCATCCGGATTCCTCTCCAGCGCGCTGCAGCTCACTTCTACCTGGGTCTTGTTTGACAAGCCGATGAGTGTTGAATTGACTGCATCATCGCGCAGGCAGGCCCAGAGCGCGACCCGCGCAGGCTCTTCACCGAAGCTTCTACACAGTTTCACAACATCCTGCGCGGCGGCTATTACCTCTTTGGGCGCAGGGTGCCAGGCTGGAATCAATCCGCCGCCGCCAAGCAGTCCCATGTGAAGAGGAGATGCATTGATCAAGCCAAGGCCTGCCTGCGTGGCGAGTGGCTCCAGCGCGTGGCTCATGTCAGTCATCAACAGATTCTGGTGGCAGTAATTCAGAACCACTTCTACACACGTCTCCCTGGCCACCCTGGCGAGCAGCCCAGGCCAGTAGCTGGTAAGTCCGATCGCACCTACTTTCCCTTGTTCCTGCAGGCGCCTCATGGCTGGGACAGTTTCGGTTACAATCTGCCGTACGTTTCCAAACTCGATATCATGCGCCTGCAGAATGTCAACGCGGTCTGTCCGAAGACGTCGCAGACTCTGCTCAAACTCCCTGACAATCGTGGCCTCGGAAAAGTCAAAGTGATCTGTACCGTAGCGGCCACACTTTGTAGCCAGCACCACATCATCGCGATGGCCGATGAGGTTTTCTCCAAGGCGCTCCTCTGCTTTTGTATTCCCGTAATACGGCGAAACATCGAACAGCGTGATGCCGTGCTCGATGGCGCATTCCACGGCTTCCTGTCCATCCCGCATGCTTACTTCGCCAAAGACGCTGCCGAGTGCGGACGCACCAAATCCGATGATCGAGACAGAGAGGCCAGTCCGGCCTAATTTGCGGTACTGCATCGCATTTTTCCTGGTCGGCTCAAATCGAGTTCAAGATCAGTTGGCAAGATGGCATGTTACCGACCCCCCGTTATACGTGACATCATGCGACGCTTCGGAGTGAACGACCTTCACATGGAAATGCCGCGCCGTGAGCATACCGGGGAACTCTCCTTCTCGTCGTGCAATTTCGAGCTCCCGCTTAGCATCATCCCAGTGGAAGTGAATGGTGCTGCGCAGCCCTTTCTCGTAGTTGTAGTTGGTTCCTTCATCTTCGTACAGTGTGAAGTCGCCGTTTTTCCCCGGATAAACGCGGAGCTCAATATCAGATGCCGGCTTCTCTCCTGTGTATTGTTCCGCAGGGCCCAGCGGAACAATACTCCCGGCTCGCACCAGCAGCGGGATCTGTTCAAGCGGCGCAGCCACGTCAACCATTCCAGGTGCTACCGATGCTCCTGTCCAGAAGTTGTACCAGCCCCCTGTAGTAGCGGGTACATAGACTGGCCATCTGACCGCCCCGGCCTGCAATACGGGAGAGACCAGGAAGGCATGGCCGAACATGTATTCGTATTTCTGCGTGAGGGCCTGGTCGTCGTGAGCAAAATCCATGACCAGCGGCCGCATCATGGTCGAGCCCTTAAATGTAACAGCTGCGGCTTCAGAATAGATGTAAGGTAGAAGCTGCTCGCGAAGATCAAGGTAGCTGCGCACTCCTTTTTCCACGTCCGCACCGTATCGCCAGGGCTCGGTGTCGGTCTGGAATCCGTGCACACGCAGCAGCGGTGAGAAGGTCGAGAACTGGAACCAACGCAAAAATCGTTCATGGTATTCGGCATCTGCGAATTGGCCGGGTCCAGGCCGGAAAAATCCGCCGCTATCCGTGGTCCAGTAGGGAAGGCCGCTCGCGGTATAGCCTAATCCCGCCGTGATCTGCCTGCGTAGTGTCTCCCAGCTGTTGCCAATATCGCCCGACCAGGTAGCGGAAGCATAGCGCTGCTGGCCAAGGAAAGCGCTGCGCGTCAGGATAAAAACACGCTTCTCGGGCGCGTCTTTTCTCTGGCCTTCATAGACAGTCTTGTTGACAAAGAGTGGGAACAGCAGGCGGGTCTTCTCGCCCGGCCCGGCGAATGTGGTGCGAACTGCCAGGTCATCGTTTTCCGGTTCAGTCGCATCCTGCCACCACGCGTCGATGCCGAGCGATAACAGCCGTTCGCTGAAGTTCTTCCAGTACAGAGCAGCAGCCGATGGGTTGAAAAAATCAACCCACTGCGTTCCCGGAATGTAATAGCCCTTCTCTGTAAATTGCCTGCCGACTTCGGTTGCAGGGTCGATCTTTGACCAGACCGACACCATGAACTTCACGTTCATCGCATGCAGCCGATCGATCAGACCCCTGGGATCGGGATAATACTGCTCATCAAACTTCATTGCGTTCCAGCCGTATTTGCCCCAGTACTGCCAGTCCTGCACAATCACGTCGAGTGGCAGCTTGCGCTTTCTGAACTCTTCAGTAGTGTTGAGAATCTCTTCACTGGAGTGAAACCTTTCGCGACAGTGGATGTAGCCATAAGCCCACTCGGGCATCAACGGGGCCGGCCCTGTGATCTGTCGATAGGTTGCGATGACGTCATCCGGAGTGGGGCCGGCGAAGACCACGTAGTCCAAGCCGTCAGCGACCGGAGAACGCAGAACAGTCCGGTCTGCGCTGGCCCTCCAGAACAGTGACGGCTTGTCATCGTGAGCCCCGGTGACACGAAGACTGTGGCGGCCTGCAGCGAGCTCGCCAAACCAGCTCGTTGTCGGCGGCAGCCAGAAGTTAGCAAAGTCGATCACTGTCTTTCCGTCGATCTCGACGTGATAGCGGCGAGCCATCTTCTGGCCCACATCCAGCATGAATGCATAACGTCCATAGCGCGGGACTTCCAGTGTCCCGGTAAAATCCGACTCGCGCCGCACCTCACGCTTTGTACCCTCGGCCGTCGTCACTTCGGCGGTCGTTTCGCCGCCGCTGTTCGCGCGAACAAGGTCCACCCGCTCGTCTGCAGGATTAAGGTCGGTCAATCCGTAGTTGTGCCAAAGGATGCCATATCCCCGGCTCGACAACAGGAAGGGAATCGCGATCTGCGTATTGACCTGCGTCAATCTTCGCGGCAGATCTCGTATATCGAGATAGCCATCCTGGAATTCGCCGCTTCCGAACAGGTGTTCGCCTGGCGGCGAAGCAAAAGTCTGCTGCGTTGCAAATGTCGGCTCACCCTGTATGGTTGAGGCCTCCAGCCGACGCGTACCAGGAGCTTCTGCCAGGAAGGTTTTTCCAGCACTGTCGGTGTAGTTCAGAGCACCACTGCGTCGATCATAAACAGCCTTCATTTTTGAAGTTGCCAGTACGATGCTGTCGGCATTCTGCCTGATTTTGAATGCCGGGACAGAGGTCTGCGGCAACAGGATCATCCTCGCAGTTGCTGTCTCCTGCCCCTTTGTGCAGCGCACGCGCACGGCCGTGTCTGTGATCGGTTGCAGCGACAGCAGACATACATCGGTCTTGATTTCAACGCCGGAAGAAGTCTGCCGGGCGATGCTGCCGGTGGCGCCTTCTGCGTTCGAGTGGATGCAAAAAGCGAGCACCATGGCTGCGAGCGTCGCAGCAGGGAATGATTGGGACAAGGCTTGCCGGTTGAGATGAAACACGCTTTCCCTCATTCATTGAACCAGATCTCGAACACCTGGAATCCTGTCTTCGCACTGGCCAGAGATCAGGCAGTCTTCCAATACACCGAGAATCGTTCCAGACTTTGATACACCGGCTTCAACGTGACCGCCTGGCCATCCGCTTCGAGCGAAAATGTAAGAGGCGGCCCGGCTGGCTTGACCTTGGTCAAAAGACTTACATCGTCGCCATGGATTGTCGGCACCTGAATCGGGCTCTTCGCCACCAATGGTCCCTGCTTCTTGAGCAATTCCGCGCTCAATCCGGTCGCAGGAAATTGTCCGGCCAGTGCGAGCGGACCATAGCTGAAGGCCTTCCACGAAGCATCATCCGCAATGCTCTCAACTTTTACCCGCATTGGTAATTCAAGCTCGATCCGGTCACCCCGCTTCCAGGCGCGCTTAATGCTGAAGTAGCTGCCTGGCGCGGCTATGCCTTGCACAGCTCTGCCGTTGATCGAGATGCTGGCATCCCGTGTTGTCCATGCGGGAATCCTGATATTCATCACCCGCGGCTCTGCTGCGGACTCATCCACAACGATGCTGCTACGTGGCTCCAGCGGAAATTGCGTTGCCTGCTTTAGCCGGATGCCGCGGGCCTTCCAGTTCAGCTCAGAAGCCACAAAGAGATTCACATAAACGCCATCGTGATCGTGGAAGTAGATGGTGTCGTTCAGCTTGGAGAATTCTTCCAGAGCGGTCCCATTGCAACACCAGAAGGAGTCCTCTTCCGTGCAAATGGTCTTCCAGGCCCCCGGGGTCATTGAGAGGAAATAGGATGTCAACCCGGTCTCCGGCTGAATCGTTCCGAGGCGGTGATTAAAAAGATTGCGCTCGTAGTAATCGATGTACTTCGGCTTTGCAGTCCACGCATAAAGATGGCGGCTCAGCTTCATCATGTTGTATGCGCAGCAGCATTCCTGGTGGTCGCTCGCATTCTGCAGTTCAATGCCGAGCCGGTTTGGTTGTGTCTGCCAGTGCTCTTTGTTTCCCGAGCCGCCCGTCACATACGTGCGCGACTCAACGACAGTCTCCCAGAAGAAATCCGCGACATTGCGGAAGCGCGGGTCCTGCGAAAGCTCATAGCGAGCAGCCGCCCCGACCACTTCCGGCATGTGTGTATTCGCATGCAGTCCGCGTAGCTCATCGCGCCGAACAGCAAGAGGATTGAAGAACTTGATCTTGGTGAAACGGTCGCCCACCTCCGCCCAGTGATCCTCTCCGGTAGTGGACGCCAGGTTGTAAAGCACCTCGTTCATGCCACCGAATTCGTTATCGAGAATCTCCTGCATATGCTGCGGAGTTTTCGTCGCGGTCCAACCATCGACCCACTTCGCCATGCCTACCACCACTTCGAGTGACTCCGCACTGTTGGCGTAGACATGCATGTCCAACAAGCCGGCCATGATCTTGTGGATCGTGTAAAACGGCGCCCACACCTCCTTCAGCGCGTCCAGACGTTCAAACAATGAGATAGGGAACGCGCTGAGATAGCCTGAAGAGCCAAGATGCTTCTGACACTCTGCAAGCCCATGTACAACCTGGTCGCCCTTCGCCTTCACAGCGACATCGCCTGTCGACGCATACATCAACCCGCATGCCGACAGGTAATGCCCGATGAAATGTCCCCGCAGTTCCATCTTCGGCGCTTCCCAGCCACCCAAGGGTTGCGCGGATGAAGGAAGGCCGGCCGTTACGCGGAAGTTATGGAGCAGGCGGTCAACCGACAGGCGCAGCATGTATCCGCGGTTCCACTCCATGGATTGCTTCAACGGCCCGTCGTCGAGCTTCACCGCATTTAAGGGAAATGACGACACTGTTGCGGAAAGTGGATTCCGCCGGAAGTCCTGAACCAGGCCAAATGGAGCCTTGGAATCATCAGCAACCCACTTTGCCGCTTCAGTTGCATCATCCGCTGCCGCTGCATGCATTGTGAAGCTGCTCATACCGAGCGCAGCAGCAACCGGCGTGGCAGCCAGACCCAGCGAAAACCATCGCCGGTTGATCTTGTTCATTTTAGAATCCATGCCTTGCGCCCCTTCACAAACCCTCAATGATCCAATTCCTATCGCTAAACCTGACTGAATTCCTCGTATGCCGAACACTCAGCAGGCACAAGCACTGAATACACATTCCGAGGCGACGCTACGGCCTGGCAACTGCAGCCAAGGCTGTTCCACGATCCAGTGTTTCTTTTATGAATCAGACACTCTTCGGCAGCGCGAATGTGTCTTCGCGAATGGCCCTCTTCAACCGATCCGTTGAAGGGTGACAGCGGCTGCAAAGTTTTTGTACACGCAACCAGGGATTGACGCCGCACGTCTCGACGCACGCACGGTAGATGCCGCGTCAGGTGCCGGGATGAAAAGTCATCCGAACCATCCCTGCTGAGTAGGCCTGCGAGGTTTTTGTTCCCGTCGGCCGCTGTCATCTTCTCACCGGTACCTTGTGCACGCTCCGAGTGGGTTGAGGAATCTGACAATGAAGTTTTAGGCAAACGCCGACGAATCCTGGAAGCTTAAAACGCTCCTGATAGTAGGGAGCGGGAAAAACCTTTGTCAAGCGATATCTGTCTCGCTACAGTTAACGAAAACTTTGATAGCGCGGCTCGAGAGCCATGCCTGTGTTCCCGGTTCCCGAAGGCGGAGAACTTTCCTAACCGGCTCTCTTCAGCAGCATTGACCCGATTCTTCAGGCCGTGCTAGCTTCACAGCATGACGCCGCGTTTGCTTCGCTGTTGTTGCCGCTCCCATTCCCTCCTCGGGTGAGCCGCGTCGTCTCCACTGCTTAAGCGCCTTCTCCACAGCTCACCCGCAAATTCATTGTTCGTTGGGAAAACACCGTTGACTCGCCGGCACCCTGCCAGCGTGCGCCTGCGGTCCAGTTCTGGAGAAACTCATGCAATTTGCTGCCTTCACCAGCCGCGCCATCCTGACGGCTTCGCTACTGGGTAGTCTCGCCCTGCCTGTGGCCGCCCGGGTCCGTCCAGCGTCTACCGTGACACCAGCCAGGCCCGAAACCGTTGAGTGGGTCTACAGGGTTCGCTATGGTTCCGAAGACGAATGGTTCCAGATATTTCGCAAGTACCAGGTCGCCATCCTTGAGCGTCAGAAGCAGCTCGGCTATGTCCTCGATTACACGATCTGGGCGCCCGGACTGCACACCAGCGAAGACGCACGCTGGGACTACCGCGTGATCATTACCCGGACGTCGCACGACACCCCGGCCGGGCTGTCAGACTCCGAGATCAGCAAACAGCTCTTTCCTGACCAGGCTGCCTTCAGGCGCGATGAAAAGAGGCGATGGGAACTGACTGCCAATCACTGGGATCTGCCGATCCATGCGCTCGATCTGAACAAGCTGGAATAGCCGGGGCGGTACATCACAGGCCGGACGAACAGAGGGAGATACAGCCATGAGTGCAACTGAGTACGAGGTTTTCGCAAGGGAACCGTACACCGCAGAGCAGCCCGCCGCCAACTTGAAAACTCCGGCGGAACTCGCGCGGATCGTTGAAGCGTTCGCGCACTCCGAGGGGTGGCTCGAACGGGTGCGTCTACGCAGTGATCGTCGCTGGTATGAGCGTCTTTACCACGGTCCAGACTATGACATCTGGGTGATCAGCTGGCTACCCGGCCAGTCCACCGGCTTTCACGATCATGGCGAATCAGCAGGGGCCTTCGTGGTGACCACAGGCGTTCTTGAGGAACAACGGCCTGGCGTCCCTGACCGTGCCATTCATCCAGGTGAACCACGTGCCTTCGGATCCGAGTACACCCACGATGTGCGGAATGCCTCTCCAGCACCGGCAATCAGTATTCATGCGTACTCCCCGCCACTCAGCGAAATGAATGAGTATGAACTTGAAGGAGGCCAGCTGGTACCCCGGGAAGCCTCTTTTCCAGTCGTCCAGACACTGGAGTCGGATTGGCGTCTGGCGCGGCGCAAGCCTGTTACTCCGACGGTCGCCTTGAGTATCGACCAGGTGCTGTCCGCCGCGCGCGCCCGCCTGCGCCGGCTCTCTCCTCGCGAAGCCGCCGAAGCGATCGCCGCAGAAGGTGCAGTTCTCGTCGACATCCGGCCAGAAACTCAGCGTGCCGCGGAGGGTAGGATTGCCGGTGCACTTATCGTTGAGAGGAATGTGCTCGAGTGGCGCTTCGATCCCGCATCCAGCGCACGCCTGCCGATCGTCTCAGGGCATAGCCTGCCGATCATCATCTTTTGTTCTGAAGGCTATACCTCGAGCCTGGCTGCTGCCGCTCTGCAGGACCTGGGTCTCTATCGTGCGACTGACATTGACGGCGGCTTCCAGGCCTGGAGAACGCACGGCCTGCCAGTCATGACCTCTTAAAGGTCCAGCCAGGCGTTCGAGCAGCCACATTTTCGGCGTCGCTCGAACCCTCCTCGATCTGCCTAAAACTACGTGCTCCCGGTCGGGCAGGACTGCTGATGTCTGCGGCCCGGGCTCTTCCTGCGCCGTCTATTGCTCGTCCAGCAAGATCTCGCTATAGACTGTTGTGGTCAACGCATCCGATTAAACGAGTAGCCGGATTCGAACCTCCCGGGTTCTTCCAGTTATCGCTAACGTCTGAACGGCCAACGTCAAACCTGGTAAAGATGGGGCAAATGGGCTTTGGGGACCGTGTGGGATGATCCAGCAGATCGTCGCGCACTATCGCATTCTTGAACGGCTGGGCGGCGGTGGCATGGGCGTCGTCTACCGTGCTGAAGACCTAAAGCTTGGCCGCTTCGTTGCGCTCAAGTTTCTGCCGGAAGCGGCAGCCGGTAAACCTGCTGGTTCACAAGCGTCGGGAGAAGATACGGATGCTCGCGCACGCATGGTCGAGCGTTTCTTCCGCGAAGCTCGCGCTGCATCTGCGCTGAATCATCCGAATATTTGTACTGTTTACGAGATCGGCGAGCAGGCCGGCCAACCCTTCATCGCCATGGAGCTGCTGGTTGGCCACACACTGGAACAGCGTCTTGTTGTACAACCGTTCGAAGTCGATTCGCTGCTCAATATCGCGATTCAGATCGCAGATGCCCTCGATGCCGCGCATGCACGTGGCATCGTCCATCGCGATATCAAGCCCGCGAACATCTTTGTGACCGAGCGCGGCGACGCAAAAGTGCTCGACTTCGGGATCGCCAAACTCCTGCCTCAGCCAGGGCTGGAAGCCCTGAACACGGCAGGACAGTCGGCCCGGCCATCTCAGTCTGCGGACTACCTCTCTCCGGATGCGGCGACGCTGGCTTCTCCAGGAGAAGCCTTAACTGTCCCTGGAGCGGCGATCGGCACCATCGCCTATATGTCACCGGAGCAGGCACGAGGCGAAGAACTGGATGCTCGCACAGACCTCTTCAGCCTCGGCGCGGTGCTGTACGAAATGGCGGCCCGCAGACCAGCCTTCACCGGCCCCACGGCTGCAGTCATCTTCGATCTCATCCTCAACGTGGCCCCGGTGGTTCCTGGCAACTTCAATGCTGCACTACCTCCAAAAGTAGGCGACATCATCCTGCGGCTGCTTGAGAAAGACCGCGGTCTGCGCTTTCAAAGCGCGGCTGATTTGCGCAGCGAACTTCTCAGGCTCAGGCGGGATACGGACACACACACTGCGGCGGTTTCTGGCGCATCCACGGCAACTGGCTTATCCGCCAATTCTGCGCCGGCCGCCACACCCCTGGCCATCACGCCGGAAAAGCCCGTCTGGCAGCGACCCTTTGTGCTGGCACTGCTGGCTGTCGCTGTCATAGTTGTCCTTGTTCTCACCCTGCGGCCGTCTGCGGCTGCGCCGAAAATTACCAGCTCCGTCCAGGTGACGCGCGACGGCAGGGCGAAGAGCCGGATGGTCACGGACGGCTCAAGGATCTACTTCTCCACGGCCGGGATTGGCGACAGTCTCTACCAGGTGTCTGCTGCTGGTGGAGACACACTGCCGATCGAAACCTCGATTCGCGGTCCTGTCGTGACCGACATTTCTCCAGACCGTTCCGAACTGCTTGTCCTCAGCTGCATTGCCGCCGTCTACCAACAGGACTGTCCGGTCTGGATCGTGCCAATTCTCGGCCATGCGCCTCGTCGTCTTGGCGAAGCTCGCGGGGCTGATGCGATCTGGTCGCGTGATGGAAAAGACGTCGTCTACGCACAGGGCTCGGCTCTCTATGACGTAAAGAGCGATGGCTCCAATCCCAGACAGATTGTCAAAGTGCCAAGTGGCGACACGTGGTGGCCACGCTATTCTCCAGACGGCAGTCGCCTTCGCTTCAGTGTTTCCAGCCAGGGCAACATAAGCTCATTGTGGGAAGTGGCCGCCGATGGCAGCGATGCTCATCCGATCCTTCCGGGATGGACCAAACCCTCGACGGAGTGTTGTGGCACATGGACCCCGGATGGAAAGTACTTTATCTTCCAGTCCTCGCGCGGAGAGACGGCAAACCTGTGGGCGCTGCGTGAACCGACTTCTATTCTTGATCGGCGCAGTCCGGAGCCGCTGCCGCTGACTACGGGACCGACCTCAACATACAGTCCACAGCCAAGCGATGACGGCAAAAAGATTTTCGCTGTAACCGCCCAGGTTCGCGGCGAATTGGTGCGCTACGAGAAGCTGTCACAGGCACCTGCCCCTTACCTCGCGGGCCTTTCTGCCCTCGCAGTCGATTATTCCCGCGATGGCAAGTGGATCACCTATGTGAGCTACCCTGATTATGCACTTTGGAAAAGTCATCTCGATGGAAGTCAGCGCACACGGCTCACCTCTCCTCCCTTTTTCCCAATGGCGCCGCGCTGGTCTCCGGATGGCAGCAAAATCGCCTTCATGGCGCAGCAGCAGATCGGCAAGCCGTGGCATATTTACGTTTTGTCTGCGGAGGGCGGTTCGCCTGAGCCAATTCTTCCCGGCGATCCCGGGGCGTGCGATCCGAACTGGTCGCCTGATGGTAAGTCCATTCTCTTTAGCCGCTTTCCAGCAGACGAGCCTGCCGACGGAAGCACTCTCTTCCTGCAGACCATCGATCTCCAGACCCATGCCATTTCTAAGATTGCTGGCTCACAGGGGCTTTGGTCGCCGCGCTGGTCTCCGGACGGCCGCCAGATTCTTGCCTACACTGCCAGCCGCGACAAGGCACTCGTCTTCGATACAGATTCCAGTAGCTGGAGCGAACTAGCGAGTATCGGGATCGGTTGGCCCTCATGGTCGCATGACGGGCAGTACATCTGGTTTGCCGGATCGACCAGCGGCGCGCAGCAGAGCGGCATCTTCCGCATCCATGTGAAAGACAGGAAACTGGAGCAGGTGGTCAGTCTGAAAGATTTCCGGCAGGCTCCCGGCTGGGGAGACTGGTTTGGTCTCACTCCCGCGGACGAGCCCCTTCTTGTCCGGGACGCGGGCGCGCAGGATATCTACGCGCTCGACTGGAATGCACAGTAGAAGCAAGCGCATCACACGACGAGCCTTTCGGCCCTGTTTGAGAACTCCCTAGGTGCGTATAAGTGTTTAACAGCGCTTGCCTTAGGCGCACATTCACATTGGGGGAGGCGTATCCGCCGGCTCCAAAACAATGCGGTTTTACTGCTGGCCATCGACCGCAGCACTGTGCCGGCGATGGTAGCAGACTTTGTATGCAACGGGTGAAACCCGCCCAGCCGAAAGAAGCCGGGGCGCAGATTGGAATAAACGTTACAGTGTGCTGCTAAGTCTAGGTCTAAGAAGCGCTAAGTGAGTTAGCCTCGCCAACAGGCTGCTGTTAATAGAAAAGTAAACAGGTGGCTAAGTCATTCAATGGCCGCAAGCCTCTAAAAGACGTGGTAACCGCTTACATTTCCGTCTCATCACCAAGGTTTTAGACACCTCTCTAGATACCACTAAAGATACATTGAGACAGTTCTGCGCTCTTTCTATGTTTGTCATAACGTCGTTACGACTGTGACATTGACTGCTTGCTGAACCTGCTCGCCGACACTCCATAGACCACCCTCATTCATCGTGATACGCAGGCGATGATTCACGGTGGCAGCAGCAGGGGGCTGCATGGAAAATTCTTCGAAGCGTTTCATACCCGCGCTGGAAGGCGTTCGCGGATACGCCTTCATTATTGTCTTCCTCGTTCATTACCAGGCATCGGATGCCAGGCCGCATCATTTGCTGCTCTATCCGTGGTTTCTGCTGATGAGCGCCGGGTGGCTGGTGGTTCCGCTTTTCTTTGCGCTGTCCGGCTATCTAATCACACAGATCCTGTATGACAGCAAAGGCCGCGGAGGGTATTTCCGCGTCTTTTACGGGAGGAGGGCCCTACGCGTCTTCCCTCTGTACTACCTGACTGTCTTCATCTGTTTCGCTATCGTTGCGATGAATCGCTGGTCATGGAACTGGCATGCGTGGGGCTTCCTGTTCTACCTGCAGAACTTCGCGCGGAACTCGAATCTGTACGTTCTTGGCAACCGCATCAACACGGCGCATTTCTGGTCGCTAGCTGTTGAAGAACACTTCTACCTTGTCTGGCCGGTGGTGGTATATCTATGTGCCAGCAGGAAGCAACTGCTGCGATGCTGCTACGGGATCCTGATTGCGTGCTTTGCCATGCGAATCGCGTGGCCGCTCCTTGATTCTTTCCAGATACCCCTGCAACTCGCTTACTCCTCCACACTTACGCGCGTAGACGCAATCATCTGCGGTGCCATTATCGCGCTGGCTACCAAGGACCGGGGCATCCCGGAATGGCTCAAGCGGTCGGCCATTGTGACAATCTTTGCCGGCCTGGCGCTGCTGTCCCAGCAGGCAGTCGTCCACGGGCACTCAAAACCGGACGACTACATGAGCATCGTGTGCATGACCCCGGTGGCTAATGCAATCGCTACTGCGCTGCTGATCCTGCTGCTATGCGAAGAAACCTGGCTGAGCCACGTCTGCAGGAACAAGCTGATCTGTAAGCTGGGAAGCCTCAGTTACGGGCTGTATGTCTTTCATTTCCTTTACTGTGACTACTTCGTGCATACATTTGCCCCGCACCTGAGTCGCGTCTGCGGACCATTCCTGGCAAGCCTGCTGACCATGCTGCTGGCGTTCGGCCTGACGCTGACGCTGGCTGTTCTTGCTTACCGCTTCATTGAACTCCCGGGCCAACGGGCGAAACGCTACCTAAGCTACGGAAGTCCGCAGGCACCGATGATCACGGCACTTGAGCCATCATGACCGCTGTGTTGTGGCCGCCCGCGAGCGCCGGGGACTAGTTGGAGGGAGCGCCGGGTCGTGCAGCTGAGGTTGTCAGACTGCGCAGGATCTCACCCTCGCGGACGCGGTACAGCGATCCATCCGGGTGGAAGATGTCGTGGAACCAGACCGTTGGCGGGTCTTCGACGTAGGGATGCTTCCAGGAGTCCCACGGAAAATATGTCTGTGTCTTGCCGGCTACAAAGCCCCAGTTGATTGCGCCGACATGCTCGCGCAGCGCGATCGGCAGGATCGTGTCGAAGGTGCTGCCGGCACCGCGAGCCATGTACTCTGTGCAGAGCAGTGGCCGCTTGTATTGCTGCAGCATATGAATATGTCGTTCAAAGTCTTCCGGCCAGCCGTAGTTGTGGAAGCTGATGATATCGGATTGCTCCAGCTGAATTTTCCCGACTGGCGTCATCGATGAAAGGCTGGTCCAGTCTCCGGTCCACACACCGCTCGTCAGTGGCTGAATCGGGTGTACTGAGCGCGCCCAGGCAAAAACCTGAGGAATGAGCGCTTTAACCAGTTCATTCTTGTTTGGCGGTTCTTCTTTGGCGTAGTTGCCGCCGCCACCATTGTCTGGTTCGTTCCAGAGATCGAAGGCGAGAACGCGTTTGTCATTTGCGAAGGCCCCGACCACGCCTTTCACATAGGCTTCGAGCCGTGCATAATCTTTCGGATTTTCGAGTGACGCAGTGCCCGGACTCTGTACCCAGCCGGAGTTATGTACACCGGGAATCGGCGGATGCTGCGGTCCGAGCTTCGGTTGAGGGTCCCAGCAGGAGTCGAAGATGACCAGGACAGGTCGAATCTGGTGGCGGCTGGCGATATCAAGGAAGGTATCGATCCGCTTCTTGAAGCCTGCAGGATCCTGCTGCCATAGCTGGTCATGCAGAAAGACCCGCATCGTGTTCATGCCGAGTCCTTGCGCCCAGCCTAGTTCCTTGTCAATCTCTGTGGGATTGAAGGTGTCCGCCTGCCACATTTCCAGCTGGTTGATGGCGTCTTCCGGAATATAGTTCGAGCCAACCAGCCAACGCTGCTGGCTGTACCAGGTGTTGGCTTTTTCTTCGGACCAGCGTTGAGTTTCCTGGGCTTTGATCGCGTTGGTGCCAAGCAGCAGGACAAGCAGGAGAGAGCCCAGTTTTGTCATCAAGGGGTGCAGCCTCAATTCGTACGCGGAAGTTTCGCAGCGGCGGAGTGATACCGTGGTGCTTCGTTGCAGAGACAATTAGTAGGGGCGGGCGGATGTATGGTCAATGGGACGACAGCACCTCATCCGGCTAGTGCATTTGAACTATCCATGCCTACTGTTGACCGGGAGCTTCATGAAAAAGGAAGAGACGATTCGCGTCTTCGTAGTGGATGACCATCCTGTCGTCCGATCCGGCCTGAAGACAATGCTTGAGAGTACAGCGGACCTCATTGTTTCCGGGGTTGCTGCGTCCGGCGAAGAGGCCTTGAGCAGTCTTTCACCCGCCACTTCGGATGTGCTTCTGCTGGATCTCCGCATGCCTGGCATGAATGGTCTCGAACTCATGAACCGACTGCACCGTGACCAGATCTCCATGCCTATCGTTGTACTTACCAACTACCACTCTGACGAGGATATCTTCCAGGCCTTCCAGGCGGGAGCCATGGCTTACCTGCTGAAGAGTGCTTCGGGTGAGGATCTACTCGCCGCGATCCGCGCCGTCCACGCCGGGCAGCGCTGGGTGCCGGCCTCTATTGGCCAGCAACTCGCCGACCGGCTCAGCCGAATACAGCTTAGTGCGCGTGAGCAGGAAGTGTTGCTGCACGTTGCCAAGGGACTCACGAACCGGGAGATTGGTGAGCTGTTGTTTATCAGCGACAAGACCGTGCGCAATCATGTCATCAGCTGTCTCGACAAGCTGGGCGCCAAGGATCGGACCGAGGCTACCACCATAGCCATGCGGCGCGGCCTGATCGTGCTTGAAGAAAAGTAGCGCCCTATTTCGGGCGGGGTCAGGAGCCGGGATGTTCCGGCTTCGTCTTGCCAAGCAGACTCCAGACACGACGCGATGTAGGCGCCGACACTTTTATCCGTGTTCCGTGGCCGACCCTGGTTTCCAACTGCACGGTCGCGTGGATGCCCGCGGCGCGATGCTGGATACCGCGTAATCCAAGTCGCACGCTGTGTGGATCTGGAACAAAGCCAACCCCGTCGTCCGCCACTTCGAGGGAAAGACCATTGCGCTGGAATGTGATTGTTATATCTATCTTTGCCGCGTTGGCATGCCGCGCTGCGTTTACCAGGGCCTCACGCGCAATATGAAAGAGTGCGTCCGTGATGCGCAGTGGCATCTCATGGCTGGCGCTGTCGCCCACCACGCGGACTGACGCGACACCCGGCGGCGTAAGCTCGCGAGCACTGCGCTCCAGCGCTGTTGCCAGGTCGCCCACCTCTGGCGACTGGGAGCGAAGCATGGCGATGCTCAGGCTCGCTTCCCGATGTGTCCTGCGCACGAAGTCGGAAGCCTCGTCCAGCTGTTTCTCGACCATGTCAAAGGGGGCGTGCTCCCGCAGCCGCAAACGGTTGCGAATGCCGTGCAGCTGGAACGCGAGTCCGGCAAATGTCTGCGCCAGCGTGTCGTGCAGCTCGTGGGCCATGCGCTCGCGCTCACCGGAGATAGCAGCTCGCCTCCGCCGCTGCATATAGCCGTGATACGCCTGCACCACCAACAGCAGGATCAGGGTCAGGACCACCTCCTGCAGCAGGTGGCGGGCTGACCACCAGGGCGCACCTGCGATCTGATCGAGGTCGTCCGTGGAGCGCAGCAGCAGGATAAAAGGTGTCAGCCGTTGTGTGTATCGTTCATCCGGAACACAAATGCCGCGTACCCGCACGATGCTGTGCGGTGGCAGTTGCGGTACGCGCAATCCTCCGCCCGACCTGTCGACAATGGCGCGGAAAGCCTGCGTCCCGCTTGCCAGTTCAAAGACGATCTTGCCCGCTTCTTCCTGCTGGGCCAGGACCTCCGCCCGCATCTCGACCAGCATTCCTGCTACTTCTGCGCCCGTACCCTCCAACGCATCGATCTCTACCGGTGATACCGGCACACGGTCCCACAGCAGGTTCACATGTGCGTGCTGGATCATCACGGTGGAGATACGATCGCCCTCCTCAGGATCGATTACGCCCTCGACTTCCACCTCGTCGCCGAGGTTCAGTGCTGCAGATGATCCGTCGTCGACCTGCGCCGCAGCGCCGCCAGTTGCATCCTGTACAAACAGTGCCGGCCGCAGCAGCGTCACCACGCCGCGCACACTTACACGGTCGGCTTTGGACCGATCAGCAGTGCGCAGGCTTGCCATGGTCACTGAGCGATGCAATCCCGGAATTGTGGCGAGTTGTGGCACGCGCAGCATGAAGGGCCGATTGTTGTACTCGGCCTCGGTACGTGGATACAACGGCTGCTCGACCACACTCACGTGACTGGCCAGCAGGCTTTCATCTTCTGCAGTGGCGGGCTTTACTGAAACGTTCCGCCATTCTCCACCTGTGTCGAGAGAGCGCACGCCAATTCTTCCCGATTGCACACAATCCGCTTCCCGCATGACAATGTAGCTCATCTCACCGGTATCGAGGTTTGTTGCGGCGGCGCTGATATTGCAGCCTCTCGCCACGATCTTGAGATGAAACCACTTCAACGGTTGGATCACGCCCGGGCCGCGTACAGGCAGCGCCTCACTCCAGCCAAACGCGGCTCGCCCCGCAACCAGCGCATCATCAAAGCCGCGCAGACCGACATAGTAGCCGTTGTACGCATCCACGCCTGCTTCTTCGTCGCCCGAGCGCACAATCAAGCCGATGTCCCCACCTGTGCCGAGGAAGCGCAGATCCGCCTCAACTACGTAGTCGCGCCAGTACGTGGAGCCAGTCAAAAGCTTCGCGCCCCTCTGGTCCGAAGAGTTGCGCAGGATGCCGTCATGCACACTCCAGGTGCCGCCGAATGCCGTCCACTCTGCTGCGCCCTGCCGGTCGAAAGCACTGCGATACGGCAGACCTCGCACCGGTGAGGCGTGCCATAGCCAGTAGCCGAGGCACGCCAGCATCAGCAACCCAGTCACCGCCGCACCGCTCAGAAGTGAGCGTGTCAGCTTCGACATTTTAGCCGCCACGACTATCGCGCTCTCCAGTCGACAGAAAGTATCTGTTGCGCCGCGGCACTGTCGATGTTCGCCCTCGTGATCAGCATCGGTGCCAGTCGTGTTATCGCCGGCATGACTTTTCCCTGCCGCGCATCCTCAATCATCCGCATCGCGAGCCGGCCCATTCCGTTCGTGTTCTGTACGATCACGGCTTCAATCTCCCCGTGGCGCAAGGAATACATCAGGTCAAGGTCCTGGTCGAAGGAGATGAGTGGCACCTTGCCCTGCTGTTTAAGACTGCGAAGAGCCAGCAGCGTTCCCCGGGTCTGGATCACTCCGATACTCACAATCGCACCCAGCTGCGCATTGTCCCGCAGAAGACCCTCGGTCTGTTGTTCTGCCTCACCCATGCGAAACGAACCGCGAGGCTGTGCCACAAGGTGTATCGCGGGATAGCGCAGCCCCAGTGTCTGTGCGAAAGCCCTGGCGCGCATCGCGGAGCTGCGGACGTCGGGATTGTCTCCCAGCAGCGCCACGGTTCCATGCCCGTTGAGACAATGCGCGACATAATCCGCTGCGAGCATGCCGGCAGCATCGTCGTCATTTAAAACAAAGCCGAGATTACGCTGCGGATTCAGGGCCAGCTCAGTCGAAATGATGACCGTGGGAATACCCCGCCGCAGCACGTCTTTGACAACTGTGGTCAGGGCCAGTGGATGATCCGGAGCCAGGATCAATCCTGAACCGTGGATCGCATCGATATGCTGGACGAGCGCAATCTGCTGGGCTACCTGGTCCTCGCTCGAGGGACCGTTCCAGTAGATCTGCCACTTCGTACCGGCAACAGCGGCGGCGACGCCGGCGTGTTCAGACTCCCATAGCTCCTCTGCCGTCGTTGCAGGGATGACCGCTACGACCAGCGGTTTACGGAAGGCGATATACCAGGCGCTCAGCGACGCGCCAGAGATTACGAGAAGCGTCAGTATGGCTGCGGCGAACATTCTCCGCTTTTTAAACATGGAGAACACGTTTCATGGCGAGTCCCCGGGAAGCATAGCAGGTGAGCAGAGATGGAGTTCAAGCGCGGTGTCAGGCGAGCTGAAGACAGGCGACAAGGGTGTACTAGTTCATATGTACTAGCCGAAATTAGTCTTGATCAACTATTGTCAGCGTCGGTTTATGCCCGCTACTCTCCTCGCCGTCATCATAAACACGCCCTGTTGTTGCTTGTAAGCGATTACACGCAAACCTCAATGGCGAGACAAGTATTCGATTTTGCAGAAATTGTTCTGGAGGCAGGATGAGGAATCAGGAACTGGGATCTTTGCAACAGCGCACAGGAGTGGTCAGACGGCGATGGCTCGCAGTCAGGGCTCTTCTGGCCATGGTCGCCTTTGCACTCACCGCGATGCTGAGCCTGGCGCAGAGCACAACCAGTTCCGTCTATGGCACCATCAGCGACAGTGCCGGTGCCGTGGTCGTCGGGGCCAGCGTGACCGTCACCAATACTGCCACCGGCGTTGCGTACCACTCGACCTCTGACAGCGGAGGCGGCTACCGGGTAACCCAGCTGCCCCCAGGCAGCTACACGCTTGAGGTCTCGAGCACCGGCTTTCAGAAGCAGAATCTGCAGCCCTTCACCCTGTTTGTGGACCAGCAGTCCCAACAGAACATCACCCTGGGCGTAGGCACTTCGACACAGAGCGTTACTGTCTCCGCGGCGTCGCTTCTACTTGACACGTCTACTTCAAACCAGGGCCAGGTCATCGAGAGCCAGCAGATTCAGGACCTGCCGCTGAACGGACGCGACGTACTGCAGCTCGCGCAGCTCTCTGCGGGTGTCACGCCGATCATCTCCGGTATGAGCTCGCCGGCTTCGCAGTGGACCGGCAATCAAACTGTCGCCGTCGCCATCGCCGGTCTGCGCGAGGATGATGTCAGCTACCTGTATGACGGCATCGAGACGCGCAATGCCTGGTATGGTGCGGAAGGGCTGCTGCCTTCTCCGGACTTTATTCAGGAATTTAAAGTTGAACAGTCTGGATCCTCTGCTGCCTATGGCGCGGGCGGCGGCTTTCTGACCTATGTCACAAAGTCGGGTACGAACGCATTCCACGGCGCCTTGTACGAATATCTGCGGAATAATGCATTCGACGCCCGGAACTACTTTGACCAGGGTGCTGCGCCGCCATTCCATCAGAATCAGTTCGGCGCCAGCCTGGGTGGTCCTATTAAGAAGAACAAGATGTTCTTCTATGGCAACTACGAAGGTTTTCGCCAGATCAGCCCGCAGGATCAGTTTTACAACGTGCCTACAGCGGCCCAACGAGCCGGCAATTTCAGTGCTGACACGCAGCAGCTGTATAACCCCTACGTGCTGGATCCGACGACCAAGTCCGGATATGCCATTCTGCCCGGCAATCAGGTGATGCAGTCGCAGTTCAACCCTGTTGGTCTGAAGATCCTGAATTTGTATCCTGCACCGAACGGCTCCTATGCGGGCGGTCAGAACTACTTCGATGTAGCGAACACGACGGATAACTGGAATCAGGAGAACGTCCGCTTCGACTGGACAATCTCAGCTAAGGACACCGTCTTCGCTCGCTTCATCAACCAGAATCAGACCACGACCGTGCAGGACATTACTCCTTCGCGGGGCATCGTTTATCCGTCAAGTCCAAAGAACCTGGCGATCGGATGGACACACGTATTTTCCCCGCGTCTTGTCAATGACGTCCGTTACGGCTGGGCACATACTGCAGTCGGAGAGCAACGTGCTGACGGTTACGATCCGAGTAAGTCGAATCCACTGGGACTTATTGGTGAAGTGGATCAACCAGGCTCCTACGGGCCTCCCGGATTCAACATCACCAACTATGCTAATCCAGGATCAACCGAAGGTACCGACCTCGTCCGTGAAGGTCTGAACATGTGGACGGACTCCATCTCACTGCAGAAAGGCAAGCACCAGATCTCCGCTGGCGTCGATATTCGGTATGAGCCCATCTTTATGTATGAGGACTGGGCCGCAACCTCCTTATCTTTTAATGGCTCGTACAGCGGCGACCCAATTGCGGATCTGCTGCTTGGTGTCCCCAACTCCGGATTTACCGCACTTGGCGACCCGACGATGAATTTGCGCATGTGGTACCAGTCCTATTACGTGCAGGACAATTTCCAGGTAAACCACAAACTCAGTATCAACCTGGGTGGCCGCTGGGAACATCTGAAGCAACCTATCGAAATTCATAACCGGGTCGGGAGCTTTGACCTCGCCACTAATACTGATCTTACCTATCCCGACACCAAGGTTCTGGGCCTGGGACGTGCAATGGTCAAGCCAAAGTATCTGAACTTCTCTCCGCGCATCGGCTTTAATTACACTCCCTTCGCCGACGGCAAGACGGATGTGAAGGGCGGCTTCGGGATCTATTACCTGCAGGCCAATATCAACCAGTATGAAGTCGAAGTCGACACGACCAAACTGTATCTAATACAGAGCTACAACAACTCGCCTGTTGGACAGCCACTTGCATACAATGCAAGCCAGTTGTTTGGTCCCGGGGTGGCAGGCGGCGGCCCCACGGCGTCCTTCATTCAGCCGGACGGCAAGACGCCCTATACCTATGAATGGAATATGGCGATCGATCATACACTCAAGAACTGGCTGCTCGAGGTCTCGTATCTGGGGAGTGCGGCTCATCATTATGAAGAGCGACCCAACCTTGATCCGCAAAATCCTGACGGTACCTTTCCGCTGCCAGGCTGGAATGGCGTGCAGGAGAATAGCCAGTCAGGAAGTTCAATCTACAATGGTCTGGTCCTGCGCACCGAGAAGCGTTTCAGCTCCGGATTCTATCTATCCGGTTCTTATACATTCTCCAAGTGCCTCGGCTGGCCGTGGCAGGACGTCTTCTCATGGCATCCGCTCAACATGCGGCTCGACCGCGGCCACTGCCAGGAAGATCTTAGTCATAACTTTGTAGCAAACACGATCTACGAGCTTCCTTTTGGTCAGGGCAAAACCTTTCTCAACCAGGGCGGCCTCGTCAATCAATTAGTAGGTGGCTGGAAGCTTGTTGCTATTGCGTCGCTTCATTCCGGACCCTGGGCGACTCTTGGCAGCAACCAGTCTCTGGGGATCTTTGTCAACGGATTGCCCGATGTGTCAGGCCCGGTCAATAATAAAGACTTGAACGGGGGCCTCGGTAAACATGGCAAGCTCGGTCCCTACTTCAACACAGCCAACGTGCATCCTGTCACCGGAGTAGGAGTCCAGGGAAACTCTTCGGTCCAGAGTATCTATGGGCCGGGAGCAGCCGACTGGGACCTTTCGGGAGATAAGACCTGGAAAGTCGCAGATCGCTACGGGCTTACCTTCAGGGCGGATGTGTTCAACGCATTCAACCGTGTGAACTTTACGGGGTTGGATACAGGAGTGAATGACACTAGGTTCGGGTACGTTCAAAGCGCGGGACCAGCACGGGAAATACAACTTAGTCTGCGGGCTACCTTCTAACTGCCGCCTAAGAGTGCGCCATATAGGAGTGGTGCGCTTGATTGCGCTCGTGACCCTTGTTGCTGTCAGCTTCAACGGCAGTTTCGCAGCAGCAGGGGTCGCGGACTTTCAGGCTGGAGAAGGTTCCCCAAGTTCTTCCGCACGCAGCACCTGTCCTTCGGCACAGTCGGCGAACCAGACTCTGGGTGAGGCGAGTGGGTTGCTGCAACAATCGCAATTCAGCATGGCGGCAGATTTACTGCAGCCGCTGGCCGCTGCACGTTGCGAACCGGCAGCCAGCCTGTTACTTGCCGCCTCCTTTGAGGGTCTTGGAGATACCGCAAAAGCAGAAAACATTCTGGCCGGAGCATTGCAAAGGTGGCCGACCAACAACAGTATCGCCGCTTCACTTGCCCGCGACTACATGAGCACAAAGCAGGTTGAAGAGGCTGTTAAAGCATTAGCCCACTTCAAACCGTCAGCTGCCACGCCACAGCAGGAGATGGAGGCTGCTACGGTGGTCTACCTCGCCGGTCACCGTCTCGCATCCGCGGAGGTGGTCGCTCGTCTCGACTATCGTGCGCATCCATCCGTACAGTCGTTATTGCTGTTGGCAAATACTATTCAGCTGGAGGGGCGCTACAAGGATGTTATTGCCCTGCTTCAAGGCAAGCGAGCGGAATACAGCCAGTCTGCACCCTTCTTCGTTACGCTTGCTGAAAGCGAATTTGACGCGAACATGTTCGATGATGCCCGTCAGGATCTGGCGCAGGCAGTGAAGCTGGACGCCAGCCTCTACCAGGCACATTATCTGCTCGGCAATGTATTCATGAAGCAGGGGGAGTTCGATGCAGCGAGCTCCGAATATCACACTGCCATGGGCCTGGCACCCAATCAGCCGCGCACTTACTACCAATTAGCACTGGTACTCCGCGCAAAGCAACAGGATGCCGACGAAGAAGCTTTACTCCTGAAAGCTATCGAGATCGACAGTCATTTTACCCTCGCTCATGCCGAGCTGGGAAGGATCCTGCTCAATCAAAATCGACTGGCTGAGGCAGTAGCCGAGCTCAATCTTGCACTCCAAAACAATCCCTTGCTGGAGCAGCCCTACAACTTACTTGCACGAGCTTACGGCCGCCTTGGAGATACAGAGAAAGCCAATGCAATGGCCACGCAGCTAAGTGCAGTCAGGGCAACAAATCATCAGAAGACGCCCGCTTCTGGCGTCACCAGCCACTAAATTGTGTGTATCCCCTCTACTTTGCCCAACCAGCATTGGCCACAATTCCGACACCTTCTTTGATTGTCACAAGCCGGTTCACTGAAACTCCGCGAAGCGTTTGTTTTGCACTTAGATCCTTGCCCGATGGCCAGAATACTTCGATATCTACGCTCGAACTCGAACCCAGACCGAAATGCAGTCGAAGGTCGCTTGCCGAGTAAAAGCTGGATTGGCTCAGCACTGCCTGGGCTTGCACTTTTCCATCATAATGAACCAGCACGCGGGCTCCGATGGCACTTCGGTTTGCGGCAACACCCAGGAGCTTCACCTTGATCCAGTGATGTGTACCTGTGAGGTCATTGCGCAAGAGTGACGGCGGCTCGTTCAGATTGATAATCAGCATGTCCACATCGCCATCATTATCAAAGTCACCAAAAGCGCAGCCGCGACTGCTGTGAACAGCAGCTACACCCGGTCCAGCTTCGTCAATCAATTCTTCAAAGATGCCGTTGCCAAGATTTCTGAATACGAGTCGTGGTGACTTATAGGGATAGCCCGCAACCTTCTTCTCCACTTCCGGATACACGCTACCGGTGACCATGAAGATATCTGGCACCCCGTTGTTATCCAGGTCGACGATACCCGCGCCCCAGCCGGTGTAACGCGTCTCGACGCCAAGCCTAGCGGCAAATGTTACGTCCGTGAAGCTACCATCGCCCTCGTTGCGATAAAGCACATTCGCGTCATCCGAGAAATGAGTCTTGAAGATATCGAGCCGGCCGTCGAGATTGTAGTCTCCGACTGCGATGCCCATGCCGGCCTGCTCCTCTCCGTCATCACTGAGTGCGACACCGCGCATCACGCCCTGTTCCTGCAAGAGCGGCTTGCCGCTGTTCGAGAAGAACAGACTTGGCGTGGAATCGGAGGCAAGATAGATTTCCTGCCAGCCATGACCTGAAAAATCTGCAGCCGTGGCAGTCATGCCGTAATTATCTTTTTGCTCGGCCACTCCCGATTCATGGCTGATATCACTAAACGTTCCGTCGCCATTATTGCGATAGAGCGAATGCCGTCCTAGAGGCAACCCGCGGGGGCCGCAGCTTACAGGAACACCCTTCCACGTGCAGTTAGCGGCACTTCCGGGTCGGTGAGCGGTAGCGAAATCAAATCCTGTGTAATTGGCGACAAACAAGTCAAGATGACCATTACGATTCAGGTCAACGAAAGTGCAGCCGGAGCCCCAGCGCGTCGGATCGTTCGACAAGCCTGCTTGCACAGCCACTTCTGTGAATGTTCCATTGCCATTATTGCGGTAAAGGCGGTTCTGGCCAAAGTAGGTGACGAACAGATCATCATAGCCATCGTTGTTGTAGTCACCAACGCAGACTGCGGACGCCCAGCCCTCCGCAACAAGACCGGCTTTCTGTGTGACATCAGTAAAGGTGCCGTCACGATTGTTATGGTAGAGCCGATTGGTCGTGCCCGTTGTCGCTAGGCCACGCCGTATGCCGCTAAGCAGGAAAATGTCGATCCAGCCATCGGCGTCATAATCGATGAACGCACAGCCGCACCCAACGGCTTCCATTATGTAGTCCTTGTGATCAACAGGCCCGTAGACAGTAGCGGCATGCAGGCCCGCGCTTGCCGCGACATCCGTGAGCTTGAATTCAACTGGAAGGCCGGATCTAGGCCCGCGCGGTTGCGCTGTCACCCGATGATCCACCACGCCTTGCGTCCACGCAGTCGAAGCGCGGGAGGCCAGAAAAGTGGTCAGCGCTGACTGCAAAAAAAATCGGCGTGTATAGCTCATAGCGACAACACCCAAGCATATATCAGCACTGCCTATTTCTGAATGCCTCAAGTCTTGCTGTACTAAAGCACAATCCGACAACAAAACGCCAGCGCAGGAAAGCGACGCTGCGTACGCAGGTTCTCTAGTTAGAATGGAGTCGAGGCTTCGTGTGAGAGACCCCATCAAGCTCAATCAGCAAAATCTGCCGCATATCCCGCCTTCCATTCCTACTCCAGACTACAATCGACGGCTCCTGAACCGAGCCATTGTGCATATAGGCGTTGGTGGCTTTCATCGAGCCCACCAGGCTATGTATCTCGATGCGCTGCTTGCCATGCCTGAGACGGAGCGCTGGGGAGAATGTGGTGTTGGGTTACTCGAAGGCGATCAACGCATGCACGAGGTGATGCTTGGGCAGGATTGTCTATACACCCTTGTAGAGCGCGGGCAGTCGGGCGAGACGGCGCGCATTATTGGATCTATCCGCGAATACCTCTTCGCTCCCCAGGATCGTGAGGCAGTGCTGGCTCGAATCGCCGATGAGGAAACCAGGATTGTTTCGCTCACGATTACCGAGGGCGGATATTTTTTCGATAGTGGTACCGGCAGAATCAATCTCGATCATCCGGAAATTCGTCATGACCTCGAACATCCCCATCAACCCTATACTTGTTTGGGTTTTCTCGCAGAAGCTTTGGATCGAAGGAAGCGGGCTGGACTTCCGCCCTTTACAGTCATGTCTTGCGACAACTTACAGGGTAACGGGGATGTAACCCGAGAATTACTTATCGCATTTACTGGTCTGCGGGACAGCACGCTGCAGCGCTATGTCGAACAATCAGTCTGTTTTCCTAATAGCATGGTCGACAGGATTACGCCGGGAACTACGCCTCAAGACTTGACCTTTGTCAAAGACGAGTTTGGCATTGAGGACGCCTGGCCGGTGATGACCGAGCCCTACAAGCAATGGGTTGTGGAAGATAACTTTTCGCTCGGGCGTCCTGCGTGGGAAAAAGTTGGCGCGACGATCGTGGCCGATGTTGTTCCGTACGAACTGATGAAGATCCGGCTCCTGAATGGAAGCCACCTGGCAATGGGTTATCTGGGTGCACTTGCAGGCTACAAGCTTGTGCATGAAGTCATGGCTGATGAGCTCTTTGTCAGGTTCATACAGTCGTTCATGGAGGAGGTCACTCCTGCCGTCCCGCGTATTGCCGGCGTCTCGCTTGAGCAGTACAAGGCGAGTCTGATCGAACGCTTTGCAAACCCGGCAATTAACGACCAGGTCACCAGGATCTGCTCGGAGGGTTCGGCCAAGCTTCCGAAATGGATTCTTCCGTCGTTCCTTGATTTGCTCAAGCATGGTGAGCCGACTAGACTCCTGTGCGTCGTCCTGGCAAGTTGGATCTTCTATCTTCGCCAGGGTGTAGATGAGACCGGACAAGCATTGACGATTGTGGATGCACGTTCCGCGGAACTTACAAAGATCGCACGTGAAGGAGGACTCGAACCCGCAGCCATGCTGTCTGTGACTTCTATCTTTGGGCCGGTACTTCCTAACCACTCAAACACCGTCTCCAAGATCAAGGAAGTAATGGAACGGCTGTCTAAGGCAGGCGCCCGTGGCACGATTGCCAGTTATTTGAATGCTTCCGGAATTGAGTAATCGTGTCAAGAGACTACTGTAAGCAAACTATTTGGCTATCGCGTGCTGCATTGCCTCCAGCGACACATTGGCCGTTTCCGGATACAGGAAGATTACGAGGAAGAAGTCGAGGATCATCATGGCGCCAAAAAAGTAAAAGGGAAACGACCCTGAGATCGTAATCATCAATGGGAAAACCAGAGAAATGATCGCGTTGGAAACCCAGTGCGAACCGCCACCCAGGCTTTGCCCACTGGCTCGAAGGCGATTTGGAAAGACCTCGCTGATCAACACCCAGACGACTGCGCCATGTGAGATCGCGAAAGAGGCGATGAAGGCCATCAATAGCCAGACAAGCAATTCAAGATGCTGCCGGGTCTGGAAAATATAGCCGATAGAAATTAAGCAGAGAATGAGGCCGACAGTGCCCGTGAGCAACAGTTTCTTGCGTCCGAACTTGTCAATAATAGACATCGCCAGAAGCGTTGCTACCAGGTTCGTGGCGCCGACAGCAATTGCCTGCAGGTTGCCCGAGAGCTTGCTCGCGCCCGCGAGCGCGAAGATATCATTCAGGTAGTACAGTACAGCGTTGATGCCGGTAAGTTGGCTGAACAGTCCGACACTGATCGCAATGAAAACCGGCAGGCGATACTTCCGCGCAGTGAGAGAGTCTGCCGTTCCCGTACCTTCTTCCTGCAGTGCTGCAACGATCGTTTTCAACTCGGCTAGAGCATCGGCGTGCCCGCTTTGTTCAAGTACTGCTAGCGCCTCACTGCTGCGACCCTTGGTCAGCAGCCATCGCGGGCTGCGCGGAATAAAGAAAAGTGCGGCAAGAAAGCCGACTGCTGGTATCGCAGAAACACCAAGCTGCCATCGCCACTCCACGGCTCCAAGATGCAGTGTGCTGATATATGCATTCGATATGTAGGCGACGAGGATACCAACAACAATGTTGACCTGGAAGAAACCAACAAGGCGGCCGCGCCACTCGGTTGGAGCGATCTCGGCAATGTACATCGGACCAAGGACAGAAGAGCCGCCGATACCGAGCCCACCGATCACGCGGAAGATGATCAGTGATGGAAGGTTCCACGCCAGCGCACAACCCAGCGCAGAAATGACGTAGAAGGCTGCCATCACACGCAGGCTGTCGCGACGTCCGTACCGTTGACCGGGAATGCCGGCGAAGATTGCTCCGAGAACTGTACCCCACAGTGCGGCTGCGACGGTAAATCCAAGTGCGCCATGGGAGAGATGATATTGCTGCGTCAGCTGCGCGGTCGTGCCCGAAATGACAGCAGTATCGAAGCCAAAAAGAAGTCCGCCCAAGGCTCCG
>CAZZYN010000042.1:0-31789 GCA_964658265.1 uncultured Acetobacteraceae bacterium | reverse complement strand
GCAGGTGGTGCGGGTGGTGCGGACGCAGCCGGCGCGTGGATGGTAAGCACATACGTATTCGACTCGCCCGCCAGATAGCGCGCATCGCCCGTATACGTCGCGGTCAGCGGGTGCTCCCCGACAGATAGAGAAGTGTCCCTGAATTGAATCGCACCCGATGCATCTACCGGCTCTGTCGTCAGCAGCAGTCCGCCGTCCAGCAGCGAGATGGATCCGCCTGGTATTCCAGCCACACCGCTGAGACTGACGGTAATAGTGACAGCAGAGGCAAATGACGCAGGATTGGGGGTAGCTGAGACCATCACGGCAGCAGCTAACGGCGCGGGGGCTTCCGTCGGCGCCGGAAGGACTTCGAGAACCGCAGCGCTGGTTGCAGTGTGCCCTGCCGTGTCCGTAACAATGCAGGCAAGATTTACGCCTCCCGCCGCCAGGCCGCTGCTATTCAGAACGGCAGAGTCTCCCCTGTTTTCGAGGGTTCCGCGGCTCGTGCGATAGCTGTACGTAAGTGGCAGACCACCAACGTCCTGCGTGGTTGTATGGATGACGGCCAGGTCACCCGCCTGGACGGCCTGTGGATCTGCGCTGCAGGTGAGACCCAAGCCGGCCTGCTGAGCCCATTCTGATGGAGAGTGCACGTTGAGCCCGCACCCGCTGAACAGAAGAGCTGCTGCAACTGACGCGATGCTTACAACGGACAGGCCCTTCTGCGAAATCATTCAGAAACTCCGTGCGCGTTGAGGCACACTCCCACCGGGAGTTATCACCATTGATTTTTTGTGCAGCAGCTCTGGACCTGCCGGTTCCAGCAGCTGTCAGGAATGGGTATGCGTTTCTGCGCAGCGCTTGACTACGGGAGCGGCAGGAGTGTCCAAGCCACACACCTCAGTCACAATGATTGTGGCAACATTCAAAGGTTCTATCCATGCCGCTATCGTGCTAGTCACCTGCGAAGGCCTGCGGCGCAGTTCCTGCTCCGTAGCAGCCGGTTTCGATTTGGAACTGCACTGTACCTGTGTGCTGAGCAGTACGCGATTGTGGCTCACTGGTCGGTTCGATCGACTTTAGCTTCAAAGCATGGCATCCGCTGAGCGCAGCCTGGAATATCATTCCATCAAAGCAATGTCGATCATTTCGATATTCATTCTTGCAGCAGCAACTCTGCTTCGCTCTGAGACTGCCAGGCCGGCTGACGCGGTCGCGGATGCCATCGGCGTTAACACGCACTTTGGCGACTACAGCAGTTCCTACATCGTCCACGCCGACCTGGCCGTGTCATTGATGCGTCAGATGGGCGTCCGTCACTATCGTGATGGCATCACTTACCAGGGTAGCGGCACCGCCTTTCCGGCACTGTCCCTCGCTCTATTCGACCAGCTGGGTCTGGCCGGTATCCGCGGAGACTACATCCTCAATTGTGTTGGTGATCCAGGGCAGAACTCCACAATTCTGCACAGATTGAATAACGTGGAGGCAGTCGAATATCCGAACGAGTCTGACGTGTCAGGCGACGGGAACTGGGCGACGCATCTTAAGGCTTGCGGAGCAACCATCAGCCAGATAGTCCCACAAACTTCCGCACCCCTGGTTGGACCATCGCTTGTTCGGATGAACTCGGCTGGCAAACTCGGGCCAGTCCCGATGACCGTGAACAATCTCCACGCCTATTTCAATAACTATCCACCTGATCTGAACTATCCGATTGGTTCCGCGCAGACAGCAAATGCCGGCGGCGGTCCGTGCATGAAGAATGAAGCCGGAGAGTGGGACTGCTTTCCGGGCTTGCTGTTCGACGTGGATAACGTCAAAGCCGACGGGCCGGGCAAGCCTGTCTGGATCACGGAAACCGGATACGTGACATCCGGGCAGCCGTCTTCTCCCGGCCACGGGCAGTACGTGCCGCCGGAGTATGGGCCCGCCTACCTCACGCGCATGATCCTGTGGGCCCTGAAAAACGGAGTGCCGAGAGTGTATTTCTATGCGCTGCTGGATGACCCGGGCGCAGCCTACGGGCTGTTGTCTGCCGACATGCAGCCGAAGCCATCCTTTCATGCGCTGACCAGCTTGATTCACCTGATGGACGATCCAAAATCAGCAGAGATGGCTCCAGCAACACTGGAGTTCTCTCTTTCAGGAGGGGACCGCTTTCTGATGCACTCGCTCTTTCAGAAATCGGATGGAACCTTCTACCTGGTGCTTTGGCTGGCAGCCAGCGACTGGGATGGTGCGCGCGAAATTACGCCATCCGAGCAGAGAGTAAGCGTCAACATCCCCGGACATACGATTCTGACCGAAGAACTGATGCAGCGGAGCGGCTACTTCCTGCCTGCCGCGGTGAATAAGGATGCAGTAAATGTAAATGTCGGGACGTCTCCGATTTTCCTGCGCATTCACTGACTCCGTCATGGCTTCAACCGCATTCTGATTTCAAGTAATGCAAATCGCAACGATGCCGATGAAGAAGACGTGGTGTAGCCGCCGCCAGTTTATTCACATCGCCATGAAGCGATAGAAATGTGGAACCTTCTGGAACCTACCGTACCGGTTGCACGCCCAGGCTGCGCGCCCTGTGATGAGCCCCAAAAGCAGCTATGGAACTGCAGCCGCTCAGTTCAGGTTGCAGCAACAATCGAAATTGCCGACACCTTCCTGGCCAGGAACAGGGGGCTTCTCGGCAGAGCGCGGCTGCTTTCGGGCCATGGTTTATGGATAGTCCCGTGCCTATCGATTCACACCCTCGGCATGCAATTTGCGATCGACCTGGTCTACCTCAGTCGTTCTCTTAGAGTGCGCAAGATCTGTTACAGTGTGCAGCCCTGGCGATTATCCGCCTGCCTTGGAGCGCATTCCGTTGTGGAGTTGCCAGCTGGCTCCATCACGCGATCACAGCTGATGCTCGAAGATCGGGTTGAATTTCGCCCGCAAACCGTCTGAGTCCGCGCTCAAGTATTGCCAGCCTCATGAATTCGGCAGGACCAACCACTGTTCTGGATTCAATCCCACTCGGCATCGCGACGATTCGATCGCAGTTGTTGCGCTTACGTCCACCAGCGTTTGATGACGAACGGGCTTACTTCTCTGCGTGACAGGCACCTGCTTTGGCAAGCGTTGCGTCTCCTGGATTGACGCCTTCTTTGCGATGCTCACGGGCCGCGGTAGGCTGTTGTGGTGGAAGTCCACCTGATCGACGGGACGTATGAGCTGTTCAGGCACTTCTATGCGTTGCCATCCGCAAAAGACAGCGAAGGCAACGAAGTGGCCGCCGTACGCGGCGTACTTGGCTCGCTTCTCGGGATGATGCATGCAGGCACGACCTACATCGGGGTGGCCACTGACCATGTTATCGAGTCTTTCCGCAACAATATGTGGCCAGGCTACAAGACAGGCGAGGGCGTGGATCCGGCGCTGTTGTCGCAGTTCCCTCTTTTAGAAGAGGCTCTTCATGCGCTCGGTGTTGTGGTCTGGGCGATGGATGAGTACGAGGCGGACGACGCGCTTGCGTCCGCGGCATTCCTGGCTGCGAAGGATAGCCGCGTCAAGCGCGTTGTCATCAGCACTCCTGACAAGGATCTTGCGCAGTGTGTAGAGGGGACGCGTGTTGTTCAATATGACCGGCGCAAGCGTCAGGAGCGCGACAGTGACGGCGTGGTCGAAAAGTTTGGGGTGCCGCCGGCATCCATTCCGGATTATCTCGCGCTGGTTGGAGACGCTGGAGACGGCTATCCCGGGCTGCCGGGATGGGGTGCAAAGTCGGCTGCTGCCGTACTCTCTCGTTTTGGCCAACTGGAGGCTATTCCGGTTGATGGAAGAGAGTGGCATGTGCGGGTTGCTAATCCGCAGAAGCTCTCGCAGACACTCCATCAGAAACGGGAGCTGGCATTTCTTTTCCGCGAGATCGCCAGGCTGCGCACTGATCTTGCACTCTTCGCATCTGTGGATGAGTTGCTCTGGCACGGTCCGACGCCTGCTTACAAGCCGCTCGCCGAACGCCTGCAAAAAGCCCAGTTCGAGAAGAAGTCTATATCGCGAGCGAAGACAAAGACTCGAACTGCTTCAACAAATGAATTGACATGAAAGTCGCGCTACAACCATCCGCATCGATATTTGTTTGCTAGTGGTGGGAGGATACCGCAGCGTTCCTTTTATGCCTGAGGGCACTGTGAGCAATGCGGTACAGCATCCATGCTGCATCAATGCGATGCTCGTGGGATGGTCGAGCCTATCCCTCACAAACTAGAGTTACTGCAACAAAGCCTGATGAGCGGTAAACTTCCACGCAATCTTGGCTGGGACGAAACACTTGAGCTGATCGGGCATCTCGGACAGGTGCAATCGCACGGTACTGACGAATTTACTTTTTCGGTTGGTACGCAGAGGGCTTTTTTCAAGAAGCCTCACGGTCATGAGCTGGGTGTTGAAGAAGTTGCACGGCTGCGATCTTTTCTCCGCAGTGCCGGCTCTGCTTTTGAGGGAGTGGTGCCATCTCAGCCGTGCCGGATGGTGGTGGTGATTGATCATCACGGTGCTCATGTTTATCAGGACTTCAATCACGCCAAGCCAGACCGAGGCACAACAGTGCACCCTCACGATCCTTTTGGGTTTCATCATCATCTGCTACATCGCAAGGAGGCTCACTACAAGGGTGAGCACGTGCCTGAAGATGAATCGTTTTACAACGAAATTGCGGGTCAGCTTGCACCTGCGGATGAGATTGTTCTGATCGGACATGGCACCGGCAAAAGCAGTGCAGTAAATTTCCTCGCTGCCTACCTGGAACAACATCACCATGCCATAGCGCTGCGTGTTATCGGGATCGAGGCCGCAGATCTTTCGGCCCTGACCGGGCCGGAACTCGAGACGATAGCAAAGCGACACATGATCGCCATCGTCTAGCTGGTCCGCACTGTCGCGGATCTCGCACGGAACAAAAAATTGTCTACGACAAAAACCGCGTCGAGTCGCGACCTTCACACATAGCAGTCCTTTTTGCACTGCGACGAAAAGCTTGCACGCGTTGACACAGGATTCCACGGATGAATACACTGGCCGCGCTACAGATGAATCCCCCAAGCATTGCGCAAAAGATTCTGGCCGTTGCTCATGAATGCATGCCGGGCCTCGATGTTGCTTGTCGGACTCTGCAGCTTTCACGTCGCATAAAAGAACAAGCAGCCTGAGCTTTTTGTTGACAATGCTGCATACCTTCTGGAGGCACAATGATCCCCCTTTACCGAAAAATCAAGAGCACACCTGCAGCGAGACGCTCTCCCGTGCAGCAGCCTGTTACGGCGACGCGTTTTTCTTCGTGGTATGTGCGCGCCACCCTCTATAGCTCGCTCGCACTAGCGGCTGTTTCCTCCACGCCGCGCGCTGCCTATGCTCAGTCCAGTTCATCGTCCCTTTCCGGCACGGTTACGGATGCCTCGGGCGCAGTTGTACCCGATGCGAAAGTGACTGTCCGCAACGACACCACCGGCCAGGAGAGTGTCATCAGCACAAGTGGCTCTGGTGCTTACACCTTTCCTAATCTCGCCATCGGCAGCTATACGGTTCGAGTCGAGGCGAAAGGTTTTGCAACAGCCGTACAGCAAGGCACTCATCTCGATCCAAACATCGGCGCGCGCTACGATGTTGCTCTCAAGACCGGCGAATCGAGCACCAGCATCACCGTGCAGGCCAACGCAAATGTGCTACAAACCGAATCTGCCGCCGCCGGCCAACTGGTGACGTCGGAGCAGGTCAAGTCGATCCAGCTCAACGGCCGCAATCCTCTCTACCTGTCACAGCTGGAGCCGGGAGTGAACCGCAACGCGCCACTTTCGTCGTTCAATTTTGCGCCGGACTTCAGTGGTCCCGTAGTGAACGGCGCCAGAGCGGCCGAGTCGCTCATCACGCTCGACGGCGCACCAATGGTGCGGACCCGGGGAAACGGCACGCAGATCGGCGTGTCCGACGTGGATACTATCTCGCAGGAGCAAATTCTAACAACCAGCTATCCGGCTCAATATGGTGAGACCTCCGGAGGACTTATCCAACTGGTCCCGAAGAGTGGAACGAACCAGTTTCATGGATCAGTCTATGAGTATCTGCGTAACTCGTTTTTCGATGCGAACACGTGGGCGAGAAACCAGTCGGACCAGCCCTTGATCGCAGATCATCCGGCACCATTTCGCTACAACCAGTTTGGTTGGGGACTCAACGGACCGATATACATTCCAGGCCACTTTAATCAGAACAAGACAAAGCTCTTCTTCCTGGCTGGTGAAGAGTTTTTGCGATTCCGGCAAAACTCAACGCAGACCGGCAAGGTGCCAACAACACTCATGCGGCAGGGTAATTTTAGTGAGCTGCTGAACAGCAACATCTTTTATTCCGGAGTGGTGCAGCTGGTAAATCCAACAACGGGAACACCGTACGCGGGCAACGTTATACCGGCGTCCCAGCTGAGTCATAACGGACTCGCCTTACTGAATGCTTTTCCATCTCCGAATGCTTCAAACGCGGCATATAACTGGCAGGCCTCTGCACCGTATCCTCAGAATCAGCGCAAGGATACGCTTGTCGTTGATTATCTGCCGGCGGAAGCGCACCACATCCGATTCAGCGTGTTGAATCAGCATTTCGACCAGATCGTTCCATTTGCCGGTAATTTCGATCGTACGCCGCAGGTCTGGAACTGGCCGAACCAGGTTGGTGTTCTCCGCTACACGTGGACCATCAGTCCTTCCCTCGTGAACGATGCCTTCGCCTCTGTCTCTGCTGACCACGTGACTATCACGGATCAACTATCCAGCGGACTTTATGACAGGTCGAACTATGGTATTGATTTCCCATTTATCTTCAGTGGTACAGACAAGCTCATTCCGAACAAGATCCCGACGATCGGTATCGCCAACTTCACTACCCTTGATGGCGGCCCTTATCCATCGCACTCCGGCGGCGTCATCACGAACATCGCCGATAACCTGATCAAGGTGCTTGGATCACACACACTTACCTTTGGCGCCCTGTATGAGCGTACGGGGGAAAATAACTTCGACCAGATAGATGTCAGCAGCACCACACCGGGTGCGACCAACAATCAGAATGGCCAGTTTGAATTTACTGATACCAGGAATGGCCACTCTACGAGTAACGCAGCAGTCGGTAATGCGGCACTTGGGCTATTCGACACTTACGGTGAGATCGGGCAGAAGTCGTATACTCTTTTTCGCTCGAACTTCGGCGCGGCGTTCGCACAGGATCAATGGCGTGCGACCCCAAAGACGGTAGTTGAGGTTGGCCTGCGCTACAGCGTTTTTCAGCCATATTTCGCCTTGTGGCGGAACCAATCGATGTTTGATCCATCGGCTTATGACCCCGGCACGGCACCGACTGTAGACCCTGTCACGGATACTCTGACGGGCGGCGACAACTATGACGGAGTGGTTATACCGGGCAGCGGTTTTCCAAGTTCGGCCAATGGACATGTTCCTGCGAGCATCCTCAATGGCACATATAACCGGTTGTTCCGCGGCTACGGAAAAGGGTATTCGAGAACGATCCTGACGGACTTACAGCCGCGTTTTGGTATTACTTACCAGATTCGCAATGGCACAGTCATCCGGGCTGGCGGCGGCCGCTTCGTGCAGCGCATTGGCATCAGCGACAGCGTGCAGCTGGGCGGCAATGCTCCATTCCAGCCGACTGCTTCAGTAACGGACGGCTCAGTCGATAATCCCGGTGGCACCACGCTTAGTACGTTCCCCCTTGCACTCTCATCGCAGGCGAGGACGTTCCCTAATCCTAATTCCTGGAGCTGGAATGCGGCGATGGAACAGGAGCTTCCGAATATAGGCACGGTCACGATCGGCTATGTAGGACGGAAAGGAATCCACCTCACGCAGCTGGATAATATCAACCAGCTACAGCCCGGCACCATTCAAAGCAATGCAGCCAACATCCAGCCGGACGCGCTGCGCCCGTACAAGGGATTTGCCAGCATCCTGCAGGATACAAATGCCGGCAGTTCGATATATAACGGTCTGCAGGTCAACCTGAAGCGCCGGCTCACAAAGGGTCTTTTGTTTGGCGTCGCCTACACATGGTCCAAGAGCATGGACTTTGGATCCAATGCAGGCTATGAGCTACCGAATGCCTACGATCACACTGCCAACTGGGGTCCCAGTGATTTCGACATCCGCAATGTTGCGGTGGTGAACTATGTCTGGAACCTTCCTTACAATGGTGGAACGAGCCGCTTGTTGCGGGGTGCGCTTGGTAACTGGCAGGTTTCAGGCCTGACGCAGCTGCAATCCGGTGAACCTTTCTCAATCAGTACCGGCAACGACTACGCGGGAGTAGGTCCGGGTTCAGGTAACCAGCTGTGGGATACAGTCGGAACGCCGTCGACACCACACAAATTCAGTGGCGGCAGCGGGACTGCCTATTGGTTCGATCCTACTGCGTTCGTAGCTCCAGCGGCAGGAACGATTGCGCCGAGAGGAACTCGAAACCTCCTCTATTCTCCCGGATTCCAGAGCTGGAATATTGCCCTGGTCAAGGATTTCCATGTTCTTCCTAACCATGAAAATCACTTGCTCACCTTCCGTGCGGAGGCCTTCAACTTCACCAACCATCCGAACCTGGATACTCCTGATGAGAACCCGACGAGCGGTACCTTCGGCGAGGTCACGCAGAAGGGGAATACCTACGCATCGGACAGGCAGTTCCAGTTCAACCTGCGGTATCAGTTTTAAACGGCTGCTGCGGACTGGTTGTCGCAGCAACGGTCTCCGGGTGGAACGAACACAAAGCCGGCAGAGTGCAGGGCGCACTGCCGGCTTTTCCATTGCTGGAAAGACCTGATCTGCATTCGATCGATAAGACTTTTCCAACTTGATGTTGATCCAAGAAGAAGCTACATGAGGGCATGATGTCTCTTACCACCCATTACAGAGCAGCCGAACTCCACCAGCTCGCAGCCCACGCCCACAGTGCGGCTGCAGCGGCGCACGACAAACAGGACCACCTGACAGCCCATGAGTTGACCAGGCAGGCTCACGAATTTTCACAGGAAGCACACGCGGTTTCTGCGGCGCTTCTCGCCAAAAGCGCCTCTGCGGGAGTCAACAACGAGACACAGAGTGCATAGCTTTTCCTGGGGATTCTGAGCCAGCACATAGCGGGCGTTGACAGGAGTAATGATCTCTCGCGTGACTATTCGAGCCGACCGCGGCGAAGATGCATCTACTCAGTAACTGCCTTCTATCTTGTTACAAGGAATTCACGTGACACATACCGATCAACTGCTTTTTCTCTTCATTCTGCCAATGGCAATTGCTTCGGTGGCATGGACGATCACCCACGAGGAAGTAGTGCGCGAGGCGCGTGATTTCTGCACGGCGCGGAGTAAGGATTGCCGTCGCATCTACCAGCGTAAATTCTTCTATCTTTTCACCTGTGAGTATTGTTTCAGTCATTATGTAACTGCTGCGTTTCTAGTGCTTACACGTTTCCACCTGCTTTACAGTGACTGGAGAGGCTACGTGATCGCGGAATTCGCGCTGGTCTGGATTGCTAATCTGTACATGGGGATATTCGGACGAATCCGTCTTGACCTGAAGCGGGAGCGAATCGAGATTTCAGCCGAGGAAGCAGAGCTCTCCCACTGAGTGCGTGACGATCCGCAATCGTTCCATTGAAGACCGGCGGAATGATAGGCTCGAACACGATGAGTGACTCGATCCTGCTTCACTTTTCCGGTCATGACCAGCCGGGACTTTCTGCTTCTATCGCTCGCATTCTTGCCGAGCACAATGTCTGCATTCTCGATATAGGCCAGGCAGTTGTGCACGAAGTGCTGGCGCTCGGCATGCTGATTCAACTTCCTGATGGCCAGGATGACAGCAGTCTGCAGGACGCGCTCAGGACCCGTTCACAGCAACTCGGCCTGCAGGTGCGCTTTACGTTGATCCCCGGCGAAGCTATGCAGCACTGGGTAAAGTCGCAGGGTGCTAGCCAGTTCATCATTACTGTGCTGGGTCGCTCCATCACCGCACGGCAGGTGTGGCGTGTGACCGCTGTATTGAGCGAGCATGACTGCAATATCGACCGCATCGAGCGACTGTCTACACCCCTTTCTCTCGCTTCCCACCAAGTGCAGCAGAACGCCTGCGTCGAGCTGCGTGTAAGCGGAAGCGCCGAAGCAGAAGACGCCGTCCGATCGGCATTACTGGCCATTACGCAGGATGAGCCCATCGATATTGCCTTTCAGCGTGAAAGCATCTTCCGTCGGAACAGGAGGATCTTCGCTTTCGACATGGATTCGACTCTGATCGAAGGAGAAGTGATTGATGAACTGGCAAAACTTGCGGGTGTTGCGGACCAGGTAGTCGCGATTACACGCGCAGCCATGCAGGGCGAGCTGGACTTTAAAGAGAGCTTTCGTCGCCGCGTGGGGCTGCTGAAAGGGCTGCCGGTGGAGCAGGTTCACAGCCTGCTTCCCAGGATTCCGCTGGTCGAAGGTGCGAGTCATCTTATCCGCACCTTGAAGATGCTCGGCTACAAGACTGCTATTCTTTCCGGCGGCTTCACTTTTTTTGGAGAGCACTTACAGCAGATGCTTGGACTCGACTACGTGCATGCCAATACTCTTTGCATCGCAGATGGCAAAGTGACCGGTGAAGTGGATGGCGCCATCATCGATGGCCCCGGGAAAGCAGCGCTGCTGCGGCAGATTGCTGCCCGGGAAAATGTCTCGCTTGAGCAGGTCGTGGCAGTAGGCGACGGTGCCAATGATCTTCCTATGCTCAAGATCGCCGGTATGGGGATTGCTTTCCACGCGAAGCCGCTGGTGCGGCAAAGTGCACGGCATTCTGTCTCGCAACTGGGGCTGGATGGATTGCTTTATCTGGTCGGGGTGCGCGACAGCGATCTATCTAAGCTTCAGGATGAGAGCGGTGCTACGGGGCACCCGGACTAGAAGTAAAAAGCCAGCCCGCCGCGCACAGATCGATTGACCTGCGCGAAAAATAGCGTGCTTCCGTCGCTGGTGAGAAACGGATGATAGCCCTGCGCCAGAAGATTTCGCACATCGACGACGGCGTCGACTCCGCCCGGAAAGATACGGCCCAGGTGAAGAGACTGCCGAAGGAAGAGACTGAGATAGGCGTCTGCTTCTCCTGAATCGAAGAGGTCAACTGCGTTTACCGTGCTGCCGGACTGCATGCGGTAGGACGTTCTCCAGCTGGTACCCATTCGCTCGGAGGCGCCCTGCAGTTTCAGGGTAACGGACTGTGCCGGATGTGCCTTGAAAGTCGGTCCGGTGAGGACAGCGCTGGATGCAGCATTGCTCAACACCAGGGCGTTGCCAGTTGCGTACTGCACCGACGCCCGCGAACTGCCCGGGCCTTTGCGGCTTACTTCAACAACGACCCCTTGTTCGTCGTAGCCTGGCCCTGCGATTCTGGCCCGGTCGGCGCGCGGATCAAAGAGATAGGTGCCATCGTTCAGGGCGGCAGGACCCACGTGGCCCTCTGCCTCTGCGACAGGGTTTTCAATACTGTCTCGATAGATGGCGACCGACTCAGTCAAGCCATCTTCACTGTGTTCCAGTCTTACGGCCTGGTGCAATCCATGCTCGATGCTCAATTTACCGACAGACATGACAACGGCAGGGACAAGCGTGGAGGCTTCGCTAAAAGACTCCGCGTTCTCCACGCCAGGTGTTGTAGCCAGCACATAGCCCAGCGTGGCGTTGCCATGCTGCCACGTCGCATTCAGAAATGGCGAAAAAAAGCTGGAGGTGGACGCACCGAGGTTCATGAGCGCAACCTGATTGCCGACTTCTGCACGAAGATCAGGCGTCAGTTGAAGCGTATCTGCAGTTCGCAGCCGGGTGACGTGCAGGGTGCTCTGCAGGCCGGAAGTAATGGAAGGATCAGCCAAGTAGGAGACGACAGAAGTCAGCCCCGCACCCATGGCGTTTTTTTGTTCATAACCGGCCATCAGTTGAGTAGAGGATTCGGCGCTGGCACCTGTTCTGGCACGCACCAGTGTCTGCGATGCATCAGGGGCATCGCGGCGATATTCCGCGGTCACACCGGGACCAGCATCGGCAAACTGCTGCGAGCCGCTTTCGATAAGCACACGGCCGTGGTGATGATCTCTTGGGGAGTGCGGTCCCTCGATCGTTTCGATTCCATCCTCGCCGACAAAGCGCAGAAGCGGACGGTACGCAGCAGAACGGAGAGTCCACGTCCATTCGTCCTCAGGTTCAGCCGAGGTGCGCTTCTGAGCCGGCAGCCATTGCAGGGCTTCCAGCAAAGTGCTCAAGGTCAGATTAACTTCGGTGTGCCCGCGGGTACCGACTCGCAGATTTTCTCGCAGGGTTGGCAGGAAAGATGTTTCGACTGCCTTGATCTGGTACACACCAGGCAGCACGCCGGCGATCAGGTAACGGCCGCGTGCATCGGTGCGGACACTCTGCAGGATGCTCGAATCAGCACGGATGAGTTGAACCAGCACATCCATCTGCGGCATGCCACTGGAGTCTTTGACAACTCCTGTGATGGCTGTATCGCTCGCATGGGCGCTTCCGGAACCAGCCAGAAACAGACTTGACGCGAAGAGCAGAACGGATTGGACATTCCCTAACTTCACCAAGTGCTTCGTCTTTACCTCAAATCCGTAGCGCGTACCTGGGAGGGCTGTGCCCCGCTGTCCAGAGGATACTACTACTCCACTGTGAACGGGGCCATCTGGGCTATTTCCTGCTTCGAGATACTGTCGTTGACCTTGATTCTGACCTGGTATTTTCCAGGGGAAAGACTGGCAAGGGCGAGCGTCTTCTCTACCGTCAGCTGGTCTGAGTTGGCGCCATACTTCTTACTGTCTTCCGAGGTATCGACGATCATTTTGTTCGTCGCCATATCCACGATCTGGTACTGCACCGTGGCCGCGTTCTGCTTGCTCTTGTCATCGATGCCAAGGTTATAGATCTGCATCCAGAAGCTCAGGTTCTGATTCTGCCGGAAGGTTACAGGCGTCATTACGTTCGTGCTCACACGCGGACGGATGAAGGTGTTGCCGATGATGAATGCGCCGGTACCGATCTGTTTCGACGGCACGCGCTCCATCTTGTCGGCCAGGATCAGCGAAGATGCGGCGAGGCGCTCGTCGTCATACTTCGGCACGGTGATGCCCTGCTGCCAGGTTCCCACGTGATCCGGATTGTTGACGTCCTTGATGGCGATGTCGACGCGGTAGCGACCCGGGCGCAGAGGCAGAGCTTTCCAGTACACCTGGGAAGTCTGCAGCGTCTTTGGCAGGAGCTCGGCTGGCTCTTCGACTTCAAGAGTCTCTTCAAAGGTCTGCACGACGTGGTCGGTGATGGTCGCGACGCGTCCGAGTACATTTACGACACCCTTCGATACGCCGTCCTTGGTATTGAAGGTGATGTCCTTGTTCTTGATCTGCAACGTGATCGGCACCAGGACCGTATCTTCTGTGACCTTCACGTAATCAGTGCGTACGTCGAAGGGAAAGAACGGGCCATTCAGCACCTTGTGCGTTACCAGGAACGACTCCAGATCCTTGAACTTGATCTGGGGAGCAGCCTGCAGCTTGGCATACTGTTCGATTCGATCGAACTGCTTGCTCTGCTGTCCGGATGCCAGAGGACCATTGCCAAGGTTCTCGATGCCGCCCTTGAAGCGATCGGCCTTCTTGGCCATGCCCATCTCTTCATACATGGTGGCGCCGGCGCCAGGGGTGTGCAGCAAGGCGTCTTTCTCTGAACGGTCGATGGTCATGTGATAGTCGCCGCACTGGCAGGTATCCACAAACTCGATGTCGATGTTGTCGCCTACACCCTCAAGGTAGCGATAGTGCCAGGTCTCAAAGGGGAAGGTTGAGGTTTCACCACCGCCTTCGTCCATGGGGCGCTGATAGCTGCCTCCGGATGGATGGGCTTCGATACTGTCGGCCTTGCCAAACGAGATATAAATATGACCGCGATCGGTCTTCCAGCCGGGCTTCCCAGCGGCGAAGTGCTCGTTTGCGTAGGCAATCCGGCGATAATGCTCTTCCCGGAATTCATTTTCGGGCGAATCCGGACTGGGATTCCTGCGCTGCCAGAATGCCTCGATAAACGAATCGCGTTCTTCGTCGTTGCTCAGGTGCTTGAAGGCAGAGAGTTCCTGGTCCGTGATGATCCAGCGGACATCTTCATCCACCCACTTCTTGTAAGAGCCGTGAAGCTCGTGCTTCAGGTCTTTATTCTGCTGAAAACGCTCTTTATCAGAGAGCGGGCGCTGCAGCGGGTCAACGCCCTGCTGACCAGCAGACACTGCTGGTTGGGCAGCTGCCTGGGCATGCGATACCTGGCCGGAAAGTGCCAAAAGTATCGTGGATCCACCAAGAAGAGATAAGAGAGCAGGGGAAACGCGGCAGGGTTTACGGAACGGCAACATAGCTGAACTGGCACTCCTGAACAACATCAAGATTCTATTTGCAGCGGACATCGTTGTACAAGGTTTCCGCATCCGGCTGTTGGCATTACGGTCGCAGATTATGGCCTGACTACTGCTATCATCACTGCCAGCAAGGGCTACCGGACCTTTGCCTCCGGCTGAGACGTGGTCCAAAATCACCGTACCAGCTGGAACCGAGGTCATGCAGCTTACGTATAACCCTCCGTCTGTCCGGGAGAATCCAGGAGCGTACCGCCCGACTCATGAAAGCCAAGACAATAGTCATTGTTGCCCTGATCGTGATTGTAGCTGCCGGCGTCATTACTTTTTCGGTTATGCGTGCCCAGTCGGGGTACGTGAAGGTAGTTACCGGTAAGGTACAGCGGGACCCCATCGTCTCCACCGTAAGCGGAACTGGTGAGATCAAGCCTAAAACCTACGTCAATGTTGGCGCGACTGCCTTTGGGCGGATCACCAATCTCTACGTACATGAAGGCGATCAGGTAAAGCGGGGCCAGTTGCTGGCGACAATCGAGAATGTTCAGGCGCGTGCAGGTGTGGATGCACAGCAAGCGACCATTTCGTCTGCCAGCACAGATGTCGCGTCGTTCTCAGCGGCTGAAAATACGGCCGAAGCGGCAGTTGAGCACTCCAAGGCCGATCTCGAGCAAAAGAAGCTCGATTATCAGCGTGCCCAAGAGCTTTTCAACGAACAACTGATCTCGAAACAGGATTACGACTCCAAGAAAGCCGCTTACGATACCGATGTCGCCACGCTTGCGCAAAGCCAGGCGGCCCTGGTTCAGTCTCGGGCGCAGACTGCTTCGGCACGCGGAAAGGTTCAGGAAGCGAAAGCCACCCTCCGAACCACCTATGACACGCTGAACAAAACAACCAGTGTTGCGCCGTTCAACGGGATCGTGACCAATCTGCCGGTTCGCCAGGGCGAGACAGTCGTCGTAGGTATTCAGAATGCAGAGGGCAGCACATTGATGACGCTGGCCGATATGTCAGTCATCACTGCCGAAGTGAAAGTCGATGAGACAGACATCGTCGACCTGAAGCTGGGCCAGTCCGCCGATGTGGCCGTTGATGCGCTGCCTGGCAAAGTTTTCAAAGGCCATGTCACGCAGATTGGCGACCAGGCCATCCTTCGCTCGACCGGCATCGCAACCAGCCAGAGCACGACGGGAACGCAGGAAGCAAAAGACTTTAAAGTAGTCGTTACCCTGGATGTCCCGTCGGCTGAATTGCGGCCGGGCCTGTCGGCGACAGCCAAGATCACGACTGCCCAGAAGCCGGAAGTGCTCTCCATTCCGATTCAGGCACTTACGATGCGCAAACCGAGTGACCTGGTCAAGAAGGATAAGAAAGACAAGAACGATGCCGCGCCTGTTGAGGCCTCGAAAACACAGGATGTTTCCGAACAGGGCGTCTTCGTAGTCCGCACGGATCATGGAAAGCTTAAGGTCGGCTTTGTTCCGGTGAAGACCGGCATCACCGGCGCCACGGATATTGAAGTGGTCGATGGACTGAAGCAGGGTGATGAAATAGTGACTGGCCCATACAAGACCCTGCGGACGCTCGAAAATAACAGCATGGTGAAACGCGATTCCACGGGTGGCGCGAGTGCCGCTTCCGGAGAAGCTGCGTCCTAACAGTACTTGTAGGCAGGATGGGAGTAGAGGTATGGCACTGGAGACAGCGATTCCGATGGAAGCAAGGCCCGCCCACGCGGTTCCCCAGGGAGACGTGATCGTGGTTGAAGATCTCTGGAAGACCTATGACATGGGGTCTGAGCAGCAGGTGCAGGCGCTGCGCGGAGTTTCGCTCAAGATCAAGCACAATGAATACGTTGCGATCATGGGTCCCTCCGGTTCCGGAAAATCGACGCTGATGAACCTGATTGGCTGCCTGGATACGCCAAGCCAGGGGAAATACTGGCTCAACGGACACGTCGTTAGCGAGCTGAATGACGACGAGCTTGCACGCATTCGCAATCGTGAAATCGGCTTCGTCTTCCAGACCTTCAACCTGCTCGCACGAGCCTCAGCACTGCACAATGTGGAGCTGCCGCTTATCTACAACGGCACGCCTTCTGCGGAGCGCCTGGAGCGGGCGAAGGCCGCGCTCAAAGCTGTGAACCTGGATACGCGCATGAATCACAAGCCGAATGAACTATCCGGTGGACAGCGGCAGCGCGTGGCTATTGCAAGGGCCCTGATCAATCGGCCTTCGATCATCCTTGCGGACGAGCCGACCGGCAACCTCGATTCGAAGACCGGCGACGAGATCATGGCGCTGTTCGACGAACTGCATAGTCGCGGCAACACCATCATCCTGGTTACACATGAACCGGACATCGCAGAGTACGCGCATCGCGTGGTTCATATCCGTGATGGCGTCATCGCTTCGGATACCAAATCTTCACGCTTTCGTGAAACTGCCCAGGCCTGAGGTCTTCGGCGGTCTCGGGGTCTGCTTCCTTTACACTTGGGCGAGACATGCTTGTCCAGGAAAACTGACTTGACGCTTCGCCCTTCCCTGCTGCTCCTACTCTCCGGCGTTCTCTGCTGCTCGGCTGTGCGTCCACTGCATGCCCAGTCGGCTGCTTCACCTGCTGCTGTGAAACAAGGTGCGGCCCTTGACAAGGTCTTTGCCGACTACTGGGAAGACCGGCTGAAGCGATCCCCGGAACTGGCTTCCTCCCTGGGCGACAAACGCTATGACGCCTATCTCTCGGACTACACAGTGGCTGCCTACAATGCCTCGCTCGACCAGGGACGGGTGTTCCTGGAACGGCTGAGCGCAATCGATACAGACGGTCTCAACGAGCAGCAGAAGCTTAGCAAGGACCTGCTCGTCCGAACCTTGGTGGAAGACCAGGAAGAAGCCCAATTCAAGCCATGGGAGCTGCCGATCAACCAGTTCAATGGCCCACATATCGAGCTGCCGCAACTGGTGAGCCGCCTCTCGTTTGAAAGCCAGAAGGACTACGACGCATACGTATCCCGTCTTAAGCAGGTGCCGACTGCTTTCGAGCAGGTCACGACAAACCTGATGACGGCCATGGACGATAACCGCGTTCTACCTAAATACCTGATCGACAAAGTGATCGTGCAGGTCAACGCACTGGCTGGGCAGAAGCCGGAAGATTCACCCTTCGCTGCACCTTTGAAGAAGTTTCCGGCAAGTATCAGTGCTGCGCAGCAGGCTGCGGACCGGCAGGAAGTGATCTCCGCGATCTCTCGCCAGGTATTGCCCGCGTATCAGCGCTTCAGCCGCTTCCTGGTTGCTCAGTATGAGCCGAAGGGACGCACCGATCCAGGAATATGGGCGCTAGCCGACGGCAAGGAGTACTACGCATTTCGCGTCCGGCAGAGTACGACAACTAATCTCACTCCGCAACAGATACATACTATTGGTGAGCAGCAGGTGGTCGAGGATGAAGCGCAGATGATGGTCATTGCGCACAAGCTTGGATTCGCTGACCTGGCCTCAATGCAGACAGCGATGAAGACAAATCCGAAGCTGCATCCTGCTTCTGCGGAAGCCCTGCTGGGGGCCTACCGCGGATACATCGCAGCCATGCAGCCGAAGCTGCCCCAGCTTTTTGGCCGGCTGCCGAAAGCCGCGGTCACAGTTCAGCCCGTCCCGTCGTATATGGAAAAGGATTCAGCGGCTGCCTACTACTCCGAGGGCACACCCGACGGCAAACGTCCGGGCGAAGTGTTCATCGACACCTATAACTTTGCCGACCGTTCGCTTGCGAGTGTAGAAGCTGTTGCCTACCACGAAGGTATTCCGGGCCATCATCTGCAGATCTCCATCGCGCAGGAGATGCCGACGATCCCCGAATTTCGCAAGCACTCGTACTACACCGCGTACACCGAAGGCTGGGGGCTTTATTCTGAACGGCTTGGCAAGGATGTCGGCTTCTACCAGGATCCCTACAGTGATTATGGACGCCTGGAAGCCGACATCTGGCGAGCAATCCGGCTGGTCGTAGACACAGGGGTACACGAGCAGCATTGGACGCGGCAGCAGATGGTGGACTACTTCCACAAGCATTCGGCTATCGACGAGACCAATATCCAGGCTGAAGTGGATCGCTATATCGCGTGGCCGGCACAGGCACTGGGCTACAAGATCGGTCAACTCAAGTATCTGGAGCTGCGCGACAAGGCTCAGAAATCGCTGGGCACAAAGTTTGACATTCGGGCTTTCCATGACGAAGTGCTTGATTCCGGGGCACTGCCACTGGACGTCCTAACGCAGCGTATTGATACCTGGATCGCGCAGCAGCAGGCAGCGAAATAATGACCGTCGACGATAAAGGAAATGCCTTGAACGACCAAGCACCGGCTGTTATACCCACCACTGGCCGCAGTCCCAACGACTTCAGCCATCTTCGCGTCGCGATCCTGGGGGCTGGAAAGATGGGCGGCATCCTGCTGCAGGCATTTTTGAAGTCGAAGATACTTGAGCCGGATCAGCTCGTCGCGACTGTACAGCACGAGGAACGTGCCCAGGTTTTATCAACACAATGGGGCGTTGAAGTTACCACGAACAACCTAGCGGCAGTTGGCTCGGCAGACCTTGTGCTGCTTGGCGTTAAACCCTTTCAGATTCCGGCGCTGGTGCAGGAAATTACGCCTGCGCTGCAGCCTTCGGCCTTGCTGGTATCTTTCGCGGCATCTGTGAAGACGCCTGCAATTGCCGCAGCTACCGGGCGGCAGCAGCCAGTTGTTCGTGCCATGCCAAACACTCCATCGATGCTGGGTGCCGGCATCACGGCGCTCTGCCGCGGCGAGTTTGCTACTGTTGAGCAGTTGCAGCTGGCGACCACTTTGTTTGACACCATCGGACGAACCGTTACTGTCGATGAGAAGCACATGGACGCTGTCACAGGCCTTTCGGCAAGCGGTCCGGCTTTCATTTACATCATTCTTGAATCGCTTGCAGAGGCCGGTGTGAAGGTTGGCCTGCCGCGTGATATCGCGACCCTGCTGGCCGCCCAGACCACATTCGGATCAGCCAAGATGGTGCTCGAGACCGGGTACCATCCAGCACTGCTGAAAGATGCCGTGACCACACCTGCGGGATGCACGATTGATGGCATCCTCGAGCTTGAAGAAGGCGGTCTCCGGGTGACACTGATCAAGGCGGTGATGCGTGCGACGCAGCGTGCCAGAGAGCTTGCCAACGGCTGAATGAGCACGCCCATGCTCGTCTGCTTTATTTGAAGGCGGCATCTTTCACCGGGTGAAGAGCAACAACCAAGGGCGGGGCCTGACGCGTAAAATACAGCAATGCAGGCAGGGACGGTCGCACTTTCGCCGACAGGCACTACGCAGAGCCGCTCGCGCGCGCTGAGCCGTTTCTCCTGGCTCCTGCTGGCCTATAACATCTTCGTGATCCTGTGGGGCGCGGTCGTGCGCGCCACGAGCTCTGGAGACGGCTGCGGCGCCCACTGGCCGCTATGCAACGGCACCGTGCTTCAGCATCACCCTAAGGCTGCGACCATCATCGAGTTTCTGCACCGTATGTCGAGCGGCGTTGCTCTCATCGGCGTTTTATTGCTGGTTGTGCTGACGTATCGCGGGACGCAGCGGGGTACATGGGCTCGTGTTGCTGCATCCGCGGCCGCCCTGCTTACCCTGAACGAAGCCTTTCTAGGGGCGCTTCTGGTACTGCTTCGCCACGTCGCACAGGACCAGTCAACAGCGCGCTCTGTCTACCTTGCGCTCCATCTGACGAATACATTGCTGATGCTTGCTGCGCTTGCGCTCAGTGCCTGGTTCCTATCAGCGCCGCAGATGGTGCAGCGTGCAGACACACAGGCTGCGCATCTGACCACGGCACTGCTGGGGCTGGGCTCCACCATTATTGTGGGTGTGACCGGTTCGCTCGCTGCTCTCGGTGACACACTCTTTCCAACGCAGACGCTGGCCGCTGCGCTACAGCAGGATCTTGCGCCACATACGAACTGGTTGATTCGGGTTCGTATTCTTCATCCGCTCAGTGCTGTGCTGGCTGCGCTCTTCATCGCCTGGCTGGTCTTTCGCTCGATCACGGCGGCGAACGGGACAGCGGACCGGCGGCTCAGCCTGGCCGTGCTCCTCTTGCTGGGCTTTCAGATTGTGCTTGGTATTGCGGACGTACTGCTGCTGGCGCCGGTCTGGATGCAGGTTCTTCACCTGCTGGGTGCTGATCTGCTTTGGGCAACGATGGTCATTCTTTCCGCGCAGCTCTGCTTGAAGCAGCGCAGCACTCCTGCCTACGCTTGACTTCCTTGCGCTTCGTTTCTAGTCTTCAGCACAACACAGAACCTACCGCTATCGTCTCGCTCGGAGACAGCTGCCTGCGCCTCAAAGAAAGCTCGATATGACTCACAGACTCTTCCAAGTCTCCCGACCCACCAGCAAATGGATCGCTTCCGCCTGCCTTGCGCTTGTATGCGCGATTCCCATTTCGCCATTTGCAGCCGCGCAGGCTACGCAATATTCCAGTGCTCCGCCCCTGTTGCTTGGCGCTGCCTGGTATCCGGAACAGTGGCCCGAATCCACATGGGAAAAAGATCTTGCACTCATGGAGTCCGGACATATCCATCTTGCCCGTATCGGGGAGTTTGCATGGAGCACCATGGAGCCGACCGAGGGCAACTTTGAATTTGCGTGGCTCGACCATGCAATTACCGCGGCCGCAAAACATCACATCGTCATCGTGCTGGGCACTCCGACTGCCGCGCCTCCTGCATGGCTTACAAGCAAGTATCCGGAGACACTTCGCGTCGACAACGACGGCAGGCGCGATGAGCATGGCAACCGTGCGCAGGGTTCGTTTACCAGTCAGAAGTACCGCTTCTTCGCACATCGCATAGCCGAGGAAATGGCAAAGCGCTACGGGCACAATCCGAACGTAGTGGGATGGCAGCTGGACAATGAAATTTCGTCGACATCGTTCGACGCTGAAGCCAGATCGCAATTTCACGCATGGCTGAAGGTGAAGTACGGCACCATCGACAATCTGAACAAGCAGTGGACCACGGCTTACTGGAGCCAGACTTACAACGACTTCGACCAGATTCCTGTGCATGAAAAGCAGGAGAACTCCGCCTTGCTACTGGACTGGCGCCACTTTGTATCGGATACCTGGAAGAGTTACGACCAGAACCAGATCGACGCTATCCGGCCGCATACTGATCCGCGGCAGTTTATTACGACTAATACCATGGGCTCATTCGACGGCTTTGATGCCTACACGGTGCACAGCAATCTGGATATTGCTGCATGGGATGACTACGTTGCGACGCCAGTCTTCGATCCAGCGTTCAATGGCGCTGTGCATGACCTTACACGCGGCTACAAGCAGAAAAACTTCTGGGTCATGGAGACCGAGCCGGCCTTCGTCAACTGGCGACCCAACAACAATGCGATCAATAAAGGCCAGATGCGCGAGATGGCATGGCAGGCTGTCAGCCATGGCGCGGATGCAGTCGAGTACTGGCAATGGCGTGCCGCCCTCAATGGGCAGGAGCAGTATCACGGCACGCTGGCAGGTGTGGATGGTACAGCTGTACCCGCATACGATGAAGCCCGTCAGATTGGTGAGGAATTCGAGCGCGCAGGCGAGGCTCTTTCCGGCACGACGCCACAGTCCCAAGTTGCCATCATTGAATCGTTTGACAGCCGTTGGGCTATCGACTTCCAGCGCTTCAACCATGGCTTCGATCCATTTGAAGAGCTGGTCGCTTTCTACCGGCCGCTGCGCGAGACTGCGCAGGGCGTCGATGTGCTGCCTCCGTCCGCGGCCCTGGACAAGTACAAGCTTGTCGTCGCACCGGCACTTAATCTGCTGACTGCGAAGGACGCTGCACACCTCGAAGCGTACGTCCGGCAGGGCGGTCATCTTGTGCTGGGGCCACGTAGTGGAATGAAGAACGAGTACAACGCCACGTGGCAGCAGCGGCAACCAGGCCCGCTTGCGGACCTCCTCGGAGCTCGGGTCGAAGCCTTCTACGCCCTGGATGGCAACGTCCCCGTCACCGGTGACGCTGGTTCGGGCGAAGCGAAGGTGTGGGCCGAATTTTTGAGTGCGACCTCTACCGAGACAAAAACGCTGCTCACCTACGGGGCTGCCAATGGCTGGCTGGATGGGAAGCCAGCGGCGGTGTCACGCATAGTTGGCAAGGGTTCCATCACGTACATTGGTTTCTGGCCCGACGCAAAGCTGCTCAACTCCCTGATGAACGAGGAACTGCATCGCGCGCAGGTCACACCATTTGTTGCCGGCGTACCGGCTGGGGTCGAGGTTAGCGAGCGTGCGGGGAATGATAAAACTATTCTCATTCTGATCAACCACAATACCGCTCCGCAGCAGGTTGCTCTCCCGGCAGGTATGAAAGTGCTGATCAGCCAGGCACCTGCTAGCAGCAGTGAAATTCGGTCGCTCACGCTTGAAAAATATGGGGTCGCCGTACTGCAAAAATAGACGCGCCGACTTGGCAGGGCCGCGGAATGTTCTCTGGCCTTTCACTGCATCTCGGACTACAGTGATCTAAGGCGCGAAGGTCATAGTCGACTTGCGCTATCGCGGCGTCAGCGAACGTTTCTTCCAGGTAGATCCCAACTCCAGGAGACCGCCGTGTCGAATGTATCTACGCAGGATATTTCGTTCTTTAATCGCCGTTCTTTCCTGCGCTTTGCTGCCATCGCAGCTGCCGGTGCCGCTGTCCCGATCGTGGGCGAGGCGCATCTTGCCATGGCCCAGCGCTCCAAGTTCAAAGCGACGCTACCTGCGCCCGGGAATGGCGCAGTGATGATTGACGCAAACGAGAATCCGCTCGGACCATGCGCCAGTGCTCGATCAACCATCATGAACCTGGTGCCAAACGGTGGACGCTACGAAACGTCTCTTACTGACAAACTTGTCAGTATCATCGCCGCGAAAGAAGGTTTGAAAACTGAATACATCGCAGCTTACGCAGGCTCGAGCGAGCCGCTGCATTATGCCGTTCTGGCATTTACTTCGAAGGACCATGGCTACATCGCGGCGGACCCAGGTTACGAGGCGGGTGCTTACGCTGCAAAGATGAACAATGCACCCGTCGTGCAGGTACCGCTGAGGAAAGACTTCTCCCACGACGTCCATGCGATGGTGAGCGCCGACCCAAAGGCGGGGCTGATTTATCTTTGCAATCCGAACAATCCAACAGGAACCACCACGAGTCGCACAGATATTGAGTATGCGCTGAAGAATAAGCCCAGCGGCTCCATCCTGATGATTGACGAAGCCTATATTCACTTCAGTGATCAGCCTACCGCGATGGACATGGTGCGCGACGACAAAGAAGTGATCGTGCTTCGAACCTTTTCGAAGATCTACGGAATGGCTGGAGTGCGATGCGGTTTTGCAGCAGGCCGCCCGGATCTACTTGCCAGACTCAAGCCGTACGGTCAGAACGCGATGCCGATCTTTGCTGCTGCTGCGGCAACGACCAGCCTCGAAGATGCAACAGTGATTCCAGAACGGAAAGCCTTTACCGGCAAGCTTAGAGAAGAAACACTGGCCTGGTTGACCAAGCAGGGGTATGCCGTTACGCCTTCACAGAGCAACTGTTTCATGCTGGACGCACGCCGTCCCAGCCAGGATGTCATCGTGGCGATGGCAAAGCAGGACATATACATTGGTCGGCCCTGGCCCAGCTGGAGGACCTGGGTGCGCGTAACCATCGGCACGCCAGAGGACATGGCGGCTTTTCAGAAATCATTCTCGTCTGTGATGAGCGCCTGACAAATCAATGGCGCTCCTTATCAGAGCGCCATTCCATTTCGCTTCATCGATGTTTGGAAGGTCAGGAGTGATGGGTTGCGCCGGCGCTGTCCAGCTTGGCCTGGGCTTCTCGCATCATCTGGTTTGCCCGTTCATACTGAGCCGCTTTTTCACCGGCTTCGTCCCACAATTTCTGGCCGTCTTTCAGTTCCTGTTCGGCTGCGCCGCGATCAATTTCTTCGGGCTTGCGGGCACTCTCTGCCAGGATAGTTACCCGGTCCGGCAGGACTTCAACAAATCCCCAGGCCACGTTATAGCGATCACCCGTTCCGTCACTGGTGCCATGCAGAGTCACATCGCCCGCGCCTAATTCTGCTAGCAGAGGCGCGTGTCCGTAGAGCACTTCGAGGTAGCCATTGCGCGCCGGCAACTCTACGGCATCGACCGTCGTATCAACCAGCATCCTCTCCGGAGTGACCAGCCTTACCCGCAGCTTATTTGCAGAATCAGCCATCGATTAGTTCTTTTCCTTAAGCTTCTCGGCGGCTTCAATCACATCTTCAATCGCACCCTTCATATAGAAAGCCTGCTCGGGAATGTTATCGTGCTTGCCTTCGATGATCTCCTTGAAAGAGCGAACGGTGTCAGCCACCTTTACATACTTTCCAGGTGCGCCCGTAAAGACCTCAGCCACGTGGAACGGCTGTGAGAGGAAGCGCTGTACTTTTCGTGCACGCGTGACGGTGGTCTTGTCTTCCTCAGAGAGTTCGTCGATACCCAGAATGGCGATGATGTCCTGCAGGTCCTTGTAGCGCTGCAGGATCCTCTTGACGCCTTGTGCGACATCGTAGTGCTCCTGCCCGACGACGCGCGGAGAGAGAATGCGCGAAGTAGAGGCAAGAGGATCGACTGCAGGGTAGATACCAAGTTCGGACAGTGGCCGTGACAACACGGTGGTCGCGTCAAGGTGGGCGAATGTTGTTGCCGGCGCTGGATCAGTAAAGTCGTCGGCGGGAACATAGATTGCCTGCACAGAAGTGACTGAACCTTTCTTGGTCGAAGTGATTCGCTCCTGCAGTTCACCCATTTCAGTAGCCAGGTTTGGCTGATAGCCGACTGCAGAAGGCATACGCCCGAGTAGTGTGGACACCTCAGAGCCGGCCTGCGTGAATCGGAAAATGTTGTCGATGAAGAGCAGTGTGTCCGCACCCTGTTCATCACGGAAGTATTCCGCCAGCGTCAGCCCTGTAAGAGCCACGCGCAGACGCGCGCCTGGCGGCTCAGTCATCTGCCCATAGACCAGCGCAGCTTTGGACTTCTTGCGATCCTTAAGATCAATGACGCCGGACTCCTGGAACTCCAGCCAGAGGTCTGTACCTTCGCGCGTACGCTCGCCGACACCGGCGAAGACTGACACGCCGCCATGCTTGGAGGCGACGTTGTTGATCAACTCCTGGATCACAACCGTCTTGCCAACACCGGCGCCACCCATCAATCCGATTTTCCCGCCCTTGAGGAAGGGCTGGATGAGATCGATGACCTTGACCCCGGTTTCGAACATCTCTTCGGACGTTGACTGCTCATCGAAAAGTGGCGCCGCGCGATGGATCGGCCGACGTTCTTTAGCATTAACAGGTCCAAGTTCATCGACCGGCTCGCCGATGACGTTCAGGATGCGGCCAAGAGTTTCTTCGCCTACCGGCACCATGATGGGGCCGCCCTGATCGATCACCTTCATCCCGCGTACCATGCCCTCCGTCGATTGCATGGCGATGCAGCGCACGCGGCCTTCACCGATGTGCTGTTGCACCTCAAGAATTACGTTGATTTCGTTCGGAACGTCGAAGCCCTCGCTGATCACGCGTAGTGACTCATAAATCGGCGGCATAGTGGCTTCTTCGAACTGCACATCGACGGCGGGTCCTGAAATCTGGATGACCCGCCCGATGTTCTGCTTCGGCGTATCTGTACTCGACACGCTGGCATTTTCCTGGTTGACGACTGCGGTCTCTGGCATATCTTGTCCTAACTAATAGCGGCGGCGCCGCTGACAATTTCGATAATTTCGTTGGTGATCGCTGCCTGGCGCACACGATTCATATTCAATGTAAGGGAATCAATCATTTCGGAAGCATTGTTGGTAGCAGAGTCCATGGCGGTCATACGCGCGGCATGTTCTGCAGCTACTGACTCGATCATGGCATGGTACAACTCGGTTGAAACATACCGTGGCAGAAGACTCGCCAGCATCTCTTCAGGCGGCTGCTCGTAGATGTAATCCACATCCGCAGTCCCAAACTTGCTGGCCTCCTCGTCGATCGCTTTAGTATCTGCTTCGGAGAGGGGCACACCAGCACTCTGCGCAGCCTCGCCGGCGCGGGTCCGCTCCTCGGCAGGGATCTCCATCAGGCCCTTGGGTTCGGATGAATTTTCATCCGTGATCGGCAAAATCCTCTGCATGACAACACGCTGGGATATGACCGATTTGAACTCGTTGTAAACGACGTAAGCGGAGTCAATCTCTCCGTCGATGTAACGCTGAACGATGTCGTTCCCGATTTCGCTGACCTTGGGAAAATGCAGATCGCCCAGCAGGCCAGGATGGTCGCCTGTCACTTCGATCGGCGCACTGCGGTCCAGCCGTCGCCGCGCAGGCTCATCTGGTTGCTGGCTTCCCATCGCATTGGTCATCTCTGGATTGCCCGCAGCGAGCCTGTCAAAGCGTTCGTTCGCAGCATCTTCTTCCACGCGTGCTGCCGGGTAGCGTTTACGAAAGAGATCTCTGGCCTTTCGTCCGATGGGCTCTATATCGATGTTTTTTTCGCCGCGCTCATCCAAAAACTTGTATGCCGCCTTTGTGATGTTGGTGTTAAAGCCGCCTGCGAAACCCTTGTCACCCGAAACGACGACGATCAGAACATTCTTTTCTTCTCGCGCAATCAGCATGGGATGACGCACTTCTCCGGTCGCCGGATCATATGCGTCCATGCGACGCATCAGCGATTGGATCACGGACGCCATCATCTGCGAGTAAGGACGCGATGCCATCGCGCGGTCCTGCGCCTTGCGCAGTTTCGCAGCAGAGATCATCTTCATCGCCTTAGTGATCTGGCGCGTGTTTTTCACACTGCGAATGCGCCGTCGGAGATCGAGAACGTTTGCCATTGTGATTTGCCTGCGAGCCGGTTAGGCGTTCGCCGCTACCTTCTTCTGCTGTCCGTCTGTAGTCTGCGCCGCAGCTTTCTTCTTCTCGTCGTCCGTTAATTCCTTCACGGCAGACTCTTTCAGCTTTGCATCCTGGTGTTCAGCAACAAAGCCCTGCTTGAACTCCTTGAGTGCATCCTTCAGACGATTCTTAAGATCATCGTCCAGTGTTTTCTTGGTGACAATGTCCTGCAGCAAGGCCGACTGCGAGCTATCTAGATACTTGTACAGTCCATCTTCAAACGCGCGAATCTGTTCGACCTTCAGATCGTCAAGATAGCCGTTGGTGCCTGCAAAAATTATCGCGATCTGCTTCTCTACCGGGAGCGGTGAGAATTGCGGCTGCTTCAACAATTCCGTGAGCCGCTGCCCGCGGTTCAACTGGTTCTGCGTCACTTTATCCAGGTCGGACCCAAACTGCGAGAATGCCGCAAGTTCGCGGTACTGTGCAAGGTCAAGCTTCAGTGTTCCGGCTACCTGGCGCATCGCCTTGATCTGTGCTGAGCCACCGACGCGGCTTACCGAGAGACCGACGTTTACCGCCGGTCGCACTCCCGAGTTGAACAGATCGGTTTCAAGATATATCTGTCCGTCCGTAATCGAAATCACGTTCGTCGGGATATAGGCTGATACGTCGCCCGCCTGGGTTTCAATGATCGGCAGCGCAGTCAGCGAGCCACCGCCCCGCTCATCACTCATCTTCGCCGAACGTTCAAGCAGGCGGGAGTGTAGATAAAACACATCACCCGGATACGCCTCGCGGCCTGGCGGACGGCGCAGCAGCAGAGAGATCTCGCGATACGCTGTCGCATGCTTGGAAAGATCGTCGTAAATCACGAGCGCGTGCTTGCCATTGTCGCGGAAGTACTCGCCGATAGCAGTCGCCGCGTAGGGCGCAAGGTATTGCATCGGTGCCGGCTCGGAAGCAGTCGCAGCCACCACGATGGTGTAGGCCATCGCGCCATATTCGTTCAGTGTCTGCACAACCTGCGCCACGGAAGATCGCTTTTGCCCGATCGCGCAATAGACGCAGATGAGATTGTTTTTGGCGCTGTTAATGATGGTGTCGAGCACCACGGCGGTTTTGCCAGTCTGCCGGTCACCGATGATCAACTCACGCTGGCCGCGGCCAATCGGAATCATACTGTCGATAGCCTTGATGCCAGTGCTCATCGGCTCCCGGACCGGCTGGCGATCGATAACTCCCGGCGCCATCCGCTCCACCGGAAACAGCTGAGTTCCCTCGACCGCCCCACGATCGTCGATCGGGACGCCGAGAGCATTCACCACGCGGCCGATCATCCCGTCGCCCACCGGTACACTCATAATCTTGCCTGTGCGCTTAACCTGGTCGCCTTCCCGGAGCTCGGTATAGTCGCCAAGCAGCACTGCGCCTACCTGGTCCTCTTCGAGGTTCATCGTGAGGCCAGCAACACCGTGCGGGAAGTCGAGGAGCTCGCCGGCCATCGCCTTCTCCAGGCCATGGATACGTGCGATACCATCGCCGAGCGAAATGATGGTGCCAACTTCGTCCACCTGCACTGCCGTATCGTAGTTCTCGATCTGCTCGCGCAGCAGCTGCGTAATTTCGTTTGCGTTAATCTGAGCCATCTTTGTCTGGTTCTTTCCAATCAGGTACTGCCGGCTGTCAGCCAGCGATAAGTTGTTCCTTCAGACGCTGCAGGCGGCCTCGGACCGAACCGTCGTAAACCGTCGATCCGATCCTGAGAATCACGCCGCCTACCAGCGAAGTGTCTTCGTGAAAAGTGGCCTGGACCCTGCTGCCGGCCAAGCTGGCAATCTGCGCTTCCAGATCCATCTTTTCCTGCTCGTCCAGTGGACGCGCCGTAGTCACGGTCGCCTGTGAGATTCCCTGGCGCTTATTGATTTCGCGTCGATAGTCGCTTAACACTTCTACAAATCCATGAAGCCGACCATTGCGCATAAGTACTGCGATCAAGTTGCGAACTTCTTTACCCATCGTCATGCGTTCGGCCAAACGGTCAAGGATCGCAATACGCCGCTCCAGCTTGAACGATGGATTGTAGAGGACTTCGCGAAGCTCCGGGCTTGACTGCAGTGCGGCGGCAAAATCGCCCAGCTGCTGATCAATCCCGGCTGTATCCAGGTGCCTGTTCAGAACGACATCGGCTAGTGCCCGTGCATAGGCTGCTGCGTAAGAAGCCATTAGTTGCGTCTCTCCAGCAGATCCGTATGGGCAAGATCAGCGCCAAAATCGTGAACCAGCGCACGATCCTGCTTTTCAGTCAGTTGGAGCCTACCGGATGCGCGCTCCAGCGCGAGCTCGGCGGCAAACCGTCGCAGGGAGGTTTGTGCTGCAGACGCGGCCGTCGCGATCTCCTGCTCAGCAGCTGCTACCACTTTCTTTCGCTCTTCTTCAATGGACTGCTTGATACGGTTCTCATCTGCTGCGCTTTCAGTCTCGGCGCGTGTCCGGATTTCCTGGAACTGCTTATCCAGGCGACCCAGCCGCTCTTCCACAACCTGCAGACGTTCCTGCGCCTCTTCCGTGGCAGCTCTCGCCTCTACCAGTTGTTGATCAATCTTCTTCTGCCGCTGCTGGAACGCCTTTGGCAGAGCTTTTGCCAGGTAGTACACAACGATCCCGGCGAGGAGCACAAAGTTAAAGTATTCGAAAGCCGACGAAGATGCCTTGGGCGAGAGCCCCATCATCCCGCCAATTTTTCTGACCGATGGCGAGTTCTTGTAGACAGCCGTCTCGTCTTCTTCCTCAGCAGCCGGGATGTTCTGATTGTGCGCAGTTTCGGGCGTTATAAACGAGGCATCGCCCGATTTTTTGCCCTGTGTCTCGGCCGCTGAGCCGGTATTGTGCGCATGCCCCTGCTGCGCCGGAGAGACGTTGGCGTAAAACAGCAGACCTGCGAAGGCCAGGGCGAGAGGAAGTTTCCTCACCCGGGGCCTGCGCGGATAGATATGGAACGGCATCAGCGAGCCTCTTCCTGGAGTGCCTGGCCCGGTGCGGCCTGGATTGAAGCAGCCGAAGGAAGAACGATCCTCAACACCTGCTCTGCCAACTGCTCAACTCCGGCCTCGATTGCCTGCCGCGCGTTGATCATCTCCTGCTCGACCGCCGCCTTCGAATCTTTCACGCGCTCCTGTGCAGTATGCCGTGCATCCGCCAGGATGTTCTCGCGTTCGCGCGCCCATTGCTGCATGCGCAGTTCCCGCTGACGGCCGATTTCAAGACGGGCGGCTCGGAGCTTCGCTTCATACTCCTGCGACTTTGCATCTGCAGTCTGGATGGCAGACGAGGCCTTCTCGACACTGCCTAACGTGCGCTCGCGACGAATAGCCAGCATCCGTGTAAGTGGTTTATAAACAAGAACTTGGTAGAAAAACAAAACAAGCAGGAACAGGATGATCGTCGGCACGGAGCCGAGGAATAAATCACCGAGTTGATGCAGAATTTTGTCCATGCAGTCACCGAGCGTGCCATCCCAAGGGATGGTGAGTTTAGAGGTTTTTCCGGAACACTCGTTTGTACCAGACCTGAAAAGTGAGTGTCAATTCAGGCGCTTCTTACGGATGCATTCGCCGCCCGGATTCGATTGACTTGCAGACCGTGCGGCGTAGACTTAGGGTACCACCTCGACCCGGTTCAGGGTCAGACGGGCCGCATCATCGGGACACTCCTCCACTCCCGGAAGTGCGGCCCGTCTCTTTATTGGCGGGGCATTTGAACCGCGATGCATGCGCGGTACTTCAATCATCACTTGACCTGGTAATGCCTGTAACGATTCAGCAGGGAAGCTGGTCCCGCAACTGACATCCAGACCTCCTCGCCGCGAAACTCCTTATGATCGATGGTCGCGCCTGCACCCAGTGCCGCGAGTGTCCGCCCCTGACTCTGTGGAACCAGGAACTGCTGCTCGACAATCGGGTCCACAGTCAGAGCCGCATCGATCGATCGAAGCAGCTCGCCGATGCCTTCACCGGTCACTGCTGAGATACAAATCGCTCCCGGCGTCACCTCGGCAAGCGTGCGTTCTGCATGGCTGACCAGGTCCATTTTGTTAAGGGCTTCAAGCCTCGGTTTACCCTGGACGCCCAGTTCTGTAAGCACTTTCTCGACTTCCGTCTTCTGCGTGTCCCGAGTTGTGCTCGAAGCATCTTGCACGTGGATCAATACTTCGGCCTTCTGCACTTCCTCAAGCGTCGCACGGAAGGACGTGACCAGGGTGTGCGGCAGATCGCGGATAAAACCCACGGTGTCAGACAGGAGGATCTTGCGGCGCGAGGGTAGCTGGATTGCCTTCAGTTTTGGATCGAGCGTGGCAAACATGCGTGCCGACTCCAGCACGCCCGCCCGGGTGAGTGTG
>CAZZYN010000041.1:0-33829 GCA_964658265.1 uncultured Acetobacteraceae bacterium | reverse complement strand
CCAAGCTTGATGAGGGTTACTGCCGGGATTGCGCGTCGAAACGCGCCTCATCGAGGTCTTCAGGTTTCGACAGGCAAACAATGTGCCTGTCGCAGCCGCACCATTCTCCCACAACGTTTCCGCGGTCGTCTGCGTCTCTCCATCTTTCGGTCGACTGCCCAATGGCTAAGGCCATCTAGTATCCTCGTTGCGCACACGGAGTAATTTCTTGCCACCGACCTTCCGCCTTTTTCTCGCTGCATCGGTACTCGCTTTCACCGCCGCTCTTCCCGCTCCCGCACAGGCGCCTGCAGCCCCGCCTGCCTCGTCCAAGGCTCAGCAGAGCAGCGGTGGCGGCGTACAGACCGGCGGCAATTTCGCACCTGTACTGGATGCAGAGAAGCGCCCCATTACTGCCGGTGGTTTTGTCGACTCCGGACCCATCGTCTATCAGGATGTCGCTGTAAAATCCGGTCTCTCCAAGTGGACCCACACAGGCGGAACGAAGGAGAAGGTCTACATCCTCGAGACCGTCGGCTCCGGCGTCGCGCTCCTTGATTACGACAACGATGGCTGGCTCGACATTTATCTTGTCAGCGGCTCAACTTACGAAGCCATGCAAGGCAAAGGGCCAGCGCCTCATGCGGCGCTCTTTCACAATAATCATGACGGCACCTTTACCGACGTCACCGCTAAAGCGGGTGTGACCAATGAGCGCTGGGGTATCGGCGTCGCCGTCGGTGATTACGACAACGACGGCTGGCCAGACCTGTTTGTCACCAATTACGGGAAGAACCGCCTTTACCACAACAACCACGACGGCACCTTTACTGACGTTGCTGAAAAGGCCGGTGTCACTCTTGGTGGCTGGTCATCCGGACCAAGCTTCGGCGACTACGACGGCGATGGTAAGCTCGACCTCTTTGTGCCCGGCTATGTGCATTACGACAAGAATCAGCCACCAACGCCGGGCGGTGGGTCGGACGCAGCCAGCAGCTTCTGTACCTTTCGCGGCGCGCCCGTTATGTGCGGCCCACGCGGCCTTATTGGCGAACATGATCATCTCTTCCATAACAATGGCGACGGCACCTTTACCGATACCAGCGATAAGGCCGGTGTCAGCGATCCCAACGCCTACTATGGCCTCTCCAGTGTCTTCGTCGACCTTAACAACGACGGCAAGGTGGACCTGGTCGTTGCCGACGACTCCACACCCAACTACGTCTATCTCAACAAGGGCAACGGCACCTTTGAAGACGCCAGCTACGCCTCCGGCTATGCTCTGAACGAGAACGGGCGCGAGACTGCTTCCATGGGCATCGCTGTCGGCGACTACCAGAACAACGGCCTCATCGATCTCTACAACACCACCTTCTCAGATGATTACGACGTCCTTTATCACAACGATGGTGACGCCAACTTTACCGACGTCAGCTACCAGGCCGGTGTTGCCGAAACTACCATCCCTTTCCTTGCCTGGGGTGATGCCTTCACTGACTTTGATAACGATGGCTGGAAAGATATCGTCGTCGCCAACGGGCACGTCTATCCATCTGTCGATAAGAATGACTGGGGCACTACCTTCGCCCAGCGGCCCCTGCTCTTTCACAACCTGCTGGGCAAAAAGTTTGAAGTGATGCCAGCTGTGAAAGGCTCGGGCCTGGCCACTATTGCCCCCGGCCGAGGCCTTGCCGTCGGCGATCTCTTCAATGACGGCAGGCAGGACGTGGTCATCAACAACATGGACCATGTCCCCACACTCCTGCGCAACGTAAACGCCGACGCGCACCACTGGGTTGAATTGAAACTAGTCGGCGGAGCCAAGGGTCCCCGCGATGCCATCGGCGCGACTGTCTACCTCACCAGTGGTGCCATGAAGCAGCGAATGGACGTGCTCAGCGGCGGCAGTTATGCCTCATCGAGTGATCAGCGTCTGCACTTCGGCATCGGAGACGAGACCGCAGTGAGTGGGCTCGAAATACACTGGCCCGGCGGCGCCGTGGAAAAGGTGAGCCTGCCCGCAGTCGACTGTATCTACACTCTCGAAGAAGGTAAAGGCGTCGTTGCAAAACTGGATCCAGGTCCTTCCGGCAAATCCACCAAGCCGAAAAAGCAGTGAAACTCTGCCTAGCGTTTGTTCAGCCGGAAAGGGCTCTTCGATCGCGGCGCTGTCGTTTCGCGGATGACCAGTTCCGGCTGGATGGCATATTCAGCTCCCATCGAGCCTGCTTCCCGATGAGCGGCAAACAAAGCATGGAAGGCACGGTCTGCAATCTGCGCACGCGACAGGCGCACCGTGGTCAGTGGCGGGTAAAGCGAAGCACTGATCTCGATATCATCGAAGCCGACCACCGAGATATCTTTCGGTACATGCAGGCCATGCTGATGGATCGACCCGATCGCGCCAATAGCCGTCATATCATTTGAAGCCAGCACTGCTGTCGGCGGGACCTTCAACTGCAGGAGTTGTTCCATCGCCATGCGGCCGCCGTTGATGCGATGGTTGCCTTCGACAATCAGGTTCCTGCGCAGCGAGATGCCGGCGCGCCGCAGAGAGTTGAGAAACGCCTCGTACCGCGTTACCGCAGACGGCAGCTTCATTGGCCCGCTGATAAAACCGATCGTCTCGTGTCCCAGCGCAACCAGGTGTTCTACTGCCTCATCAATGCCAACCGAATAGTTGATGACTACGTTACTTACGTTGAGTCCAACGTGGCCCGTGTCTAGAAAGACCACCGGGATGTTATGCCGGTGCAGTCTGTCCAGCACCAGTACTTCCATCTCAGATGTCATCACTGCAACGCCATCAACCTTGCGCTCCAGCATCCGCTGCACGCATAGTTCCGCGCGCTCCGATTTGTAACTGGTGTTGCTGACAATGACTTCCAGGCCATGAGTCACGGCGGTATCTTCGAAGCTTTTTACCAGCTCTGGAAAAAATGGATTCGTGATATCCGAAATAATTAGACCGTATAAGCGGCTGCGTCCGGATCCGAGCGCCCGCGCATTCGTATTCGGAAAATAGTTCAGTGCTTCGATGGCCTGTCGTACACGCTCTGCGGTTCTCGGCTTTACCTTGTCTGATCCGTTGATCGTCCGCGACACCGTTGCCGTCGAGACCTGCGCGCGCCGTGCCACTTCCTGGATATTCATAGAACCTGCAGCGCCCTCGGATGAAGCGGCGGCCGCAGCCTGCACGCTTGTTCCCGGTCCTTCGAGCCCTGCTCTGGCACCACTTCGCGGGAACAGCCGTCCATCGTCCGTCGCTCTCCGACAAACAAGGTAACACCAGGCCCTATGTGTAATCGATTACAATAAAACGATTTGGATTTCGACACCATGACCGCTCTGGCCTTTCCTCATCGCAGGTTCAACCCGTTGCGAGGCGAATGGGTACTCGTCTCGCCCCACCGCACCCAGCGGCCATGGCAGGGCGAGGTCTCGAAAACCGATGCACCCGCGGCCATACACTATGACCCCGCCTGCTATCTCTGTCCCGGCAACACCCGTGCTGGCGGCCACCAGACTCCCAAATACAACAGCGTCTACGTCTTCGATAATGACTACGCCGCGCTTCTTCCCGACTCGCCTGCACCGCCTGAAGATCGAGTGCACCCTCTTCTGCTTGCCGAACGCGAGCGCGGCACCTGTCGCGTCCTCTGCTTCCATCCTGACCACAACCTCACTCTCGCCCGCATGCAGCCGGCGGAAATTGAGCGCGTCGTCGAAGCATGGTCCGCGCAGACCCGCGAGCTCGGTGACCGGCCGGACGTCAGCTATGTCCAGATCTTCGAGAATCGCGGTGCCATGATGGGCGCCAGCAATCCCCACCCCCACGGGCAGATCTGGGCGACGGAACATATACCCGACGAGCCGGCTCGTGAAAATGAGCGTCAGCTGATCTACCACCATGAGCATCACTCCTGCCTGCTTTGCGATTACCTGAAGACCGAGCTCGAGCAGGGACTTCGCGTCGTTTGCCAGAACGACCAATTCGTTGCCGTCGTGCCCTTCTGGGCCGTCTGGCCTTTCGAAACACTCCTGCTGAGTCGGGACCACGTTCAATCCTTCACTGATTTCACTCCTGCCCACAGTCGCGGTCTGGCGGACATACTCAAGCGACTCACCACCCGCTACGACAATCTTTTTCAAGTCAGCTTTCCGTACACCATGGGCTTTCATCAGCAGCCCACCGACGGGCAGACGCATCCCGAATGGCACTTTCACGGGCACTTCTATCCGCCGCTGCTGCGCTCCGCCACAGTGCGCAAATTCATGGTCGGCTTCGAGATGCTTGGCATGCCTCAGCGCGACATTACGCCTGAGTCGGCAGCAGAGCGGCTGGCTGCTCTACCTGCGACGCACTACACCGAAGGCGGTCCAATATCGTGAACCCCGGCAGCCTGCCCGCAGCCGACTTGCTCACTCTTGAAAGCGAAGCGCTGCGCATCAAACTCTGGCCGCGCATGGGCGGCAAAATTGTCTCCATCGTCGTTCGCGGACACGGCAAACTCGCCGGCAGCATGGACCGCGAGCTCCTTCATCCTCCAATCCATCCTTATAGTGAAGCCACGCATGCCTCTGGCTTTGAGCAATCGGACGCCGGCGGCTGGGACGAATGTCTCCCCTCTGTCGCTGCCTGTAAATGGAAGGGCGCCAGCATTCCCGATCACGGTGACGTCTGGCGAATCCCATGGACTGCCGTCAGTCGCAACGATGCACTGCTGACCCAGACTCAGACCTTCAGCCTGCCGCTCCGTTTCGCCCGCCGCATCTCACTCGACGGCCCCACCATGCACCTCCATTACGCCGTCACGAACACTGGCGACACGGCCGCCGATTTCCTGTGGTCCGCCCATCCCCTTTTTCAGGTGGAAACAGGCGATCGTATCGTTCTTCCTGAAGGGACAGATGCGGTGCGTGTCGAAAGCTCCACCGTGCCTGAACTTAAACGTGAAGGCGAGAGCTGCCCGTGGCCCCTTATCCGGCTCAATCACGGCGGCCATCTCGACCTCAGCATCGTCGGAGGCGAAGACGGCGTCACCGCCCACAAGCTTTTTGCCGGTCCCCTCTCGACCGGCTGGTGCGGCCTCTATCGCAGCCAAATGCAGCTCGGTATCGTGATGCGCTTTGACCCAACTCATACTCCGTTCGCGGGCCTGTGGATCAGCCATGGTGCATGGCCAGCCGGCAATTCCGCTGCAAAAAAGCAATTTACAGTTGCCCTCGAACCCGCCACAGCGCCCTGCGACGCTCTCGACCGCGCGGCCCGCAATGGGCACGCCCAGCACCTGCTTCCACAAGCTGAGTACGCATGGCCGCTCCAGTTCGAGGTCTACGGTAGCCATGAACCCATTCGCTATGAAGACTTTCTCGCGTTGGCATCCATACCACCACGACATTGAAGTATTTGAGCAGCCAGGACAGGTAGGGTCATGCAGACAAACCAGCAGTTCAACAGCATGCAGCCGCAGGCGCTCCGGGCAAGCCATCGGCAGCGCTTTGGTGCGGATAGCCAAGTCTTCCGTGCTCCCGGCCGTGTCAACATCATCGGCGAACACACTGACTACACGGGCGGCCTCATTCTGCCCGCTGCCATCGACTTCTCGACCATTGCCGCCATCAGCCCGCGCGCCGATGAACAGGCCGTTATCTATTCTGAAAACTTCAACAAGGAAGTCAGTCTCGATCTCAACAACTTTCCACCCCAGGGCAGCCATCAGTGGAGCGACTATCCGTTCGGTGTCGCCTGGGCTTTGCGCGAGCACGGCCTTCCCATTCCCGGCTTCAACCTGAACATCTACGGCAATGTGCCTCTGGGCTCCGGCCTCAGTTCTTCTGCATCTATTGAAGTCGCTACTGCCTTCGCTCTACTGTCGCTGACGCAGGCACAGATACCGCGCGAGCAGATAGCCCTGCTGTGCCAGCGTGCCGAAAATATCTACGTGGGCGCGAATTGCGGCATCATGGACCAGTTCATCGCCTGCTTTGGCGCACAGGACCATGCCGTCCTCGTCGACACTCGCTCCCTCGCCCATAGCTCTGTGAGCATTCCATCGAATGTGCACCTGGTCATCTGCAACTCCATGGTCAAGCACTCTCATGCGGGCGGTGAATACAACACCCGCCGCGCCGAAGTTGACGAGGGCAGCCAGGTTCTTCGCGACACATTTTCATCCCTGCCGCAGACCCAGGACACTCTACGTGATACCACGCTTGCTCAACTCGAATCGGTGCGCAGCCAGCTGGCTGAGAACGTCTTCAAACGATGCCGGCACATCATCACGGAGAATACCCGCGTTCTAGAAACCGTCACGGCACTCGAAGCAGGTGACTTGCCCCGTGTTGGCCAGTTATTAGCGGAGGCCCACGCCAGTTATCGCGATGATTTCGGCGCCAGTGTTTCGGAGGTCGAAGCCCTGATTGAGATTGCCTCAGGACAACCCGGCCTCATCGGCGCCCGTCTTACCGGCGGCGGCTTCGGCGGTTGTACTGTCAACCTCGTACAGGCTTCGCACGCGGAAGCTTTCCGGATCGCCGTGCACGATGCCTACCGCGACCAGCTTGGCATCGAGGCAGACATCTTTGACTGCCGGGCTTCCGAGGGAGCCGGCAGAATTGTTGAGACGTAAACGAGAGCTATTCTACAGGTCCGTCGGGCAGCGGCTTGATCATGACTGTCTGTCCCGTCTGGGCGGACTCCCTTGCTGCATCCAGGATCTGCATCACCACCATATTCGTCTCAATCCCGCCCAGCGAATGGGCCGCGTCCACCTTCCCGCTGATCGCTGCTTCCAGGTAGTGCAGGGAATCATCATCCGGCTGGTCCAGCTTCGGCGCTGTTGTCACTGCCTCTTCTTTTTCGCCGGCATACCGTACCCGCAGATGATCCTGCGCTACCGTAATCGCATATCCATTCGCGCCATATACTTCCATGTCCTTGCGTGAAAAGGGCCAGTTCCATGACGGCATCAGTACTGCCTGGGCTTTCGGATAGCGGACGATTATTGTTGCATCGTCATCCACCCGCGCATACAGTCCCGGCTTGTTCGATTGCGCCACAGCCGTCACACTCACTGGCGCCGCGCCATGCATCAGCACCGTCATCAGGTCAGCGCCATAACAGCCAAAATCAAACATCGCGCCCGCACCATTCTTCGCCGGATCCGTCAGCCAGTTTAAGAATTCCGGCTGCACATGGATCTCTTCCGGTCCCTCATGCCCGTCATGCACGACCACTTTCCAAAGGTCGCCCAGCTTCCCGCCACTGGCTTCACGCACGGCTTCTGCATTGCTGGCGTACCAGGTGGTTTCGTAGTTCACTATCAGCTGGATGTGGTGCTGCCGCGCCGCCTTGCGCATGATCAATGCATCCTGCAGATTTGTAGCCAGCGGCTTTTCTACCATCACGTTCACGCCGTACGCCGCAGCATCCTGCACGATGCGTCGATGTTCCGAGGGCGGGGTGTACACCAGTAAAGCCGCCGGATGCTGCTTCTCCATCAGCTCGTTGATAGTGGAGAAAAAGGGCACGTTGTCGAGGTGAAATTGCTGCTTGTACTTCGCCACCAGTCCTGCATCCTGCTCCACAATGCCGACCAGCAGGATGTCCGGATGCTTTGGCACCTGCGGCAAAAAGCCAGCAACATGGCCATGCGTCAGTCCCACGACGCCTACGCGTAACGGCTGCGTCTGCTGTGCCACGGCGGTGCTGCCTGCAACTGCTGCCATCGATATCGCGCCCAGCAGGAACAGAATATGTCGGTAAAAAATTCGCATCGCGGGATGAGGACCCTCCGGGCTCAAAGAATCTTAACGTACCCGGGCTCGGCTGCATCAGCACTATCGCTTCTTCACGCTGAGCACAGGTCAGGACACTCTGCAGTCAGCGCTGGCGAAATGAGTCATTCGGAGCGGCCTGCGGTGGCTCGCGCCCCGAAAGCAACTACACTAGCATCAGACCAGCAGGAGCCTGCATGCGCTTCCAAAACCCGGCCCGCCAACTTCTCACGCAGCTCGTCCTGGCGCTTGTTGTCTCCGCTCTTTCCGCACAGCAAACAGCACCGGTCATTGTTGCCAGGCACGAGCCCAATACCATCGCGCAGCAGGAACAGCATTACGTTGTGCTGGTTTCCCTTGACGGCTTCCGCTGGGACTACGCCCGCAAGGACGGCGCAAAGCACCTGCTCGCAATCGCAAAGGAAGGCGCCTCCGCTCCCGAAGGCATGATCCCCGCGTATCCATCCGTCACGTTCCCAAACCACTACACCCTCGTCACCGGCCTTTATCCTGAGCACCACGGCATCGTCGCCATGTCCTTTTACGACCCCGCCCGCAAACAGCGCTATGCCTACAACGATCCGAAGTCAGCCACGGACGGCTCCTGGTACGGCGGCACACCGCTCTGGTCGCTCGCCGAAAAAGAAGGTATGCGCTCCGCCTGCTTCTTCTGGCCTGGTTCGGAGGCCGAGATTGCCGGCCAACGGCCCAGCTACTATCTGAAATTCAACGACAGCTATCCCGATGACAAACGCATCGACCAGGTTCTTGCCTGGCTCGCCCTTCCACCAGATCAGCGGCCCCATTTCATCACTCTCTACTACTCCAATGTCGACCATGCCGGCCACACCTTCGGACCCGACGCACCCGAAACCCGTGATGCCGTTCGCCATGTCGACACCCTTATGGGTCAGCTTCACGACCGGCTCGCCAGGACGAAGTTACCAGTTGACCTCGTCATCGTCTCCGACCACGGGATGGAAGCCGAAAAAGGTCCGTGGATCGACCTCGACAAGTATGCTGATCTCTCGCATCTCAACACCGCCGGCTCACTGCTCTACGCCGACAACGAAGCCGATACTGAGCACGTCTACCAGCAGCTGAAAAGCGCCAGCAGCGACTTCAAGGTGTATCGCCGCGCCCATGTTCCCGCTGCACTTGATTACGATCAGAATCCCCGCGAGGGCGATCCTGTCATCGTCCCGACCGGCCCCTTCGCTATCCGCGCCCACGCCGATCCAACCAGGGATTTCCCTCCGAATAAGGGCTCCCACGGCTTCGATCCCGGCGAAATGCCCAGCATGCGCGCCATTTTTTACGCCGAGGGTCCCGACATTCGTAAAGGCGCTACAGTTCGCCCTTTCGAAAACGTTAACCTCTATCCGTTCCTGGCGTATCTTCTGGGCCTGGAAGCTCCCGCCACTGACGGCAAGCTCAGTGTCCTGCAAGGCATTCTGAAGACCCCGCCGGCTGAATAGTTCTCGCATCCAGCCAGACCACCAACGGAAAGGATCACTCCGCGAACGAGTCTCCCTCCCGGACGGCCAGTCCGCTCGCGGATAAGATGGAGCGATGTCTTATTATCTTGGCTTTGACGCAGGCGGCACCCGCACTGACGGGGCCCTCGCCAACGACACCACCATCCTCGCGCGCGCCAGTGGCGGCAGTGTCAAACTCCTGCGTGTCTCTCCGGAAGAAGCCGAAAAAAATCTTCGCTTTGTCGTCGACACACTCTTCGCCAAGACCGGCATCCTGCCCAGCCAGATCGCCGCTGTCTGCATCGGCATCGCTGGCTACACCGTGCCGCTGGTTACGGACTGGGTCGAGCGGACGCTGGCCGTCATCCTGGGCGGCGCGCCCAAACTGCTTGTCTCCGGCGACGTGGAGATCGCCCTCGATGCCGCTTTTCCCGGCGGCCCCGGTGTGCTCGTCATTGCAGGCACTGGCAGCAATTTTCTTGGCCGCACCTCTACCGGCGCTCTCATCAACGTCGGCGGCTGGGGCCCTGCTTTGGGCGACGAGGGCTCTGGCTACTGGATAGGCAGCGCCGGACTTCGTGCCGCTCTACGCGCCCGCGATCGTGGCGAGCCCACCTACCTGCTGGATAGAATCTGTGCCCAATGGGGCTGTCGCGATCTCAACCATCTCGTCGAAATCGCCCACACCGTTCCTCCACCTGACTTCGCAGCCCTGGCCCCCGTGGTCACTGCTGCAGCCGAGGCTGGTGACTTTATCGCCTCCTCTGTCCTCCAGGCTGCCGGTCGCATGCTCGGGCAGGACGCCATCCTGGTCTTCCGTCGTCTCCGGGCCAGCGAGCCGGAAGGCGCACCCCTGCCAAGCATCGCGTTCTCCGGCAGCATCCTTCGCCACGTCGCGCCTGTCCGCGAAGCCATGATTGCCGAGATCCAGAAACAGCTTCCGCCGGTCCACGTGCTCGCCGAGGCCATCGACCCGCTTACCGGAGCCCTCTGGCGCGCCCGCCAGCATGCCCTGGGCCGCCTCTGATGCCAGTCAAGAAGTCCTCGGGAAGAAAATCTGCGGCACCACGATCTCCTGGAAAAGCCGCAGCCCCACCGATCTCAGCTGGCGCAGCCGTCCGACGCATCGGCATCCATCTCGGCACAGCCGGCGGCATCTTCAACGCTGCCCGGCGCGCCAGCGAAATCGGCGCCAACACCTTCCAGATGTTTTCTTCCAGCCCTCGCATGTGGCGTCCCAATACGCCTTCGACTGACCATTGCACCCAACTGCAGACGCTGCGCACGCGATACGGCATTTATCCTGCCGTCATCCACACCAGCTACCTCGTCAATCTCGCAAGCCAGTCCGACGAAGTTCGAGAAAAATCCATCACAGCCTTCCGGGGAGAAGTCGAGCGCGCCCTGGCCATCGGCGCAGAATATCTCGTCCTCCATCCCGGCTCGTGGCGCGGCCTCACCCGTGAACAAGGCCTTGAACGTGCAGCCGGCGGCATCCAGCGTGCGCTCGACAACCTGCCGTGGCCTGATGCCGAATTCAAGATCCTCATCGAGAACACTGCCGGTTCCGAGTACTCACTCGGCGGCAGCTTCGAGCAGGTCGGCCAGCTGATAGAGACTCTGCGTCCGCACGCTCCCATTGGCGCCTGCCTCGACACCTGCCACACTCACGTCGCGGGCTACGATATCGTCACGCCGGAAGGCTACGAAAGCACCATCCAGCAGGCCGCGGCGCTCATCGGCCTAGAACACATCCGTGTCTGGCACATGAACGATGCGAAGGCCGTGCGCGGCTCTAAACTCGATCGGCACCAGCACATCGGCGAAGGCACCATCGGCGCCGCACCCTTCCAGCGCCTGCTCCGCGATCCCCGCTTCCAGCACTGCGCCTTCATCGCCGAAACTCCCGTCGACGAGCCTGAAGATGATCGCCGCAATGTCGACATCCTGCGCTCTCTTGCAGGCTGAAGCGCAACCAGAAATGGTCATCCTGACCGAAGCGAAGCAATCTCAATGCTCAAGACAACACCATAGCCAGGGTGTCCGGGCCTCACCCAAACCAAGAGACCCGGTCGCCCAGCTCTACAGCCGTCCAGCCTCCCGCAGCTTCTTGATCTCCGCGCTCACTCCCTCTGTCCCCTGGTTGCTGTAAATCACGTACAACCGTTCCGCACTGAAGTTGCTCAGCACCACGTTGCGGAACTTGTTGTTGTAATTTGCAACGTCCGTCGCATTAAACCCGAAAGCAGGCGCCACTTCTGCCAGCACCAGCTGTACGGCAGCCACTGCGGGACCAGAGAAGGTAAAGTCCGAGTCTGACAGATTATGCAGCTCATACTCGACCAGGATATTGGTCTGCGTCGGCGTCGCTCCCGTCAGGCTCACCTCGCCTGTTTTGCGCAATGCCGGCAGCCGCAGGTTGCCGCTGCTGTCGGTCGTCAGGTAGCCCTTCTTTACCGGATCGATTCCGTCGATAATAGCCGCCGCGCGAATCCAGTTCACGACCTTGTACTCATTTCCGCTTGTAGGCGCCGAATGCGCGCTTGCCTGCGTGATGATGAAAGCCGGCGAGAAGCCACGCTTCATCGATTCTGCGATTGAAAGAATATGGTGTCCGCCTGTTTCTGAATTACCCGGCTGCCCATACGCATCGTTCACACCATTGCCGCCGATACTCAGCTCCTGGAACTCCGTCCCGTCCGCATTCCACTGGAACACGATGCTCTTCGCCCAGTCATGCCACAACGGCGCACCGAGAATGATGTCCTGGTTGATGGATAACTCGCTCGGGCTGCCCGTTTCCGGCGACGGATTCACAATGCCCTTGCGACTGACCTTCGCCAGCCCCTCTTCATTCGACTGGCCATACACATTCCGATACTCATCGGCCAAATTGATATCGGCGGTGTCGTTGTTGGTCTCATGCACCGGCAAGCCGCCTGGATATGAATGGTGTCCGCCGAACGAACTCCCCGGCGCTGACCAGAATCGCTGCGGCAGTTGTGGGCAGGCCGTGCCATCCTGCAGCACCGGCGGAAAGACCCCGGCGAGCAGGCCGCCCGGGAACGTCGCATCATCACTCTTGTTGAGCAGTCCGGCAGCCAGCAGCTGCTGCACAATCGCCTGCTTCTTGGTCAGTGTCAGGTTCCGGCGATGCAGGATGCACGTCTGCGGATTGGCAATCGCGTCATAGCTCTGCACCCGCAGTGTGTCCCCCTGCAGCTGGTCGACCTGTTCCAGGATGAAGCGATATGCAGAGTTCACCAGCGGCGACTGCTTGGCCGTCTGGATCGCCGTTGCATTGCCGGCACCCGGTACCGTCTGGCTGGGAGGAGTAAGTTGCGCCATGCACAGCGAAGCGCCAAGCAGAGCACCGAGGCTCACAACAGAAATTCGCACAGAAGCAGACATCGCGGAATCCTTCAAGCAAGGGATAGGGACAACCGAGTCCCGCTCTCCAAGAGAACGCGTCGCAGTTAAGAGCGCATCAATCCCACATGAATCTTTCCCGCGCCTCATCCGCTGCCGAGCCTCGGGTTCTCAGCTTTTGGCATTGTGACCGAAATCGAAGGATCTATGGTCTGCCCAGCAACACCACACCTGCAGCTATCTAACGCGGCGCCGGATAAGTCGTTCCCGAAACCACTTCCATCAGATCCACGTGGCTCCAGTCAAAGGCAGGTACTTCCCGCACCTTCCTGCCCAGGTATTCGCTGTGACAGTAAAGACCGGTCACCCGCTTGTAACGCAGATGTTCATCCGCAAGCGACGAGAACCGTCCCACCAGCGGGTTCGACACACCTGCCTCTATGCATTCAAAACCAAGCGCACTCGAAAATAAAACTCTCAGTCCCATGTCGCTGAACTGGAAAAAGTTCCACGGCCGCTCATGCGAAGAGTAGGAAAAGTGGGTCACCACGTACAGCGTTCCGCCCACCTTCAACATCTTCGCAATCTCCACAGCAGCGATCCAGGGCATCGCAAAATGCTCCAGGCACGCTTCGCTGTAGATGATGTCAAACTTGTCGCCGTCCTTGAAATAGGACGACAGCCGATGAACGTCTCCAACCACGTCGACATTTTTGCCTGCGTAGTAGTCGAAGCCGACGTATGTCGCCATCGGCATCTTTGATCGTGCATCGGAAGGCCCCGTCACCTCTCTGCTCCCGATCTCCAGGACCCGCGTGCCAGGCTTATTCCCCAGCTCGTAAATGTAGTCCTTCATCTTCAGATGGCCGCGATCCTGCGCGAGCGGGATGTCCGGCGCCAGAAATCTTCTGTCGAATGGAGATTCGAGCCGCGCCAGCAATCGGTAGCCTATGCTGCGAATTCTTACGAGTCTCTTCCTGATACCGATGGCAGGCCTCTCCGTCTTTGATCCCCCAAAGCCTAAATCACTTCCGTGCAACCGGACAATTTGTCTCAAGGGCAACGCTGGAGCATCGGACTTCGTCTGGCACTTACCAGCATCGGTCCGCCAGCGAATCCTACAAATTACAATCAACACAGCATGTCCGACCAGACCCCAGTCCAGGAACCCGTCCGCCGCGCCGAGCCCGACACCGCCGGCCGCGAGCCCCGCTACGCACCGTCCGAACTTGAGCCCCGCTGGGCAGATGCCTGGGCGCAGCAGCCCGACCTCTACGCTGCCGAAGCTGCCTTGATCGACGGCAAGCCAAACCCGAAGCCTAAATACTACGTTCTCGAAATGCTGCCCTATCCCTCCGGCCAGCTGCACATGGGCCACGTGCGTAACTACGCCATCGGGGACGCTCTGGCGCGCTACATGTGGATGCAGGGCTACAACGTCCTGCATCCCATGGGCTGGGACGCTTTTGGTCTGCCCGCCGAAAATGCGGCCATCAAGAACAACACGCCGCCCCGCGAGTGGACGCTCTCGAATATCGCAGCCATGAAGCGCCAGATGCAGCGCATCGGCCTCAGCTACGACTGGAAAAACGAAATCACGACCTGCCTGCCGGACTACTACCGCTGGAACCAGTGGTTCTTCCTCCGCATGTACGAGCAGGGACTCGCCTATCGCAAGAAGAGCAAGGTCAACTGGTGTCCGGAATGCCAGACCGTCCTCGCCAACGAGCAGGTAGTCAATGGCTGCTGCTGGCGTCACGAAGATACGCCCGTCGAACAGCGCGATCTAGAGCAGTGGTTCCTCCGCATCACGAAATATGCGGACGCGCTGGCTGACGGCCTCGACAAGCTCGAAGGCTGGCCAGAAAAAGTCCGCACCATGCAGCGCAATTGGATCGGGCGCAGCGAAGGCGCAACCGTAACTTTCGATGTCGATCGCGAGGCACACGAGCTTGCCGAAACCCGTGAAGAAAAGCGCGGCAAATCCATCCTTCCCTCTCCTGAAGACTGGAAAGCCGGCACTCCCGGCGGCGCCACCATCGACGTCTTCACTACCCGCATCGATACCATTTACGGCGCCACCAGCCTTCAACTCGCGCCCGCGCATCCGCTCGTCCAGCAGTTCGCCGCTGAAGATTCTGACCTGCAGAAACACGTCACCGAACTCATCGACGAACAAAAGAAAGCCCGCGAATCGGATGCCTTCGGCGCCATTGAGAAACACGGCTTCTTCACCGGCCATTACGCCGTCAATCCTTTCAACGGTGAACGCGTTCCGATCTGGGTCGCCAACTATGTCCTAACCGATTACGGCACCGGCGCCGTGATGTCGGTGCCTGCTCATGACGAACGAGACCATGAGTTCGCCGAAAAATACGGCCTTGAAATTCGCGTCGTCGTGTTGCCACGGCGCATTGGCGAGCCGTTGCCTGAAGGGGTTGAAGAGCCGCCAGTTCTCCCCTACACCGGAGAAGACTCACTCCTCATTAACTCTGGCGAATACAACATGCTCGGCTGCGAAGAAGCCCGCCATAAAATGACTGCGTTCGCGAAGGAGCATGGCTTTGGCGAATCCAAAACCACCTACCGTCTCAAGGACTGGGGTGTCAGCCGCCAGCGCTACTGGGGCACGCCCATCCCGATGATCTATTGCGATAAGGATGGCATCGTCCCCGTACCGGAAGATCAGCTTCCCGTTCTGCTTCCGGAAAATATCGAAATCACCCAGCAGAACGGCTCACCTCTCGGCCGCATTCCTGACTTTGTGAACACCAACTGCCCGAAGTGCGGTGGCCCTGCACGTCGCGAACTCGATACCATGGACACCTTCGTCGACTCGTCCTGGTACTTTTATCGCTACACCGATGCTCATAACAGTTCGGCCCCTTTCGACACCAACACTGTTGCATACTGGTTTCCCATCGACCAGTACATCGGCGGGGTCGAACACGCCATCCTTCACCTCATCTACTCGCGCTTCTGGACGAAGGTCATGCGCGATCTGAAGCTGGTTTCCAACGAAGAACCGGCTGCCCGCCTCTTTACCCAGGGCATGGTCATCAAGGACCGCCAGAAGATGTCGAAATCGAAGGGCAACGTGGTATCGCCCGACGACATGATCGCCCACTACGGCGCCGACGCTGCACGCGCCTACTCCCTTTTTGCCGCGCCGCCTGATCGAGATCTCGACTGGCAGGAAGACGGCGTCGCCGGTGTCAGCCGTTTCCTCGGTAAGGTCTATCGCCTCGTCATCCGTCATGCCGCCATCGCAAAGCAGGGCAGGGAAGCTGCCATCGACCGGGAAAGTTTGAAAGCTCCTGCAACCGAACTGCTGCGCAAACTCCACCAGACTATCGGAAAAATTACACAGGACTTTTCCGGCCGCTGGCACTTCAACACCAGCATCGCAGCCATCATGGAGCTGGTGAACGAACTCACCGCTGCCGACGCTGCTTTTACTGATGGAAAAGTGTCGCCAGCTGTTACATGCTCGCTGCTGGACAGTCTTGTCCTGCTTATTGCTCCGTTCGCGCCTTACCTCGCCGCCGAGCTCTGGCAGCAGCTCGGCCACGAAGACGCGATCCTGCGCCATCCATGGCCGAAGTATGATGCCGAACTCGCCAAGGAAGCCGAGCTCGAACTACCCGTCCAGGTCAATGGCAAACTCAAGGCCGTTGTCAGTGTTCCCATCGATCACACCCGCGAACAGCTTGAGCATCTTGTCCTCAGCAATCAGAAAGTCAAGGCCGCCATCGAGGGAAAAACAATGACCAAACTCATCGTCGTGCCTAATAAACTGCTCAATATCCTGGTCAAGTAGCCGTGTCGCTCAACGAAGCACGTGCCCGACCCGGCAAGACCCTGCGCGGCACCCAGTCGATGGTTTACATCCTCGCGCAGCTGGTTCGCGCGCCAAAGCTCATTGCTATCGAACTTGCCTGGCGCTGGCTCTTCGGCATCCCGGCCCTCGCGATCCTGCTTTATCAGGGTGCCGCCATCCTTCGACGCACGCCGCTTCCATCCGGCGGGCTCGACAACTTCTCACTCAGCGATCCCAACGCCGCCGCACTCGCTTTCTCTAATGCTAGCGCCACGATCATGCCCGGCTTGCAGCATCTCGCTTGGTGGCTTGGCCCCATCCTCGCCGTCGGCTGGGCCTTCTCGTCCGGCATCGGCCGCAGCGTACTGCTTCAGCGGCTCGTCCCTGGCTCCAAAACGCAGCCCGGCACTCTCATCGCGCTGCAGTTTCTCCGCATCGCCGCCCTCGTTGGCAGCGGACTCGCCTGGTTCGCCGCCATCCACTGGGTCGCTCGTAACACCCTCGAATCCGCCACGCCCAATCCGGACTTCTCGCCGAACCTCGTAGGCTATTTCGCCTGGGTCATCTGTCTTTCACTGGCAACGTTCACCTTGTGGGCGCTGGTGAGCTGGGTTTTCTCGATTGCCCCGCTCATTGCTGTCCTCGAGACCCGTGGCGTCTCTGCCAGCCTCATCCGCAGCCTCCGCCTGGGACCGCTTACACCCAAGCTCGTCGAGATCAACTTTGTCCTCGGCATCGTCAAGATGGCACTCGTCGTTCTTGCCATGGTCTTCTGCGCCACACCGCTCCCGTTCGAGTCGGTAGCTTCCGGCACGCCGCTCTACATCTACTGGGCCTTCATCACCATCCTGTACTTCGCCGCATCGGACTTCTTCCAGGTCGCCCGCCTCACCGCCTTCGTCTCCTTCTGGAAGACCCTCATCCAGCGCACCTGACCTGTTCGGCGGCAACAAATTTCGCGCGCAGCCTCCAGCTACCGCATCACGTACCCGCCATCGACGGAAATCGATTGCCCCGTCACGTAACTGGCCGCGTCACTGCAGAGCCACAGCACGCAGTCCGCAATCTCTTCCGGCCTTTCCATGCGCTCCATGGGCACTAATGCTTTCAGCATCTGGTTCAGCTCACCTTCCTGTCCTTCCGCAATCATCTTGTCCACCATCGGCGTCCGGATCATGCCTGGGCACACGGCATTCACACGGATACCACGGGTCGCGTACTCCAGCGCAGCACCCTAGAAGTCTATCTGCGTCATGCCAGCCTGACCACCATGGAACAAGCGTCGTTGCCAGCGCGTATCACTCACCAGACCCGTTAGTCCAGACTGCTTCAAGGAAGAGAGACGCCGCCGATGCTGTCGTCCCGTCGCGCTGTTATTGGCTCGATTGCAGCCGCCTCCGTGAGCACGCTGCTCCCATCCTCGCTCATCTCTGCCAGCGCCAGGCTCTTCCCTGATCCAGTGCAGAAGCCGCCGGACATTGAAGCAATTCGCGCCCGCGTGCGCCAAGCCATCACACAAGGCAATGCAACTGGCGTTGCCTTCGCCGTGGCGCATCAGGGTCGCATTGTTCTTGAAGAAGGTATCGGCTGGGCCGACCGTGAGGCACAGGTGTTGGTCACGGCCCACACGCCCTTCAGCCTCGCGTCCATCACCAAGCCCTTCACTGCAACTACACTCATGACCCTGGCTGCCGAAGGAAAACTCGATTTGGACGCACCCGCCAACAGGTACCTCGGCGGCAGCAGGCTTCGCGGAGAAGATCGCCATCCAGACGCGGTGACTGTACGACAGCTCGGCGCGCACTGCAGCGGACTGCCTGGCATCTTCCAATCCTATGATCAGCGTGATGCAAGGCTGGCTCCGAGGCCGGAACATCTCCTGCAGAACTACGGCACCCTCGCCTATCCGCCCGGTACCTGCTATGAGTACAGCAACATCGGCTTCGCCGCTCTCGACGTAATCGCCTCGCGCCTTGCCGCGACAGACCTGGCCACGCTTATGCAGCAGCGGGTGCTTACCCCGCTTGGCTTGCATGACAGCTTCTTTGATACAGGTTTCACGCGACGCCCATCAGCAGCCGCCGGCTATGATCCTTCCGGCAAACGCATCGCTTCCTACATCACGTCGACGCCTGCGTCCGGACAGCTCTACTCGAGCGTCCACGACCTTGCATGCTTTGCTCTCTTCACCATGAAGCATCCCCTGCCTGACCAGCAGGTGATTCTCGCAGACCGTTGGATCGATGAACTTCTCAAACCGGTTTTCACCGGGCCATCGGGGGTCGCGACCACCTTCGGCTGGTTCACCGGCCACCTCAGTCCCGGCGTGCCCATCGTCTTCAAGGGTGGTGGCCAGCCCGGTGTCGCTACCATCCTCTACATGGTTCCCTCGAAGAATCTTGCGTGCCTTGTTCTCACCAACCAGTCCAATGCACGGGATCTTGCGCTCAGCATATGCGACCAGCTTGCCAGAATCTACCTTGCAGACTGGCAGCAGCCCGAGGAAGACGCCGGCGATCCGTTCTCGCCCTTCGTTGTAACTCCACAATTTCGCGGATCGTGGGTCGGCACTGTCGGCACCAATGGCGCTGCTCTGCCAGTCCGGCTCAACGTAGACTCCAGTGACAAAGCCACATTCTCTATCGGCTCGCACGCTGCGCAACCGATCACGCATCTTCATTCGGAAGGCGCAGCCTTGATCGGCAATACTACCGGCTCACCAGATCCAAGCCATACGAGTGCAGCGATGCTCAGCATCAAGCTCATCGCCCATGAAGGCAAGCTCCTCGGACGCGTCTTCGCCACAGCCGGAGACCCGGACTATAAGAATGTGAAGCTGCCCTTCATCCTCACCCTCAACCGCAAGTCAGCATGAGTCCGGCGGACGCAACAAACCATGCACAATAAGAAAGGCCTGCGCCGCCTCTGATCGAGATAGCGCAGGCCTGCATTTTTGATGCAACGTACCCGTCTTTAGTGCTTTACCGCAACCGGGGCGCCAAGGTTCATCACCTTGCCCCATGCCTTCGCGAAGTCTTTCACGAACTTCTCCTTCGCGTCGCTCGCGGCATATACCTCGGACACCGCCCGCAGCTGCGAGTTCGAACCGAAGACCAGGTCGACCCGCGTTGCCGTCCACTTCTTCTTTCCGGTCTGCCGGTCCACACCTTCAAACGATCCTTCCACGGCACCCTGCTTCCACTCCGTTGCCATATCCAGCAGATTCAGGAAGAAGTCGTTAGTTAAGGTTCCCGGCTTGTCGGTGAACACACCATCCTTTGAGCCGTGGAAGTTTGCATCCAGCACCCGCAGACCACCCACCAGCACCGTCATCTCCGGTGCCGTCAGTGTCAGCAGCTGTGCTCGATCGACCAGCAGTGCTTCGGCGCGTTCCGTGTGCCCCGGACGCAGGTAGTTGCGGAAGCCATCTGCCGTTAGCTCCAGCGGTGCAAACGAGTGAACATCCGTCTTTTCCTGCGATGCATCTGTACGACCCGGCGTAAATGGAACCGTGATTGACTGCCCGGCCCTCTTTGCTGCTTCCTCCACTGCCGCGCAGCCACCCAGGATAATCAGGTCTGCAAGCGACACCTTCTTGCCAGTCGCGTTGAAGTCCTTCTGAATTCCTTCGAGCACGCCCAGGACCTTCGCCAGCTCTTCAGGCTGGTTCACTTCCCAATTTCTCTGCGGCTCCAGGCGGATACGTGCACCATTGGCTCCGCCGCGCTTGTCTGATCCGCGGAAGGATGCCGTCGAAGCCCACGCTGTCGTCACGAGCTGCGGGATCGACAAGCCGGACGCCAGCAGTTTCGCCTTGAGCTCGGCAATCTCTGCATCGCCGACCAGTGGATGATCGACCGCCGGCACCGGATCCTGCCAGAGCAGTTCTTCCTTCGGCACCAGCGGACCCAGATAGCGGTCGATCGGACCCATGTCGCGATGGGTCAGCTTGAACCACGCACGTGCAAAGGCATCCGCAAACAGGTCAGGCTGATCCAGGAACCGCTTGCCAATCTCGGCATAGATCGGATCAACCTTCAGCGCAATGTCTGACGTGAACATCATCGGTCCATGCTTCTTATCGTGCAGATGCGCGTCAGGAACAGTTCCCGCGCCCGCGCCATTCTTCGGATACCACTGCCAGGCACCGCCGCTGCCTTTGCTCAACTCCCACTCGTTTCCGTACAGGTTTTCAAGGTATTCGTTGTCCCATGTCGTCGGCTTCGACGTCCATGCACCTTCGAGGCCGCTGGTAATGGTGTCTTCTGCATTGGTCTTACCAGCAGAGTTCATCCAGCCAAAGCCCTGCAGTTCAATCGCCGCGCCCTCGGGCTCCGGTCCCACAAACTTGCTGGGATCGTGCGCTCCATGGCCCTTGCCAAACGTGTGGCCGCCGGCGATCAGCGCGAATGTCTCTTCGTCATTCATGGCCATCCGGCCGAACGTCTCACGAATATCGCGCGCCGATCCAAGTGCATCCGGCTTTCCGTCCGGGCCTTCCGGGTTCACGTAAATCAAACCCATCTGCACTGCTGCCAGCGGGTGAGCCAGGTCACGATCGCCCTGGTACCGGTCGCTGCCAAGCCACGTTTTTTCCGGGCCCCAGAAGATATCCTCCTGCGGCACCCACACATCCGCCCGGCCGCCGCCAAAACCGAATGTCTTGAAACCCATGGACTCCAGCGCAACATTGCCGGTCAGCACCATCAGATCGGCCCAGGAAATCTTCCTGCCATACTTCTGCTTGATCGGCCACAGCAGGCGTCGCGCCTTGTCCAGGTTCGCGTTGTCCGGCCAGCTGTTCAATGGGGCAAAGCGCTGCGTGCCCATGCCCGCGCCGCCGCGTCCATCCGCAATGCGGTAGGTACCTGCGCTATGCCAGGCCATCCGAATAAAAAACGGTCCGTAGTGCCCGTAATCGGCCGGCCACCAGCTCTGCGAATCCGTCATCAGCGTCTTCAGGTCACCGATCACTGCATGCAGGTCCAGGCTGCTGAATTCCTTGGCGTAATCGAACTCCGGATCCATAGGGTCCGCCAGCTTCGTGTTTTGGTGCAGGACTGCCAGGTCCAGGCGGTCCGGCCACCATTCTGCGTTGCTGAGAACTTTGCGCGAGTTGTGCGTCACCGCACCGTGCATCGGCGATTCCAACTCAGTCTTGGTAGTGGTTCCGTTGGCGCCGTGCGGCACCGGGCATCTCATTTCAGTTGCCATGCTTGCTCCTTCGTTCGTTGATGATTACGGTTGGTGCTAAGTGGTTGATCACTGGATTGACCTGCCTGCCGACTGCCTCAGCCTTGCGGGAACAATTCGGCGCGTTCATGACTTCCTGCCTGTCCCCCTGGACTTTCATACTTAGCCCGTCTCTCCGGCAGCGATAGAAATAGGCGGCGCACTCGCGGCACACTGCGTACAAAGACCGCGCAGAATCACCTCATATTCGCGAACAATGCGTTTACCGACAGAGCCGGCGGGCGGTTCCGGTACATCGAACCAATCCATATTCTCGACCTCACCGCACCGGTCGCAGATGAAATGATGGTGACGCATCCCCTTCACGTCAAAGCGGGCAGAACGACCTTCGACTGCCACCTCCCGCACCAGCCCGGCATCCACCAGGTCGCGCAGATTGCGGTAGATTGTGGCCTTGGACGAGCGCGGATCGAGCCGGTTTACACCTTCAAAAATCTCCGCCGCTGTCGGATGGCTGGCATTCTCCATCAGAAACGCCATCACGCAATAGCGCTGCGTCGTAAACTTTATCCCGTTGGCATCCAGTAGCTGGCGAATTGCTTCAATCTGCATCGACCTATCCAGAATCTGTCTCATCTGAGATTTTGTCAACACTTGTCCAAATACTCACAGATTGAACCCCAGGCAATGGGCTAGCAGCTCACTGTTTGCAGGGAAGCAGCTGGCTACAACCTACGGATGGAAGCCGGTAGAGCAGCCTGTACAGCTACTCCATCGCTGTCACTTAAGATGAGCAAAACCTTTCATGCCGATGACAGGCTTATGACAGGTCGGCGCTCGCCGCCATTCGACGCATGCTGTCCGGCCGACCGGCAAACTTAGCAAGTTCTGCCATCCCGACAATTGTTGACCAATCGCGTATTGACCACTGATGGAGAGGCCGGGAGAGTTCTCGCCAACGTAAATGCCCTCTGCTGCAACGGTCCACCGGTAAACTACTCCCGTGGATACATCTTCGATCGTCATTCTCGACTTCGGCTCGCAATATACCCAGCTCATCGCACGCCGCATCCGCGAGCAGAATGTCTTCTCGGCCGTCCTGCCCTGTACCGCCTCGCTCGACGAGATTCGTGCCTGCAAGCCCATCGGCATCATCCTCTCCGGAGGCCCGAGTTCGGTTTACGACAGCGACGCGCCTCCCGCTGATCCGCGCATTCTCGACAGTGGCCTGCCCATTCTTGGTATCTGCTATGGCCTGCAGTGGATCACGCATCACCTCGGCGGCAAGGTCCGGCCCGCCGACAAACGGGAGTATGGTTTCGCGCAGGTGACCATTCTGGACACCGATCTACCCCTCTTTGCCGACATGCCTGCCACCATGGAAGTCTGGATGTCCCATGGCGATCACGCACAGGAACTTCCGCCCGACTTTCACCTCATCGCCAAAACTTCCAGTGCTCTGGCCGGCATTGCCAACCCGGGCCGCCGCATCTACGCCGTTCAGTTTCATCCGGAAGTTCACCACACCAGGCTCGGCACGCAGCTTATCCAGAACTTCCTCTTCCGCATCTGCAACGCCAAAGCCGACTGGACTCCGGCTCACTTCATCGAGTCGACTGTCGCCGCCATCAAGGAAAAGGTCGGGACAGCCCAGGCCATCTGCGGCCTCTCCGGTGGCGTCGATTCCTCGGTAGCCGCGGTCCTCGTCGCGCGCGCCATTGGTGATCAGCTCACCTGCATCTTCGTCAACAATGGGGTGCTGCGCCGGAATGAGTTCTTCAAAGTGCAGGACGCCATGCGCAACAAGCTGCATTTGAATCTGGATGCCGTCGACGCTTCCGGACGCTTCCTTGCCAAGCTTGCCGGCGTGACCGACCCCGAAACCAAGCGCAAAATCATCGGCAATGAGTTTATCGAAGTCTTCGACGACGAAGCCCACCGGATCATGCAGACTCGTGGCCAGGTAGACTTCCTCGTCCAGGGCACACTCTATCCCGACGTCATTGAATCCTCTTCGGTCAAAGGTCCGTCGCAGACCATCAAGAGCCATCACAATGTCGGCGGCCTGCCCGAAACCATGAAGCTTAAACTCATCGAGCCTCTGCGCGATCTTTTCAAGGATGAAGTCCGCCGCATTGGCCGCGATCTCGGCATGCCTGACGAAATCCTTGATCGACAGCCCTTTCCCGGTCCCGGCCTCGCCGTTCGCATCCTGGGCGAAGTCACCCCGGAACGGGTCGCCCTGCTGCAGGAAGCCGACGAGATCGTCGTCACGGAAATTCGCAACGCTGGCTTATACAAGAAAATCTGGCAGTCCTTTGCCGTCCTGCTGCCAGTCAAAAGTGTTGGCGTCATGGGCGATCAGCGCACTTACGCCTACACCTGTGCAATCCGGGCGGTACATTCCGAGGACGGCATGACCGCCGACTGGGTGCCCCTCCCCTACGAAGTTCTGAAAACCATCTCCAGCCGCATCGTCAACGAGATCCGCGGCATCAATCGCGTCGTCTATGACATCACCAGCAAGCCGCCCGGCACGATCGAATGGGAGTGAACCCTGCCGCGGACCCATCGTCACCCGCGGTTATTTCTGTGGAGCAGCCGGGGTTTTGCTCATCGAATCGTGACTCATCGCATCGTGGCCCATCGAGTCTTTCTTCATCGCAGCCTTCTGCGACTTCTTCTTCGCGGCTTTCTTGTCCATCGATCCCTTGCTCATCGCATCGTGGCTCATCGAGTCCTGCTGCATGGCATCGTGCTTTGTTGAGTCCTGCTTGGTCTTGTCGCTCGATGGTTGGCTCTGCTGTGTGTTTTGCATCGAGTCCTGGGCCAGCGCCGACAGGCTCAACAGTCCTGCAGCAATCGTTGAAAGCATAAGCTTAGTGTTCATGGTGTTCTCCTCGGCAACGCTCAAGGCGTCTTCTGCCTGACCGTATGAGTCGCCAGAACTCACGCAGTTACAAAACGGTCGAAGAATAAAGAAGGTTTGCTGCTTATGTAACCCAGCGTCTCTGCCGGCGTCACATAGGCATGAGGGTTCGCGCATGAAGTCTCGACATATCCTTAATCTGCTCTTCGCCGCAGCGGTCACCACTACCGCCCTTCCCGCCTTCGGAGCCGACAATCTCAAGCTCAATCCCCACCTTGACTACTCCAGCGACAGCATCGACGGCCCGCTCATCACCGGCTCCAGCATCACAGCGGGCGTCCAGCTCGGAGTGCCTAACTATGTCATCATCTACGGCGAAGGCTGCTACAACTCCAAGCGCCAGGCCCGACGTACTGTCTCGCTCTATGACAAATACAAAGGCCGCGTCCACTTCGTTGTGATCGACATGGACCAGACGCACGTGCCTGCCCAGCAGCAGCTCATCGACACATACTTCCGGGATTCGATTCCAGACCTCATCATTCTCGATACCCACGGCAAGCCCGTCTACAATCAAGCCGGTGAGCAGGATGAAGCCGTTCTCGCCCGCTACCTCGACCAGTCACTGCAGTAAACCGCCTTTATGGATTCCTCGCCGGACGAAGCCTCGCTGGTCACACGCATTCTCGCCGGAGAACGCGAGCTCTTCCACGAATTGATTCGGCCTTACCAGCGCCTCGCCTATATCACCGCATTCTCCGTCCTTAAAAATGAAGGCGATGCTGAGGATGCCGCGCAGGAGGCCATCCTCAAGGCCTACCGTGCATTGGCCGGCTTCCGCGCCGAGGCTCGATTCAGCACCTGGCTCGTCACCATCGTCATGAACGAGGCCCGCAGCCGTCTCCGCAAATCCGGCCGCCACACTATCGAATCCCTTGACACTCCTGCCGGCAATCGTGAGGACTTCACTCCGACGCTTATCGCAGACTGGCGGGAGATTCCCAGCGAAGCGCTTGAACGTCAGGAACTCACCAGCCAGATCGAACAAGCCATCGCGGACCTCCCTGACAGCTACCGGCAGGTCTTCACTTTGCGTGACCAGGACGCTCGATCTATCCAGGAAATCGCTGAGATCCTCGGTGTGCAGCCTAACCTGGTGAAGGTTCGCCTCTTTCGCGCACGCATGATGCTGCAGAAAAAACTCACGCCCTACCTCAAACTTCAAGCCTCCAATCAGAAGCGAAGGTTTTCCTGGTGGGGCAACCCAGGCATCGGAGGCGCACAGTGAAGCTTGATTGCAAACACGTCTGGCCCTACCTGTCTGACTACATCGACGCCTCCATCACTGCTGACGAGCGTGCTGCGATCGAGGAGCACCTCGCCCATTGCGAAATCTGCTCTGCCATTCTCGACTCGGTTCACAACATTCTTGTTCTTACCGCGGACGACCGCGTCTTCCACCTTCCCGTCGGCTTTGGCGAACGCCTGCACGCCCGTATCGAACAGGACTTCGGCAGGGCGGGATCGATCGCCCCCGCTAGGGATGAGGATGGTGAATGAGCGGATGTGTAACCCACTCTGATACCAGCAGGACAAGGGTCAGCAGGGCAAGACCAATCTGCACGTTTTCAGAGAGCCGTTTCTTTTTTGAAACCGGCTGCAATCGCCATTGGGCTGCGGGACGTGCCCGCAATCGCCGTATCTGCCAGATCACGAACAGGTTGAGAAACGCGCCGATCAGCGCGACCAGCATCATCGGAATCCGGATCAGGTCCTGGTGCAGACCCCTGGGCGCCGCATCCGTACCCGCCGCGGATGCCAATGCACCCAGACCGATCAGTACGCGGACGCTGCTGATCGCAATGAGTGCCGGGCACGCCGCCTGTAGCAGCGCAAAGAGGAAGGTGGAGAAGCCGACAACGCGCCAGCGGAGTCTAACTGCAGGCGCAACGCGTTCTGTCGGGGGATCAAGCAGCACTTTGTCTTTCCAAATTCATGCAAGCCCAAGTAAATCACCTTCAGGGCCGAGCTCTCCCGTTTTTGCACCCTGTTCCTGGCGCCATAAATGGATTTTGCCCTGGTAGGGGTGCACCCTCGGCAAAATCATCACCCTGACTCGAATGTGCTATTACGCATTGTTGTCGCACTCAGGCATGGTGTGCTCTGCTCGGTAGAAGCAGCTGGGCTGGGAGTCAGCATGTTGCAGGATGCACTACTTAGAGTTGAAATCGAACGGCTTGACCACGGCTATGAAGCACGCGTGCCCTCTGTTCATGGTCTCGCCAGCGTGGGCCTTACCGAGGGCGAAACCCTTCGGCGCCTGAGCGAAGCCGCCGCTATGCACTTCCACGTACCCGCGATCCGCCTGGAAGTCTTTCGGACCTGACAATTCGGAATCCCGTTTCGACCAGAAGCGCGAAAAGATGTTTCCGGGCTGACCAAATCAGCCCGGTTCAAGTTGGTCAGTTCTTTACTGGCAGTGCGAAGTCGACGCCGGCCCGGTCATTTGCTGCCATGGTGGCCGCCACGTCCAGGTCCCGGATCGGAACGTCCTGTTCCGCGCCCTGGTCCCGTACGAAGATCTTGCTCTGCGTCATTGCGTAGTTCTGCACGGTCAGCGGTTTGCGTCCGTCTTTGAAGATCAACGTCACCCTCGGGTGGGTCAGGCCATCGGAGCGTGCACTTACCCCGCTGCTGACTGCTGCAGATTCTGTATCCTGGCCAGCGCCATTGCCACTGCGGTAGGCCGCCCTTGGCCCAGGGCCAGCATCACCCCATCCGGCCGCTGCTGCATCCTGTGGGCCCGGACCGTAGCCGCCTGGATACTGTTGCTGTCCATTCCCCTGGCCAGCTTCTCTCTGTCCATAATCCTGCTGGTTCGGTGCGACGACATCCTGCGGATGCGCCTGTGAATTCGGGTCATTCGGATCGTAATCATCCAGCCCGAGGCCGCCGTAATAGCCCAGCCCAAAGCCGTATGCCGGGTAGCCGCCATAGCCATAACCGACGTGGCCATTGCCCTCGCGGCCGTACTGCGGTTGCCCGTAGGGGCCAGGAACAAACCCGGAGGATGTCCAGTTGCCTACCCGATCGTTCTGCCCATTGACTCCCTGCCCATAACCCAGTTGTCCAGCTCCATTGGAGCGCGTCCCGAGGCCACCTGAGGTCACCGGCCGGTTCGGACTCATCGAAGGCGAAAGTCGCGGCACCGGGCCGTTTGACCGGATCCCAGGCCCCGGCCGCACCCCTTGGCCGCCGCCTGCCATCCCGCGTGCCCCGGCAGACCCGCCGGAGATATGACCGCCGCCGCTCATGCCCGCACTGCCGTGGCTCCCGCCCGCCTGGGCAATCGCTGATCCCGTCCCCACCAACGCAGCCAGAAGCGCAATTCCGATACGCATAGCCCCAACCTCTTGTTCGGACGCCGCCCAGGCCGGTGTGCAGGCCAGGCCATCTTTCTCTCCGTACGACGTGCCGCTATAGAAGAGATGCCGTGCGGAAGAGTCAAGTCTCAATTCCTCGATCCATGCACCAACCGGTGAGCCCTAAAGTTCGCGCGCCGAACAAATCTAGATTCACTCGACCTGTCGCCACTGCAATCCACAAAAAGTCCCTGGACTGTTGCGACCCACCGCCAGGAACGCGCCACCCGTGTCACGATGAATGCAGTCATGCCGCGCAGCGCAACCATCATCGGTTCCGGACCTAACGGCCTCTCAGCTGCCATTGTGCTTGCCCAGGCCGGATTGCGGGTTACTGTTTACGAAGCAGAAGCAGTTCCAGGCGGTGCCTGCCGCACTCTCGAGCTCACCCGTCCCGGCTTTCTGCACGATTTCGGCTCGGCCGTTCACCCCATGGGAGCTGCTTCGCCCTTCTTTCAATCCCTGCCGCTCGAGCGATACGGCCTGGAATGGGTGCACTCGCCATCCGCCCTCGCACACCCCTTCGCCGATGGGCCACTCGCCGGCTCAGCCATCACCCTTGAGCAATCTCTCGAACGCCAGGTTGGCCTTCTCGGACCCGACGGACCAGCCTGGAGCCGCCTCTTTGGTCCTCTGGTCCCACGCTGGAATCACATCCGGGACGCTATCCTCCGCCCCTTTACGCCCTTTTCGGGGCCCATCTGGCGCCATCCGCTGTTAATGTCCCGATTTGGATTGCCTGCCCTCCTGCCGTCGACTGTGCTGGCACGGACTGCCTTCCGCGAGCCCGCCACGCGTGGTCTCTTCGCCGGCCTGGCGGCACACTCGTTCCTCTCGCTGGACAGTCCGCTCAGTGCGTCCTTCGGCATGGTGCTTGCCCTCGTCGGTCACGTTGCCGGCTGGCCGATCCCGCGCGGCGGTTCGCAGTCCATCACCAACGCGCTTGTCCGTCATCTCGAGTCTCTCGGTGGCATCCTTATCACCGGCCAGCGCGTCTCCAGGCTCAGCGATTTGCCGCCATCCGACGTCACCATCTGCGACATCACGCCGCGACAACTGCTTGCGCTCGCCGGCGACCGGCTTACTCCCGCCTATAACCGCAGCCTGCACCGCTATCGCTACGGCCCGTCTGCTTTCAAACTCGACTATGCCCTCAGCCGCCCCATTCCCTGGACGGCGCCCGAGTGTCACCGCGCAGCAACCGTGCACGTCGGTGGCTCGCTTGAAGAGGTCGCTGCCTCCGAACAGGCCATGGCATCCGGGCGCCCGGCAGAACGACCCTTCCTGCTGGTGGCCCAGCCGTCGCTCTTTGATCCGACGCGGGTCCCCGCAGCCAACAGCTCGCAGCCCACGCCACACACTGCCTGGGTCTACTGCCATCTCCCCCACGGTTCGACCGTGGACATGCAGCCGGCGATCGAGGCCCAACTGGAGCGCTTTGCCCCTGGTTTCAGCGATACGGTCATCGCCAGCAGTGTGCTCAATCCGGCCAGTCTTGAAAAGATGGATGCCAACCTGGTTGGCGGCGATATCAATGGCGGGGCCATGGGTGCGACCCAGTTTGTGCTCAGGCCCACACGCCGCTTTTATAAGACATCTGCCCGCGATATTTTTCTCTGTTCGTCCTCTACTCCTCCCGGAGGAGGCGTTCATGGTATGTGCGGTCACAATGCTGCAGTCGATGCGCTCACCTACCTGGACAACCGATAAACACGCATCTCTCGCAGCCTTGGTTTTGCCGGTAATCCATTTCCAGCCCGGTCTGGCCGTTATGGTGTGCTCAGGCTGGCGACCGGGCTTCCACTCGGGGAGGCGTCGTCTGCCTCCATCGCCAATCCACGAGTCTTCATACTTCCGATTACGACCAGCTCGGCCTGGACACGGGCCCACGCCGCGGGATCGTGCTTGGTCCGGATCGGGGCATTCGGGTCGGCATAATACGCCTCGATATCCTGCTTCAGACCCAGAGGGATACCCTTGTCCGGCTGCTCCGTGATCTTCTTGAGCAGGCGCTCATAGGTTGCGTCGGTCAGGCTGTAGCCGCCCGGCCTGGTGCGCTGCCCGGTATCGAGATCGCGATTGGCAATTGTCACATTCGAGGTCCGCAGCTGCAGCAGGCTGCGTTTCAATACGGCAGTTGAGCGATTGACGCTCTCGAGATACTTCTCTTTTGTCTCAGGCGTGGGCCCCTTGATCGCTAACAGGGCAAGTGGTCCGACTTTCGGCAGAACCACGATCAGTCCGGCGAGCGAATACGTGCCGATGCCCGCCCTGTGACGATAGGGCTCCCACTTTTTGACAAACTCTGTTTTGGCCATATTGGCATTGATTTCATTGAGCGCCGGTCCGGGCACATCCGGCGGCATGCTCTTGCGATGCAGGACTGTTTCGGCGTAGGCAATGCGCGGCAGAAAGCGGCGGACTGCGAATTTATAGCCGCGGAGAGTCGGTCGTCGGCTGCCCAGCACGCGCTCTTCATCCAGCCCGTAGGTCTCGAAAAACGCCTTGCGCAGCAGCGGGTTAGGCACGCGGATCCCGACGTGTTCGAGGTAGGCACGCGGAGGGAAGCGCCTCTGCGTAATCTGGTCCACATCGAACGCGAACTCGGTGCGGACATGTGCGTGCGGATCCTTGTCGTAGGCCACACTGGGGCCGTACTTCTCAGCCAGCTTCGGGAATTCGGCCGCCACCGATGGATTTACCGCTTCGCTGTGTCCTTCCGTGTCGCCGACATAATGCGCCAGCGCCCCCACTGCAAATGCCAGTTCATTGGCGTTGCGCGAGTCGCGGATCAGGTTTTTAACAAAATCGCCGGAACGCACATAATGCGTCAGATCGCTGAAATTCGGTTTGCCAAAAGGATAGTAGCCGAGATCCTGGATGGCGCATCCGCCATAGGCGTAGGCATGGGCTTCTTCCAACTGCACCTCTGTCAGACCCGGATAGCGGGCCAGCAGCAGCGGCCGGATCGAATCAGTCCAGACCAGGTCAACAAGCAGTTCATGCGTCAGGAAGGAATAGCTGTATGCCGGCGGCGCAGTACTGCCGGCCAGCAGCACCAGCAACAGGCAGGCCTGCAGTTTCCTCCACACGCGTCCGGGGCTTTGGATCGGTCGGGACATCCGACTCCAAGAATAAATGCCGGCGGCGGTTTCTTCCGTGCAGATGCCGTTGTTTTCAAACCAAGGTGGAACAAAGGCGAACTTCAGGGTTGTGGCGCAGGGGGCGGGGCTGTGGGAGCGGGCGTCGGCGTCGAGCCGGCTGTGACATTCACACGCTGTCCAGACACTTCACGATGCAGGAAGTGACGAGTCAGGTCAGGCAGAAACTCGTTGGCCAATCCGCCTAAAGTACCTTCGGCTGTTACGGTCAGACCGCGCGTGATGGTCAGGCCTGCGCCGCGATCGGAAGACGGATAATAAATATTCGAGATGCCGCCTGCTGCAAGGTTGCCGATGACGTTGGCATAGTTTGGACCCCATGTGCCGCTGTCGCGCTTGCACCAGACGGTTGTCGAGATCGCGTAGAGCATGCGTGACTTGACGCTGCCGCTGCCGCGGCGGAAGTAGCGTGGGTCTTCCTTGAACAGGATTGGCAGCAGGGCATTACCGATAATGGTGCCATCGAAGTTGTCAGCATAAGCGGCTCCGAAGCGTTTACCGTAGCCTCCCAGGCCCTGGCCATAGCCTTCCTCGCGGACGATCTGACCACTCTTGTTTCGATCGAACTCCGGGCCGAAGTCGTCGGTGGCCTGGCTGTAAGCAGCATCAAGGGCCGCCGCTGCAAACTGGAATGGATCGGTCGCACTACGGAAGGCAAGATGGAATTTCTGCTTTGGCGTGAGCGGCGGCAGGTCGGAAGTGTAGGCAACGTTGAAGTTAGGCACTACTCCCAGCACGCGCTGCTTCTCCTGCCGACGTACCTGATCTTCGGTCTGCGGCGTCTGCGGCGCTGCTTCCTGCTGGCGCGCAGCGGAGGATCCAGGCGTCGCTGCCTGGGCGAGGTCGAATGATGATGAAGAAACACCAGGGTTAAGCGGGACGGAGACTGGCGATGGCGCATCCGGAAGTTCATTCACTGCACCAGGAGCGGAGACTGGCGCTGCCCGAAGACCAGGCGAAGCGATCGTGAGGATACCGAGCGCTGTGAAGGCAATTGCGAAGCGGCGATACTTTGCATGGCGTGCGCTGCCTGCAGCGGGACTGGTTGTTCTGGAAACGAGAATGATCAATCCTGCTTTGCCTGAAAATATGCTGAACCGTGCAGCTCTAGACGTCCCGGCCGAGTGAATGGACGCAGAGACGAGTGTCCGGGCCGCTCCTGGTAGCTCCCGCGATTTACATACTGAGAACACGCTACGCACTTTTAAGTGTAAGCGAAGCAGAGAGACCACCGAGGACGGATCACACAAGAAGGCGCTGCCTGTACACTGCCCGCATGATTGTCGAGGACGCTGCCTTCGTCGATATTCCCACGCTTACTGGTCCCATGCGCACGCACATGTTTCGGCCGAAGGCTGCGGGTCGTTATCCCGGCATCATCTTCTACTCCGAAATTTTTCAATTGACCGCACCCATCCGGCGCTTCGCGACTTTCCTTGCTGGCCACGGCTACCTGGTTGCTGTGCCGGAGGTCTATCACGAACTGGAGCCGGCCGGGACCGTCCTGGCGTATGACCAGTCAGGCTCGGATCGAGGCAACGTCGACAAGTATGCGAAGACCCTTGCCTCCTACGATGCCGATGCTCACGCGCTGGTCGCGATGTTGCTGACGCGGCCCGATTGCACCGGCAGGCTGGGCGCGGTCGGCATCTGTCTGGGCGGCCACCTGGCCTTCCGCTGCGCCCTTCAAACGGAAGTGCTGGCAGCTGCCTGCTTTTACGCGACCGACCTGCATTCGGGCACGCTGGGCGCCGGGAAGAACGATGATTCACTGGCGCGTGCCGGCGAAATCAAGGGCGAGCTGCTGCACATCTGGGGACGGCAGGATCCGCATATTCCGTTGGAGGGTCGCGTGAAGGTAAAGGCGCGTCTCGACGAGGTCAACGCCAACTTCCAGTGGGTCGAGGTGAATGGCGCCCATGCCTTTATGCGCGACGAAGGGCCGCGCTACGATCCGGCGCTGGAATACCAGTTGAAGGGGATGATGCTGGAGCTGTTTCATCGGTGCCTCACCGCCGGATGAGCTGCCGCTATGCTGAACGGAAAGATCTATGCGGGAGTTGTTGCGGATGGGACAAGGACCACCTCGCCCGCGAAAATTGCTTATCGGAGTTTCGACATGCCGTTGCCTACTGACGAAAAGTTACTTGCCCTGAGCTAGGAGTTGATCCAGCAATTTGACGCCATCTTCGGGCAGCACCCCGGCTTCCGTCCGGCCCACGCCAAGGGCGTTCTGCTCACCGGCGTGTTCAAGCCATCGGCCGCGGCTGCGTCGCTCAGTCGTGCGCCCCACCTGAACCATCCGGCGACACCCGTGACCGTGCGCTTCTCAAACTCCACCGGCATTCCGTTGATTCCGGACAACGACCCGAATGCCAACCCGCGCGGCATGGCCATCCGCTTCCATCTTGGCGAGCGTGTGCATACCGACATCATCGGCCACTCTACGGACGGGTTTCCGACGAGAACGGGCGAGGAGTTTCTTGCCTTTCTGCGCGCGCTTGCGGCCAGCAATCCGGCCAGTCCAGCTGGGTCGCAGCTCGAAGCTTTTCTGGACAGCCATCCTGCAGCGCTCGCCTTTGTGCAGACGCCCAAGCCCGCACCCGTGAGCTTTGCCACCGAAAGCTATTTTGGAGTGACTGCAATGCGCTTTATGGATGCAGCAGGCGCAGGCACTTATGGCCGCTACCAGATCGTGCCGGCTGCCGGCAACGAGCATCTTGACGAGGAGGAGACCAGGGCCAGGAGTGCGCATTACC
>CAZZYN010000040.1:0-34199 GCA_964658265.1 uncultured Acetobacteraceae bacterium | reverse complement strand
GATTCTACCGCTCTTCTGCTTCATCATTCTGGGTACTGTCAACTACTCACTGCGTATCCAGCAGGCCATGCAGATTACAGAAGCCGCAAGCGCCGGGGCCGCTTACGGGATCCTCCCCGGCAACCAGGCCGACCTTGCCGGCATGAGAAATGCAGCAGTCAACGCTGCCCCCGGGTTGTCTGGTATGACCATCACTGCCAGCCAGCTGTGGACCTGCACGCCCGGCGGGACTTCCGTGCTCAGTTCTTCCATCTGCAGCGGCTATGGCACGCCGATACAGTATGTCCAGGTCCAGACCAGCGCCAGCGTCCCGGCGCTTTTCGCGTGGCCGGGTGTGTCTGCTGCAATGACGGTTCAACAGACAGCCACTTACCGCGTTCCCTGGACACCCTGATGCCGCGCCCGGAAATGCCTACAAAGTCGCCCCACCATCCGGGCCTCCTAAAGCCGTCGCCAAGTCTGGGCTTCTGGAAAAACCAGGACGGTACCACGATGATTGAAATGGCCGTGGTTCTGCCAACATTTTGCCTGCTGCTGGCCGGCTTCTTCGAATTCAGTATCGTGCTCTTCGGCTACAGCAATGCCACATTTGCCGCCCGGGCGGGTGCACGTCTGGCTAGTGTCAGCAGTAGCTCGAGCGTCCTGCCTTGCAACGCCACCGTAATGCAGACCCTTGTGAACTCCTACCTCTACGCTGCTCCCTCCGGTGGCGTCACCACGACCACGACCTGGACCCCTGGCAACATCGTCGGCGGGACAGTGAATGTCACGGTCAAGATCGTCTATCCGATCGGCGTGCCTCTACTGAACCTGACCCAGATCACTGTCGGCAGCTCTGCTCAGCGCACCATCACACGCTGACAACCCCGGCGTCCCTCATCACTGCACTTGCAATACGACCATTCATCTACGATAAAAGAACTGCTTCACGCCAAGGCTGCACTCGCCGAACCGATGCAAGCTGCCGAGCCATCCCGCACTGCTCTCCGCGTCGCTCTTCGCCGCGCCGCCCATCAACTGTATGACCGTCCCCTCGTACTCGACGATCCAATCGCCGTGCCGCTCCTCGGCAGCGTCTATGCCGAAGAACTTCGGCGGACCCCTCTCCAGCCCGGCAGAACTCACTCGACAGCTCTGCGTGCCTTCCTGGTCGGGCGCAGCCGCTATGCCGAAGACGTCCTGGCGCTCGCGGAACAACGCGGTGTCCGCCAGTACGTACTCCTCGGCGCCGGGCTCGACACCTTTGCCTACCGCAATCCCTTTTCTGGTCTGCGCGTCTTTGAAGTGGATCATCCCGCAACGCAGCAGTGGAAGCGCGACCTGCTCCAGGCCGCGCGCATCGCCGCTCCGCCCTCTTTAACCTTCATACCCGTCGACTTCGAACAGCAGTCCCTGCCCGCGCAAATGCTCGCGGCCGGCTTCGACCCCACGCTTCCCGCAGTCTTCGCCTGGCTGGGAGTGACCGTCTACCTGACCCTCACCGCTTTTCGCAAGACTGTCGCCTTCATCGCTGGCCAGGCATCCGGCAGCAGCCTGGTATTCGACTACGGCCAGCCCCGCTCCGTCTTGCCGCCGGATGAACAACTCGCCCGCGACTCACTCGCAGCACGTGTGCAGCAGGCAGGCGAGCCCTTTCAGCTCGCCTTCACCCCGGCAGAGCTCGCCACCGAACTGGCAGCCTTCCACAACCTTGAAGACCTTGGCGCCGCTGAAATGAATGCCCGCTACTTCGCAGATCGCAGCGACCAGTTGCGCTGGATGGGCGCAGGCGGCCGCATCTGCAGTGCCTGGCTGTGAGTCCTCGGAATGGCTAAGCTCGATGGCCCCAGTGTTCAGAATGCAACGGCTTGCCAGCAGAGGCGAGGAGCGATGGCCCCGGCGCGTCCGGCTTTGTCAACGTCCGAAGCTCGTAGATCAGGCTCATCGGTATCCAGGTAAAGCACCACGCACTCGTAAATATCGAATGCCGTGGCGATAGCAGCAGCACAAGAGCCAATCCAGCTGGAATCAGCCAGCTCAGCATCCGCCACACCGGCTTGTCGACAGCAGCGCGCAGGGCGGCCAAGTCCCGATCGCTCCAGCGTTCCAGCCGTACACCCTCATTCAGCAAGGACAGGGCACGAGCTTTGATAACGACTCCAGGAAGTACGAAGATCAATGTCGTCAGCACGACGAGGCACCAGGCTTCCCATCCCGGATGGACCGGCCGCATCCGTGCATATGCCGACCTAGGCAGTAGCCCCGCCGCGGTCAGCGTGACCAGGAAAAGCACAACCCCCCGGACCGCTATTCGGGCCAGCTCCATCGGATTGTGACATCGCCTGGGCCACATGCGAGTGAAGTTTACTCCTCCATATAAGGAAGACACCACGGGTGAACTGGCTCGCCTGGTGCCATCCTGCATCCGGCCAAAGGACGAGGCGCAGGGCCACATTGAAGCGGCCCCGCCTGGCAGTTCAGCTCGCCTTCCCTGCAGCAGTCGCTCCCTCAATCTCAACCAGCTTTCCGCTCTTCACGTCATAGATGTAGCCGTAGATCGGTATCGACTTCGGCACCAGCGGGCTGTTCCGGATGCGCGTAACGTCGTCGATCACCGACTGCTTTTGATCAGCTATCGTGAGCCACTCCACAAATTCCCCGGCGCGTGAGCCCGATCCCTTGCCAAAATCTTTGAACCCCTCCGCCGTAAGGGCGGCAGTCTCAAGGCTGCTCGCCAGCAGGCCCTGGATCACATCGTTCGTGAAGAACTCCATGCCGCAGTTGGTGTGGTGGATCACGAAAAATTCACGCGTACCCAGCAGCTTGTAGCTGATCACGAGCGATCGCATCATCGCTGGCACGGCCGCCCGCATTGCGGATCACGTGGGCATCGCCCTCAGCCAGCCCGGCATACTTCGCCGGATCCAAGCGCGCATCCATGCATGTGAGAATTGCAAACCCTCGCGCTGGTGGAAGTGCCAGTTCGCCCTTGTTGCCAAACTCCGCTGTGTACTTTGCATTCGCTGCCAGAACTTCGTCCAGAATCCTGCTCATCTTCGCCTCCCCGGGCTACAAATCTGCTGTTGATGGAAAGACGATTGGGAAGATGAGGACAGGCCGCAGGTAGTTCGGGCAGTTCGCAGCAATCAACGCAATCGCCCATGGAACTGCTGCTTTTCTGAACCGGTCTCAGCTATCGGTCAGGGCAGAATAAACCCGGGCGCTCGCCTGTATTCCCGACAACAAGCACCGCAAATGGGCTGGTTCTGCATAGCTGGCATCGTAGAGCAGCCTTTCAGCAGTTGCAAATACTGTCGTTCTCCTCAACGGCCGCGCGCACCTCCTGCGAACGTCGGTTCGCCATCGGGCTGGAGCGGCACACAGACTTCATCCCGTCCAGTGACGTGCCAGGTGCCTCACACAACAATGGGATAGCCGCCGCTCGGGTTCTGCTCTACAAGTGGAAATGCGGTTGGAGGAGCGTCATGCGGAAATCAAGAGAGGTCAGCACAGCCTGCCTGGACGTTACGCTCCAGGTCAACACAGCATGGATGAAACAGTCCGCGACATCGACCACAAGGCCGCGCAGCCGCCATGCGGAAGCACAGACGACCGCAACACAGGAAGCCACGAACGGTCCCCTGGCTGGCGTCGCCAGTGCCGCGCCGATCGAAGAAGAGACCATGCTGTTGTGCAGCGACATTATTTCGGTCGATGAGAAGCTGCGCGCACGAGCCGATTTCGATACCACCGCATACGTCATGTCGCAGGCCATCGCGCATACCCAGCGCTTCTGTCGCAACCATCGCGCCACCATCCGGGCGTTTCGCTCTGTAGAAGTTCTGCGCATGGTGCAGCCTGGCATGCCTGCCACGTTCCTCTTTGTTTTTGAAGCCATCATGGCCGGCTAGACCTGACTGCACAGAGCGACAACCTTCCCGTGACATCGAACACTATCTGTGCTGCATGCTTGACCAGATCAATCTCTCCTTCCTGTCTTCAGCTTCACCCGCATCGTAGACAGGGAGGAGAAACTGGAACATGGCCGATGGGACAAAGCATTTTCATTGCAAGGACGTAGGTTACGACTGCGAATGGCAGCTCAGCGGCACAAGCGAAGATGAAATGCTGCCGAAAATTGAGCAGCACGCCGCGGAAGTCCACAACCTGACGCACTTCAAGGCAGAAGCAGAACAGCACGTGCGCGAAGCCATCCGCAAGAACGACCAGGCTGCCTGACCTGGCTTCACCCCGCGACAGGATCCGGGATTCTCAGGCATCCTGAACACAACGATGCCTGAGCTTCCTGAAGTCGAAACCGTGGCCTGCGGCGTGGATGAGCGCATCCGGGGCGAGCAGATCGAAAGCGCCTGGTTCAGTAACAAGCCGGAGCCATTCAAAACTCCCCCTGCCACCATGGCAGCCGCCCTCGAGGGTTCCCGGATCTTGCGTGTACACCGGGTCGGCAAGACGATCGTCTTCGACCTCCTGCCCCCTGCATCGCCGGGCAGCGATGCCGCATCCGAAATTCAGTGGCTGGTACATCTCGGCATGACCGGCCGGCTTTTGGTCTCGGATAGTGACGTTCCACAGCCGCCCCACACGCACGGTGTTCTCCGCCTAAGCTCCGGCCGCGAACTGCGTTTTGTCGATGCGAGGCGCTTCGGACGCATGGGCCTTCACACCCCTCCGCCGCCATCCCCCCTGTCCGGGCCGCTTCAGCCGTTCGCCGGCAGCGGTGTCGAGCCCCTCGACATTAGCCTCGCCGATTTCCAGGCACTCTTTCGTGGCAGAAAAACGACGATCAAAGCAGCACTGCTTAACCAGTCCCTGCTGCATGGTGTCGGCAACATCTATGCCGACGAAAGCCTTTTCCGGGCAGGCATCCGTCCCCGCCGCCAGGCTGCACGGCTTACCCGGAAGGAACTCGCACGCCTGCACAGCAGCCTCCAGGCTGTCCTGCGCTCGGCCATCTCGCTAGGCGGCTCCTCTGTATCGGACTATGTCGACGCCGCCGGCGTCCGCGGCTTCTTCCAGCTGGAGCATCGCGTGTATATGAGAACCGGTCTGCCCTGCCTGGTGTGCAAAATGCCCATCCGCCGGCTCGTGGTGGCAGGCCGTGGGACGCACTACTGTCCAAACTGCCAGCATTAGGAGCTCCGACCTCACTTCCGTTTCTACGGATTCCAGAAGATATTGGTTGCCCGCTTCTCCCAAAATCAGGAAACTCGCGTTGATCATGCAGCTATCCAACACAATCTAAACGAAGAAGATTTGGGCCCTAAACGTGCTACTTGATAGGCAACCAACCGCATGAGCGTACGAGACGATCATGGCAGGGCGGCCCGGATGTGCAGAGCATGGCTTCACAGGAGCCAGCCGCCTCCAGGCTGTGAAATCGCGAATGCCGCGGTTCTATTCAGGAGGCCAGTGACTGGCCATCAAACAGAAAAAGCCCCCTCGCTGAAGGGGGCTTCTCTGTTTCAACAATCGGTTTGACCAGTCAGAGTCTTTTAGTTACCACCCGTGTGTGCGCCGCCGGCAAGTTGTGCCGACGCCAGCTCGGTCGCAGTCTCACGCATGTATTTATGCGGATTCACCGGTGTGTCGTGGATCAGCACTTCGTAGTGAAGGTGTGGACCAGTACTCCGGCCAGACGATCCGACATAGCCGATAATCTCGCCGCGCTTTACTTCCTCACCTGCGACTACCGCAAAACCCGACATATGCCCGAACAGGGTCTGGATTCCGTGCCCGTGGTCAATTCGGATCTCCCGTCCATAGCCATTTGCCATCGCAGCTACAAGGACCGTACCATCGGCTGGAGCGCGCACCGGGCTGCCCATCGCCGTGGCAATGTCGATTCCCTTGTGAAAAGCGCCTTCTCCGTTGAAAGGGTCCAGGCGCTCGCCGTAAGAGCTTGTGACCACACCCTGTACCGGCCACAGGCTGGGTGCGTAGGCCACGTTGAACAGCATGTCATTGTCCAGCAGGCTGCCGTAGGTGGAAGCCAGCATGCGCGTGGCGCGGCCGCTCATGGCCGAATCCCGCAGCGAGTAAAACTGGTCGAGCGAGTCATGATACTGCTGCTGCGTAAACTCGTCTGGAGAGTTCCCCACTGCCTTTGCCACCTTGGCAACCGATGCAGAAGCCGGGGCGCTCATCGAACCCTTGGTCAGCTTGCTCTGCCGCAAACCGTAGAGTGCTGTGATCTGGTTAGCCAACGATCCCAGCGACGCTGCCTGGATGTCTTTCTCCTTCGCCACTTCCTGCATGTGCAGATAGTCATGGCGAAGCGCCTCTTGCTGCGAACGCACTTCATTAAAGTGCGACGTCTTCACCAGCATCCGTGTGTATGAACCGGCAAGACCTGTAATCGTGAAAAGCCCCACCACTGCAGCTGCTACAAAAATGTAGGCATAGTGGAGCGGCACCGGTACCTTACGTAGCCGGCCATCTTCCTCACGTGCCACAAAAATGATGTAATAACGCTGCCGCAATGCAAATACCCCGTGTTAGACCCGCTGGAATGGCTGAGACCCGGCCTCGAGCAGAACTACTCGCCGTTCGTTACTCGCTGACACACCCATAAAGGGTAGACGTTTCAGCGGGATAGGTCGTCTACAAGCCCATAAACAGGCTAACAAAGGCAGGTAGAGGGGTCAACCAGAGGTTCGCTGGTCCTCTCACCCTTTCGTGGGATCGCTGGAAACCGGAAATCTCTCTAAACCCCTGCATTCAGCGCCCTCCGATCCCATTTCGCCTCTAGACTCCCTGGTGTTCGTGAAGAACCGCCAGCACCTCGTCTGCGTGCCCTTCCGGCTTCACCTTGGGGAATATTTTCAATAACTTACGATCCGGGCCGATCAGGAATGTAGTGCGCTCAATGCCGATCACTTTCTTCCCGTACATGTTCTTTTCCTTCAACACCCCGAACTGGTTGCAGACCTTTTCGTCCACATCCGCAAGCAGGGTGTAGGGCAGCTGGTACTTTTCACGGAACTTCTGCTGCGACTTCACGGTGTCGCGCGAGATCCCCAGCACCACTGCGCCAGCCTGCTGCAACTTCACAAAGCTGTCCCGAAAGCCGCAGGCCTCGATCGTGCAGCCCGGCGTATCCGCCTTGGGATAAAAGAACAGCACTACCGGCTTTCCAGCATAATCCGACAGGTGCACAGTTGTGCCCTCATCCGTCTCGAGGGTAAAGTCTTCGACCACATCATTCTCATTCATGCTTCGCTCTCTCTTTCACGACGCTTTTCGGCAGCAGCTACCGTCCAAAAGACTACTACTTTCGCCCCGGCCACTGGGCCCGGTTGACCCGTACCGAAGATGCCTGAACGGTTCAGCATCCCGGCTCCGTACATGCTAGGTATACATAGGAAAGATGATTTTTAGACGAATGCAACTCCGACGGTCTCTACTTTCCGCGTATCGCACGCAACCTGGTAGGCTCGCGCTGCTCGCAATCGGCCTTGGCGTCGGAAGCTGCCTGCTGACCCTGCACGCCCAGTATCCGGGCCACAGCGACCGCAAAGTCAAACCGGGTCCCGTGCTACGCGCCGTCGCCGTGCTCGAGTGGACCGGCGAGCCAGGCAAGCCCAGCGCCAGCCGCCTCATTCCCGTCTCCGTCTTCCACGACGGAGCGTATGAGGACGGCGGCCTCTACCTGGCCCGTCCTGAACCACTGCCTCTCGAGAGTGGCCTCGAATACCAGTTGCAGGAAGCCGGCCTGCCGCAAAGTCGTTTTGACGTAGCTTCAGCCGCCCAATTGAATGGGAGTTGGTTCGGCTACGGATCCTGGAAGCCGCTGGCTCCCCCTGCGCCTGTACATCGTCTCAACCCGTCGAAGATTGATCCTCAGGTAGTCGACGGCGGGGACGATCGGAGACCTCACTTCCGCAAAGCCCCTCCCGAAAGTGCGAGCGGCATCCCCGGTGCGGCCACCCCGCCGGAAGATCCCGACCGGCCCACGCTGCGCAAGCGGGCAGGTGGGGCGCCGGACACCTCTGCCACAGCAAACCCGGTCACGGCGGATGCCACGGGCAACCGTGAAACTGCAACCCCCGGTGGAGATCCCGACCGGCCGAAACTCGGCCACGGTAAGCACAGCGACGAGGCGAAAGAGCCGGAGCGTCTGGAAGGCACGCCCGCTAACCTGGAACAAATGGTGGCCGTCTCCGATGCCACCGACCGCACCGCACATTCCTTCCGATACAGCTTTGCCGATCCGCAGGACGCCACCAGGCTGAAAGCACTCCTGACTACGATCGCAGAACAGGCAGTCGCCAAGGCGGCCAGCCCAAAGACCGCAGCCAAACCAGCCACTGCACCGGCAGCCGCCTCCCATTCACCCACGCATACTGCGACCGCCCGGTCGAGCACAGCGGGGCTGACTCCGGCCCAACTGGCAGCCCGGCGACGAGCCCAGGCCGCCGCAGCCCGCAGAAATGCCGCGGCAGCCGCCCATGCAGCGCCGGTAGTCCTGCTTACCGACGTGGAGTTTCGCGCCTTCGAGCTAACCTACTCCGGCGGTGCAACGCTGGTCCTCACTGCGCGCACTGCCGGGGATGAAGCCAGGGCCACCTATGTGACCGTCATCGCGCAGCCCGATATTTACGGAACGCCGCAGGTACTGTTCACCAACATCACCCACGCCGATGACCTGGACGCGCAGCCGCGCATGCGCCTGATCGACGCCGTGGATGCTGCCGCAGATAATCGAGGGGACCTGCTCTTCGAATTGCGTGGAGCCACCACCCGCCAGTTTGCCCTGTACCGCGCGGCCAGTGGCCGTGTCGATCAGCTGATCGCCACCGCGCCCCTGCCCATCGGGCCCGCCGTCCACTAGCCGCTTTTCGGCTTAGGGGTGCTGCGGAAGTTGCGTGCTGTTCCAGCCGCCGCCCAGTGCCTTGATCAGCTGCACACTGGCCGAGAACTGCCGCGTCGTGATGTCCGCCGCGGTACGCTGGTTCGTCAGGGATGCGGTCTGCGCCGTAATCACCTCGAGATAGGTCGTCACACCGCCCTTGTAGCGGTTGGTCGAGATCGATACTGACCGCTGCGCATCTTGTACAGCCTTGTCCTGCGCTCCGGACTCCTGGTTAAGAATCCTGAGCGCCGCCAACTGATCTTCCACATCCTGAAAGGCCTGCAGCACCGACTGCCGGTAGCTGGCGACCTGCGAATCATACGACGCACGGGCTTCATCCGTGATCGCATGCCGCCGGCCTGCATCGAAAAGCAGCTGCTGAGCCTGGCCGCCCAGCGCCCAGATGGAACTCGGTCCCTGGAAGAGGATGCCTGGACGGAACGACTCTACGCCGCCGCTGCCGTTCAGTGTGACTGTCGGATAGAAAGCAGAGATCGCCACTCCGATCTGCGCATTCGCCGCATCGGCGCGGCGCTCAGCTGCGGCGACATCCGGACGCCGTTCCAGGATCTCGGACGGCACGCCCACCGGCACCTGCGGAAGCGCAAGCACGAGGGGCGCGATGGCCAGGTTAAAGCTTGAAGCCGGCACGCCAGTCAGCGTTGCGATGGCGTGTTCATACTGCGCACGTGCGACGCCGACATCGATCAACTGCGCGCTCGTCTGGTCAAGCTGCGTCTGCGCCTGGGCAACATCTGACTCGGTAGCGACACCGCCATGGAAACGTCTCTCGGTCAGATCGAGGAAGCGCTGATACTCCGTCACTGTCGTGCTCAACAACTGCTGTTGCGTATCCAGGCCCCGCATCTCGAAATAGTCCATCGCAAGTTCGGAATGCAGGCTCAGATCCACACTGGCAAGATCGGCAGCGGATGCCTGTGCGTTGGCGCGTGCTGCTTCCACGGTGCGCCGCACACGCCCCCAGAGATCCGGCTCCCAGCTCACCTGGCCGGACACCACGATGTCGTTATACGTGCTGCCGGAAGCAGTCGGTGTGCGAATAGGCCGGTTGTTTGAAAGCTTGGTACGGCTCGCCGTCGGCGCGAGTGAAACCGTTGGATAGTAGTCTGCGCGATATTCGCGGACTGCATCCACTGCGCGCCTGTACTGTTCGTACTGCGCCTTCAGCGTCTGGTTCGAAACGACAATCGTCTCCTCCAGCGTATTCAGCTGTGGATCGCCATACATCTCCCACCACTTGCCGCGAAGCTTGTCGTCATTCGGATCAGCCCGCTTCCATCCGCCGTTCGTAGGACTGGGCGGCAAAATTACTTCGCTCTCCTTGAAAGTCGGAGCAGTCGGTGCGGCCGGCGTGTGGTAATTCGGCCCGACCGTACAGCCTGTGACGGCAGCAGCCAGGCACAGCATCAGTGCCGCCGATGTTGCCCGCATGCTCCCATTGCTTTTTAGAAAAGCTTCGACGTGAAGCCGCTTGCTCATTTCCCTTCGCTCCCGCCGCTCTTCTCAGCACCTTGCTTCTGCTGCTGGTTCTGTCCCGGCTGATTCGGCACGGTTTTGGGCTGCGGCACTACATGCACCAGTTCGTTATCTCCCAGTGAATCCGGCGGATTGTCGATAACCAGAGAATTTGCATCGAGGCCGCTGACCACCTGCACTGTGCGGCCGTCATCATGGCCCAGCACAATACTCTGCATCTTCACACGATCGCCATCTGATCCATGCACCACCGTCGCCACCTGCAGACCCGCAGTCTGGAAAATCAGCGTCGAGACCGGCAGCACCAGCGTCGGCACTTCACGGTTTACCTTCAGGTGCACAACCGTGTAAGCGCCGGGGACCAGCTGTCCCTTGCGGTTGTCGACGTCGATTTCAGTCAACAGCGTACGGGATGCCGGATCAATCGCATTCGCTGTGCGCACCAGCGTGCCGGAAAATGGCTGGCCCGGATATTCAGCCAGGTCGAGTGTCGCCTTCGCACCACGCACGGCGTCCCGCACGTAGATCTGCGGAATGTTGGTATACACGCGCAGCGTATCAGTGCGCGCCATGTGGAAGAGCTCTTTCGCCGCGCCCGCATCGATCAGTGTTCCCGTGTCGACAGCGCGCGAAGTAATCACACCGTCAAACGGCGCGTAGATTTTCTCGAACGACGTCAGTGCTTCCAGCCGCTGCACATTCGCAAGAGCCGACTTCACAGCAGTGTTGCTTGAGTTCGCCTGCGTCGTAAAATTTTCAGTGTCCTGCCGGGTCACCGCGTCTGACTGCAACAGGTCCTGGTAGCGCTTGGCATTGGTCTGCGCATAGTTCGCATTGGACTGCGCAGTTGCAAGATCGGCCCGCGCCTGCAGTAGTTGCTGATCGACTTCCGGTGAGCTGATCGTCGCCAGCAGCGCGCCTTTGCGTACATGCGCGCCAATGTCGAAATACCACTTGTCGAGATAGCCGCTGGTGCGCGCATAGATCGGCGAATCGGTGTACGCGAACATGTTACCCGGCACGATCACTTCCTGGTCCGGCGTGCCCATCTTCGGCTTCTCCGCTGTCACATCCGGTGCCGCAATTGCGTCTGTCTCGTTCTTCAGCGTGGTGCGCGCACGAACACGTGGCACGATCCCGGCGATCACGATCACGATGGCAACAATCAGCAGTACAAACAGCACGATGCCAGCAGTGCGGCCGGATACCGTGGATGCCGTCTTCCCGTCATGTTGGTGGCTGCCGCTCTGCTCAACCGCGTGTGGAGACTGTCTGCCCTGCTTCGTCCTGCTCTCGCTCATGCTAACTCTCCCACTTCATCACCCTGCCTGCCACGCGCCTGCTGTTCTTTCTCTTCCCTGGCCTTCTTGCGCCGCTCCATCGAAGCATGCACAACACTGAAGAAGCTAGGCACAAAGAACAACGTCGCGGTTGTTGCGAACAGTAGTCCGCCGATCACCGCACGGCCCAGCGGCGCATTCTGTTCACCACCGTCGCCAAGGCCCAGCGCCATCGGCACCATGCCGATCATCATGGCCAGCGCCGTCATCAGAACCGGCCGGAAGCGTGTAAAGCCTGCATCCAGTGCCGCCTGTGGCGCGTCGCCGCCGTTGGTTTCAAGTTGTTCTTTCGCGAAGGACACCACCAGGATCGAGTTCGCAGTCGCCACACCCATGCACATGATCGATCCCGTCAGCGCAGGCACACTGATGTGCGTCCCCGTAAGAAATAGCATCCACACAATGCCGGAAAGCGCTGCCGGAAGTGCCGCCACGATAATGAACGGGTCAAGCCAGCTCTGAAAATTCACAACGATCAGCAGGTAAACCAGCAGGATCGAAAAGGCCAGTCCGGCAATCAACCCTTCGAACGATGCATTCATCGTCTGTACCTGGCCGCGAATTACCACGCGCGAACCTGTCGGCAGATCCTTCCGGTAACGATCGACCAGCTTCTGAACCTTAACGGCAACACTGCGCAGATCGGTATTCTGCACATTGCCGTAGATATCAATCACCGGGATGATGTTGTAGTGCGTGACGACGGCAAGCTCACTGCCCCGCGTGATCGTCGCGAGATTCGCCAGCGTCTGCACCGGCATGCCGCCCATCTGGTACGAGGGCGTGAATGGGACCGTACCAGAGCTGCTGTAACTCGAATTGCTCGGGCCAGTACCAGCAGTCGTCGGGGTCGTGCTCGCACTCATCTGTTGCGGGCCACTGGATGGCGTGAGTGGAATATTCTGTAGCTGCTGCAGCGAATCCATACTGTACTGCGGCGACTGCACGGCGATATTGTAACTGACACCGTTTCTTGGATCGAGATAGTAGGTTGGCGACGTCTGGTAGCTGCCGCTCAGCGCGGAAAGCAGGCTGCTCGTAACGTCTTTCTGCTGCAGACCAACCGACAGCGCCTTCGACCGATCGACGTCTACGAAATATCGAGGCAGGTTAAACGGCTGCTGCAGCCGCACGTCCACGGCCCCCGGAATGTACTTGATCTCGTTCATCAACTTCTCGGCGAAGACATGATTCGCCATCATGTTCTGGCCGATGACCTGGATATCCAGCGGGGCGGGCAGACCGAAGTTCAGGATCTGCGTCGTCATATCGACCGGCAACTGGTAAAACTCGACACCAGGAAACTGTGCGGCCAGCTTCGGACGCAATGCCTCCACATACCCGTTAGCGGAGTGATGCTTTTCAGCCAGCGAGATCGTAATATCCGCATCCGCGCTGCCGACCACGCCCGTGTTGCTGTAAGACAGGTTCAGACCCGAGTAGGGAATGCCGATCACGTCCACAACACTGGTCAGTTCACTCTGCGGAATCGTCGCCCGCATCAGGTTCTCGACTTCATCCGCAATCCGCGCCGTTTCTTCGATACGCGTGCCCGTGGGCGCCCGCATGTGAATCTCGAACTGCTGCCCATCGACCGTCGGGAAAAAATCCTGACCCAGCCATGGATAGAGCAATGCGAATGAGCCGATACAGAAAATCATGAAGACGATCAGGAAGACCGTCGCATGTTTGACGGCGAGACCCAGCAGGCCATGGTAAAAACCGCGCAGCTGCTCGAAGCGATGTTCAAAAGCAAGCTGAAACCTGGTAAAGGGGTTGCGGCTTTTCTTACTGTTTTCCGCGTGCTCCGGATCAATCTCTTTCAGGAGGTACATGGCCATCGTCGGCACGATGGTTCGCGAAAGAATGTACGACGCCAGCATGGCGAACACGACGGATTCTGCCAGCGGCACAAACAGATACTTGGCAACACCACTGAGGAAAAACATCGGCACAAACACGATGCATATCGAGAGAGTCGACACCAGCGCAGGTACAGCAATCTGCGCGGCGCCATCCAGAATCGCCTGCTCAATCGCCTTGCCCTCTTCCAGGTTTCGATTGATGTTCTCAATCTCGACCGTCGCATCGTCAACCAGGATGCCGACTGCCAGTGCGAGGCCGCCGAGCGTCATGATGTTGATCGTCTCGCCCAGCGCCCTCAGGCAAACCAGCGACACGATGATTGCCAGCGGAATCGATACGGCAATAATCACAGTGGAACGCCAGCTGCCGAGGAACACCAGGATCATGAAACCGGTCAGCACACCAGCAATCATGCCCTCGCGCACCACTCCTGAAATCGCGCCGCGGACATAAACAGACTGGTCCGAAAGCGGCGTCATTTTGAGTGAAGGGGGCAATTGACTCGCCAGCTCCGGCAGCTTCTTGTAGACACCCTCAATGATGCTGAGAGTGGAGGTGTGCCCGTTCTTCAGGATGGTGATCAATGAGGAGCGCTGGCCGTTCACGCGAACGATGTTGGTTTGCGGGGGAAAGCCGTCGCGGACGTGCGCCACATCGCGCACATAAACCATCGCTCCATTCACCTGGCGCACTGGAAAATCGTTGAGTCCCTCAATCGTCAGCGGCGCACTGTTGGTCGCGATCTGGTATTCGGTTCCACCCACCTTCAATGTGCCGGATGGCAGAATCAGATTCTGCTGACTGACTGCCGTTACTACGTCCTGCGGCGAAAGACCCTTTGCCTGCAGGGCCGTCATATCTAGGTCAAACTGCACCTGCCGCTGTTTGCCGCCATATGGGTACGGCACAGCTGCGCCCTCGATCGTCACCAGCTGGGTCCGGATGAAGTTCAGACCAAAGTCGCCAAGCTGCTGTTCGGAAAGTCCCTGTCCGGAAAGGCCGAGCTGCAAAATCGGCACGCTCGAGGCACTGTACGTAATAACAAGAGGCGGCGTCGTGCCGGTTGGGAGCTGACGCAGCTGTGTCTGTGAGATCGCCGTGACCTGTGCGATAGCACTCGAGATATTGACGGTTGGCTGGAAGTAGATCTTCACAACCGCAACGCCGTAAAGTGAATTCGATTCGAAGTGATCAATGTTGTCGACCGTGGTCGTCAACGTACGTTCGGTCAGGGTCACAATTCTGTTCGCCATATCCTGCGGCGACAGACCCTGGAACTGCCAGATCACGCTGACTACTGGAATATCAATATTCGGAAAAATATCGACGGGGGTCGTGTAGATGGATACCGGTCCGAGGATCAGCAACAGCAGAGCGAGGACGACGAATGTATAGGGGCGCCGGAGCGCCAGGCGAACAATCCACATGTTGCTTTACGTCTCTCCTTGCTGTAATCGTCCGCGGGACGGACTCTCGTTCTGCCGCCAACTCTGCGGCAGGAACACTTGAGCTAAGCCTGGATACAAGACAGCCTGCGGCACCTAAAGCCTGTGCGGTCCAGACCCTGCTCCAGTATTGCCTTCACTGCTTGATGAATATTCCGCAGGCCTAAAAGCTGCAGGCTGACCGCAGGGCCCAGTGCATCTTCATCTACATGCTATACGCGCTGGCATTGGGAGAAGGTGAATCTGTATCGCCGCTCAACCACTGCGCACAGGCCGCAGCATCAAGATCCGTTCTCTTCAATTCCTGCATTGAAGACGTTTTTTCTATGACAAAAGATTCATTTAGTGCGTCGCGCCCGCGTCTCCTCAACATCACAACGCACGCAGCAGCGCACGCGCCGGAGCTGCCTCGTGACCAGCAATTTTCAGTGGCAGCACGATTACCTCGTACGAGCCTGCACTCACATGATGAAGGTCAAGACCCTCCACGATCGCGATACTGTTTCCCAGCAGCGCGCGATGTGTGCGCGGATCATGCTCGAAGCCTTCCACTGATAAATAATCAACACCCACCATCGCCAGCGGTTCAGTCGCCAGCAGCTCCGCGGCATCCGCCGCAATGTACACATAGTCCGGCCGAAATTGAACCTGTTGCAGAAGCCGTAGAGCCGAGTTCCTGGTCTTGAACAGCAGCCGCTCGTAGCCGCGCCACTTGTGCTGCTCGAGGATCGCAGCAGTCAGCACCGGCGCCTCGGGATCGATCGCAATCACTTGTGCCGGGCCGATGAGACGGCCGGGGTCGAGTTCACTGATGGTGAATCCCCCAGCCAAAAAATGCAGCGGCGCGTCCACATGCGTGCCGCTATGTGCACCAAGTGAATACTTCGACAGATTTACTCCGGCGGGCTCATCCAGGCGGGCGGTATAGATGAAGTCCAATCCGGGATTGTCAGGATAAACGGGCGTCGTTCGTGCATCGAGGGTTGTCGAAATATCGATCCAGCCGCCTGTTAGCGCTGGTGGCTCATAAGGTGATGCTGCCGGGTATCTCACGTTGCCTTGGATGCCGATTCCGACCGGGTCGCGACACTGCAGCAAAAAGGCCCCAGGCTCTACCAGCCGGGGGCCTCTCCAATCACCAACGTGGCCGGATGCTTAGTTGGTGTCGGCGATCTGCCGGGCGTAGGTCTTCTCCAGCTCAGCAGCAGAGTACTGGTGCTCCTTCTCGGGATAGTAAGCATTCACCAGGTACTGCTGCAGCATGCGCTGCGTATTGAAGAACGAGCCATTGTGCGCGATGGCGGTGCCCATCAGCGTGTTCCACTCTGCGCGATTGTGGTAGTAGAGCGGCAGCACTGCCTTCTCGAGTTTGTTGTACAGGTGCTCAGCTTCCTGCTCAGAGCCCGCGCCATCCTCGATCGCCCAGCCGGTCACGCCTTCCGTGCAGCCTTCAATCCACCATCCATCCATGATGCTGAGCGAAGGCACGCCGTTCAGTGCAGCCTTCATTCCACTGGTTCCGGAGGCCTCCAGCGGCCGCTCGGGATTATTCAGCCACAGATCCACGCCACTGGTCAGAATCTGTCCCAGTTCCCAGTCGTAATTCTCAAGGTACTGGACATGCAATGTGGCCGAGGTCAGTCGGGACGCGGCGTCAAACACTCTCCGGATCAGCGCCTTGCCGGGCTGGTCATGCGGATGAGCCTTGCCGCCGTAAATAACCTGTAGCCCGCCGAACTGCTCCGCCATGCGCGCCAGGCGCTCCGGCTGCGAAAACAGCAGGTCCGCGCGCTTGTATGTGGCCACGCGGCGAGCAAAGCCGATCGTGAATACCTGTTCGTCCAGAACCACGCCCGTGCGCTGCCTCACCACTTCCATCATCGTCTTTTTCTGGCTGTGATGCGCCGCGGCGATCTCTTCTGCAGGAATGTCAATGGCATAGCGCAGCTGGATATTGTCTTCCTTCCAGCGCGGGAAGTGCTTTGTGAACACTGCCTGCATTTCAGGCCCGGTCCACGTCGCTGCATGCACACCATTCGTAATGCCGTCGATCTGCACCCCGGGGAACATCTCACGAGAAACCTTCATATGCTGCATCGCAACGCCATTTACAAAACGCGAGAAGCGCAGCGCGATGTAAGTCATATTCAGCATGCCGTCATGGCAACCGCCGACCCGCTCCAGCAGGTGCACGATGTCGGATCCCAGCAGCCGATACGCCTGTTCCATCGAAAAGCGGTCATGGCCAGCCGGCACTGGCGTGTGCGTGGTAAAGACACAACGCTGTCTCACTGCATCGAAATCGCGATCAATCGCACTCGAGAAGGCGCCGCCGTTCAGCTGCTTTTCCAGTACGGCAACGGTCAGCAGTGCCGCGTGGCCTTCGTTCATGTGGTACACGTTCACGTCATAGGCCAGTGCTTCCAGCATGCGCGCACCGCCCATGCCCAGCACAATCTCCTGTGCCAGCCGGTAGTCGTTGTCGCCGCCATACAGGCAGTCCGTCAACGTGCGGTCGCGATGGTCATTCTCTTCGAGGTCGGTATCCAGCAGGTAGATGGGGATCGTGTGGCCAGTCACCCCCACCATGTCATAGCGCCATGCACGCACAAAGACTGTACGGCCTTCAACATTCACGGCTACCCGCGGCTCTTCAAGCTGCAGCGTCGCAGCCGGATTCCAGGGCTGCTCTGCCTCGTGCTGGCCGCCCTGTGCGTCCAGTGTCTGGCGGAAATATCCCTTGTGATGCACCAGCGTGATCGCCGCGAGCGGCACGCCTAGATCGGCAGCGGCACGCAGGGTGTCACCGGCAAGCACGCCAAGTCCGCCGCTGTACGTCGGCATGGTCGGCAGTATGGCGATTTCCATGGAAAAGTACGCGGCGTGTCCATCGATGTTTGAAAAATTGCGGAGTTCGGTGCTCTTCTGATCCGAGAAATACATGTGTCTCCTAGGGTGAATCCATGCCGTACTCTTCCGTGCTCAACCACCGATAGCCCACCGCGGCGCTGCCCGTAACTCCTGGCTGCAACCCGTGTTGTTTCCGTGCCAGGCCTGAAATCGAACTTCCTCACACCCGTCCCGGCATACGGCAGTAGCATAAGTGTAACAAGCTGTCTGTTCCGGCCTGTACGCCCGGTCGTGTCATCTGCCCCGAAAGGTGTTCTTTTCAAACCCTTCACAATGAATGATTTATCTTCTGCCACCCCGGCTGCGCCATACGGCTTTGGAGTTAGCAGTCTTCAACCCTGTGCGGCGCCAGGAAACCGGGGAGCCTTTGTCGTCAACAGCTTCCAAGACAACCTCGCATACCGTCTGCTTGGTTATACCGAGGATTTCTTCTACCTCACGAATTCGTAGCAGCATCCGGGAGTGCCGGAAGAATCAGGGGCAGGGTACCGACGGCACGTCTCATGCAAAATACCCCAAAGCAGCCTCTCAGCTGCCGCCCGACGCTTCGGCAAGAATTGCGAGCATGCGCGGCATCCATGCCGCATGCTCCGGCTTCATCAGTACAGACCGCAGGCAGCGTACCGTGGCGTTCGAGTCGCCCTGCGATGCAGCGTCAATCCACGTGCCGGCAGGGAAAAAACGTACGGGAAGCTGTGCCAGCGCGAGGTTCAGCCCTAGTTCAGCCGCGCGATCGAACACGGTTTGCGCCTTCATGGATGACTCCTCCTGGCTCGATCCCCTGGCAGCCCAGATCACAATATCCAGCTCGGGCGCAAATGCGGTCACCCACTTCTCTGCTTCGCCTGCGAGATGCGCATGCAGCGCGAGCGCGGCCGCCCGGCAACGCCCCAGATCCTCCGCAAAGGCACCCTCGCGAGACATCGGCAGCAGCTGCTGTGTAGCCCAGAGTGCCACCGCTGCCGCGCCGGCCCGCGAACATTCCAGGCTGATTTCCCCAAGGTGCAGTTCCGAGGAAGAAAAATAGGTGTACGGGGATTCGTGTTTATAAAAACGGCCGACCGTCGCGTCCCGAAATAGAACGCAGCCACAGCCATAAGGCTGCAGACCATGTTTGTGGGGATCGATCACGATGCTTTCCACGCTCGACATACCTTCAAAGTGCCGTGTCGCTTCTGCTGACAGTGTTCGGCAGAGGTGGAAATAGCCGCCGTACGCCGCGTCGACATGAATCCGGAAGGGGTACCGCTCCCGCAACTTCAGCACCTCGGCCAGGGGATCGACCGAGCCCGTCGCCGTGGTGCCCATGGTCACGACCACCGTGCCTACCGGCCGCCGCTCCCCGACCTCGCTCTGCTGCAGCCGGAACTCCAAAGCTTTCACATCCATCCGACCGGCACCATCCGACGGCACTGTCTCAAAGGGCAGCTTCAATACTGACGAAATGCGGCTGTGAGTGTAGTGCGCCTGGTCGGAAGCAAGGATCGCTGCTGCCGGTTTCAACTTTCCCGCCACCCACAGTGCTTCCAGGTTCGCAAAGGTGCCGCTGCTGGTCAGGTGCCCCAGGAATGGCCGCGCAATACCGAACATTTCCGCGATCGCTGCCACCGCCTCGACTTCCATCCGCGAACTGGCGCGACCGCCATCGAGAGCATGGTTGTTCGGGTTTACCGCCATAGCCATCGCGTACGCGGCACGCGCAACCGGGTGCGGCGGCTTCAGCATCTGGCCCGCATACAGTGGGTGGAAGTAGGGGAAGTTGTCGCCCATGCGTTCCGCAACCTCGGCCAGTACGGAAGTAGCCGCGGCGTCGTTCGTATCCGCGACGGCGTCCTTTGCAGCCGCAGCCTCGTACACAGCCGGAAGCTGCCCATAAACCGCGGTTTCCAGGGCAGCGAAGCCATCCGTCAGCAGGCGCATCACCTGATCGTTCTTCATTCCTGAAGGCTAAATGTCCGTGACGATTCGTGCACACTGGTTGCTGAAATCGTCATGCTTCATCTGGTAAACTGGCGTCGCGTTTTGGAGAACCGGGCAGGCACCGGGGGCAGGACTGACGACGCCATGTTGCAACGCTACTGCCATAAGGTTCCGACGATTCTGGCTGGCGCAATCCAATTTAGGGAATCGCAACATGGAACAGGGGACAGTGAAGTGGTTTAACGACGCAAAGGGCTTCGGATTCATCTCCCGCCAGAATGGGGAAGATGTCTTCGTGCATTACTCGGCTATCAGTTCCAGTGGCTTCAAAAGCCTCCAGGAAGGCCAGGCAGTGCAGTTCAACGTAGTCAAAGGACCAAAGGGCTGGCAGGCAGCTGACGTTCAGCCTCTCTAGCAATATTCCAGGCAGCAGGGCTCACGGTTGAATACAGGCTTCCCTGTACGGCCGTGGGCTGCTCCTGTGATCTCCTCTGCATAGTCGGGTCAGCGAAGCCTCCGGTCGCTTTCGTCAATTTTTTCGTCGTTGATACTCGCGATGCGTCGCCGCATTCGCCCGTCCAGCGCGAACTCCCAAAGTTCCACCCCGTAGGACCGGTACCACTGGCCGGCAGCATCGCGGCTTTCATATTCGAAACTGACACTGATGCGGTTCTCGTTGAAGCACCAAAGTGTCTTTTGCAACCGGTAATCCAGCTCTTTCTCCCATTTACGCTTCAGAAATGCGCGAATTTCTCCCCGGCCGTTCAAATGCTCATCCCGGTTGCGCCACTCGGCATCCTCTGTATATGCCAGGGACACGCGCTCCGGGTCACAGGTGTTCCACAAAGCCTCGGCAGCCTTGACCTTCATCGCTGCCGTCTCTTCATCAAATGGTGGCACCAGTTTCGGTGAAGCCGATTCCATCTCAATACCTCCGGCGACGTGCCTGGTTTGATCGTCTTCCCTTCAGCACAAGACTGCAACCCGGCTCACACATCCTCATCCCCTTCCTCCTCGAGCAGCGCACCCAGCGCACCCAGCCGCGTCTCCCACAATGCGCGCCGTTCGCGAATCCATTGCTCCGCCATGGACAGGCCCGCGGGGTCGATCCGGCAGGTGCGCACACGTCCCCTCTTCTCACTCTGCACCAGTCCGCTCTTTTCAAGGATCTGCAGCTGCTGTACCACTGCCGCCAGCGTCAGCTTCAGTGGCTCCGCCAGCTCCGAGACAGAACAAGACCCCTCGCTTAATCTCTCCACCATCGCCCGTCGCGTCGGATCACCCAGCGCATGGAAGATGCGTTGAACCGCAGCCCTGTGTCCCGGCATGGTCAGGCCGCTTCGCTGTTCAGGAAGGCTGCCAGGTTTTCAAGCAGCGTCCTCCAGCCCGCCTCTCGTATCTGCGGGCCATCCGATCCTTCGAAGAACGCGCCCTGCTCGGTGAAAATAAGTTCTGTGCCCGAGCCCTCCGGAATGAACTCGAAGGTTGCGAGCGATGCTGAAAATGGCTTATCAAACGCCATCGTGTAAGCCACCACGATGCGCTGGTTCACGACTATGTCGAGGTAGGTCGTCCGGTTGGTCAGTGCCACTCCCGGAAATGGTGTATCCGGACCCATCTTGTACATAGCAAGGTCCACACCGCCTGGCCGGAAATCGACGGTGTACTGCACCACCTCGTTATGACTGCTCTCGGCATACCAGCGCCGCTTCTTCTCCGGATCAGCAAATGCAGCGAATACCCGCTCCGGCCGAACCGGATACCTGCGCTGAATACCAAACGTGCTGTGGACAACCGCCTGCCGCTGAGTCATAAACAAACCCTCTCCATATAGTTTAGTGAACGCTTAACTATTAAGAATTGACTGGGCTTTTGGCAAGCCCTAAAGCTCAAGCCTTCCTGAAGGCCAATTTCCGGCCGCGATGAAAGCCTGGGCGCCAATCGTTCATTTGCCCCAATCGTGATCCGGGGAACTCCATGAGAATTGGTGGACAGCCGTCGAATCCGGCCCGCAAGCTTTTACACTGGAACCACATGCGCACGCTTACCCTCTCCCGCCAGTTGCAGCAGCGCGCCGAAAGCTTCATGCCCGGTGGCGTCGACTCTCCTGTTCGTGCCTTTCGTGCCGTTGGTGGCGATCCACCCTTCGTCCAGCGTGCCAATGGCGCGTACCTGTGGGACGCCGATGGCAATCGCTATATCGACTACTTCGGCTCATGGGGACCCATGATTCTCGGCCATGCCTGGCCCGCTGCCGTCGAAGCCATCCAGAAAGCTGCTGCTGACTCCGCCAGCTTCGGCGCCTCAACTGCAGCTGAAGCCAACCTGGCCGAACTGGTCACACGCTGCTATCCATCGATCCAGAAGATGCGCTTCGTCAGCTCTGGCACCGAGGCCACCATGTCGGCCATCCGGCTCGCGCGCGCCTACACCGGACGCAAATACATCATCAAATTCGAGGGCTGCTATCACGGCCACTCCGACGGCCTGCTGGTCAAAGCCGGCTCCGGCGTCGCCACGTTCGGGATCCCCGGCTCCGCTGGCGTGCCAGAAGAGATCGCCCACTTTACTGTCGCGCTGCCTTACAACGACATCGCTGCCGTCCGCGAAGTCTATGCCGCCCGCCGCGGCAACATCGCCGCCATCATCCTCGAACCAGTCGCCGGCAACATGGGGACAGTCGCGCCCGAACGGGGCTACCTCGAAGCCCTGCGAGCCATCACGGATGAGCACGGCTCGGTCCTCATCTTCGACGAAGTGATGACCGGCTTCCGCGTCGCCCTGGGCGGTGCGCAGGAGCGTTACGACATCACGCCCGATATCACCTGCCTGGGCAAAATCATCGGCGGCGGCCTGCCCTGCGGCGCCTTCGGTGGCCGCGCCGACATCATGAACATGCTCGCACCCCTCGGCCCCGTCTACCAGGCCGGTACGCTCAGCGGCAATCCGCTCGCGATGGCTGCAGGCTTCGCCACTGTCAATCACCTGATCGAAAATGAGGAGGCAGTCTACGGACGCCTTGAAGAAGCCGGCCGTCGGCTGGCTGATGGCGTAGCCGCAGCCGCGGAAAGCGCCGGCCTCCCTGTACGCACCAATCGCGTCGGCGCCATGGTCACATGGTTCTTTGCTGCCAAACCGGTGACGGATTTCGAATCCGCCGCGACCTCAGACACCCAGGCGTTCGGCCGCTTCCACCGCAGCATGCTCGAAGCCGGCATCTGGCTGCCCCCCTCACAATTCGAGGCCGCCTTCTTCTCTACAGCCCACACCGATGCCGATATTGATCACACCATCGAAGCCGCAAAAAACGCCTTCGTGGAAGTCGTCAGCAAAGCCGAACTCCACACCTAGCGGTCCCTGGGGCACCAGAAGTCTGTGTGCCCCATCCTCGCGCAGCCAGCGTGGGATCGCGAAACCATCGGCCTTGCCACTCCCGTCGCCTCGACCGGAGCGAAGCGCCACAGAAGAAACTTCCACACTATTGCTTCAATCCCAGCGCCTTCACCACCAGCGGGTCAGCCACCCGCTTGCCATTCACATCGCTCACAAGCCCGAAGCTGGCCCGATAGTCCCACATATCCCAGCCGATGCCATTCGCCTCGAACGCCACCCGCATATCATGCAGCCACTGCGCACGCATCTGCGGGTCGGCGTGCTCGCGATACACGCCGAACTCACCACACCACACCGGCACGTGGTACTGCTCACCCCACTTCCGCGCAAAGCTGATTTCAGATTCGACTCGTGCAGCATCCCATCGATCGAATCCGTAGGTATGCAGAAAATACTGCCCCGCCAGGTCAGGCTCAAGTGCCAGCTTTGGCGCAATATTCTCAGGCGACGACGGATATGGAATCTGCCGCAGCGGCTTCACCTCATCCATCGTCCAGCCGGCGCCCTGGTGCGTAAATGGAAACGGCTCGTAATCGTGAAAGGTATAAATCAGGTTGCGATCCGACACCGGCTGCAATGTCAGCAAATCCCGCAGGCCTGAATAGTGCGCTGCCGTCGCGATGATCGTATGCCGCCGCGCCGCCGCACGGATCGCCGGCACCACCTGCCCCTGGATATTCGCCCACGACCCGGCATCCGGAACCTCCGGCTCGTTCAGCACTTCGAAGTACACGCGCTCTGGATCCGTCTCCGCATAATGCGCGGCAAACGCACTCCAGAAATGCACAAATTCTGCCTGAGCCTGCCGATCAGTGCGCAGTGCCAGCTTGAAGTCGTCTTCCGGATGAATGTCGAGGACCACGTTCAGCCCGGCATCCAGCGCCTCCTTCAAAGCATCGTCCAGCAGCTTCAGATGATCCGCATTCAAGCCATTGGTCAGCGGATCGCGCAGCAGCGGCTGCGGATCGATCGACAGCCGGACGTGATCGAAGCCAAGCTGGTGAATCAACCTGAAATCATCGGCGGTGGTGTAAGTAGTCAGCCGCTGTGGCGAATAGTCGCGCGGCGATTGCGCAAACCACATACTCGTATTGATCCCGCGGCGAAGATGCCCGGCCCGCTCGAAAGCCACATCCGTCGGAGACCCTTGGGCAAGCAGCGGCAGGCAACTCAGCAAACCGGCAACAACCATGGCAACGGATCTCAAATTCAAGATGAACCCCTCTGAAAAGCCCACAGTAGCATGCTGTGCAAGACTTAAGTCAACCGCTCATGATGCATCCATCCGCCCATGCCAGCCAGCTCTTCTCGGTCGTCGAATTCTCCGGCGTCGTTGTCGGAGCACTCGGCGGTGCACTCGAAGTCAAACGTACGTCTCGCTACGACTACGACGTCATCGGACTGCTTGGCCTCGCGTTTCTCTCGGCACTCGGCGGCGGTATCCTGCGCGATGTGCTGCTCGGCAATGGGCCGCCGCTCGCCTTTCAGGACACCTATTACCTGCTCGATGCCCTACTGGGCGCCATCTTGGCTTTGCTGCTGATGCGCTTCAGCCGCAACTTCGATGCCACCACCGGCGAAGTCAGCGGCAGTCTCCGCCGCTTTCTCATCGTTATCGATGCCGCAGCGCTCGGCCTCTTTTCCGTGGCCGGCACCACGCGCGCTGTCAATGATGGCCTCACCATCCTGCCGGCCCTGCTGCTCGGTGTCACTACCGCAGTGGGCGGTGGCTCATTGCGCGACGTCTTCACCGGCCGCACCCCGCGCATCTTCGAACGCGGCGAGCCCTATGCCATCGCCTCGATCTTCTCGGTCCTGGCCTTCTTTGCGTGTGAGTGGCTTCACTTCTCCCGAACCGCCTCAACCATCGTTGCCATCGCAGCCGGCTTCCTGCTCAGGATTCTCTCCCTGCGTTACCGCTGGCGTACTCCCGGCATCCGGTAATCGTTAGAACACAGCCGGCTCATCCCATGCAGCCAGCGCAATTTCTTCCAGCGGCCTGCGCGTCCGCGGCGCCTTCTCCATTTGCTGAAATTGCTCGGACAGCTCCGATCCATCGCCCAGGTAGCCGAGCGCCGTTACTGCACCCATCTCAAAGTCCTCGCTCACCTGGAACGCCTCACGCGCCGCCGCCATGTCGAAGCCGCCCATCGAGTGCGTATGAAGTCCAAGCGCAAACGCCTGCAGCATCAGCAGCGATGTCGCCGCCCCGGTGTCATACAGCGCGTAGCGATTGGGCGTGGCATTGTGCGCGAACTTCACGCTCGCGACCGACAGGATCAGCACCGGTGCGCTCTTTGCCCACTCCTGGTTAAACGGCACCAGCGACTTGTAAATCTTCTGATAGGTCTCATCACCCCTGCGGCCCAGAAAGAATCGCCACGGCTGCTCGTTATAAGAAGAAGCCGCCCAGCGTGCCGCCTCGAACACTTTCTTCAAATCAGCATGCGGCACTTCCCTGTTCGAAAATGTTCGCGGACTGCGCCTGTCGAGTATCGCCCAGTCGACTGCCGGACTGCCCGCTAAAGATTCCTCTGCCATCAAGCCCTCTCAATCTGTCGTCACGCAATAGATTCTTGCGTCTGCTCAAATGATGCACGCAAGTGCTTTTCAGCCTGCATGCAACAGTGCAGTCCACACTTGATTCCAACCGCAGATCAGGCACCAGCGCGTGCCATTGGAGGACCGCGGTGCCCGAAACACAGAAGAGTGAAGGCGACATCATCGAGACCCGCATCCCGGAGCGCATGGATCGCCTGCCCTGGAGCAAGTGGCACTGGCTCGTCATCACCGGTCTCGGCATCACCTGGGTTCTTGACGGCCTGGAAGTCACCCTTGCCGGAACAGTCGGCGGCGTGCTCAAAACCACGCTGCATATGAGTGATCAGCAGGTGGGCGAAAGTGCGACCACCTATCTCATCGGTGCTGTCATCGGCGCCATCGTCTTCGGCTATGCCACAGATCGCCTCGGCCGTAAGAAGCTCTTCACCATCACCCTGCTTATCTATCTCATCGCCACAGCCTGCAGCGCGCTCAGCTGGAACTTCTGGAGCTATGCCATCTTCCGCTGCATCACCGGCATGGGCATCGGCGGTGAATATTCCGCGATCAACTCGGCTATCGATGAACTGATACCCGCACGCGTCCGCGGCCAGGTCGACCTCTTTATCAATGCCACCTACTGGCTGGGTGCAGCAGGTGGAGCCACTGCTACGATCTTCCTGCTCAATGCGAACCTCGTTCCCGCGAATCTTGGCTGGCGACTCGCCTTTCTCGCAGGAGCAGCCCTCGGCCTGCTCATCATCTTCATCCGCCGCTTCATCCCTGAAAGCCCGCGCTGGCTCATGACCCACGGCCAGGAGGACGAAGCCAACCGAACCGTTGATGAAGTCGAAAAGCAGGTGCGGGAACAGTTCGGCTCGCTCCCGGAACTTGAAGGCAAACCACTGCGCCTCAAAGTTCGCTTCCACACGCCGTGGAAAGAAGTATTCGATTCCATGCTGCGCAAAAATGCCAGCCGATCCCTTCTGGGGCTGACGCTGATGGTCGCGCAGGCATTCTTCTACAACGCAATTTTCTTTACCTACGCGCTCGTCCTCATCCGCTTCTACAACGTGCCGCCGCAGAAAACCGGCCTCTACCTGCTGCCTTTCGCTCTTGGCAATGTTCTCGGTCCCCTGCTGATGGGCCGTCTTTTCGACACCATTGGCCGCAAGCCGATGATCGTTCTCACCTACGCCGGCTCCGGCATCCTGCTCGCCATCACCGGCTGGCTCTTCGGCATGGGCGTCCTCACGGCGCGCACCCAGTCTCTTTGCTGGACCGCGATTTTCTTCGTCGCCTCCTGCGCTTCCAGTGCTGCTTACCTCACCGTCAGCGAGATCTTTCCGCTTGAAATCCGGGCCCTGGCCATCTCCATCTTTTATGCCGCTGGCACGCTGATCGGCGGCGTCGGCGCACCATCCATCTTTGGCCATCTCATTGGCGAATCGACCCGCCAGCCGCTGGTCTACGGCTACTATGGCGGCGCCGCACTCATGATCCTCGGCGCCGTGGCAGAGGCGTTCCTCGGGGTCAAAGCCGAAGGCCAGTCCCTCGAAAATGTCTCTGCTCCCCTCGCTGCTTCTGATTAAAAAGCAGGGCTCTTCGAAGACCCGTTATACTGCGCTCCTGCATTTATCCAAGGAGCATCATGTCCACTGTTCATCCCGCCTCGTGCATCACTCCGTTTCTCTGGTTCGACAAGAATGCAGAAGAGGCCGTCGACTTCTATCTCAGCATCTTCCCTAACTCGCATCGCGCCCGCACGCTGCAGCCTGAAGATGCGCAGGGCAGACCGGGCAAGGTCATCACCATCAGCTTCCAACTGGATGGACAAAATTTCACCGCCCTCAACGGCGGCCCGATCCATCACTTCAACGAAGCCGTTTCCTTCGTCGTCAGTTGTGAAAACCAGTCCGACGTCGACCACTACTGGCATAAGCTCTCTGAGGGCGGCAAGGAAGGCTCCTGTGGCTGGCTCAAAGACAAGTTCGGACTGTCCTGGCAGGTCATCCCGAAGCAGCTTCCAGCCCTCATTCAAAACCCCGAAGCTATGGAAGCCATGCTGCAGATGAAGAAAATCGACTTGGCCGCCCTGGAACAGGCCGCTGCAACCGGGTCACATCGGCGCTAGATAATCTTCCAGAAAATTCCGGTGATTCTGCCCCGCGTTAATCCTTGACGCCCGGCAATCTCTTGCCGCACTCTGGACGCAGCAACCGTCCTGCCCGGCGGAAGCAGGCACAAACCACCCATTCATCCGGCATTTCTACACGTAAAACAGCCACGAACGTAACTGGGCCATCCATAGAATCCATGCTGTGCCATCGCTCCCGGGCGAAAATGCAAATTGTTCCACGTGGAACAATTTGAAAAAGTAACGGGCGTTGACTTATTCGCCACGCATCGCCATTCACGCATTCATGAAGGAGGCCCTATGACCAGCCCTGCCACAAGTCCGACCACTAGCCCGGACCAAAATCCGCAGCTTGCGCTGCAACAGCTGAAGGCCCGCATGCGTGCCAGTTGGATGGCCGGCGACTTCGGCGTCGTCGCCAAGACGATCGCTCGCGGCGCTGAAATCTTTATCACCCGTCTCGGCCTTCCGCCCGGCAGCCTGGTCCTCGATGTCGCCTGCGGTACCGGCAACCTTGCTATCCCGCTGGCACGCCAGGGCTGTACTGTCACCGGCCTCGACATTGCACCCAACCTTCTCGAGCAGGCTCGCAAACGAGCCGCTGCTGAAAACCTCACGATCACTTTCGATGAAGGCGATGCGGAGCAGCTTCCCTACGCGAATGCATCCTTCGACGCTGTCGTCAGTATGTTCGGCGCCATGTTCGCACCGCGTCCTGACGTAGTCGCCTCTGAGCTCGCGCGTGTTTTGAAGCCTGGCGGCCGGCTCGCCATGGCCAACTGGAATCCAGCCAGCTTCAGCGGAAAAATGTTCCAGGTCAGCAACCGCCATGTGCCTCCGCCGCCCGGCCTTCCCGCGCCCGTCCTGTGGGGCGACGAGACGCATGTGCGCCAGCGGCTTGCGCCCTTCTTCGAAGAGATTGAAACCGAGCTCATCGCCATCGACTTTGATATGCCGACCAATGCAGCGGGCGCCGTCGCGTTTTTCCGCAAATACTTCGGCCCTACACAAATGGCGTTCCAGCGTCTTGACGAAGCCGGACAGTCCGCTCTTACCGCCGACCTCGAAGCGCTGTGGGCTGGTGCCAACATCGCCCCCGAACCGGAAAATCACCTGCTGGTGCCGAATGAATATCTGCGGGTCACGGCAATACGCAACGCTGCCAGTCATTAGATAATTGCCGGAGCAATCGACACGCCTCCTGGCGTCGATCCGTAAAGAGGAATACTTTGCCGGCATCTCGATCTCAGTTCCTACCATGGCTGGTTACGCTGTTCGCGTCCATCTCTGTTCTTTCCGGATGTCGATACGCGCCGCCACCGGCTGCCCAGCACGCCGAGCGGGCCTACCGCCAGCAAACCTCTGCTTCGTCCGAGTTCACCGGCGATCAACGGTCTGGCCGGCGTCGCTCCAGGCGCGGGCGCGCAGACACACAGGCCGCTCCCGGCGTCTTTGACTTCTATCTCTTCAATCTTTCCTGGTCACCGGAATTCTGTGCCACACACAACAGTGCGGAGTGCGGACGCGGTCTCGGCTTTGTCGTCCATGGCCTCTGGCCGCAGGATGCGAATGGCGACTATCCGGAAAGCTGCAGCGATGCACCCGGACCCGCCCACCCGCAGGCGTATACCGACATTATTCCAACGGCCAGCCTGGTTGAGCACGAATGGCAGACCCACGGCACCTGTTCGGGCCTGGGCGCCGACGCTTACTTCGCTTCCATCCGACGGGCTTTTGCCGCGGTGAAGATCCCGACCGGTATCGGGCAGGGCGCAGACAGCAACGGGGTCACACCGGACCAGTTCCTCGCCCGCTTCCACGCTGCCAATCCGGCGCTGCCAGCCGCGAGCGTCGCGCTCAGCTGCGGCAACAATCGGTTGACCGCCATCGAGATCTGTCTCGACAAAAATCTGCGGCCGGAGAACTGCCAGGGCGTCCGCTCATGCCGTGCCAACGTCATCCAGGTCACCCCGCAATGACCTCTACCTACTCAAGCGGATGGCCAGCTGCACCACTCGTGGATCTGTAACAGTTGCTGTAATACTTCCGAATGCCGGCGAGCCGGAGCTCCCGTTTGGCTGGGCAAAGGCCGGCGTATTGGTGATGTTAAACATCTCAAGCCGGAACTCCATGCTGGCTTCGCGCGGCAGTTTCGTATTTTTCACCAGCGCCACATCAAGATCGCGATACGCGGGCCCGCGCACAGGATTGCGGGAGGCATTCCCGATCGTGAACTGGCCAGCAGTTGTGAACGCGCTCGTATTGAAGTAGTGACCGGGTGTCCGCTGGTCGGCTGCGAGCGAGCTCTTGGCGACGATATTGGGGCGCTGCAGCGCAAACCCTGCGAATGCATTGTTGTTGGTCGCCTGCGTCACGGTCACCGGCATGCCGGACTGCACCAGTGCGATCGTGTTCAAAGCCCAGCCACCCAGCACCGCGTCTCCGATGCCGTTCGAGGCGAAGCGATGGCCGCGACCCGCGGGCAGGTCGTAGATTCCGCTGAACGACAGTACGTTGGGCATATCCCCGTTCGAGCTGTCGCGTTCCAAGCCTGGCCGGAAGGTATCTGCAGCGATCAGGCTGTTCGAGTTCGGCGACGACAATACTGTCGACGAAAAGACCGACGACGCATCATCAATCAACTTCGAATGGGTGTAGCCGAATAACAGGTAAACGCCATGATCGAACCGTTTCTCTACCTTCGCTTCGATCGCGTTGTAATTTGTGGTACCGCTGTTGTTACGATATGTCGCGACATTCAGAAAGCGGGGATAGGGCTTCAGCAATTGGGCTTCTGTGGTGGTCTTCGCGCCAATCGAACTCGAAACCGGCAGCTGGCCAAAATACGGATTGTTCACCTTGGTCAACAAGGCCGTTCCAATTGCCAGCTGCTCTGCCGTCAGCTGGTTGAGATTGGAATCAGGGATACCCACGTGCACGATATGCGAGCCAGCATACGCGATATCGAAGGAAAGACTGTTCGTGATTTCCCGCTGGAACGCGAGGTTCCACTGCTCCACGTAGCCTGAGCCCGCCGAACGCTTCGCGGTGTACACACTCTGCCCCAGACCCGCATCCGGCGTGAGTGGAATCGGCGCCACGGTCGGTCCGGCCTGCAGCGGGAAGGCTGCATTCACACTGTCCTGCGTCTTCTGCTGCACGTTCTGGATGAAAGGAAACTGCGGCGTAGTGAAGGGTGTTGTGATGCCGGACTGGTCGATGAAGACGATGCCGAAGCCAGCGCGCACTACTGTCTTTGGCGTCAGCATGTAAGTCAATCCGAAGCGGGGTGCGACGTTATCGTAATGCAGTTCGCGCGCACTGCGCGAGTAGCCATCCTGGCCAAGATAATCCAGTTGCTGTGTCGCCAGGTTAAAGACAGCGCCCTGGTTGTTCTTCTCGGTGGATGGGAAGTGCAGTGTGTAGCGGGCGCCGATGTTGAAGGTCAGGCGGTCCATGGCTCGCCAGTCATCCTGCACAAAGTATTCTTCAATCTGGTCGCGCGGACGAATCTTGTTCTCCTGCAAATCAATGGAGAACGTATCCACCTGTCCCAGCAGAAAGCTGGCAATCGCGTTACCGCTGTTGGTGATGCCCTGCTGATTGGTGCCGGTCGTGGTGAAGGCGAAAGAACCTGTCGGGTTCGGCGGCGAGATGGCATTCAACTGGTACCAGCGGAAGTCGAGGCCCGCCTTGATCGCGTGGCGTCCGCGGGTAAACACGACCGAATCCACGATCTGCGAAACCGCGGTCTGGTACTGCGCGAAGGTGCTGGCCGAGGGGCCCAGCTGCTGATAGCCCGTGAACGTGAAAAGGGGCAGCGCATTGTTGAAGGCCGCGTTGGTGGGAATGCCGGGGATGCCCAGTGACGCCGACGCCGTGTTCCCAAGCAGCGGTCCGGCGATGGTATTTCCACGGCGCGTATAGCCAGCGCGGAAATCATTCAGCAGGTGCGGCGTAAAGGTATGTGTCTCATTGAAGACAGCCTGCTGACCCAGGACATTCGACAGGCCGACCACGCCGCCGGTGCCGATGGTCGAGCCGGTAATCGCTCCGCTTCCATCCGGCAGCGGTGTCACCGGCTCTTCCACGTCCGAGAAATAGGAGTAGCGCCCAAACGCACGGTCCTGATCACGCAATGCACCATCGACACGGACGTCGAATTGATTCTGGTGATCCGCATCATTGGCTGTGCGCGTGTAATTATTTGCAGCAACTGCCAGGTTCGTGGGTGTCGGGAAGCGTGCCAGCAGGGCCTTCGCGACCGGGTCAAGCGGGGTCGTGATGACGTCCTTTGCAAATTCCTTCCGCACATTCTTTCCTCCTACCACTGTTGTGGTCGAGGGATCGTAGATGTGGGAGACGCCGGTAAAAATGCCCTGCCGCTCGGCCAGAGTAGGGATAGTGGAAATGCGCGTAACGCCGATGAGCTGCTTCAATCCCTGGTAGTCGCCGAAGAAGAAAAGCCTGTTCTTCAGTACTGGCACGCCCAGCGTGGCACCAAAGAGGTTGCGGCGATATTCGGGCCGACGCGCCGGTGCAGCAGCGAAATAGTTTCGCGAGTTGAGATCTTCGTTGCGGAAGAATTCGAAGAGGCTTCCATGCAGCGCGTTCGACCCTGAACGTGTCGCCACATTGACCACGCCGCCATTGAATCGTCCGAATTCAGCCGGCACGTTGTCGGCTTCCACGGTGAATTCCTGGATGTCATCGATGATGGGAAAAAAGACGACCTGTCCTGGCTCGGGCTGCAGCGCGGAAATTCCGTCATACAAATATTCATTGGTACGAGGACGGCCGCCGTTGATGCGCGGCAACAGGGTGCCCGGCGGTAATTCGACACCAGTCGCCAGGGTCGCCAGCTGTACAAAGTTGCGCGAGTTCAGCGGCATCGCCAGCACGGCTGCCCCGGGAATGTTGGTCTGGATGTTGCTGGTCCGCGACTGGAGCAGCGGCGCATCCTCATTGACAGTTACGGTCTGCTGACCGGCACCCGGCTTCAATACCAGGTCGACGCCGGCGGTCTGGCCGACCTGCACGTCCAACCCGCTGCGATGCAGGTGTTCAAATCCGTTGGAAGTGACATCCAGTTCGTAGCCGCCGGGCTTCAACTGGGTAAAGAGGTAGTCGCCGGTGCTGGAGGTGACTGTCAACTGGTGGATATTGGTCGCCGCCTCGCGCAGATCGACATGCGCACCACTGACTGCTGCGCCGGAGGCGTCGAGTACACGGCCACGAAGACCCGCTGCTACCTGGGCAGGAAGTTGAGTTGCAAAATAAAGAGAGAGAGCACTGCACACAACGGTCGTACAGAATTTCAAAGCCTGGCTCCTGGAGTAGATATGCCGGAAAGGGAATACCCGCCGGGCATGCGGAACTCTGAGCCCAGGCTTTCCTGCCTGCATCTTATCGTATAAAAATATCGTTTCAAATTACACTGATTCGCACTCTGCAAGCTGCCAGGTAGACGGCGTCGCCACATTCCTGGAGCACTGATCGTTCCGCCTGGGAAGCACGGATGGACCGGCGGGAGACTGAATCGCGGCTATCCGGCCAGGCATCTAGTAGGCAGGAGTCCCCATGAGTTCTGCACAGCCGTTCACCCTCGGCGTCCTTGACCAGTCGCCTGTGCCGGAAGGCCTGACTGGCGGCGACGCGCTACGCAACACCCTGGACCTGGCGCGGCTGGCCGATACGCTCGGCTATACACGCTACTGGGTCGCTGAACATCACGGCACGCCCGGCCTGGCACTGGCTGCGCCGGAAGTGATGATTGGCCTGCTGGCTGCAGAAACGTCGCGCATGAGTATTGGCAGCGGGGGCATTATGCTGCCGCATTACAGCCCGCTCAAGGTGGCTGAGACATTCAGCATGCTGAGTGCGTTGTATCCCGGCCGGATTGACCTGGGCATTGGCCGCGCTGCTGGTACAGACGGCGCGACCACGCTTGCATTGCAACGCGATCGACGGCAGAGAAGTCCGGATGACTTTCACGAGCAACTGGTTGAACTGCTTGAGCACTTCCGCTATCTCGAAGGCACGACGCCGCGCGCGTTTCGCCGAGCTGTGCTGCCTGGCGGCGATGCACGGCCGGCAGTTTCCCTGCTGGGCTCGTCCCCGCAAAGTGCGATCTGGGCGGCTGAGCTGGGGCTGCCATACACCTTCGCGGACTTCATCAACCCGTTTGGCGCAGAAGCCGCACACCACTACCGGCAGTCGTTCCAGCCGTCGAATGTCTCGCAGCAGCCGCACGTCACTGTTGCTGCGTGGGTGATCTGCGCGGATACCGAGGCCGAGGC
>CAZZYN010000039.1:0-34734 GCA_964658265.1 uncultured Acetobacteraceae bacterium | reverse complement strand
GACGCATAAAGGTTTTGCAGACCTCTCCCTTACCACTTGGGTACCGCGCCCTGATGCAGGCATGCAGCGAAGAACTGCATGGAACCTCTGATACTGCAGGGCACTTTTGCTGAATCAGCAGAGAAGTGGGACCGGGCAGCTATCTGGAGCGGGAGACGGGAGTCGAACCCGCGACCCTCGCCTTGGCAAGGCGATGCTCTACCACTGAGCTACTCCCGCTTGGTACGTGTTCGAGTATATCGGCTCGTTTCCGCATGGTCAACGCAACGGCTCGCCGACCCTTCAGCAGCACTGCTATAGAACTGCCGAGGCCCCGATGGAGGCAGTTCCGGTCGCCGATGCTGTTGACTCCTGGCTGGTCATGCGTCCATCGCGCATGGTCAGGATGCGGTCGCCGATCTGGGCTGCTTCCGGATTATGCGTGATCATCAGCACAGTCTGTTTGAACTCCTGGTTGGAGCGACGGAGCATGTGCAGTACCGCCAGCGAGTTTTCCGTGTCCAGGTTGCCGGTGGGTTCGTCTGCCAGCACGATCGCGGGCCGGGTGATCAGCGCGCGGGCGATGGCAACACGCTGCTGTTCGCCGCCGGATAGTTCAGATGGCCGATGATCCAGTCGTCCGGCGATGCCCAGCAGCTCGGCCAGATCATCCAGCCGGCGGGGATCTGCTGCCTGCTTCTCGGTTTTATTGCGGCCACTGATCTCGTAGGCGATCTCGATATTGCCGCGCGCCGTGAGCGTGGGCAGCAGGTTGAACTTCTGGAAGATGAAGCCGATTTTCGACTTCCGCATTTCAGTCCGCTGGCGATCATTGAGCGAGGCGAAGTCAATGCCATCGATGTAGATATTGCCGCTGGTCGCACGGGTAAGGCCGCCGAGGATATAGAAGAGCGTTGATTTGCCGCTTCCGGAGGGGCCGACGATCGAGACGAACTCGCCCGGCTCGACGGAGAACGTCGCATCTTTCAGAGCCGGTACCAGGACTTTGCCGGTCTTATAGGTCTTGCCCAGATGACTTGCTTGGATGATTGGCGGCACCCCTCGATTGTAACCGGCACCAGTGACCGGCACCTCATCGGCATCGCCCCGGAAGCTGACCGGCACCGCTTGCGGCGGGGCTGCTGCCGCGGGTCAGGAGGCGTAGGCGGAGAGGGTGACTGGCTGCATCTCGTTCTCTGATGCGTTTGCCTGAATTGATTTTTTCGGTCCACGTTTGCGCGCGATCATGATGCGAATCCGCTCAAGCACCTCCACTGGCGAGCAGGCACCCTTAGGCAGAAAAGCGTCGGCGTGGCTTGCGCGTTCATAGGCGCGAACACTGCCGCTCATCAGGATCATCGGTACATCGGGCTGGATGGACTTCATGCGGTGGATGAGTTCGTTGCCATCCATCTGGGGCATGATGAGGTCGCTGAGTACCAGGTCGATCCCGCCCTGACTGTACAGTTCGAGTGCCTGTGCGCCGTTGAGCGCTGTGAGCACGCGGTAGCCGCGAGTCTCCAGCATGAACTTGCGCACGGAAAGAGATTGCTCATTGTCATCCACGCAGAGGATGGTCTTTTTAGGCCGCATCAGGGTTAATCCAATTCTGCCTGCGAAACGCAGGCGTGCAGGACTGCGAAGACACACGACAGGGCGTGCGCATCCGACAGCTGGTTGCGGTAGGCCGCCATCCACGCCGGGCAGAGACAAAGCGGGGTCGTCCGCGTACGGAGCAGGTTTGCAAACGCAAGCCTGCCCGCTATTCGCGGCGCCGCTGTCCCCTGCCTGGCAGGAGTGGCGGAAGAGAAAGACGCGTCCGCATCGGCATGGTTGCCAGCGGGCGCGACGGGTCGTGTGCCTGCACGTGGCCGGAAAAAACACCGGGATGCAGCAGGCCGCAACGAGCACCGATCACACGCGCACATACCTGCGAATGCGTCTTGCTCTAAATCAAATTTTCAGTAAAAGGCGAAAGTGCGATCTCGAAACATCTCTTGAACGCCTGCCAAGAGTACGAAGCACCGCGGGCTGCTGCAACAGGGAAGAGGAAGCGAAACTGTCACAAATATTTGCATTGCAGTTCCACGTGTTTTGTTATCACTGCGTCAACATTGGAGATAGGGAGCAAAGCCCTTGTGGAAGGAGTGTGAATCGTTGGGGGAAAAGCTGTCCGCTTGCACATGAAGTGAGTCACGAGATTTGTTCACCGGGGGAGTGAACGTGACACTTGAGCAAACAAGCTCAGTTGGATCGGGTTACTCCGGAGGAAGAATCCGTCCCTGCGGCCTGGCAAAACCATAGGTGGTGGCCACCAGTGCGGGGAGTAGAAGCAAAGCGAGAAATGCAGCAGAAACCAGCAAATGACGCATGGATGAGCTCCTTGGACGCTTGTTGAGAATTACTTGATACTTACGTAACCAACATTCCACGTTCGAGCTATAGGGCCTGCAACTAATGTGTTATATGTCATCGCGTTTGTGCTCAATTTCCACATTGGGGAGTGGTTTTCGAGCGAAAAAATAGAGCGAAAAAGCGAGCAGCAGGAACATCAAAACCGAGATCCAGTCATGGTGGAGCGGGTTGTTGGAAGGGAAAGTAAGCAGGTCATTTTTTCCGGTGGCTGCTTCATATAACTTCAAAGCCACCCCCAGCAGTCCTACAATTCCGCCGGCAGCTATTAACCCCGATGCATACAGCGAGCCCGGACTAATTTCGCTGTCGGAAGCGGCAGCATCCTGGCCGGCTTTCTCGACGGCACGGTCGACGATCCAGCGAACGACCCCGCCGGCGAAGATGGCGAGGGTGGTGGCAATCGATAAATAGGCCCCGACGGCAAAAGAAAGAGAACGGATCCCGAGTAGTTCGACCGCAATAACCAGGAAGACACCCAGCAGCACCAGTCCCCAGGGCAATTTACGGCTCAGAATCCCATTGATCACGGTGGCCATCAGGCGGGCCTGGGGAGCAGCGGCTTTCTCACTGCCGATTCCCTGCACCCATTGAACCTCGATGTGACCGGTGGCTGGATTGTAGAGGTATTTGCCATCTGCAAGGTCAGCCGAGCCGAGGGCATTCAGCAGGACATATTTGCTGCCCTGGTCGATGGACTGGCTCCGGTCTGCATGGATCACGTGAAACTGGGAGCGGGCGAAATGCTGCTGCTGAATCTGCACCCCGTCGTGCGGCATGCTGATGTCATACGCGCGGTCGGTGGCTCGAAACTCTTCGAGGCCCTTGTTCATCGCATTGAGCGTCACACCGATGACAACGGTCGACACACAGACGCCGATCATCACTGCGAGCTGCTGCTTCCAGGGTGTGGCACCGATCAGGTAGCCGGTCTTGAGATCCTGCGAGGTGTCGCCGGCATTGGAGATCGCGATGCAGACGGTGCCGCCGATGGTGATGGCGAGTGCACCGTAGGCGGGTGCGGTCCAGCCTTTGACCAGGAAGACGGCCGAGGTCGCCATCAGCGTCGCGATGGTCATACCGGAGACCGGGCTGGCCGAGCTGCCGATGAGGCCTACGATTCGCGACGAGACGGTTACAAACAGGAAGCCGAAGACGACGATCAGTAGAGACGCTGCCAGGTTTGAGAGTACAGAGGTTTGTGCGCCCGGTACCGGCTTGAACGTTAGAAAGAGGAAGATGAAGAAGACAAGTGCGACCGACCCGCCGGCGACAAACCACATCGGCAGGTCGCGCTGAGTTCTCAGCGTTTGGTTGTTCCCTGCCTCTGACTTGGCTCCTATATTTTTCATCCCGGCGCTCAGCGCGCTGAAGATGGTCGGCAGGGTTTTGATCAGGGTGATGAGGCCTGCGGCAGCTACGGCACCTGCGCCCATTGGCCGGATATATGCTGCCCACAACTCGCTTGGCGACATGGTAGCGATCGCCTTCGTACCCGGATAGACGGCGCCTGGTACGTGGGAGCCGAAGAAGTAGATGAGTGGCATAACAACCAGCCACGAGAAGACGCCGCCAGCGAAGATGACGCCCGCGACGCGTGGTCCGATAATGTAACCGACTCCGAGATATTCCGGTGTGACGTCGGCACGAATTGCTGAGCCCTTCAGCCATTTCGGCTGGTAGTCCGGAGTAGCAGGCCAGGCGGAGAAGAGATTTTCGTTCTGGAAGAGCGTGTAGACGCCGCCGAGGCCGAGACCGAGGAAGACGCGACTTGCAAATGAGCCCCCACGTTCGCCGGCAAGCAGAACGTCCGCGCATGCCGCGCCCTCCGGATAGGTGAGGTTGCCATGCTCTTCGACGATCAACTGCCTGCGCAGCGGAATCATGAACAACACACCGATCCAGCCGCCCAGCAGAGCCAGAGCGAAGATGCGCGCGTACTCCAGGTCAAAGCCGAGGAAGACCAGCGCCGGCAGTGTAAAGATGACGCCCGAGGCGATGGACTGGCCCGCGTTGCCGGTCGTCTGCACGATGTTGTTTTCGAGGATGGACGCTTTGCCGAGGGCCCGGAGCACACTGATCGACAACACCGAGATGGGGATCGAGGCAGCGACGGTGAGCCCGGCGCGAAGGCCGACGTACACCGTGACCGCGCCGAAGATGATGCCGAAAATACAGCCAAGCAGGATGGCCCGCAGCGTGAACTCGGGGACAGATGCTTCATCCGCCACGTAGGGCCGGAAGGTGGTGACAGTGCGGTCTGCCAAGGTGTGCCTCCAAAGTGGTGCAACGAATGAAAGCCGAGTGTACCAGCGGAGGCAGGTGGTCGACCTGTCGTCGCCTGTGGTCCGCGGACCAGCCGTGACACGGCTTCGCTTCAACTACAGACGGCGCGGCGGAAAATCCGGATTGAGGCGGCAAGTAGTATTCAGGAATGAGTCTTCGCCGCATCCTGGCTTATGCCGCGGTTTACCTGCTGTGGGGCGGCACCTACCTGGCTGTGCGGACCGTTGTGCTGGTGACTCCACCATTTTCAGCAGCGGCGCTGCGTTTTCTGCTCAGTGGATTGCTGTTGCTGGCCATCAGCCGTTTGAAGGGTGCAGCGGCGCCAAGTCGCAGTGACTGGCTCCACTCGGCAAAGCTCGGCTTTGTGATGTTTGCGATCAATTACGGCTGCTTCTTCTGGGCGGAAAAGCGACTCTACTCCGGCCTGGCGGCGGTGGTGGTCGCTACCATGCCACTCTGGATTTTTCTTGCCGAGTGGCTGGTGACACGGACACAGCGACTCTCTATCGGCATCGTGGCGGGCATTGCCCTCGGCATCAGCGGGGTAGCGTTATTGACGCGGCACAACACACCAGCCGCGGGCAGCAATGGACAGACCGACGTGGCGATCCTTGTGCTGCTGGCCGGTACGCTGTGCTGGAGCGGAGGCAGTGTATGGAGCCGCGCCCTGGCTCTGCCCGCAAACCAGATGGTCCGCTCTGCGCTGCAGATGGCGACAGGCGGCTTTTTTCTTTGCCTGCTGGCGGGTGCGGTCGGCGACGCGCGGCGGATTGTGCCTGCACTGCAGGCCTGGACTGCGACGACGTGGCTGTGCTTCCTGTACCTGATTGGGGCGTCGATTGTTGCGTTTACCGCGTACACATGGCTGCTGGAGCATGAGCCAGCGGGCCGGGTGGCAAGTTATGCGTACGTCAACCCGCTAGTCGCGATGAGCCTGGGTGCATGGATCGGCGATGAGCATTTCGGACGCTGGCAGATAGCCGGCGCCGGCCTGGTGCTGCTGGGCGTATTCGCCACGCTCGCTACAAAGCAGAGCCTCTCCGCGAGCCAGCTCGCGCGGGTACCTGCAACGGAAAGCTGACCGCGGCGGATGGGGCCAGAGGCCTTGTTTGTCTCATGGGGGCCAGCTGCAACTGGGTCTGGCGCCGGCTCCGGCTTCGCCGTATACTGCGGCACAGAAGGGTAGAACTTCCTTCTGGCGAAAGAGGTGCGTCTTCCGAAGGGATCCGCGGTCACTCGTCGATGGCTCTCAGGATTATGTGGAATCCTGTGCAACCGTGGTACGGTCACGCCCGACTCCTCCAGGTGCGCACGATGCAGTTCGCCGGGTTCTGCAGCTGCTGCCTATCCATCTTTTGAAAAGCTGCCTTCATTCCTTAAGTTGCGCGCTGCTGCCTGCGGCCTGTGCACTTTGCCGCCATCCTCTCACCGAAATGACCTCAGTCCCGGTCTGCGATGCTTGCTGGGAGCTGCTGGCACCTCAAGCCGGTTGCCTTTGCGCAGTGTGTGGCGAGAACCTGGGGATTGCACAGTTCTCAAGCTCCAACCGGATGCTCGAGGACAGTGCAGCCAGGGAAACTGGCATGCAGCCTGGTATGCCCGAACGTTGCCGGCCCTGTGAACTAGCCCCGCCTGCCTTCGAGCAGGCGGTTGCATTTGCGAACTACGACGGCGTAATCCGGCGCATGATCCACCTGCTCAAGTACGAAGGAATGGAACCAATAGCCTCGGCGCTGGGGAAGATACTGGCACCGCAGGTCGCTGCACTTTTGCGGTGCGCGGCACCTGTCCGCGAAGCAGGCATCCTGGTGGTGCCGGTGCCGCTATTTCGCGGCAAGACAAGCGAACGCGGCTTCAACCAGGCGACGTTACTGGCAGAAGCTGTGCTCGGACGAGTGCGTTCCATGGATCCGGCGCTGCGGCTGAAGATCGCTCCCGGCTTGCTGGAACGGAGACGAGCTACCGCGAGTCAGGCGGGCCTGAGCACGCATCAACGGCGTCGCAATCTTCGCGGCGCTTTTTTTGTCCCTGAAAAAGCAGAGATGACGATACGTGACCAGGATGTGCTGCTGATTGACGATATCTATACGACTGGCGCCACGGCACGCGCCTGCAGCCAGGCGCTCAAGAAAGCCGGGGCGGGTCGCATCTGGGTGGCCACGGCAGCAAGAGCCCAGCGCGATGGCGTCGCACGCTGGGATGGGGCGATGACGCCTGCGGTACAGTTTGCTTTCAACAGGATCGGCACGGCACTTGGGGCAGCGTAGTTGCCAAGGTGAGTTCGGTACGGGTAGCAAGTGAAACGGATACGCGGGGGAAAAACGATGTCGGCAGCCAAGGCGATGGTCCACACACGCAAACCCAAACATACGCAGCTTCCGGTGCCAGTGGAAGTGCGGCTGGCACAGCCGAAGACGATGCAGAAACCAGTGCTGGTTCTGAATGCTTCCTATGAACCGATTAATATTTGCGGTGCACGGCGCGCCCTGGTCTTGGTGCTGAAAGGCGTTGCCCGGACTGAAGAGGAACAGGGCGCAACACTGCACGCCGCACGGATCCATGTGGCGATGCCGTCGGTCATCCGCCTGCTGGAGTATCGACGGATTCCGCACCAGACCCGGGCGCTCTCACGCAAGAACATCCTGCTGCGCGATCGCAATTCCTGCCAGTACTGCGGCATTGTTCTTTCAGCCGGCGAGCTGACACTGGATCACGTGCATCCACGCTCGCGCGGCGGCCTCTCCACGTGGGAGAACCTGGTGGCCTGCTGTCATTCCTGTAATCGACGAAAAGGCAACCTGCTGCTGCACGAGCTGCCGGAGATGAAACTGATGCGAGAACCGAGGCCGTTCTCGCTGCACACCAGCCGCCACATCATGCGCATGATCGGCCACTCCGATCAAAAATGGCGCAAGTATCTTTATTATTGAGAGCTCTTTGGTAAAGGTGATTTTCGGAGCTGCATGCATCCCATCCTCTGACGCGGACACTTATGCCTGTCCGATCAGGATGAGGTAGCGAACTGCACGACAACACAGCATATCCGCCAGCAGGATCTGAATTACTTGCGATCGGCCTGGAGAGCCTGCGCTGCCGGGACCTGCCGAGGGCTTTGGAGCTTCTGAATGATGCGAAACAGGCGGGGGCGGATGGCTGCCAGTGCGCTGCAGGACTATGGCAGGCTTTTATGCTGATGGGTGATTTCGAGTCAGCCTGGGTCCAGGCTGACCTGCTGAAGATCCTGGATCCGGGAGACGTTGATCGGCTCTGGCAAGGGGAAGCGCTGACTGGAAAGCGAGTCGTTGTGCGGTGTCTGCACGGCCTCGGCGATGCCATACAGTTTCTTCGCTATGCGCGCCTAGTTAAACCGCTTACAGGCGGGCTGGTGGTCCAGGTGCCGCCAACCCTCGTACCGCTTGCTTCCTGCATCCCCGGCGTGGCGGAGCTGATTACCTGGGATGAGTTATCCCCGGGTAGCGCTCCTGCGTGGGATGTACAGGTCGAGGTAATGCAACTCCCGTATTTGTTTCGATCGACTCTGCGTACGATTCCCTCGCCTGACCGGTATATCTATCTACCCGAAGCTGAATTAAAGCAGACGGCAGAAGCGATGCAGTTGCGAGAGGCCGGCGGCCGGCAGAAACGAATCGGCTTGTGCTGGAGCTGCGGTGAATGGAACCAGTCGCGAGCGATCCCGCAATCATTGTTTAATCGGCTCACAGAAGTCGTTCCCGCATACTATTACAGCTTGCATCCACATAGAACGGACGAACCTACCCGCCTGGCACATTCTGAATCGGCATGGATCGAAAGCAGCGAGCTGGGTGCGGGACCGCTGCGCCTGGCTTCCATTATTGATCAGCTCGATCTTGTGATTACTGTGGATACTTTTGCAGCACACCTGGCCGGAGCACTGGGTAAACCAGTCTGGCTGCTACTGCAGCATGCCGCCGACTGGCGATGGCTGCACGGGCTTACTCATTCACCCTGGTATCCATCTATGCGCATCTTCCGCCAGTCGACGCCGAATGGCTGGGCAGATGTTATTGAGCAGGTAGGCAGGGCACTCTCGACGACCATGTCTTCTTCTTATGCGAACCTGGGATAGTTATCATGCATATCTATTTGATCTTGACGGAACGCTGCTTCACTGTGTGGACGCAGTTCATTATTTTGGCTTTTGCCGCGCGCTCGAGTTACTGGCAGGACGGCCGCTTACTCTTGATGGTGTGACTGCCCACGGCAACACTGACCTTGGCATTATTCGCGATGCCATGGCTTTAGCGGCGGTGCCGCAACAGCAATGGAAGCCACGGCTGGCGGCCGCTCTGACGACTATGCAGCGATATGTAAGCGATCACGAAGCAGAAATGGACGTTGCGCCAATTCCCGGTGCAGCTCGCATGCTTGCCATGCTGCGTCACAAAGGTGTGGCTATCGGTGTCGCGACGGGCAACCTGGAAAGTATAGGAAGGGCCAAGTTGCGCCGGGCAGGCTACGACGAAGCTATGAACTATGGAAGCTTCAGTGATGGCCTGGAAAGTCGCGAGGACGTCTTTGAACGTGCAGCAACGAACCTTCCGCATGGGATCTTACGAACCGATATCTGCTTCGTAGGAGACACTCCACGAGATATACAAGCCGCTCAGAGTTGCGACGCGGCTGTGATTGCCGTCGCGACGGGCACGTACAGCATCGATCAGTTGCAGCAGGAAGAACCGACCATTTGCGTCGCCGACCTCAGCGAGCTTTTTCTATGAGACTCCACTGTTGGCGGCTACAGAGAGTGATTCTACAATCTGCTCGAATTCCAGGGCCCGTTGATCCGAGCTATGTCGATCAAGAACCTGCTGGCGAGCAGCCTCAGCGATGCGTTTGCGCTCCGCTTCATCCACATCTCTCAGTATGCGAGTGACATCATCGGCGGATTCGACCAAAAGTATCTGCTCATGGGGGATGAAAAATGAATCTATTCCATCCCAGCTATCGGAGAGGATGGGCGACCCGCAGGCTGCTGCTTCGAAGAGGCGCACGGATGGGGAGTAACCGGCCTCTACCATATCTGCACGCGTCAGGTTCAGGGTAAATCGGCTGGAGGAATAGAAGGCCGGATGATCTCCAGGAGGAACATGATCGAAGCGCCTGACATTTGAGGCCCACGGAGTTTCTGGGTACTGGGGACCCGCGACAATAAACGACTGGCCCGGGAGCTGTCGTGCCGGTGTGTTGAGTAAGTTGATTAATTTTGGCTGGCGATCGCTGGCGTATGTTCCCAGATAACTCAAGTCACATGCAAAGCGACTGTCCAGGCTGGTTGGCTGGTAGGTCTGGCAATCCGCCGAGCAATAGAGCGGGAACGCTTGCTGTGCGCCGTAGCTGTTCTTTAAGACAACCAATGAATTGCCACCACTGAAGGTAAGATAGGCCGCAAAGCCTGGGATTTGTTCTGCACGCAGGTACTCGGCTGCACCATCTCGCCGAAGGGCTGCAAGTGTCACAGGGGTGTCAATGTCATAGAACATGACAGGAGTTTTGCAGCTGCCTAAAAGGAGATCAATCGCTTCAATGCCGTCTTTGCAATAGGAACCGATCACGACGATCTCAGAATCCCGCGCTGCCTTCAAAATTTTTGCATCAACGTCGTTCCAGGCTTCATACAACTGGACCTCGCAAAACGCCGGATCGGCAAGGTCGCGATGATCCCGATACCACGAAACATCTTTCTCAAAGAAAGTGATCTCGTGGCCACGACGATGCAATGCACTGCACAAAGCCCTGTAGGTAGTAGCATGCCCGTTCCCCCAGGAAGAGGTTATGGTCAGCCCGATCACTAGTATCTTCATGCGACGAGGCCCTCTTGCCGAGCCTCTTGCCTGGCTGCCATCAAGCGCCGCAATTCCTGATCCACCTGCGTCGCACGGATTGCGTAGGTATGATCCTGCAGGGCACGTCTGCGGAGTGACTCTCCGCACGCCACGATAAAAGCGTCTTGCTGGTGTTCTAAGATGGACACCACGTCCTCAGCCTTATTCACTAACAGAACTTCCTTGCCTGGTTCGAAGCATTCTTCCATGCCGGGCCATTCATCGCAGATCAGGCAACTGCCACTGCCGGCAACCTCGAAGACCCTTGTCGGCGGCGAATAGCCGAAGGCAGCCATTGACGATCGATTAATGTTCAGGACAGATCGCGCGGAGCAGTTCAATCGGTTATGGTCGCCAGTGGGAACGTGGCCAATCCATCTGACATTTGGCGGCAGTCGTTTATCTGCCCAGCCCTCGCCACCCAAAATGAACTTTCGGTTGGGAGCGAGCTGTGCCGCACGCAAGAACAATTCGTCCACACGAATTTCACGGTCCGGCAACCTATTACCAATGAACAAGAGATCGCAGCCAACTGTCGTATCAGGTGGAACGGGATAGTGTGTGGCTGAGTCAAGCGCGTTATAGATACTAGCGAAATGTCGGGCACCGAATGCGCGGTATTCGGCTTCTATCTTCGGGCCGCCGCCGTAGGTAAACACTGCATCGTAATTGCGGATTGCCTGTGCAAAGGCATCGCCAGGATTGTCATGAAGACGAGCAATCGTAGCTGGCGCGTCTACATCCCAGAAGATGACAGCAGATGCTCTGTTTAGATCGAGTACACGCAGTTCGAGCGTTTCGTCATCGGCCCCAATCCCGCTATGCTTAATAACAATATCGGCCTCGCCCGCGAGCTGTAGCACCCTGTCAATGTCAACAGCAGGTTGATAGACGATAGATTCGGCATAGGAGTAGTCACCCGGGTCGCGCTTTTGCTGACGACCGTATGCGTCAGGTTCGGCAAAGGTGATCGTATATCCCAGGTTATGCAAGGCACGATAGATTCCGCGATAGTAAGTCGCGGCGCCATTCCAATAGGACGACTGCAGACTGGAACCAAAAACAAACAACCTCATGACAAAACCTCCTCGCAGATCTGTGTCAATTGTTCTGCCCGGTGCAGGCAGGTATGGCGAGCGAGGATCGTCTCCAAGCCGCGTTCGGCTTGGGCTCTTGCCGCAGTCGGATGAGCAAGCAGAGTGTTGATTGCGTCGATCATCTCATCAGTGCTGCTGACTGAAAGATAGTCGCCCTTTCTGAAAAGGTTCTCACTATCTACCCACGGTGCACTGATGAGAGGTATGCCTGCCGCCAGTGCCTCAAATACTCGGATGGTTGGGATCCCGCGCATGGCCGTGGTGTATTGCTGTCGCGGTATATGTAGAGTAAGTCGCGCGGTTTGGTAGAGCTTAGCTGCGGCAAGATTCGGAAGATAGCCGCCGTATTCAATGCCAGCTTCGTGCAGGGCTTCTATCGCGGTGTCGGGATAACGCACCCCGTGAACCAACCAACGAGCGCGGGCCATTCGGCGTGCTGGTTCGATAAGATAGCTCGTCAACTCCCGCGTACGCTCTTCGTCTCCCCAGTTACCGATCCAGACGACATCAGTAGCTTCGTCAGCCGTTCCTGGGGCAAACGTGGTTGTATCCGCAGCCTCGTGAAAGGTCCACACCTGCTCCAGGTCGAAGCGCTGTAGATAGATTTGGCGAAGGGCCTCACCAAAGGCCAGCACTCCATCGAACCTCTCAATCTGCAAAAGCTTCATGGATGCTGGCGTACTCGAAGCTCGATGATGCGTATCGTGAAAGAGCAGACGAACAGGAAGGCGCCTGGCTGCCGAGAGTATCCTCGCAACCAGTTCGGGCGAACTCCACTCATGCACGATTGCTATGTCCGAGTTGCCAAGTATCTGCTCCAACTCTTCATCATGATTGTTATGCTGCCGGATATGAAGATCGCTGAAGTGCGTCCGGAAGGACTCAATCGCCGGCATAGCAATTGCTTCATGCCTAAGCAGTTCGACGCGTGACCAAGCATTTTCATCCTCCCAGCAGGTCACGAAGTGGCCCAGTTGTCCAAGTGCTCTGACGAGACCACGAAGGAAATGCGCATTCCCGTTGTTCCAGTCAGATAGCAGCGAATGAACAAAATAAGCTATCCGCAATTTACGCGACATTTGCGTTGCTCCCGGAAGCGCATAGATCTTGATAAAGGCCCAGGTATGCCTCTACGAACACGGCATCATTGTAGAGTGATCGAGCTCTCGTGTGTGCACGGCCGCCCATCACCTCTGCTGTCTGCACGTCGGAAGATAGACCATCAAGAGCGTGCTGCAGGCTTCTGTGATCGTGGGGCGAGAAGTAGATTGCATCATCACCCCAGATTTCACGAAACGAAGGAATATCGCTGAGAAGCAAAGCACACCCGGCATGGGCGGCCTCCAGAGGCGCTAACCCAAATGGTTCATACAGCGAGGGCCCGACATATACAAGACTTTCATCCAGGAGCAAGTTGAGACTGCTTTTAGGCAGCTGTCCAAGAAATCGGACATTCGTGTCTGCCATCCACGGATCATCGGCCAGCCTATCTGTTGCACAGGTCCCCGCGACTTGCAGCGGTATCGGCCAGTTCACCTGCCCTAAGATCTGCAGGTTTTTAGCGCGGTCCCAGAAACGTCCAGCAGTACAGACCTGCTTGATTTTATGGTCGGGACGTTTCCTGGGTTGACAGCCATTTGGAATAACGCGGCTCGTCTTACCGGTCAGCGCGTAATGAAGGGTTATCTGATCGAGTTGAAACTTAGAGGGAGAGACGATGACATCCGCGCCCGACAAACCTCTGCGAACGATCCCATGATACTGGCGGTGCCAAGAATCGGCTGGCGGAGGGATGCCGCGTGTATTCAGCCACCAGCTGCTTACATCACTGTGCGTAACCAGAACGATTGGTACTACACAATCAAGATCGCCATAGCAATATTGATTCGTGTGAAACAGATCCGGTTTGGAAGTGCTTAGCAGGCTACGAAGGAACGTTCGGCTTTCCGCAAGCCGAAGATCATTGTGCATCCATTCCAGTGGGTAGTCGGTAGGAATGAAGATCAGGTGGCTCTTGAACTCACACTGGAGATGGGCCAACTCTTGTGCCTGCAAGTGACTTGGCAGTCCCCCCATGCTGACCATGGTCACCTTGCTGTCTCGCGCCAGTAAACCCTGCACTAATTGCAAAGAATAGTCCCACACGCCACCCTGTGTGTCAGTGGTGATCAGGACATGCATTCAAGCTCTTCCAGCTGCAGCGGTCTCTGGGACTGTATATCGCTGTACCCGCGTTCCGAGAATAGCTGCAGATAATATTCATGGGCGCGCTCCCATGCCAAGTCATCTGGTTCAGCCTTAAATGTCTGAACATATTGTGGACTTCCCGGGAAGGGAAACATGGGTACTGGCTCAGAAACCCAGATACCAACCTCACGCATCTTTTGCTGCCATGACGCCACAGCGACTGGATCGTCATCTATGGTTTTGATGAGGTTCGCCTGAACCCACGGGATATGTCTTCGGGCAACTGCCAGCAATTCAGAGATGCGCTCGGTGCTCAATCGGCAATTCTTGCGCATTGCGGCTCGACCCTCTGCTGTGATCGACTCAATGCCACATTCAAACGAGATGCAGTTAGCGCGACCCAGCAGCGCCAGAGACTCCTCATCCCAGAGATCGATACGGCTTTGGCAGCCAATAGCAATCTTTCGTTCAGCAATTGCCTCAAGTAACTTCCGCACATTTTGACCAACGCCGAAGATCTCGTCGATAAAGTAGATGTAGCCAACGCCACGATCGATAAGTTGATCGATTTCTGCAATCACGTGCAGGTAGTTGCGTTCCCGATACTTATTACGGAACAATGTCTTGTTGCAAAATGAGCAGGACCACGGACAGCCGCGGGCGAACTCCAATTCCGCACCGAGGTTTCCTGGGACGTGCGATGGTAGTTCAGAAAACACGTGGTGGCGGTGCTTGTGCAGCTCTACGGGATAGCGACTGAAATCCAGGGTAGTGACAGCTTGCATATCTACGGCGCCTAAGCCGGAAGTCTGCAGCAGCTTGCCTCGATCCATCCAGAAGCATCCCGGGATGCAGTGCCAATCCTTGGTAGCAAGATCTACCAGCGTCTGATCAGGCTCTCCGCGAAGGACTATGTCGGCACCAGTTTTTGTGAGTGTCGCGCCTGGAGTAGCGGACCCATGGGGACCGATTAAAACGCTTCGTCCAAGGCCACGCAGGGCAGCAATCCAACGGCGCGGAACCAGAAGCTCGGGCTGGGGGCAGCGCCAAAACAAATATGACGGCGCGGTCGGGATGACAAGAAAATCAGGAACGAAGGATAGGAGCTGCTCTCGTACCTGAGAGGCCTCAAGCTGTTCCATGTGGGCGTCCACAAGCACGGTGGTATGCCCAGCCTGCTCAAGAAACATTTGCGCGGACAACAGCTCTAATGGAAGGTGTGGATCCTGGCAACCGAAGTAGGTTGAGCCCTCAAATGTCCAGCGCGGATTTACGAGTGCATATTTCACGCTACCGCCTCTGCGCTAAACAGGGAGGCAGAGGGGCTTTGTGCCTTGGTGCGAACGCTGGCATTCTCCCGCGCAAATACTTGAAGATCATCGAGGATCCGGTCAATAGAGCGTCGCGGGCTCCAGCCCGCCATCGACTGCAGCAGCGATGTATTTGATACATAAATCGGCTGATCGCCCGGGCGCACCTGCGCAAAGTGCCTGGATCCCTTCATAGACAGTTTCCCTTCGATGGCAGCGATCATCTCATTCACAGAAATCGCACGCTCCATTCCTCCGCCGACGTTAAATACGCGCCCGCCGACTGTAGCGGCTGCGCCTCGAACTAACTGCATGGCGTCAAGCAGGTCATCGACATGCAGGATGTCGCGGACTTGCAGTCCATCACCGTAAATAGTTATGTCATCGCCCCGAAGAATTGAGTATAGGAAGTGCGCGACCCAACCTTGATCTTCTGTTCCGAATTGCCTGGGACCACAGATGCAGGACATTCTAAGCACTACAGTGGGTAATCCATAAATGCGAGCGTAGTCGCGTACATATTGATCGGCACACCCTTTGGAACATCCATAAGGCGAGTGAAAGTCAAGGGGCGTTTCTTCATCGCTTCCAATGAAATCCGTGTCTTCGGCGATGTAACGTGATCCGGAAGACTTCACTTTCAATGCCTTGAGCTGGCCGTACACTTTGTTTGTTGATGTAAACAGGACAAACGGCAGGACTTTCTGGCATCTTGCGGCTTCCAGCACATTGAGTGTGCCGCCCGCGTTAATCTCAAAGTCGGCCAACGGATCAGAGACGCTGGTGGTCACCGCGACCTGCGCGGCCAAGTGATAAATTTCAGCGCAGCCTTGTGCGGCATGCATGACGGCACTCATGCTTCTTACATCTCCTATGTGAACCTGCAGCCTCTCTACCGCGCCGGGCAAACTTTGCAGCCATTGGATGTTCGTATTCACATGTTGACGCGACACGTTGTCAAGGATGCGCACCATTGAGTTGGTTGTGAGGAGCAGCCTTGCGGCCAGGTTTGAACCAATAAAACCCGCTCCGCCCGTAATCAAAACCATATTTGGATCGGTCAAAGGGTCTCTCTTCCTATTCAAGCGGTCAACCCGAAGCGCGAGAGTTCGCGCAGCGAAAGATCGGCGTTATCTTCAGCAGTCTGCTGGGCCAGCCATTCTGCAAGTTCTGCAAAGCCCTCGGCATGAGTTGTAGAGGGTGTATACCCAAGGTGTTCAGCAGCACTTGATATGTCGGCATAGCAGTGGCGGATGTCACCAGCTCTGAATTTGTTCGTGATGACTGGCCGGATGCTGGTACCGAGAGCCTGGCCCAGCATCTCGGCGATGCGGGTGATGGTGATCGGGGAACCAGAGCCGATGTTACAGATCAACGGCCCGGGGCCGCGGTAATTCAGAGCGAGCAGGTTAGCCTTAACGATGTCGTGGATGCTGACAAAGTCTCTCTGTTGATTTCCATCTTCAAAGATGAGCGGCGCCTGCCGATTCAGTATCCGGGAAGCGAAGATCGCAGCTACGCCGGTGTAGGGATTAGATAGCGCCTGGCGGGTGCCATAGATGTTAAAGAATCTCAATGCAACTACAGGCAGCCCATAGGTTCGACCATAGATAGTGCAGAGATCTTCCTGGTCACGCTTGGACAGGGCGTAGATCGAGGTCAGTTCAGAAGGCTTGTCCTCACGAGTGGGTGCAGGTGCGACTTGACCCTGGCAATGCGGACAACGAACTTCCCAGTTACCCTCGCGGAGTTGATGAATCTGGCGGACAGGAGGGGCCACTGGTAATTGGCACGCAGTGCATTCGTAAGCCCCTTCACCATAAATAGACATGGAGGACGCTACAACTAATTTTGTCACTTTCGACTTTGTGTTCAGGATGGCCTGCAGGAGTGCCGCAGTACCCTGTGTGTTGACGCGCATGTAGCGATTAATTTCGTACATCGACTGGCCAACGCCCACTGCCGCAGCGAAGTGATAGACCGCATCCACACCCTGGAGAGCACGGCAAAGTAATCGCTCATCGCAGATGTCTCCTTGTATGAATTCGACCTCAGGAGAAAGGTAGGGAGGAAATACGCCGTTGTGGACCTGCGGAGTGAGATCGTCCAAGATGCGGACCGCGTGACCAGCGCGCAGCAGTCCATCGGCGACGTGAGAGCCAACAAACCCTGCACCACCGGTAATTAATATCTGTTTTGCCGTGCCGTTATTCATATGAGTTGTAGGGCCTTGTCGTTGGACATGGAAGAGTTGGGGGCAGCAGCTGCATAGCGCTGAACAGCCCAGGTTGCAAAGTCGGCGAACGTACTTGTGAGGCTGGGAGGGCTGGTGTGATGGGCTTCAAGGCCGAGATGTTCCGGCGTAAAACAGAGAGTCAATGTCACATCAAAAGGAGCAAGCACCTGCATCTGATGGTCGAACCAGAGATCTGCACCGGGGCGGTATGAATCTGCCCAGCTAAGACCGGTACGGAGATACCGAACACCGTGATCCGTCATCCATTTTGCAGCCTGCTCAAGTCTCGGATCTTCGAAATGGAACCACTGGCAAAGGCCAACTGAGCCATCGACGGGAAAACTCTTCTCGGCGAGCTTTGGTGAGCCATCTTCGCGAAGCAATCCAAGATAGTAGTGCCGGTAGTAGGAGCTACCTTCAGCTTCCCGGTGGCGAGTCTCAGCGGGCCAGGAGGGAGGGAGGTCAAACAGGCTATACCAGTGCACGCGCTCGGCTTCACCAGCAACCAAATCCAGCGTTCTTTCCAGACCGAATTTTTGAACTTCTTCGGCGCCAAAGGAAGATACACCGACCTCTCCAATCCACACCGGCTTGCCGGCAATCTCCCTGGCTTCTTTTACTTTGGCTGGCCAATCATTGATGCTCCAATGATTCCAATCAAGTGGGAATCCGTGAATCGAGACAGCATCGACGGCGTCCAGTACACCGTACGACTTCATGAGCCGTAGAAAGTCAGGATCGCACGAGGAGACGCCTCCCAACACGATCGGCAGTTGGGGATTGACGGCTCGAATTGCTGCTGAGGCTTCGAGCACCATTCGCGCGAATATCTTCCACTCCGGATCGAGCTTGAAGTTCCAGTGAGAAAGATTGTTGGGCTCGTTCCATAACATGACTGCTTCTACCATTCTTGTCTTCACCTGACTGCTGGAGTTGGACGACCCTGGCAACGCTTAACTGCGACTACCGTTTAATTCACTTTGCTGAAGCAGCAGCCCGCTGGTACTGTGTTCGTCCCGTTCGCACAGCCAGGTCTCATCTTCGGGGCGACCTGTAATGCGGAGACCAGCGGTTCGAAGGATTGCTTCGATACAGCTTTCATTCGGGATCCACCAGTTTGTTGGATCGCCAGCAAGTTGATGCTCAATGAAATGCATGCGGGGAAATTCCGGCTGCTGGAAGATGGCCTGATCCTCGAACGGAACGCTTTGTGGAGGCAGGAAGGGACGCAGTGCTAAGTGCTTGGGGCGAATCAATGATTGGAATAACAGCCTGCCTCGGAGCTTTTCAACTACCTTGTCGAGAGCGAACAGCGGGTAACGCAGGTGATAGAAGACCCCGAGGAATAGTACGTAATCAAATTGCTCTTCTACTTGATCCAACTCGTATACCGATAATTTGCGAAACTCTATATCGCAGCCGTTCACGTTTGCAGCAAATTGAGCCTGTTCAAGGTAGCGGCTGTTTGCGTCGATGCCCAGTACGCGACTGGCGCCACGTTCGGCAAACCTTTGCGAGTAGAAACCCGCGTTACAGCCTATATCCAGTACTGACTTACCCTTAAGATCCGCCGGGATTGTCTGTTGCAGATGATGCCACTTCACTGATGGGAAGTCTCCCAGCGTGTGATCCGGCGCAGTCATGCACCCGCCGACAGCCATGTTGTGGAACCATGGCCCCAGCCGAGCGATCTCTTCAGTTAAATGGCCGGCACTTCCGGTCGGAACGAACATTGCCTGATCTCGAATCAATTTGAGGGGAGCTTCTTTGCTGCAATGGAGAATCTGATGAGGAACCGAAACGAATGAGATGGCTGTGCTATGAAGATCTGTTTAAGCAGATAGCTGTCTGTTGGTGAGGATGAAAGACTAGAGCTCACTGGTTCCAACGAGAAGCAGCATTTCTGCCAAGATCCTTTATAGGGTCAGGAGATGATTCGTCCAAGCTTGCTCCTGTTACTGTGTTGCGATCCGCGCTGGCGTTTGGAAGCACGCTGTTCACGACACCCAAAAGCCTGGTGGCCAGAGAAGGTGCCATGGTGCCAATCAACCCTGCAAGGTGACTCCACGGGGAGATAAGAAGCTCACTGCTACCCCGTTCGATTGCTTTTACGATAGAAAGCGCAGTGTATTCAGGACTAACGGATATTAAAGGTAGTGTGGCACCAGCACTGAACCATTGGTATTCACTCTTTGACTGTCCGGCAAAATGTGCTTTCAGGTGAGAACCAGTGCGGATGAGCCAGGGACTCACGGTGAGGACTTGAATGCCCTTTGTTGCCATTTCAGCAGCGAGGCCTCGAGAGAAACCTACGAGCGCGAACTTACTGGTGCTGTATGGAAGCAGATGCGGCACAGCCACGATTCCACCAATCGAAGCAATATTGACAATGTGCCCGTAGCCGCGTTCCAGCATATTCGGCAGGACTGCATACGACGCGTGAATAGCTCCCGCGAGGTTAGTTTGCAACGAGTCTTCAAAGGAGGACCAGGCGTGGTCTTCAGCGGGCGCAACATAAATCACGGCGGCGTTATTGATGAGGATGTCGATAGCGGAGACCGACTGAATTCGGGCCACGAGCGCCTGGACAGCGAATCGATCTCTCACATCGCAGACATAGGTTGAAACCCGGCGATCGACTTGTACATAAGCTGCGAGATGGTTATGTGCACGTTCCAGTTCTGCTTCGCTACGGGCAACCAGCGAGACATTTGCACTTCGGGACAGACAGGCTTCTGCGATAGCCAGGCCCAACCCGCGCGATCCACCAGTAATTACAATCTGCTTGCCATCAAGGTCATTGCGCCGTCGTCGACGTTTGACAGCAAAAGCGAGACACGCCAGTCCTCCGGCGAGACCAATCAAGGTCCTGCCGGAGGGCCGGCCGTACGTTCGTGCAGAGTTATTTGTCATGCAATCCGATTCAGGCGGCTGTCGTGTCCACCCAGGGATCGATAACGATCTTCGTACAAGAGTCCTGCTTATCGCGCCACATCTTGTACATTTCCGGTACTTGTTCGATACCGACGCGGTGAGAGATGAGAAAGCTTGGATCAATCTGGCCATCTTCCACTGTTTTCAGCAAAGGCTGTAGATACTTATGCATGTGCGTCTGGCCCATCGACATATGGATGCCTTTACCAAAGGCTGCTCCGAAATTGACCTTGTCGAGAACGCCTCCGTACACACCTGGCAGCGACAGGGTTCCGCCCTTACGGACTGATTGGATTGCCTGCCGTAAAACGAAGGGTCGGTCTGTTTCCAGTTTCAGCGTCTGCTTCACCTTGTCATAGACGCCGACTGCAGTGGAGGAATGAGCTTCCATACCGACAGCATCGATGCAGCTATCGGGGCCGATTCCGCCCGTCAAGTCTTTGAGAGCTTCAACGACAATCACGTCTTCATCGGTGTAATCAATCGTCGTCGCACCGCAATAGTCTCGCGCCAATTTCAACCGCTCTGGGAATCTGTCGATAGCGATTACCTTCCCCGCGCCCAACATGTAGGCACTGGCAATAGCGAACAGGCCCACTGGTCCGCAGCCCCATACAGCAACAGTGTCGCCTGGCTCGATCCGGGCATTTTCTGCTCCCTGGTAGCCGGTCGGATAAATATCTGAAAGAAACAAGACTTTCTCGTCCGGTAGATCGTTCTCTATTTTGATAGGCCCGACATCAGCAAAAGGCACCCTGGCATATTGAGCCTGACCACCAGCGTAACCTCCATAGATGTGGGAATACCCAAAGAGCGCAGAGCCTGAGTAGCCGTACATCGCTTCCGCAACGTGAGCATTAGGGTTTGAGTTATCGCAGAGTGACCATAGATTCTTGTTGCAGAACAGGCAGCTTCCGCACGCAATTGTGAAAGGAACCACCACCCGGTCGCCGCGCTTTAGTTTCTTTACCTCGCTGCCTACTTCTTCCACGATGCCCATGAACTCATGGCCCAGAATGTCACCGGATTCCATGGTAGGAATGTATCCATCAAAGAGGTGGAGATCGCTCCCGCAGATCGCAGTCCGTGTGATTCGAATAATTGCATCCTGCGGGTTAATGATCTGGGGGTCTGCGACGGTATGAACTTCAACCGAGTTCTTGCCCATCCAACATACTGCCTTCATAATTCTCCGATCCGTGCTGTGGCTTTGAGGTGTTGAGTAGTTCAGGCAACGTCACTGGTGCCGGGCGGAGTCGGATTAGTTTCACCGTACATCCATTCCTTGATCGATGCGGTTAGACCCCGGGGACCATGTGGCTGATTTTTCACCGAAGGGATCGCACCGGATTCCGCCAGTTCCTTGAAGTGGCGAAGATCTTCGATTACGGTCTGGCCCGGACCACGCGCCCCAACAGAGGCTGCGATGTTGCCGAGCTTGCCGCCGGGCATTTTGACAATCTGCTGCAGTAGAACGACAGTGCCGCGGCCAGATGGATGCGGCGTGAACGTTACAGATCCCGTCTGCTCAACACCTTCGGTGATCGACTTCCATGCAAGCTTTTGTCCGGGCTTGTTTTCAGTAAGTTCTGAATCGAACTCGACACGCTTTCCATTCGGATCTTCAGGGTTACCCATCACCCAGTGACTAACACCGTCCCGGAGTGGTGTACAAGAAACAACGTGCTCCTGCCAGCGCGGTATCAGGGAGACGTTACTCCAAAGCTCGTACAGACCGGCGGCGTCTGCGTTTATTGTCTGGAACGCATGCGCGTGCACATACCCGTCCTTTGTCTCATTGACGATGGGTGAATAATGTTCGCCGCTGCGCGGAAAGCGGACCGATTGCGGTTGCAGGGTATCGTTCATCTTGAACTCCATGCGGCATATGTCGCCGGGAAAGCGACATAATTGGGTTGATGAGATTGCGCAGGAGGAAAGCTGCCTGTAAAAGTCACCAGGCCCGGATGCACCTTTACAGGATTAAACGATTTGTCGAGCTGAGCTGAAAGCTGCCATGATCCAGCTTAATTGTGCAGGCACCATTCAGCTGGCAAAGAGTGTGGTGAAAGACATACTGGCGGCTGGTGATGGGAAAATCTCGTTCACGGCTTCAATTGCAGGAGAGATGGTTGCTCCAAGAGAAGCTGTCTATGCAGCAACCAAGGCATTTGTCCTGTCATTTGCGCAGAGTCTGCGCTATGAGTTGCGTGACACTGGTGTAACCGTGACGGCTCTTCAACCTGGTCCCACGTCTACTGACTTTTTTCACCGCGCAGGAATGGATAATACCCAGGTCGGCCAGGAAGGCAAAGAAGAAAGCCAGCCCGCTGAGGTTGCAGCGCAGGGTGTGGCAGCACTTGTTGATGGGAAGGACCATGTGTACTCCTCATCATTCAAGACAAAGCTGGAAGGAATGCTGGCCAATCTTGTACCGGGTATTAAAGGCAGCCATGCACGATAAGATGGCAAAGCCGACTAATTAGCTAACAACGCCCCTGGCCGGTTCACGGTAGCCAGGGGCGGTCTTAAATATTCCAGCCACCATCAATGATATGCACCTGGCCTGTCGTGAACGAAGATTCGTCAGCGGCGAGGTAGAGAGCCAGAGCGGCAACTTCATCGGGCCTGCCGAGGCGGCCCATTGGCTGCCGAGCCGTAAATGCAGCTCGCGCCTTTTCGATATCTCCCTGTGCACTCATCCGGTCTTCAAGCGATGGTGTCTCTATCGTTCCGGGACATATTGCGTTACAGCGAATGCCGGATGCTACTGTGTCAGCGGCAATTGCTTTTGTGAGTCCTATCACTGCCGCCTTGGTGGTTCCGTAGGCAAAGCGGTTAGCGACACCTTTAATGCTGGAAGCAGCAGATGACATGTTGATGATGCTACCTGTTCTTCTCTCCAGCATTGCGGGAAGGAAGGCGCGGCAGGTGCGGTACATAGAAGTGACATTCAGGTCGAATGAGAAATCCCAATCCTCTGGTGTGCAGGCGAATATATCCCCCTGGTGGACATACCCGGCACAATTGAAGAGAACATCGACTGCTCCGACCTTGACGGCGAGAGCATGCACGGCATCCGCACTGCGAACATCCAGTACTTCTGTCTTGATAGAAGGGTTGACGACCTTTAGTGCCTGGAGAGTCTTCGGGTTGATATCCGTCGCCCATACCTCTGCGCCTTCCGCAGCAAACATTAAAGCTGTAGCTTTACCGATTCCCTGCCCGGCTGCAGTAATACACGCAACTTTGTTCGCGAGGCGTCCAGTCATCCGTCAATCCTATCTAGAGAGAGTCTAGCCAGACTAAATCCTAGTAGGTTTTATTGCGCGGAAGCGGTCAGGAGAACGAACTGCCTGGCTGCCATGGAGATGTGTAGCCTGCTGCCTTCGATGCGCGACCTTACGGGCGAGCTGAGCAGGGAGGTAAAACCTGTACAGCCAGAGAGTGCCGTGTCATTGAGCTCAAAGGTGAGGTCGCGGCCTGCATCACTGTTATTTACGATGGCGAGAAGATGTTCGCTGCTTCCTGGACTGCATCCCCGCGACAGGTCATCCGTACGCAGGTAAGCAATGGCTGTCGTATCTACAAAGACAGTCTGCAAGGCGCCGGTCTGCAGTGCGGAATGCAACGCTCGCAGGCGGAACAACTGGCTGGCCCAGTCGAAAACCTCCTGCTGGTCGCCAGCCCTGCCGGTGTCAGTGAAGGCACTGGCGGGGTCTCCAGGGAAGCCACCTGGAAAGTCATGGCGATTGTCAGGATCTTCGCCGCCGCGCATGGCAATCTCGTCGCCGGAGTAGATCTGCGGCGTCCCGCGCAGGGTTGCCAGTACAGCGAATGCCAGCTTGAGCCCGGCGATATCCGCACCCGGCTCTGACAGAAAACGTGTGGTGTCGTGATTGCCAAGAAAAGGCACCAGCCGCTCCGGATGCGGATAGAGCCAGTCGTTGCCCAGCATATTCGCCAGCGTTGTGACGGGCGCCTTGCGGATGAAGACGTCGCGCAGGGTGAAGTAGATGGGGAAATCGAATGGCGTGTCCAGCCCTGTGTCTATGCCGCTATGCTCGGGTCCTCCAGCGAAGTAGGAGGTGATGACGGGATCGCGATTGAAGACTTCGCCGACCGTGGTGAGGTGTGGATAGAGACTGTGAAGCTGCATATGAAAGTCATGCCAGAAGGCGCGCCCGACATAGGGGAAGGTATCCAGGCGCAGACCATCGAGACCGGCAGACTCGACCCACCAGACCGCATTTTGGATGAGGTATTGCGCGACCAGCGCATTTTCCTGGTTCATATCCGGCAGGATGTTGGCAAACCAGCCTTCGGTCACGTCCCTGCTGTTGAGGCGTGCTGCGTGCGGATCGGGGATCGACTGGAAATTGCCTTCTGCGACATCGTGATGCGCGACGGTGCCGTGGAACCAGTCGGGAGTTGGCGGATCGATGGTCCACGGGTGACGCGGACCCACGTGATTCGGCACCGTATCGAGCACCATTTTGAGGCCGCGTGCATGGGCAGCTGCAGCGAGGTGCTGGTAATCGGCCAGCGTGCCGAAGTGTGGATCGACACTGTACATGTCGGTTGCGCTGTACCCGTGATACGCCTGCGGCGAAGGATTGTTGTTGTAGGCCGGAGTCGTCCAGAGGGTGGTGACGCCGAGTTGCTGCAGGTAATCGAGATGCTGCTCGATGCCGCGGAAATCGCCGCCGTGCCAGCCGCGCGGCTTCGATCGATCGATCGGATCAGGATCATTGGCAGGCGCGTTATTGCTGGTGTCGCCGTCAGCAAAGCGGTCGGTCATGATGAGGTAGATCACGTCGCGGGAGGAAAACCCCTGGAAGCCGGCGGAGGCTGGTTTTCGCGCCTGTAGTGGAAAGTCATAGGCAGCCGAGCCGGCAATGTTCGATGCGCTGATGTGGACGGTGAGTGGCTGACGCGCGGCTATTGAGATCCAGAGAAAGGCCCAGTGTCCATTGGGGGAAACCAGGGAACGGGCAATTTTTACGCCGGATGAGACGGAGAACTTCGCGTCGTCGAAGTGTTCGCCGTGCAGTAGCAGCATAGGTGTTGCCATTTCTCCGGTCATGTTGACCCACCAGTCTGGGGGATCGACTTTCTGAATCACGGGCTTAGCCTGGCTGGCGGCTGCCTGCGTACCTGCCAGCGCAGATACCGGCAATATCAGAAAGAGCAGGATGGCATAACGGCGCAGCATGGCAGACCTTTGCAGGGAGACGAATTCGTAGTGAGGAATAGAACGATACAAGACCGACGCAGCGCCGCGTCCCGAATTCAGAAAGCGGCACTGTCGAGGGTAGTTGCTGCAGTTAGAAGGTGAAGCGGACAGCCATCTGCATCTGCCGCTCGGAAGCCTGCCGTGTACTGGTGATGCGGCCGAAGTTGCCGTCGGTCACGTTAGCGTCCGGGTTGGTGAACTGAGGCGTGTTGGTGACGTTATAGACTTCAGCCCTCAGCTCGGCGCCGAAACGCTCGGTGACGTGCAGGGTCTTGAAGAGCGACACATCGCCGGTAGCAAAGCCGGGTCCGTAGATCGCGTTGCGGCCCACGTTCCCTTCCTGGCCGGCTGGCGGCATGTAGAACGTGTTGGCAACATAGGCGCCGCTGATGCTGTGCGGCGTCACGATCGGTCCATTGGAACTCGCACGGATACTGTAGTTTCCGCCGTACTGATTGAAGAGTGCCGTGAACGGTGTGCCGGTTTCTGCCTGCACGATCGTGTTCATCTGCCATCCTCCTGCCGCCAGTTCAAGCCCGCGACCCCAGTTACTGCCGATGGCATGACCGTGGCCGAATGGCAGGTCATACAAGGCACTGGCGACAAAGACATTCTTCTGGTCGAGTGACGAATTGCCCTTGTTGATGCGGTTGTCATAGACATACAGCTGGCTCACCGCATAGAAGCCGAGGTAGCCGTCTGTGTCGTCGATGTTGTGCGAGAAGGTGTACGAAGTGGTGAGGGTCAGGTTCTTGGCGGCACGGTAGTTGAGCTGGGCCTGCAGGCTGTTGTAGTGGGCTGTGCCGTTGTTGATGTTCAGCACCACCTGGCCCAGGGTGGGAAAGCTGTTGGCCTGCGACGCTGGTGCGCCGAGCGGCTTGTTGTTGTAGTTGTAGCCAGTCGCAAGATGCGTGCTCTTGTTGCCGACGAAACCGATGGTGGCGACCATTTTCTCGCCAAACTGCTGCTGCAGCTGCAGATCATATTGCTGTACGGACGGGAGTTTCTCGGTCTTTTCAACTGCGAAGACGTTGATGCCAGCCGGCGGGTTGTTGGGGTCGAAGTTCGGATAGCCCGGCAGCGGCAGTGGCTGCGTGGCAGCGGCATTGTTCAGCGTGTTCTGCGGAGCCTGGCCGGTGAACGTGACCCGGTAGCCGGCTGATGCGGCATAGCTGACGCTGCCGCCGTAAGGAACCTGCTGACCAAGCTGGTTGTCGATGCCGCCACGATCGAGGAAGTAGAAGATGCCATAGCCGCCGCGCAGAACTGTCTTGCCGGTGCCGTAGGCGTCATACGCAAATCCGAAGCGCGGTGCGAAGTTGGTGTAGTTGTTATTGATGATGGTGCGGGAAACACCATTGACCCCGGCAAGCTCAATCGTGCCGTTTGTCGGGTTCAGCGCGGCCTGGCGATTGTGCTCTTCGGTCGGGAAGGTGATCAGGTCGTAGCGGAAACCCATATTCAGGGTCAGCCGCTGCGTGGCGCGCCAGTCATCCTGCACAAAGCCGCCGACTTCGTAATTGCGTGTGCCGAAGAAGCCGTTCTGCGCACCGATGCTGTAGTTGTCGACGAAGCCGGCCAGTAGTTCGGAGACCTCGTAACCTGTGAAGTCGCCATTACCGATCTGGAAGTAGCCTTTGCCGGCAATCGGCCGGAAGAAGGCTACGTCGCGGCGGATACCACTTGCACCGAACTTGAAGGTGTGGCGGCCGCGGCTCCAGGTGGTGGCATCGTTGATCTGGTACGTGTTTTCCGGCACGGCGTAGGTACCGTAGTCGCCGGTGTATTCAAGCTGATTCTGGTTGCCGCCGATGAGGGCGCCACCACCGAGGTTGGCGTTCCGGTTGGCATTCACGATGCCGAGGGGCGCCGAGATGGGCGTGCCCGAGAACACCGGGTTATTGGCGAAGGTGTACCGGTTGTAGCCAACGCGCAGCTCATTGATGACGTTCGGCGTGAAGGTGTGGGTTTCGCCGAGGGCGTAACCACGGCCGTGCACGAGGTTCTCGCCGGAAGCGAAGCCTGCGGGCAACAGTGCGAATTCAGAGGTACGCGTGAAGTCGCTGTTGTCGTAAATAAAGCGGGCGAAGGCACGATCTTTGGGGCCGAGGTTCGCATCGGCGCGCACGTCAAACGTGTTGAAGTGGCGGGTGTCGACGCGGATGGTCTGGTAGTTGTTCTCAGTACCGTTATTGGTGCCAGGTGCGTTCGGCGTCGGGTAGGCATTGAGATAGTTGACGGCTGCCGGGTTGAGCCGGCTCTGCGGGATGATGTTGCCCTGGAACTGCGCACAGGTTTCCGGATCGTAGATGCCACCATTCACAACAACCGGCGGCTTGCAGAAAGCGGGCGCCATGGTGGTGCCCTGGCCGAGCAGCTCGGTAAAGTCGCCGCCACGCATCTTGACGGTCGGTACGGTCAGCAGCTGGGAGTTCAACGGGGTGGTCTCGCGCGATCCCTGGTAATCGCCGAAGAGAAAAATCTTGTCCTTCAGGACGGGCAGGCCGGCAGAGCCGCCAAACGTGCTGCGCTTGAAGGGCAGGACCTTGGTGTCCGGCGCGCCGAGGAAGCGGTAGTTCGGGTTGGCGTCAAAAAGACTGGAGCGGGAGAAAAGGAAGGCCGACCCGTGAAGCTGGTTGGTGCCCGACTTGATCGAGGATTGCACGATCGAGCCGCCCGCGCGTCCGAACTCTGCCGGCGCGGTGCTGGTGTTGACGCGGAACTCCTGTGTGCCTTCGATGTTCGGAAAGAAGTTGAGTGTATTGACCAGCGACTCGTTGTTGTCGATGCCATCCAGCAGGTAGTTGTTCGCCTGGGGTCGGAGACCGTTGGATGACAGGGAGCCGCCGCCTGAAGACGAGTTGCGGAAGGTTTCTGCGTCGCCGTTCACGCCGGAGGCCGAGTTGCCATAGTTGCCGCGCGTGACGCCCGGGGTCAACAGGGCGAGCGAGGTAAAGTTACGTCCATTCAACGGCAGCTCTGTCACCTGGCGGCCTTCGATTGTCTCGCCGACTGAAGAAGAGTCGACATCGACCAGGGGTGCGGCGTCATTCACGATGACCTGGGAGGTGACAGCGCCCGTGGCGAGCTTGAAGTTGAGTGCCTGCACCTGGGAGACCTGCAGGGTGATGTTCTGGCTGACAGCCTGAAAGCCGGGAGCACTGACATCGATCTTGTAATTGCCGCGTGGCAGCGCGTTAACGACGAAGTTACCGCTGCCGTCCGAGGTGACCGTGGTCGTGGTGCCCTGGTCGACGCTGGTGACGGTTACGGTGGCATTCGCAATGCCTGCGCCGGACGGATCGACAGTGGAGCCCTGGATGCGGGCTGTATCCGTTTGCGAGAACGCCGATGCGGCCGAAACGCATGCGATAGCGAGTGGAACGAGAACGCGGAATGTTGTGCTGCAGAGACGGGGCCCGGAAAACCTGTTGCCTGGTACTACCTTCATTGCTACTCCTCCAGAAATCGCCTGTCCTGATAAGCGGCGCTGGGGCGGCCAGCAAACCTTGAGACTCGGCAGTGGAGAAAGTTCCTATACTGATAAACTTCATCGCAATCATCCGCAGCTCATCTCTGGCTCCTTTGCACATGAACAATTAAGTCGTTTATATAGAGCAGTTTGCAGCAGGAGGTAAACCGTCTAAGGCGGTGAACGCTATTCGAAGCGGGCAACTTTTATCATGGTGACAGTGGCAGATGTGGCGGCAGTGCAGAGGAGGCCATCGTAGAAACCGGGTCTCAGGGAGGGGTCAAGGTGGAGTTCGGCCTGTTCGAGGCTGATCTACAGTCGGGTGAGCTTCGCAAGCTGGGCCATCGCGTGCGCATCCAGGGGCAGCCCTTCAAAGTACTGGCCATGCTGCTCGAGCGCCCGAATGAGGTGATAACGCGGGAGGAGTTGCAGCGCCGTATCTGGGGCGAACAGACCAACGTCGATTTTGACCATGGGCTGGGAACCGCGGTCAACAAGCTGCGCGATGCACTTGGGGATTCGGCGGAGAATCCCGTGTTCGTCGAGACACTGGCGCGCAGGGGCTATCGTTTTATTGCGCCCGTGCGGTTCGAGGCGTCACCCCCGGCGGTGTTGGAACAGGAGAAGGTCGCAGATCTCCAGCCTGAGCCAGAAGATCTACCCGGGCAGGCGCTGGAGCGCTTTGCTGACCAGGCAGAGGTTGAAACGTCGGCTCCGAACATAGATGCCATGACTTCGGGCGCAAAGCCGCCTGCATTTTTACGAGTGTCGCTGGTTCTTCTCATCCTGCTGCTGGCATTCACGGTGCTGGCTTTGCTGCCGACTCGTACTGAACCGGCTCTCATCACACAGCTGACCTATTCCGGCCGCGTGCTTGCGAGCATGTGGGATATTGAAAGCCTTTCAAGCACGGCCGTCGACGGGGCCCGGATCTACTTCTCGCAAATTGCCGATGGCAATCCGGTGCTTGCGGAGGCATTGATTGCCAATGGCGAGCTGGGCACGCTGAGTCTGCCGTCCGGTATCCAGTCGCCGCTGATTGGCTCGATATCGCCGAACGGGTCGCAGCTGGTGGTCCGCAACCATTTGCCGCCACTCTCGGAGCAACCGTTGTGGATTGTGCCGACGCTTGGCGGCAACGCACGCCGTGTGGCGGATGTGCTGGCGCATGACGCCACGTGGATGCCGGACGGTTTGCACATCCTGTTTTCGACTGGCAACGAACTCTACACGGTGAAGAGTGACGGCAGCGAGCGGCGGCATTTTGCGACGGTGCCGGGCAGGGCTTTCTGGCTGCGCTGGAACCCGAAAGGCACGCTGCTGCGGTTTACTATTCTCGACTCAGCGGACCGGCGCGCCTCGTTGTGGGAATTGTCTGCGGGGGGAACCCACCTGCGACCGCTGCTGAGCGGCTGGACACGGCCGGCCAACGAATGCTGCGGCAGTTGGACGGCGGACGGAAAGCACTTCGTCTTTCAGTCTTCCCACAGTGGGTCGGCCAATATCTGGGAGATGGACGAGCCGGTGTGGTGGCGTACCTGGCTGAGGACCGGCATCGCCGCCCAGCCGCGCATGGTGACCAATGGTCCTCTCGAGTTTGGTGCTCCTGCGACAGCCCCGGAAGGCAGGCGAGTGTTTTTTGTTGGCGCCAACTCGCGCTGGGAGATGCTTACCTTCTCTGCGGCGGGGAACCAGTTCGTTCCCTTGACCGCGAGCCTGGCGTCGACATCACTGGTGGCATATTCGCCGGATGGCCAGTGGGTCGCGTGGTTGAATGCGGCGGACGGCTCGCTTTGGCGCAGCCGGGTGGACGGCAGTGAACGACTGCAGTTGTTGTCGCCGCCGTTCCACGTGTTCGTGATGAAGTGGTCGCCGCACAACGATCGTCTAGCCGTAATGGCCCAGCAGCCCGGCAGCCGCTGGAAGCTGTATCTGGTGGACGCTTCGGGCGGCGGTGTGCAGCCGGTACTGGATGAAAATCGCAATCAGGCGGATCCGGACTGGTCCGCGGATGGGCAATCCCTCGTTTACGGACGGGTACCGGATGCCATGGGAACCGACAACCAGGTAAAGGCGATCTACCTGCTGGATCTGGCTACCCGCAAGACGACCCTGTTGCCGGGTTCAGAAGGCCTGTTCAGTCCCAGGCTCTCGCCGGACGGCCGCTTCCTTGCTGCGATCCGCGCTGACCAGAAAGCACTGATGCTGTGCGACCGGGAGACCGGGAAATGGGAGGAGATTTCCAGCCACAGTATCGCGGACCCGGTGTGGACGCGGGACAGCCGGACGCTGTACTTCCAAGATTTTGCGGAGCCGGGCAAGCCGATCTATCGTCTCAGCGCGGCAGGCGATCACCGGGAGCACAGGGTCGCGGCGCTCGAAAATGTCCGCTCTTCGGATGTACTGGACTATCGGCTGATCGGGCTTGATCCGGGCGACAGACCGCTGGTCACGGCGCAGACATCCGTAGTGAACCTGTACTCGACCCAACTCAACTAGCCAGTTTTGCCGGGGCCGCATGCGTCATTGGAAGCAGGCAGGGAGAAGGCCTGCTGGTATGCTGCGGCTATGTGGAACGGCCTGCTGGGCGGCGAAAACGCGCTTCTGATCACGGAAGAGCTGCTCGTCTTCGCGACAGTGGTCGGGTCGGTGGCAGCGCTGCCTGCGTTCATTGAGTTTGTCTCCGAATTCCGCAAACGCAAGGAACGCATCAACCTCAGCCTGGAAGAGGAGCCGGTGAGTGCGCTGCATCCGCGGCTGGCGGGCATGGATGATTTGCTGGAATCGATCGCCGACCTGGTGGATCGGGCGAGACATCCAGCGGCTTACCAGGATCTGAAAATTGGCAACGAGGTCCTGATTATCGGACCCAACCAGAGTGGCAAGAAGAGCCTGGCGCAGTCCATTGCCAAGATGGCCGGGATGGAACACATCATCACTGTCTACAACACGCGCGATTCGGATGCCCTGGCGAAGGCGAAAAGTATCGTGCGCAGCTACAAACGGCAGAAAGTGATGCTGCTGCTGCCGCGGATCGACCTCGCCTACCAGCACAGCGATCCAGAGCTGCTGACGGAACTGGACGCGTTGATCGAAAGCACTTCCGAATTGCAGAACGTCCTTGTGATCGCTACGGCAGTGGTCTTTGAGCCGGACAGCGAGCTCGACAACACCTTCGGCATCAAGATTTCGCTGCCGGGCGCGGCCGTGATCGAGGCGAACCGGCACGAGATTTCTCCGGAAGTACAGCGGGTGCTCGGAGAAGTAGCCAGGTTCTACCTTGCTGATGCGATCCGGCGCGGCTTCCTGCTGCAGGGTATGACGGAGGAGGGATTCTGCGGACGCGTTCTGGAGGAAGTGGCGAACCCGGCCGAGATTGAAGACGTGGTGGTGCTCTGCGAGACGACGGCCCTTTACCGGAAGCGAACCAGCCGGGCGGCTGGCCTGGTAATTGATAAGACCATCCTGGAAACAGCACTGCACCGGGTTGTCGTCGGGTAAGAGCCGTCGTTGCTATTGCGGCGGCTTTTGTGCAGGCGGCGTAGCTGGAGCCGGCGTCTGCGTGCCAGTGCCACCTTTTCCGTCCCCCTTCCCATCATTCGAGATGTCCTGTCCGTCGAAGGTGATCTTCACGGTTGAGCGGAAACGCTTGTAATCCTTATACCGAACCACGTAACGGATGCGGACATCCTGAGAGAGGTAGCCGCTGCCGCCGGAGAAATGCAGCGTCGCATCGGCCTTGGTATAGACGGGAAACCAGTATTGGTTATCCACCTGTTCACGGTAGGTCGTGAAGGGTGGGGAGAGGTCTTCGTGACCTTTACGGGTGTCGTCCGGAACATTCTTGCCGCTGACGAGAACAATCTGCAGGTCCTGCTGATCGACCCAGATGCGCCCCTGCAGGTAGCGGCGGTTCTTTTCGAAGCGCTTTGGGGCGACATCGAAAACGTAGGTATTGAGTTCGTCGACCTTCTGGCGCCCCACGTAGGTGACGTTATAGGCCGGAATGTCTTCAGCAGTCAGGACAAATGGCAGACGGTGCTCGATGTCCGAGAAGTCAGCAGGGGACATGGTGATGCGCTCCATGGTGTTGGCCGGGGCAAAGGTGACGTGCTCCAGCTTGTGACCATCCGGGCCGTAGGAGATGTCGGCCACTTCTTCATAGCGGCCATCGACCTTGCCGTCCTCGGTGATGGTTTCGACGCGCACCTCGCGGGTGTAGGTGTACTGATCGAGAGCTCGCCGGAACTCGCTTTCTTTCGCGGCAAACTTCTGGATGATCTGGTCGGGAGGGGTAGCCGGCGCCGAGGTATCCATCTGGCCGAAGCCCTGGTCAGAAGAGGGCGTTACGGTATAGGTCGCCTGCGCGGCAACAGACCGCACACCGGAGTACAGCACGATGACCAGCAAGGCTTGCGCAAGCAACTTCAAGGACAGTCTCTCCTTCAATCCCGGTTCAATACGGACCGCAACTTTCATAGTAGACGCGGCTGGTTCCAGAAAGGACACAGCACCCTTCCCTGCGCGCAATCTGTTTTCGGAGCAGAGGTTCGGGACAGTACACTGAGTCGGCCGACCCGCCCGCACGGAGAACCATGCCGACCCGTTGTCCGATCGCAGCTTTGATCATCCGATTCGTTCTTGCCCTGACTGCCTGCATGGCGGTTGCCGATGCCCAGGTGCTGCCGCCGGTCCGCACGGCGACACGGCGGCCCATGGAATTCACCGACCTGATGAAGATCCGGCGGCTAGGCGATATGGCCATTTCGCCGAATGGTAAGTGGCTGCTGTTTTCTGTCACCGATGCCGACCTGGAGCACAATCTGCGAACGACGCACCTATGGATTGTGCCGGCGGCAGGCGGCGACGAGAAGCCGGTGACCGCATCGATGGCAGGCGAAACGCGCGGCCGCTTTTCACCGGATGGCAAGCAGATCCTCTTCCTCAGCAGCCGCGATGGTGAACAGCAGGTGTACCTCGCGGACTTTGACGATGCGACCGGCAATGCAGGGGAGGCGCACAAGCTGACTTCGCTGAGTACCGGGGCGGATGGGGCGCTGTGGTCGCCGGATGGAAAGAGCATCCTGTTTACTTCGGCTGTCTACCCTGACTGTGTACCCGGCCCGCAACAGGACGAATGCGATAAGAAGCGGGATGATGAGCTGGCGAAGTCGCAGGTAAAAGCAAAGGTGTTTACGGGGCTGCTCGCGCGCCACTGGAACAGCTTTACCGGCGACAAGCGTTCGCATCTTTTCCTGGTTGGAGTGGACGGGGGGATGCCGCGCGATCTGAATCCGGGAGATACGCACAATGTGCCGCTGTTTTCGCTGGGTGGTCCGGATGGCTATGCCTTCTCGCCGGACGGCAGGGAGATCGCCTTCGAAGAGAACCTGGACGCAGAACCGGCGATCAGCACCAATTCGGATATCTTCACGCTGAAGCTTGATGATCCGGCGGCCAGGCCGGAAAAGGTAAGTCCGAGCCCAGGGGGCGATTTCAGCCCGGCCTACTCGCCTGACGGCAAGTACCTGGCGTACCGGTCGCAGTTGCGGAACGGTTATGAGAGTGATCGTTTTCGATTGATGCTGCTGGATCGACAGACAAAGCAGACAAGAGAGCTGCTACCGGGTTTCGATCGTTCGATCGATGAATTCGCCTGGGCGCCTGATGCCTCTGCACTATTTTTTACCAGTGAAGACCATGGAGAGATCCCGGTCTATC
>CAZZYN010000038.1:0-34753 GCA_964658265.1 uncultured Acetobacteraceae bacterium | reverse complement strand
GCGGTCAATCCAAAAGTAGACGCCTCCATCAAACCTGCACCTTCAGCAGTGAACGACGCTACGGAGAACCACTAGACCATGGCTCATTTTTTCATCCGGCGACCCATCGTCGCCATGGTGATCGCCATCGTTATGGTGATCGTCGGAGCGGTCTCCATGACCTCTCTGCCTGTGGCGCAATTTCCTGACATTGTTCCGCCCGAGATCCTGGTGCAGGCGACCTATCCGGGTGCCGACGCGAAGACGCTCGAAGAGTCCGTGGCGACTCCGCTTGAAGAACAGATTTCCGGCGTCGACAACATGAATTACATGTACTCGGTGAATGCGAGTAATGGCCAGTCGCAGATTTTTGTCGATTTCGGCGTAAAGACCGATCCGAATATTGACCAGGTGTTGACGCAGCTGCGTACCTCGCAGGCCTCCTCACAGCTGCCGGCACAGGTGGTAACAGGCGGCGTGACGGTAACGAAGTCGCTGAGTTCGCCGCTGATGCTGCTGCCGGTGTCTTCGCCGAAGGGAACCTACGACGCGATTTTTCTCGCGAACTACTGCTACATCAACCTGGTGGATGAAGTCACGCGTGTCCCGGGTGTCTCCCGCGTACAAGTCTTTGGTGCAGGACAATATGCACTGCGTATCTGGGTAAAGCCGGATCGGCTGGCTTCGCTCGGCATCACGGTGCCGAATATCGTCTCTGCGATCAATGCGCAGAACAACGTGAATCCTGCCGGCCAGGTCGGCGGAGAGCCAGTGCCCGCCGGGCAGGAGTTCACCTACACGGTCCGAACACAGGGTCGACTGGTGACGCCGGAAGACTTTGGCAACATCATCGTGCGTTCTCTAACCAATGGCGCCACGCTGAAGCTGAAGGATGTCGCGCGCCTGGAACTTGGCTCACAGACATATAGCCTGAAGGGGCGCTTCAACGGTGATCCCTCGGCGATTCTGGCGGTTTACCAGCTACCCGGCTCAAACGCAGTACAGACGGCAAAGAATGTTCGTGCACGGATGGCGCAGCTCAAACAACGCTTCCCCTCCGACATGGATTACGACGTTGGTCTGGATACGACGCTGGCGGTGCAGGCCGGTATCCACGAGATCATCACGACGCTGGTGATCGCGCTGGTGCTGGTCATTATCGTGGTCTATCTCTTCCTCCAGGGCTGGCGGGCGACGCTGATTCCTCTACTGGCTGTGCCGGTTTCGCTGATTGGTACGTTCGTTGTCTTCCCGCTGCTGGGATTCTCGATCAACACGCTTTCCTTGTTCGGACTGGTGTTGTCCATCGGCCTGGTGGTCGACGATGCCATTGTTGTGGTCGAAGCGGTGGAGCACCATATTGAAGAAGGCATGGACTCCGTCGCTGCGACAGAGCAGGCGATGCGCGAGGTTTCGAGCCCGATCATCGCATCGGCACTGATTCTTTCTGCCGTCTTTATTCCGACGATCTTCGTTGCCGGCATCACGGGCCGCCTGTATCAGCAATTTGCGATCACGATTGCCATCTCCGTGATCTTCTCGGCATTCAACGCGCTGTCGCTCAGTCCTGCACTTTGCGCGCTGTTGCTGAAGCCGAAGAAGAAGACGCGCGGTCCGCTCGGGATATTTTTTGGCTGGTTCAATAATGGCTTTGAACGACTCACCAATGGTTATATCCGGGTGTCTTCGAGGCTGATCCGGAACTCTGTGCTGGCGCTATTATTCATCCTGGTGGTGAGTGGCGTTGCGGCGTACATGGGCAAGAGTCTGCCAAGCTCGTTCCTCCCTCAGGAAGACCAGGGCTATCTGTTCCTTGGTCTGCAGTTGCCACAGGCTGCTTCGCTGCAGCGAACCGGCGATGCGGCAAGAGAAGTGGAAAAAATAGTACGGGCGACGCCAGGGGTGAAGAGCATCACGTCGGTGATCGGCTTTAACCTGCTGACATTTACACAGACGACCTATAACGCATTCTTCTTCGTGACGCTCGATCCGTGGGATCAGCGAAAGGATCCTGGCAGGCAGCTGGGTGCGATCAACCAGCATATTCAGCAGCAGCTGGGTGGTCTTGCGGAAGGCATGGCTTTCTCGTTCCCGCCGCCATCGATCCCCGGCGTGGGTACTTCGGGCGGTGTGACATTCGTGCTTGAAGACCGTTCCGGTTCCACGGATCCAAATTTCCTGGCAGCGCAGGTTGCAAAGTTTACAGCTGCCTGCAACAAGCGGCCGGAACTCGCGGGCGTCCTGGCCAGCTTCCTGCCGGCGGTGCCGCAGCGTTATATCGAATTGGATCGGAACAAGGCAGAGAAGCAGCAGGTCAGCTTGGGCGATGCATATGAGACGATGCAGTCGTTCCTCGGCGGCTACCTGGTGAATTACTTTAACCGCTTTGGCCGGCAGTGGCAGGTGTATGTGCAGGCGGAGGGGGATTATCGCAAGACGACGGATGACATCTCTCGTTACTACGTGCAGAACAGCACAAACAAGATGGTGCCACTGAGTGCAATCACTAATACCAAGGCGATCTCGGGACCGGAATATATCCTGCGATACAACGAGTACGAAGCAGCACAGCTGAATGCGGCAGCAGCACCGGGCTACAGCTCGGGCCAAGCGCGCGAAGCCATGGAGCAGGTCTTCAAGGACACCATGCCGAAGGAAATGGGCTTTGATTACGAAGGCATTTCCTACCAGGAGCAGCAGGCAGCGAATGGTGTTTCGACCACGGCTGTGTATGGCCTGTCGCTGGCATTCGTGTTCCTCATCCTCGCAGCCCAGTATGAAAGCTGGTCGCTGCCCTTCAGTGTGCTGCTGAGTACACCGATCGCGATTCTGGGCGCGTTCATCGCCGTCACCTTACGTAAGTTCGACAGTGACGTGTATACGTCGGTCGGCTTGATCATGCTGATTGGACTGGCGGCCAAGAACGCCATCCTGATTGTGGAATTTGCGAAAGATCAGTATGAGAAGGGCGACAAAACTCCGGCGGAAGCAGCCCTTGCCGGAGCCAGGCTGCGTCTGCGGCCCATCCTGATGACGGCGTTTGCCTTCATCCTGGGCTGCGTCCCACTCTGGTTTGCAAATGGTTCGGGTGCAGTAGGCCGGCAGACGTTGGGTACGGTCGTCATCGGCGGTATGCTCGCGGCCTCATTGATTGCGATCTTCCTGGTGCCGGTAACGTTCACGGTGGTCGAGAAGATCATTCTTCGCACTGGTAAGCATAAGGCCGCGATAGGGCCGGCTGATGGTGGGCAGACGGGAGGGGCTGCTTGAAACGAGTTCATTGCTTTTTTGCTTCAGTCGCAACTCTTGCCGTGATGGGCTGTTCAGTAGGACCGAACTATAAGCGTCCGGCAGTGCAGGCCCCAACGGTGTATCGGGGCCAGGCAGCAGAGGAAGCTGCTGACGTCCATGCGAGTCTTGACAACAGTTCGTCGCAGTCGGCGGCAGGGTCATTCGGCGATCAAAAATGGTTTGATGTGTTTCAGGACCCGGTCCTGCAGGAGCTGATCCGGACTGCTCGCAAGAACAACTTCGATGTGCAGGTGGCGGCAGCGCGCATCCTGGAGGCGCAGGCGCAGTTCAAAATCACGCGCTCCGCCCAATATCCCCAGATCAATGCCGGTGCCGAGATCATTCAGCAGCAACAGCCGAAGGATTCATCACTCTTCCCGGCCTACCAGGTTAACGAGGGGGCGCTGTTCGTAAGCGGCACCTGGAACGTCGACATATGGGGTCGTTATCGCCGGGCAACGGAGTCAGCACGTGCTCAGCTGCTTTCACAGGAGTGGGCCAAGAAGTCAGTGTTGACCACGGTGGTATCGCAGGTTGCGGCGGACTATTTTCAGCTGCGGGAGTATGACTACCAGCTGGAGATTACGCAGAACACGATCAAGGCGCGGCAGGAGTATGTCGAGATCGAGAAGCAGCTGGTAGAAGGCGGAGCGGCTTCCGACGTCGACTTGTTTGAAGTGCAACAGACACTGTACACGGCGACGGCGCAGCTGCCGCAGATCGAGCAGGAGATTGCGCAGGAAGAGAATGCGATCCGCATACTTCTTGGTCAGCAACCGGGTCCAGTGCCTCGGGGCAAACCTCTGATCGAGCAGCCTGACCCGCCGAGCCTGCCTGCTGGAATCCCCTCGAAGCTGCTGGAGCGGCGTGCGGATGTGCTCGAAGCTGAAGCGACGGTGCGAGCACAAAATGCCACGATCGGCGAAGCGATTGCGCAGGAGTTCCCGCAACTGCCACTGACTGGTCAAGGTGGTTTTGGGTCAAATGCGCTGAATGCATTATTCTCAAGCCCGTCTCTGTTATGGACCATGGAGGCACAGGCCACGCAGCCGATCTTCAACGCCGGACAATTGCGCAACCAGGTTCGACTAGCACGCGCGCAGACGCAGGAAGCGGTGGCCAGTTACCAGAAGACTGTGGCAACCGCTTTTCAAGGCGTGTCGGATCAATTGACGGCGTATAACAAGGCGCATGAATACCGGGCGCAACAGGCGCTGCTGGCGAAGGCGGCACAGGATGCTACCAATCTCGCGCACATCCGTTACAAGGCCGGTGTCACGACGTACCTCGAGGTGTTGACGAACGATACCACTTCGTATTCCGCTAACCTGACATTGGCGCAGGCGGAGTTGCAGGAACGTACATCACTGGTGCAATTGTATGCAGCGCTTGGGGGCGGCTGGCAGGAGTAGAAAACTGCGCTGCCGCCCTAAAACCGGCTGTCCTTCTTTGGATACCAGGTGATCTGCGCAGTTCCGATGGAATCAGACTGCTTGCCAGTAGCGATCACGGGAGCCTTCCAGCCCTCGTACTGATACCAGGCGTTGACCTCGATGCTGGGTGTGAGGCGCTTGAGTGCGCTGACTTTGTAAACGTTCTGCGTGGTGCCGCCGGGGATGAAATCGGTGGCGGCCTTTGCGTTTCTGTATTCGAGCTGCACCCATTCGTTACCGCTCAGGTGATACGTCAGCCACGCCTGGCCGCCTTTCCCTTCGCGTCCGATCCAGTCTCCGAAGATGAAGCCCTGGTTGGTGTAGGCCTGCTTCTGAACGGCTTCCCAGTACATGAAAGAACCGTGGATGCTGCGGCCGACCGGCGGGTCCGTGCTGGCAGCTTCTACACGGAAGTCAAGACGCGGGATCTTCGGGACATGGGAGAGATAGAGGCCGGGGCGCAGGGCGGAACGGCGCGGTGCGCTGATGGGAGTGACGTCGTCATGCACTTCCGAGTCGACATAGAAGGTGGCCCACTTGCGCAGCAGCGGCAGACGATAACTGAAGTTAAAGGCACTGAAGCGGGCGCCGGGATCATTGGGGCTGAGCTTGACGTTCGCAGTTGTGTCATTGAGCGCAAAAAAGCTGCGCAGAAAGGTGTGGATCGTTATGGGTTCATGGCCTTTGCCGCCCCAGACGACCGTCCGTTCAAAGCCAAACTCGAAATTGTCGGTGGGCCGGAAGGTAAACCCTTCACTGTGCTGATAGTCAGTGTTTGGAGCAGTGTGGCCTTTCAGGCTGCCAATGAGGAAGTCATACCGCACAGGACCAAGCACCTTTGAGAGATAAGGAATGTAGAGCGGTTCGACGCGGTTGATGCGGAAGCCATAGACGTCTTCCGCATTGTTGCTGTAGCCCATGCCACCACCCAGTCCGGGACCCCACCAGTCGTCGCTTTTCCCAAACGAAACCTCGTGGCCTGCCAGCAACACGGACGCATTGGCCTGCAGGATGCGGAAGTTGTTGGCAGAGGCGATGGGTCCGTACGGAATGGTCGGATTGTAGGGGGTGAAGTCCAGCTGATCGTTCACGAGCAGAGTCTGGGTCTGAGCCAGGGTGTAGCCGGTGGCAGATTGAGCGTTTTGGAACTCGCCCCGGAAGTCGAAGGAGAAGCGGCCATACTGGCTGATGGCGCTGACGCCCGAGACGCTGTTAAAGCCGGACTGGTAGGGGCGTCCATAGTCGTTGATGATGCTCTGACCAACGTGGTAGCTGTCGCGGAGCGGCCTGCCGCCTATGCCCATCAGTCGGGTGTATACGGTATCAAGCTGAACAAGCGAAGCAGCCTGATCCGAGGCGCCGGCGCCAGCCAGAGGATATCCCGGCTCAAGATACTTCCGGACAGCCCGATAGATGCCGATAGCCTGGTCGTCTTCGCTGTTGTAAATGGCATCCGCCGACTGCTCAAGCATGTGGGTGACGCTGGCACGCGTCCAAGGGCGCTGACTCAGGAACATGGAGTCGACGTAGCCAAGGGAATAAAGGCGCATCATCTGCGGATAGACCCAGCTGTCCAGCGGAATGTAGGTGGAACCCTGAGCGCTGTCGAATCCGAGAGGCGACGCAGGGGCGCCCAAGTGATTAGCAGAAGCGGTCTGCGCCTGCACTGGTTCGGCCGATGAAGGATCGGCGGGCAGAGAAGCGTCTGGAGCTTCTACCGCAGTCGCGAAGGCGACGCCGGAGGAGTTGTCCGGTGACTCCAGCGGGGTGGTGATCGGAGCGGCAAGCGCGGTAGACGACAGGCTGAGGGTCGCTACGAACAGGCAGGGGACGAAACGGAAGGGCACTCTCACCTCGAACAGCAATTGCAAATAGGATCAAGGCGAGCAAGGCCGAGCTCCTGTTCAAGGATATCTTGTACAGAGACCGGTGGGCTGGGAAACGCTGCAGCCGGTAGCCAGAGGGGCAACGGGCGTCCTGGAGTGCATTTGGAACCGGGCGGCAGGCTCCGGCTCAGGAACATTGAAACGGATCGGGCGCCAGGGGAGTCAAACAGGAATGAGCGGACGAGTGCGCCATGTGGGCGGCCGGCTTAAATACGGATTGAAAATGGTCTGGCGATCGATATGGATGCGTAAGGCGGGACAGCCGGCGCTTCCGGAGATGGTCACGGCCGGCGAGATCGGTGTGACGTTTATCGGGCATTCGTCGTTTCTGCTGCAGATGGGCGGAAAAAATATCCTCATCGACCCGGTGTATGCCAACTGGCTGATCATTTTGCGAAGACTGCGTCATCCTGGCGTCCGCCTGAAAGACTTGCCCCCGATCGATTTGGTACTGCTGACCCATGCCCACATGGATCATCTGCACAAGCCGACTCTGCGCAGGATTGTCAGGCTGTCACGCAGAAAAAGTGGCCGTTCACCCCAGGTGGTCGTGCCGAAAGGTGTGGCTGACCTGGTCGCGACCATGGGCTTTTCGAAGATTCAGGAGCTGCGCTGGTGGGAATCCGCGGAGGCCGCCGGATTGGAGATCACCTTGACGCCGTGCCGTCATTGGGGAACGCGCTGGTTCAAGGATTCGCATCGCGGTTATGGCGGCTACGTCATCCGCGCGGGGTCGCAGGTGTTGTACGACTCCGGCGATACTGCGTATTTCGATGGATTCAAGGAGATCGGCAAGCGATTCGAGCCACAGATAGCCCTGTTGCCGATTGGAGCGTACCATCCCGACAGCTTCAGGTCCGTCCATACCAGCCCTGAAGATGCGTTGCAGGCCTTCAATGATCTCGGCGCCGCGACCATGATTCCGATGCATTACGGAACCTTTCGCCTGTCGCATGAACCGATGGAAGAGCCGGTGCCACGCTTGCTGCAGTCAGCGAAGGCTATCGGGCTGGCAGAACGGGTGCGTGTAGTGCGAGAAGGCGAAACTGCCGTATTTCAGAGCAATCTGTCAGCTGTCGGGGCCTGACGCGACAGAGCTATCCCAGGCTGATCGGCGAGCCTGGTGCTATTTGCTGCCATCGTCAGCTGACTTGGCCGATTTGCTGGCGGTACGTGAAACATCGCCTTCCTTGTCGATGAAGTACAGAAAGCCTTTCTCGCGAGTCACTGCATGTTTGGCTACTACTTCTTCGAGCTTTTCGCCTGTCTTCTGTTTGCGCGCTACGTTTCCTTCCTTGTCGATGAAGTAAAGGTACTGCTTGTAGTCACGCTCCAGGCCCAGCTTATTTACTTTCTCTGCCATTCGGTCATTCCTCGTCGAGTGGGATGCACAGCGATGTTGCAAGCGTAGTCGCTGGAGTACCGGTTTGGAGGTATCGAACCTGAGACTCCCCCAAAAAGAAGAAGGACGGCCGGGGCCGCCCTCTCTTCGACAAAGACTGTTCTGACTACTGGTTGGAGTGAAGACTCGCTGTTGCGCGCTGGGTTTCCGTCTGCTTGGCACGATCTTCGAGGGCTTGCGCCTGGGGCAGATAGTCGATGGCTTTGTTGATCATGGGATCCCAGGCTGCACGCACCTTAAGGCCCTCGGTCTGGCCGAACTGTGACGTAAAAATCTCAGCCTTGATGTTGGCCTTGATCCAGTCGAGGACCGGCGGAAAGTCGGCCTCGGTATAAGGAATCTGCTCACCCGTCAGAAATTGCTTGAAGGTCGTCAATACAGCGTCGTCCACCTGGAAGCTCTTATCCACGTTGCGATTGGCGAGGTAGTGACTGGCGAAGTTGAAGAAGGCGTAATGCTCGAGAAGTTCATCCTGAAAATGATCCGAGTGCGGCGTGTCGATTTTGTCGTCGGGTGTAATGCCACCGCCGCCATAAACTGTACGGCCCGCGTCGGTCATCTTCACTTCGCGCTCGTTGCCGTCCTGCTTCTGGGGACCATCATGGTTGTAGTAGTAGTCGTACAGCGACACGCCGCTGTAGTTGCGCTGAATCAGGCGGCCGCTGGGAGTGTAGTAGTGGTAGGTGGTGAGAGCGAGACCGGTATTTTCGGAGAGCGGATAGACCGTCTGAACCAGACCTTTGCCGAAGGTGGTTTCACCGGCGACGATGGCCCGGTCATGGTCCTGCAACGCGCCGGAAACGATCTCAGCCGCTGAAGCTGTGCCGCGGTTTACCAGATCGACGATGGGATAAAGCCTGCCGCCATTGCCGTGCTGAGCGTGGTAGACCTGCTCAGGATAGGCGCGGCCTTTTTGCGAAACGATCACCTGGCCTTTTTGCAGGAACTTGTCGCAGACGGCCACCGCCTCGCTGAGCAAGCCGCCGGGATTACCGCGCAGGTCGAGAATCAGGCCTTTCATGTCGCCAAAGCTGTCAACCGCGTCGGAAAGCTCCCGGCCGGTCGTTTCCTGAAATTGTGTGATGTGAATGTAGCCGACCCCTGGCCGGATCATGTACGCGAGATCGACACTGCCGTGGCTGACTTCATCGCGAACCAGGTCAAAGGAGAGTGGCTTGGGCGTGCCATACCGGGCGATCGAAACCTGCACGTGGGTGCCTTTCGGCCCTTTAAGCAGGTTAGCAACGTCTTCCGAGGTCATATTTTCTGTTGACTTGCCGTCGATGGCGACGATGGTGTCGCCGGGCCGGATGCCGGCTTTGAACGAAGGCGTTCCCTCGAATGGGTTGACCACGACGATCTTGTTATTTTGCGGCGAGATGAGCATGCCGACGCCGTAGTATTTGCCATGCTGGTCTTCGCGCATCTTGGCGAAGGCCTTTGGATCGTAGAAGTTGGAGTGTGGATCGAGGACGCGCAACATGCCAGGGATGGCGCCGTCATAGATGGCTTTTTCAGCCTTGTCGCCGTTCAGGGGCTCAGCGTAGTTCTGTTCGACAATCTGGTAGACATTGGCAAATGACTTCAAGTCATTGCGGAGCGTCGATTCATCGGTATTGGACTGGGCGCCCACCTGGCGCGCGATGAACGTCCCTGCAAGTCCACAGGTCGTCAGGAAGACAGTAGCGGCAAACAGTGTACGGCGTGTGCGGAAAGCCATAAAACGGGGAGCACCCCTATCGCAGATTGCGAGAAAGCAGGACTACGGCAGTAAGGCCGCAGAAGGGAAACGTACCCGGAGTATAGCATCCAGGTACAGCAGGAACCTGACCATTCGAGGCACTGTGAGTGACCCGAAAGTGCCCCTCGCGATCATGCCGTGTTGCCAAATACGCAGCAGGTTCGAAGAGTCGGGCTCGACCGTGAGCAGGTTGCGATGTGCTGATTTCCAGCGTACTGATTATCAAGATAGACGCACCTAAGCGGGAAATGTAAGCGAGGCTGGAAGATCGCGCGCGGCATTGATTAGAATGAAACAACATTAGCCCAGCGGAACAGGAAGCGGGCGGGGCGGGGGGTAAGACAGTCTCTCTGCTTTCAAGATCTTTCATCGAACGTCCAACCAGTGGTTGCATAAAACGCCCCTGGATTTTAGAGAAGTTGAGACGCATGACCCTATCTTCAAACCTCCGAGTTGTAACCTTTCACGCAGTGCTGGCCGGGCTCGCTTTCACCGCGGTGACCGGAGTCGCTCAGACCACCAAGGCAACAGCCGCTGCCAACCAGGGCCCTTACTCGCCCAATGCCCAGGCTTCCCCGTTTAACGGCAAAGTGGTGGAAGAGCGCATCGCCCAGGTAAATGGGCAGATCATCACCAGTTCCGATTACAAGCGTTCGGAGCAGCAGATGGACTCGGAAGGTCGTCAACAAGGCTGGAGCCCGGACGAATTGACCGAACACAAAAGGGATATGCTGCGGGACCTGATCGACAAGGAATTGCTGCTTTCGAAGGGGAAGGAGCTGAATATTACGGGCGAAACCGAGCTAATTAAACGGCTCGACGAAATCCGTAAACAGAACCATCTTGAATCGATGGAAGACCTCGAGAAGGCCGCCCAGCAGCAGGGTGTTTCGTACGAAGACTTCAAGCAGAACATCCGCAACGAGATCATCAGCCAGTCGGTCATCCGCGACCAGGTAGGCCGCAAGATCCAGCTCACGAAGGGTGATATTGGCAACTTTTACGCCAAGCACAAGAGCGAATTTGAGCAGCCCGAGTCGGTGCACCTGAGCGAGATCCTGATTCCTGTCACTGCGGACGACGCTTCGTCTCTCGAGAAGGCACAGGCCAAGGCAGCCGAGGTGGAAGCAAAGTTAAAGGCGGGCGGAAATTTCGAAGAACTGGCCAAGCAGAACTCTGGCGGACCGACCGCACAAACAGGCGGCGACCTGGGAGATTTCAAGCGCGGCATGCTGGCCAAGCCGCTTGAGGATGCAACGTTCAGTCTGACCGCAGGCCAGACCACGGCGCCGATTCGGACCAAGCAGGGGCTGTTGATTCTCAAGGTCGTGCAGCATGCCGGCGGTGAGAGTCAGGATTATGCTGCAGTGCAGCCTCAGGTGGAAGAAGCCGCGTTTATGGATCGGATGCAGCCGGCATTGCGCGCTTATCTGACAACACTGCGTGAGCAGGCTTACATCGATATTCGTCCCGGATTTAAAGACTCAGGCGCGGCAGCCAACTCCGTTAAGCCGCTCTACAGCGCCTATGCGGCGCCAGGATCAAAAAAGAAGCCAAAGCTGCAGCGCACGCGATTCCGGCAGGCGGCCCATGGCTTTCGCTCGAAGTCAGGAGCGACTGAGGCTGCCTCTGCTACCAAGCCTGGCGTGAACGCACCAGCGGCCGGTGCTGCTGCCGCCGCGGGCACCACGGCTCCAGCGGCAACTGCTGGTGTCACTGACGAAACTGCCAACGCGGCGACTACCGGCGCGGCAACTGCAGCAGCCACGCCAGCGGCGGATGCCAGCGCGGCCAAGGCTTCGTCTTCGAAGGTGGCCAGTAATAGTGCACCCGCCAAGCCAGTGAAGAAGCAGAAGATTCGTTTCGGGCAGACGCCGACAGAAACATTGGCTACTACCCCGGGATCGTCAACCCTGGCTACTGCGAAGGTGCCGACTGATGCCGGTGCGGCAAGCGGAGCGGCAGCTGACGAAAATCAGGTAGCCAGCAACGTGAGCTCGAATGTCACACAGCCTGGCTTTGAGACTGCGCCAGTGGCCGCTGCGCCAAAGACCCGCTTTGCCTATCGCGCGCGCGAACCAAAGCAGAAGAAGGCCGCGACCCCGGACCAGCTGGAAAATAAAGCAGTGGGTGAGGCGACGCCGGAAGAGAGAGCAGCGCAGCAGGAGCAGGCCGCTCCGCTTGGTCTGGCCGGCGACACGGCAACCAAGAAGAAGGCTCCGAAGCCGAAGAGCGATCACAAGACGCGCTACTCGGAAGATACGAAGCCTTCTGACTCGTCCCAGGGAGGCACTACCGCTGATCCCGCGTTGGGAACCGCGACTTCGCCACCGCCCAGCGCGACAAAGGACAGCACGGCCGAGCCCATGCCACCACCCAAGGCTACTCTGCCGGAACAGACCCCACCGTTGAGCACTACGCCTTCGAACCCGGCTACACCGCCGCCGGCTCCGCAGTAGGCGCGGGCGCTTCAGATGAAGGACTTCTTTGTCGCTGATGCTGTCCGCTGCGAGAACAGGCCGATCGTCAGCTTTTTTGCAGTCAGCAGCAAGCAGCTGCGCAGCAAAAAAGAAGGCGGCGCATACCTGGCCCTGACGCTGGGGGACAAGACCGGCCAACTGGAAGCGCGCATGTGGGACAACTACGAGAAGCCTGCGAGCGAGTTTCAAGCGGGCGACATTGTCAAAGTGCAGGCGCAGGTCTGTCGTTTTGGCGAAAAGCTGCAGTTGAAGATCGATAAGGTTCGGAAAGCCGTCGACTCAGAGTTCGTACTCGCCGACTTTGTTCCACAGACTGAACGCGATGTAGATGAACTGTGGTCGGAACTGAATGGCTTCGTCGCTGGGTTTACGGACCCTTTCCTGCTGAAGCTCGTTCGCAGCGTCCTTGACGATCCTGACCTGGCTGCCAAGCTGCGGGAAGCTCCAGCTGCGCGCAGTATGCATCATGCTTTTATGGGCGGCCTGCTTGAACACGTCGTCTCCATCCTCGGCTTGTGCCGTGCACTGTCCGCACATTATCCGGTGGTCCATCGCGACCTGCTGATGACGGGCGCGATCTTTCATGACATTGGGAAATTGGCCGAGCTGCGCTGGGGTACCAGCTTCGACTACACGATGGAAGGAACGCTGCTGGGCCACATCACAATCGGGGTCGGACTGGTTGAGCGCAAGGCTCAGGAGATTCCAGACTTTCCCGAACCGCTACGCATCCTGGTGCAGCACATGGTATTGAGTCATCACGGCAAATATGAATTCGGATCGCCCAAACTGCCGATGATTCGTGAAGCAGTATTGTTGAGCTACATCGACGATATCGACGCCAAGATGCAGACCCTGGATAACGAGATCAAGCGTGCCGTAAATTCCGGGCGCGATCCCGCGGGTATGACGGAGTGGGTGCGTTCCCTCGAGCGGCCGCTTCTAAGCACTTCTGATTATTTGAGAGGTGGAACAACGCCTGTTGAGGAAGCTCCCGTCGTGTCTCCGGACGAGCCACTCGCCCCGGCGGAGCAAATGGAAGTATTTGTCCAGGGTGAGGAGTGAGATGCCATTTTTATTGAAGTCCGAACCGAGCTTGTATTCCTTTGACGACCTGCTGCGTGACAAAGAGACTGTGTGGGACGGCATTAAGAATGCGCAGGCCCTCCATTCCCTAGCGGCGATGAAGCCCGGAGAGAAGCTGTTGATTTATCACTCGGTGACCGGCAAAGAAGTAGTCGGCACCGCGAAGGTCCTGAAGGTGGATGCGAGCGATCCGAAGAACCCGCGCGTGACGATTGCGGCTGGAAAAGCTCTCAAGCATCCCAAAACCCTAGCAGCGATCAAACAGGAAAAGCTCTTCGAAGGCTCTTTGTTGTTTCGGCAATTCAGATTATCTGTCGTCCCGCTCACGACTGAACAGTACGCATGGCTGGTTGGCTGAACGACCGCAAGCCTGGGCTACAATAAGCAATTACGTCAGGGTGCGGATGCTACGTCTTTCAACAGCGGGTGAATCACACGGGGAGAGCCTGATTGCCTTGATGCAGGGACTTCCTGCAGGCTTGGCAATCGAGCAATCCTTTATCGATCGAGAATTGTGGCGGCGCCAGCAGGGCTTCGGCCGCGGCGGCCGCATGCGCATCGAGCAGGATACAGCGCACATCCTGTCCGGCATTCGGCATGGCAAAACCATCGGCGCGCCGATCGCCATTGAGATCAAGAACCGCGACTGGAAGAACTGGGAAGACATTCTGCCGGTAGGAGCCGGCGATCCTTCCAGGCACAAGGCGGTGGCCTCACCACGGCCGGGCCATGCTGATCTCGCCGGTTCGCTGAAATACGATTTCAAGGATGCGCGCTACGTGCTTGAGCGTGCCTCTGCACGGGAATCCACGGCGCGGGTCGCAGCAGGCGCGCTGGCTAAGGCACTCTTACTCGCCCTCGGCATCGATGTGACAAGCCACGTGATCAGGGTGGGCGGTGTTCAACTTGAACGCGACGTGAGTTGGGAAGAGATCTCAGCTCTGCGCGAGCGAGAAGAAGTCGTACTGGGTTGCGCGGATGCTGAGACCGAGGAGCGCATGAAGGCCGAGGTCGACCGTGCACTGCGCACCGGAGACTCGATTGGCGGAATCTTTGAAGTGGTGGTGCATGGTGCACCTCCGGGTTTGGGTACGTATGCGAACTGGGATGAGCGGCTGGACGGCCTGCTGGCCTGGGCGGTGATGTCTCTACAGGCGGTGAAGGCCGTCGAGCTGGGTCGCGGCGTTACCGCGGCGCAATCGTTCGGTTCAGAAGTCCACGATGCCATTGCTTACGCCGTACCGGAGGCAGCGAACGGCGGCGGCCACACGCGCTTCACTCGTGAGCGCAACAATGCCGGAGGCGTCGAAGGCGGAATTTCAAACGGCGAAGATATCGTCATACGCGGCTATCTGAAGCCTATTTCAACACTGCGACGGCCGCTGGAATCGGTGACCTATGAAACGCGGGAGGCAACCAAGGCTGCCTACGAGCGATCCGACGTCTGCGTTGTGCCGGCGGCTGGTGTTGCTGCCGAGGCGATGGTTGCCTTTGTTATTGCCCGGCTCGCGCTTGAGAAATTCGGCGGCGACTCCGCCGATGAACTGAAACGTAACTATAACGGATACCTGGAACAGATTCGCCGATTTTGAGCTGCTGTCGAGGTGTGATTCGGAGTTCCGAATCTCAAATTTGAGAGAACAAGACCAAGCATGATTCGCCCGATCGTTAAATTTCCTGATCCCATCCTGCAGCAGGTGAGCGAGCCGGTAACTGTTTTTGACAAGGAGCTGGCACGGCTGGTCGATGACATGTTCGAGTCGATGTATGACGCGCATGGCATCGGACTCGCTGCACCGCAGATCGGCGTTAATAAACGCATCACGGTGATTGACCTCAGTAACAAGGCCAATCCCGAAGAGAAGCTGGTGGTCATCAATCCTGAGATTACCTATCGCGAAGGCAAACAGTTTTCGGAGGAAGGCTGCCTGAGCCTGCCGGAAATACGCGAGAAAGTAAGCCGCGCGGCTAAGGTGAAAGTGCGTGCACAGGATGTGAAAGGCCAGTGGTTTGAGATGGAGGCAGAGGAGCTGCTGTCCCGCTGCTTCCAGCACGAGATCGACCATCTCGACGGCATCCTTTTTCTATTCCGCATCAGCGGACTCAAGCGTGATTTGCTGCTGCGTAAGATCAGGAAGCTCATCAAAGCCGGAGACTGGTAGACATGGACTGCCGGGTTTTCTGGAGCGAAAGAACGTGCAGCCGTTGAGACTGGTTTTCTGCGGTACTCCCGCGTTCGCTGTTCCCACATTGAAGGCAGTACTTTCTGCCGGACACGAGGTCGCACTGGTCGCCACCCAGCCGGACCGGCCCGTTGGCAGGAGCGCAGCAATTCTGCCTCCGCCAGTAAAAGCAGCCGCACTGGAGGCAGGGCTGGCCGTAGTCCAGCCAGAGAAGATCAAGACGAATGCCGAGTTTCATGCACAGCTTGAATCAATTCGTCCGGATGCGATTCTTATTGTCGCTTACGGGCGGCTGATCCCCGACTGGATGTTGGCACTTCCACCCTTCGGCAATTTGAACTTGCATGGATCACTGCTGCCAAGCTATCGCGGAGCCGCGCCGATTCAATGGGCTATTGCGAACGGGGAAACGGTCACAGGCGTAACGACAATGCGCATCGATGCGGGCCTGGATACCGGCGATACGCTGCTGCAGCGATCTTTACCGATCGCGCCCGATGCAACTGCTGAAGATATGTACGTTCAGCTTGCAGAGATCGGTGCAGCGCTGATGGTGGAGACGCTCGCCGGACTTGTCGCCGGCACGCTTTCGGCAATGAAACAAAATGACGCCCTGGCAACGTATGCACCGATCCTCAAACGTGAAGATGCACGTGTCGACTTTGCAAGACCGGCCGTCGAAATTTACAACCGCTGGCGCGGCTTCCAGCCCTGGCCGGGCGCTTACGCCTTCCTGGGCGATAAGAAGCTGGCGTTCCTCTCGATGCTTCCTGCGACGATCGACGGAGTGGCTGCCCCCGGAGAACTTTTGTTGAGGGACGACCAGTGCTTTGCGGCATGTGCAAGTGGCAGCTGGATCGAATTGCTTGAGGTGCAGCTTGAGGGTAAAAAACGTTTAAAGATTGGCGAATTCTTGCGGGGCACGCCGCTGCGCACCGGTGATCGGCTAAGCTGATGGCCGATTCGCATGCAGCGACGCGCGCGCCCAGACTAAAGGTAAGTCCAGCAAGAGTGACTGCTTTTGCACTGCTGCGGGAACTCGCCTCTTCTGTGAACACACATAGTGACGATTTGCTGCAGGGTTCACGGATGCTGGAGTTGTCGATCCAGGACCGGCATCTCTGCACGGCACTCGTAATGGGCGTGCTGCGCTGGCAAATTTGCCTCGATGCGGCCATTGCTCGACTGCTGACACATAAGAGCAGGCTCGATGAGCCGGTCAGCATTGCACTGCGCATGGGCGCATTCCAGTTATTACAGATGGACAGGATTCCCGCGCATGCAGCGATCTCTGACAGTGTGGAATTAACCAAGCGTTCAGGTCATACGTCGGCCGGTGGCATGGTCAACGCGATACTGCGGAAGGTTGCCACGAGTGCCGCAGCCACTGAGATGAAGGCTTCGGAAGCGCATCCAGCATGGATGTATGAACGATGGAGGAGTGCGATGGAAGGTGCGGCACTTTCATCTTTGTGCGCATACGATCAGCAGCAGCCTGCCATGACGCTCCGCATGCCTGCGGGTGCATTGCCGTCCGAATCGAAGCTTCGATTGCAGCGCGGCAGATTTTTGAAAGCTGCGATGCGGGTGGAAGCTGGCGATACTACCGGCCGCGAACTTCTGCCAGCCGACGGGCTGCGTTGGCAGGATGAGGGATCCCAGCTGGTGGCAGAGTTGCTGGGCGGCTTATCGAAAACACCGGTATCCATCCTGGATTGCTGCGCGGCGCCGGGGGGAAAGGCAGCAATACTGGCTGAGAGATTTCCATCGGCGCGCATTACAGCGTGGGACATCAGCGCCAGCCGCATCGCACGGATGCGAAAACGGTTCAGTGACTCGGAGCGACTTTCACAAATTCGGACGGACGTCCTCGATGTAGTATCTGCGGCGATTACTGAACGATATGACTTGATCTTGTGTGATGTTCCCTGCAGCGGAACGGGTACACTTGCCCGCAATCCCGAAATCAAGCTGCGACTGCGTGAACACGATCTCGAGAGGCAACACCAGCGGCAGGTCGCGATCCTGGGCGCCGCGCTCAACCATCTCGCGCCCGGAGGCAGGTTGATCTATGCGACCTGTTCGCTGGAGCCGGAAGAGAATGAAGCAGTGATCGAGGCAATGCTTGAGCATTCACCTGGACTGCGAATCTTGCCGATTGCAGCAAGGCTGATTGAAATGCATGCAGAGGGTACCTTGCATGATGACGGTTTAGAGCACCTGCTCCAATATGCCGTTACGGGCGCATACCTGCGGACGATCCCCGGGGTCTCACCATGTGACGGCTTTTTTGCAGCGCTGCTTACTGTCCAAGGTTCTATTGAGAGACAGTGAGTTCAATCGTGGTGGACGTATCGATGCGCATCCCGGCATCCGGTTTCTGGGCGACGACCATGCCCGGCGGAAGCGGCGCTTTCGGGGCCTGCGGGATTCCGTCACTGCTGACTGCAGGAGTTGACGGGATGACGGCTGTCTCATAAACGGGAGGATCCATCTTCACATGGGACGCGTTGATCATTGCCGCCGCCGCAGGATAACTGCGATGCACGAAATCAGGCATAACCAGTGCAGTCGAGGTTGAGGAAGGCGCCGTGCCGAGCAATAGACTGACATTTGGACGATCGACATTGGCGGCACCCGGCTGCGGTGTCTGCGCGATGACCTGGTCGCGCGACGCGGTGGCGTAGGGCATTCGTGCAATGGTTCCAAGGTCCAGCCCCAGCCGTCGTACTTCAAGCGTTGCCACTCGCTCCTGCTCCCCGGTCACCTTTGGAATCGCCACTCGCTGCGGACCGAGGCTGTCAGTCACACGTACATTCCAGTCACTGCGCACCCTGGCACCGGCAGCAGGTGACTGCGTGAGAACATGCCCGGCCGGCGTGGTGGCACTGTAGAAATGCTCATCGACGGAAAGATCGAGATTCATGCCGACAGCCTTGCGCGTGGCCGCAGCCACGTCCATGCCATGAAAGTCAGGTACAGTCACCTCGGCTCCGTGAATAGCAAAATGCATGGTCGTCACTGTGGACACGAGTGCGATCAGGAAGAGCACAAGGGTACAAAGCACGAACTGGAAGAAACGCAGGATCAAGCGCCGTAATCCCGCGTCGTCGTTGCTGCCTCGTCGAGCTCGATCACGAAGTCAATTGTGGCGGATTTCTCAAGCATCGCTGAGACCGAGCAATACTTGGTCTTCGAAAGATGCACGGCATCTTCAACGGCCTTGGCATTGACTGGTCCAGTCACTTTGTAGATCAGCCGTATATGGGTAAAAACGCTTGGGGATTCGGTCGCCTTGTCCGCGGTCGCCCGTATATGGATGCCGGTGAACAGCTCTCGCTTCTTCGTGAGAATATTCGCAACGTCGACTGCGGTGCAGCCGCACAGCGCCATCAACACAGCTTCCATTGGGGTCGGACCAGCGACGCGAGCCACATCAAATGTGATGGAGTGTCCTGAATCTGACTTCGCTTCGAATTGTTGTTCCTTGGTCCAGGTCAAGCTCGCGATCATAGTGCCTGTGTCTCCATAATTCTGTGTTCGTGACTGTTATCTGTAGCCGGCTCGGGATGAATCAGAACGCGGTAAACCTCGGGGCAGGCCAGCTTGAATCGATCTTCCAGCGAAGTGATCAGGCTGTGTACCTGGTGCATTGGCAAATCGTCAGGCAGTGTGCAGTGACAGGTGATTTGAAGGTGATCAGCGACGCGGCTGATGGAGACATCATGGATATCAATGATGGAAGGAAGCTCGGCGGCGGCTAAACGCATCTGCTGTTCCATGCGGCGATCCTGCTGCAGGCTGGACGGATGTTCGATCGTGGCAGGTTCGCTTTCGATATGCGTGAGGACGGATGCGATCTCCGGGACATCTTTGCGAATCTGTCCTTCGATGGCACAGACAAAGCTGTGTGCTTCTTTCAGGGAAAGAGTTTCGGGAACTTCGATGTGCTGCTCAACGTGCAGGCCTTCATCGAAGGATTGCACACTCACGTCATGAAGCAACACGTTGTTTCTTGAGGCGACGGCACGGATGCGATCAAAGATGCTCTCAGCGAAACCGGCGCGGGGGATTGTGCGGACTACGACATCGCTGCCCGGCAACTGGGTGTGAACGGATCGCGTGACCTGATCGACGAGCGCCTCGGTGCGCTGAAAAGTAAGAGAACGGGAGAGGCCTATGGTGAGATCCGCAAAGTACGAGGCGCCACTACGTCGGACGCGTACCTGCTCCACATTCAACACACCGGGAATTGCCCTGACAGTTTCGACGATGCGTCGACGCATGCCCGCAGGCGCGGCATCCAGCAGCACTTCAGCCGTCTGACTCGCAAGCTTCCAGCTGACCTTGAAAATGATGACAGAGACGAAAACGGCTGCGGCCGGGTCAGCATAGCGCAGCCACGAGACATGCAAGTACACGCCAAGGTAGGTGCCGGCAAGGCCGAGCAGTACGGCAAAACTTGACCAGATGTCTGAGCGAAAATGAAGCGCGTCAGCTTCGAGTGCCTGGCTTTCAGCCCGGGCGGCGACAGCAGCCAATTTGCGGGAACGACCGAAATCCACGGCAATCGAAATCGTGAGAACGATGAAAGGCCAGATCGAAAAGCTGAGTGCAACGGGATGAGCGATGCGAAGAATTGCTTCTGTAACAATCCAGATGCAGGAGGCAGCCATCAGGAATGTTTCTGCAAAGGCAGAGAGATTTTCCACCTTGCCGTGTCCGTATGTGTGACCTTCGTCCGCAGGCAGATCAGAAATATGGACCGAGATAAATGTCAGCAGCGATCCGAGTAGATCGAGTGCAGAATGCGCCGACTCCGACAGCATACCCAGGCTGCCGGTAAGCAGGCCGGCGGCGAACTTGAGTGCTGTCATGATGCAGGCAGCGATAACAGACACAAGCGCGACCGATCGCTTCTCTGTTCTCATCTCCGACTGCGTCAGATGGGTGTGGGCTTGCATGGTTAAAGGGTATAGACGGGTACGCGAAAAACCTAGTCCTTGGTACCGCGAAACAGGCCGGCCACCCCGAAAGTATAAGGCGTCCAGCTTACATTGACGAAGCCGGCACTGCGCATCATCTGCAACATGGCGGTTGGCGCCGGAAAGCGCTCGACTGACGTAGGCAGATAGGCATAGGGGCCGCTGGTGCCGGAAAACGCTTTGCCGATGACGGGCAGAATGTGACGAAAGTAAAAGGCGTACAGTTTGCCAAGCAGCCCGCCTGGCTCACTGAAATCGAGAATGCCGACTTGTCCACCGGGTGCCAGGACTCGATGAAATTCATACAGGCCTGCTGAGTAGTTTGCGAGGTTGCGGAAGCCGAAGGCTGTGGTGAGCAGGTCGAGACCGTTATCCGCGATCGGCAGATGCAGTGCGTCTGCTTCGATGGCGACAGCACCGTGCGGGCTGAATTTCTGTGCTCCGCGCACCAGCATCTGGTGTGCAAAGTCTGCTGCGATAACAGGTATCGCCTTGGCGGGACGTCTGCGGAGAAGAGCCAGGGTCATATCTCCAGTACCGCAGCAGATATCAAGGATCCGGCTTTCGGGTCTAGCCAAAATCAGGCGGAACGTTCGGGCAGCACGCCACCACCATAGCCTGTCCACGTTCAACGACAAAACATGGTTCAACAGGTCATAGCGGGGCGCGATGGCGTCGAACATGGATTGGACAGCATTTGCTGCAGCCTGTTCGGTATCTGCGCCCTGCGGCTTTGCCCCTGTAGCGCCCGTATTTATGACGCTCATCGACGGCTCGCCTTCAACATAAATTCGATACCGGCAGTGATCTCTTCATCGCCTACGTCATTGCAAACATACGCCTGACCCGGCCGGCTGAGCAGGACAAAGCGCCGCTGACGGCCGAGATTTTTCTTGTCGCCGGCAGTCGCACTTAAAAGTGCTTTTGCAGACACCGTTTTTCTGATGGTGGGCAGTCCGTAGGATGCGATCAGTGCTACGCCAGCGTCGAAGTCAAGCGACGGTAATCCTCGCTGGCGACTGATCTCAAGCGCGGCCAGCATGCCGTGCCCGACGGCTTCACCATGCAGCAGACGGCCGTAACCGGCCACAGCTTCCAGGGAGTGACCGATGGTGTGGCCGAAATTCAGGATCATGCGGCTGCCATTCTCACGTTCGTCTTCGCCGACAACACCGGCCTTCATCCGGATGGAAGCTGAGATGATGCGGTCGAGAATCTCGCTCTCGCGGGCAAGAATGCTTTCACGCTTTGTCTGCATAAGCTTCAGCAGGGATCGGTCGCGGATCAAACCGGCCTTGATGATCTCGAAGAGTCCGGCGCGGAACTCGCGATCTGAAAGCGTAGCCAATGATTGCGTGTCGGCCAGGACCATGCGGGGATGATGAAAGGAACCAAGCAGGTTTTTTCCAGTCGTAAGATTGACGCCGGTCTTGCCGCCAACCGAGGAATCCACTTGTGCAAGCAGCGTGGTCGGCAGTTGAACGTAGTCAATCCCGCGCATGTAGATAGCAGCGAGAAATCCGGTGAGATCGCCGATGACGCCACCGCCGAGCGCCAGCAAAACGGACGAACGGTCTGCACCGGCGGTACTTAGCTCGACCGCAAGTTGTTCCACGGCTCCCATGCGCTTGAAGCTCTCGCCGGATTTTAGAAATAAAACTGCCGGCGCATTGCCGCGGAACGATTCCAGAAAAGGGCGCGACCAAAGTGCCCAGACCTCGGGCGTCGTGACCACAAAATATTTTCGCGACGACGTGCCGAAGAGTCTGCGAAGACGCGATTCGACGCTTGAGAAAAGCCCGTTGCCGAGGCACACGTTGTAATCGGCAGAGGCCGTCCGGACTGGTATGTTGCGCACGCTTCCATCGTAACGTAGGCATTTGGAGCCCCAGCAAACTGAGTTAGCAGGTTCGTATATCTCATTGATTCCGAGTGTTAGCCTCGAACCATGAGTGGCAGATGGGAAGCCGAATACATCGTGATAGGCGCGGGAATCGCGGGCCTGCGTGCTGCAGTTGAATTGGCTGCGAGCGGGCGAGTACTGGTCGTGACCAAGGAGCAGCTGGGCGAATCGAATACCCAGTACGCACAGGGCGGGATCGCCGTCGCGATGAGCGGACAGGAAGATGTGGCGCTGCATCTTGATGACACTATCGCGGCAGGCGACGGCCTGGTGGATGCAGCGGCGGCCGAGATCCTGGTGCGCGAAGGGCCCGAGCGGGTCGAAGAGCTGCTTGCATGGGGCACCCATTTCGACCGATACACCAGCGGAGAGCATCAGGGCGAGTTGATGCTGACGCGTGAAGCTGCGCACAGCCGCAATCGCATCCTGCATGCGAATGGCGATGCTACGGGCCGCGAGATCAGTCGAGCCTTGCTGGCAACTGCACGCTCGACCAGGAACATTGAACTTGCCGAATGGACAATGGTGACAGGACTGGTCGTGGAAGGCGGTCGATGCGTAGGCGCGAGACTCCTCGGTCCGGATAACGTGGAGCACACGGTCTACGCAAGGGCAGTGCTGCTTGCCAGTGGCGGAGCAGGGCAGGTCTACAGCGATACGACGAATCCATCGGTTGCTACGGGAGATGGAATCTCAGTGGCGATTGCTGCCGGTGCAGAACTGGCGGACATGGAGTTTTACCAGTTTCATCCAACGGCGCTGAGCCTTCCGGGTGCGCCCCGGTTTCTGTTGTCGGAAGCATTGCGCGGCGAGGGTGCCTACCTGCTGAACGAAGCGGGCGAGCGCTTCATGGAAAAGTATCATCCGTCGCTTGAACTTGCACCCCGCGACGTAGTTGCACGCGCTATAACGCGCGAGGGCTTTCCTGCTGTCTCGGAGTACGGCGAAAGCGAAAACCACCCCCGAAGGGTTTTTCTCGACATGCGTCACGTGGAGCGGGAGCATCCGGACCTCGATCTTGCGAGACGGTTTCCAGGTATTTCGAGCTTCCTGGCCGGTTACGATCTGCGTTTGAATCGTGACCTGATCCCGGTCAGGCCTGCGGCGCATTACCTGATGGGCGGCATCCGTACAGACGTGGATACACATACATCTCTGCCGGGGCTGTATGCTGCCGGCGAGGTGGCATGCACGGGAGTGCATGGAGCCAACCGGCTGGCCAGTAATTCACTTCTCGAAGGTCTGGTTTTTGGCGCCCGCGCTGCAAAGGCCATGCTGGAAGCAGGGTCATCCGGCTCACGCCCGACAGAGTCCATCCAGTGCGAACCGGTTAAAGATGCCGACGTTGACGTACACGTAAGACAACTGCAGGCAGACATGTGGAAGCATGCGGGCCTTCTCCGCGATCGGGCACTACTGTCCTCTTTCAGAAATATGGAGCCTTCGATCTTTGCCGGTACTGACAGCCATCGATGGAATCGCAGGATGCATGAGGCGCTCTCGCTGTCGCGCATTGCCGATGTGATTGTGCAGAGTGCACTGGCCAGGGAGGAGAGTCGCGGCGCGCACTTCCGTAGCGATTTTCCTCAGCGGAATGAAGAACGTTATGGCCACAAGCATTCGATCCTGTCTGTGGACAGAGCGAAGCCTTCACTGCGCTATGAATCGTCGCTCAGTGAACTGGCTGTGGCGCACTGATCATCGCTCGGTTCGGCTTACGGGCCTGGTGGTTACCAGGGATGCGATGGTAAACACTGCCACGGTGCCCAGGATCACTGCCAGTGAGACCGCAGTCGAGATGGTGATCCAGTGGCCGAGCAGCATCTTGGCTCCTACGAAGGCGAGGATGATGCCCAGGCCATAATGCAGCAGTCGCAGTTTGTGCAGCATCCCGGCCAGCACGAAATAGAGCGAACGCAGGCCGAGGATGGCGCAGATGTTGGACGTGTAGATGATGTATGTCTGCTTACTTACCGCGATGACAGCGGGTACTGAATCGAGAGCGAAGACCAGGTCTGTCACTTCTATAGCCAGCACAGCCATCAGGAAAACAGAAGAGCTTGACTTCTTGCCCCGTGTAAGCAGGCTGACCCATGCCGGCTGCTTCTGTCGGCCTTCCTTCTGCAGCAGCAGCCGGATCGCGGCGATCAGCAGGACGGCGCCAAATACATATTCGACTGCTTCAAACCGTTGAAGTAGTGCGACGCCAGCAATGATGAATAGACCGCGCATGATGATGGCCCCTGCCACACCCCATGTGAGTGCGCGTTTCTGGTCTGCACTGTCCAGGTTGAAGCTACTGAAGAGGAGCAGGAAAACGAAGAGGTTGTCGACACTGAGTGAAAGCTCGATGGCGTAGCCGGAGATGAATTCGAGGGCAGCCGTCGGCCCGCGGTCAAGGTAAAGCACGGCCCCGAAGCCGAGCGAGAGGAAGGTGAGCGCGAGTGTCCAGGCAATATAGGTAGACGGGGCTGGTTCAGTCCCCCTGCGTTGCAGCCAGAAGAAATCCAGAAGCAGGATGCCGGCGACGGCCAGGTGGAAACATATCCAGAACGACCAGGGGGCGCCGGCGATCATCCGAACAATCCTGTGCGCGCGGTCACTGCTGGCTTGGCTTGTCGCTGCGGCGGGAAACGAGCTTGATCTCGAAGACAGCTGGCCATTGCTTCCCAGTCACAAACAAGCGGTCATGCTGGCTGTCATAGGCGATTCCATTCAGCACCGATTCCGCATTCACCATCTGGTCAGGAGGTAATATTCCAGCCAGGTCGATCCAGCCAATGACACGACCATCCTGCGGGGAAATGCGTGCGATCCGATCTTCGTGCCAGACGTTCGCATAGATTTCGCCCTTGATAAATTCTAGTTCGTTGAGCTGACTGATGGGCAGTTTGCCATCTTTCACTGTGATCTGCCGGGTGACCTGGAAGGTGTCAGGATCGCGGAAGCGCAGGATCGAGCTGCCGTCACTGGTGATGATCTCCTTTGCGGTCCTGGTCATCCCCCAGCCTTCCCCGGTGTAGGCGAACTGCTTCAGCGGGCGAAGACTGAAGCGGTCGTAAACAAAACATGTATGTGACTTCCAGGTCCACTCATAGATGTTCGAGCCCCAGTCGACAATGCCCTCGCCGAAGTAGCTCGAGTCCAGCGGGCGGTGCTGGATCACTTTCCCGGTCGACGGATCTTCTACGAGTAGTTCCGAATGGCCTTCAAGACCGGTGCCTTCGTAGAAATGGCCATCGAGATAGAAGAAGCCTTCAGTGTAATTTTCAGTCGAGTGGGGCAGCTTGGCGACGATCTTGTAATGCATGATCGGCGCCTGCGCGTGTAGCGGGCATAAGGAAAACACAGCGGCGCCCACGAGCAGCAGCAGGGAAGCCCAACTCTTCATTTCGCCTCTTTCAGGCGGTTGCGGCGGGTGGGGTGTACCAGGAAAGCAACGCCGATGCCGATCAGGTAAAGCAGCAGCATGGGCGTGGCAAAAACACACATGGTCGGGATATCCGGCGTCGGCGTGATGATGGCGGCGATGATGAAGATAATCAGAACGGCGTAGCGGAAGTTCGTCCAGAGAAACCTGGCGCTCACGATGCCAAACAGGGCCAGGAACATGATGAGAATCGGCAGCTCGAAGCTGATGCCCAGCCCGAGAATAACGGTCATGAACAGGTCGGTATATTCACTGATAGTCACCATTGGCCTGAACTGCGCACTGTAGCCCAGCAGGAAGTCGAGTGCACCGGTGAACACGTAGCGATAGCCGAAAAATGCGCCAGCCAGAAAGAGGCCGACGGTAGCTGTCATGAAGGGGACTACGTAGCTCTTTTCTTTCTGGTAGAGGCCGGGCGAGATGAACATCCAGACCTGGTAGAGGATGAAGGGTGACGCAATGATGGCGCCCCCGATCAGCGAGAGCTTGATGTACATATTGAAGCCGTCCACCGGATTGAGGTAGACGAGGTGAGGGTCGAGGTGATGCTTGGTGAGCGCTTTGACCATGGGCGCTTCCATGAGACCGTAGATTTTTTCGCGAAAGTAGTAGGCGATAAAGAAGCCGGCCACCAGGTAGATGGCAGCTCGGACGATCCGGCGCCGCAACTCCTCAAGGTGCTCGATCAGGCTCATGCCTGGCAGTTCTACGCGTTCGGTAACAGCAACGCGGGCGCGGTCAACAATGTCATCCATGCCTAGATCCGTCGTGCATGATCGCGCCTTCCGGTTCAATTGGTTCTTCGTGGCTCTTCGAGACTGTTTCGCCGTTCTCAAGCTCAGGCATCGAGAAGGGTTTCTCTTCCACTGGGTCGCTGCTGTTGGCAACTGGAGCAGAAGTGATTCGGTTCGGTCGCTGTGCTTCCACCAGGTCGCCGGTGGATGGCGGCTGAATAACCAGGCCCGGCTGGGCCACGGGCGTAGCCGGCTCGTCCGCCCCTGCTGCGGCAGTCACAGGCACTGCCAGGGCAGCGGCCTGCTGCTGCAGCTGCTTCTGCTTTTCCTGCTGGTCGGCGAGCCGAAGCTCTTCTTCAATCTGCAGCTTGAAGTCATTACTGGCGCGGCGAAACTCGAAAACAAGTTTGCCGATCTGCTTACCAATCTCCGGCAGCCGCTTCGGGCCGAAGACAACCAGCGCGACCACAAAAATGAAGAAAGTGTCGGGGATGCCGAGAGACGCCTGCATGACCACGAGGTCGCCCCGAGCCTGGACAGAGGAGTGCGTGAGCGCGACTATGGTCGAAATGACTTCAGCTTGCATTGCTCACCTATGATACCCACGCGCAGCCCGCATCACAAAAGTCAGTAGCGCAGCGCTTGCATACTGGATTGATCCCAACAACTTCGCGGCAGGTCTTTCCTAGGTAACGTTGTCCACGATGGAGGTGGATGTTATAAAGTAGCGTTGCTGCCGGCGAGCTTCTGCACCTTGAGCCTGAGTTCCGGCATCTACATGACAGCATTGCAACATCCCCGCGGACTGGGCGGCCATTTGGCCACAGTGAGTCCGCTGCAATGCAGCTAGTGCTTTCAACATCCCCGTTCGGCGACAGGCTGAACTGAAGGCGGCAGATGATGGCAGTTCTTCTTGAAGAGACGTCCGCAGAGTTGCGTGCCGGTGAATCGGCGGAGCGTTGCTCGCTGGAAAATTACTTGGCTTTACCCGACCATACGATGGACGAGCGCATCGCCGCGTCACGAGCGCGACTGGGCGCAGACGCCGTAATCCTCGGTCATCACTATCAGCGCGACGAAGTGATCCGGTTCGCGGATTTTACCGGCGACTCCTACAAGCTTTCAAAGATCGCCGCCGAAACGCAGGCGAAGTACATTTTGTTTTGTGGCGTCCATTTCATGGCAGAGAGCGCGGACGTACTGGGTCGCACGGATGCAGAAGGGCGAAGTCTTCAGCAGGTCATTCTGCCGGATCTGAATGCCGGTTGCTCGATGGCGGATATGGCAGAGATCGGCCAGGTGGAGGCCTGCTGGGAAGGCCTGCAGCGTGCCGGGCTCAGGGAAGACCAAGTCCTGCCGCTTACCTACATGAATTCGACTGCCGCCATTAAAGCTTTCTGCGGCGAGCTGGGCGGCTTGGTGTGCACGTCGTCTAATGCCCGGTCGGCTTTCGAATGGGCATTTGCGCGGCGGGAAAAAATTCTGTTTCTGCCCGATCAGCATCTTGGACGAAATACTGCCTTCGCCATGGGCATCCCGTTATCCGAGATGGTGGTCTGGGACCCTTTCCAAATAGGCGGCGGTATTGCGCCAGACCGGCTGCGGGCCGCCAGAGTCATTCTGTGGAAGGGACATTGCTCGGTGCATCAGCGCTTCCTGCCCAGTCACGTGGACCAGGTACGGGCAAAGTATCCCGGCATCCAGGTGATTGTTCATCCGGAATGCCGGTGGGAGGTTTGCCAGAAGGCTGACGCACTCGGCTCAACAGAACGGTTGATCAAGCTGGTGGAAGAGGCGCCGGAAGGCACTTCGTTTGCAGTTGGTACCGAGATCCACCTGGTGAACCGGCTGGCTCGCCGATTTGTGCCTCTCGGCAAGAAAGTCATTACGCTGGACGACACCGGCTGTCTTTGCACCACGATGTACCGAATCTCCCCGCAGCACCTTGCGTGGGCGCTCGAAAACCTCGAAGAAGGCCGCGTCGTGAACGAGATTAAGGTGCGGGACGACGTGAAGTACTGGGCGCGTGTGGCTCTTGATCGCATGCTGGAAGTAAAAGCCTGACCGCCAATGGAAACTGCGGGCTGGCATAGTCATCCCGAGTAGGAGCAGCTTATGAAGATGAAGACTTTTTCGCTGGACGAGGCGCAAGGTCTGTTACCCATTCTTGAAGCACTGCTCGACCAGGCAGTCCACGCAAGGGACGCTGCTGCTCGCCTGGAAGAGAAGATGGCCGATCTTAAAGTGCGGATCTTTCACTCCGGCGGTATGGCGGTGGATGTGGTAGCGACGTACAGGGACGCCGCCGCCATGGTGAAACATCGCGAGGCGGCAACGAAGGCGATAGAAGAGTTTTCGTCCATAGGAGTGCAGTTGAAGGACCTGGACACCGGCCTGCTCGACTTTCCCTGCAGTCTGGATGGAGAAGTCGTCCTGCTGTGCTGGAAGCGCGGTGAGGCCAAGATCGAATACTGGCACACCATGGAAGCTGGGGTCGCGGGACGGCAAAAAGTGGATGAACGGTTTCAGAAGGGTTCCCGCGCAGGTCGGCCCAACTAAACCACGGCAGGCAGGCGGACCAGTCTGTCACGTCAACCAACTCTTCGGCAGAGACCGCAATGTGCACCTCCCGCCCACGCCATGCCTGTGAAAGGATCGGCAGTCCATAACATTCAATTATCAGCCGATGCAGAGTTCAACCGAGTCACGGACCAAGAAGTTTCGCGCCTGTGTGCACGGACCGGATCGCCGTGATGCACCAGCGTCAGTGATCGGCCGTTGTGCCGAATGCCAGAACAAGTTCAAGGCAAGCCTCTGACGATGCCCGAACAGGCCTTCAGGGAACTGTCATCCTGTCAGTCCCGCCGCGTCGTTCAGAAGTGGCTATGATCGTGCCGGTAACAACCTGTAGACAGGCATTGCGTCGATAACAGAAGCTTTCACCGGGTTGATATAACCAGTTGCCGTCCATTCGGTACTATCTAGCTAGCGAGCGGACGACAGCGAGGGCCGCTGTTGAAGTGATGTGGGGTTCAGCATGAAACAGCTTTCGGGTTTTTTGGCAGTCGGGCTGCTGCTCTTAAGTGGCTGCGGCAACTTTTTCACTCCGCAGGCTACAGGAACAGGTACTGGCACGGGTGGCAATACTGCGGCAGGAGACGTTCTGTACTTTATGAATTCGTCGTCGAGCTCGATCAGTGGCTACACTGTTTCGACGACCGGCACCCTTGCAGCAGTCAGCAATTCCCCTTACGCAATTGGCCTGGTCCCGACATCCATGGCAAGCACGCCTGGAAACACCTTCCTGTATGTTGGCACGGCAACGGGGATTCTCGGTTATTCCATCGGCACGGGTGGCGTATTAACAGCGCTGAACAGCAGTAAACCCGAGGCTGCAGACGTATTTGCGCCGCTCAGCATGCAAGTGGATTCGACGGGAACCTACCTGATGGCGGCTGCCGAGAACCTCAGCACCACCCTGCCTGAAGTCGCCTTGTACACCATCAATACTTCAAGTGGCGCGCTCACTCCGGCGACGGGTTCTCCGCTGCAGGTGATCGCTGGCAACGGATCCACCAGCAGTACGCCGGGTAATGCTCCGTTTCAGCTCTGCATAACTCCGAACAACGCGTATGTGTATCTGACACTGGGTGGAGGTGGAACAGAAATTCTCACGTTCAATGCAGCCAACGCCGGACTGACGGATACAGGGGTTCACTTGAACCTTCTGAACGGCGGCAGCGGGGAGTATGGAGCAATCAGCAACGCAACCAGCACGGTATTGTATGTGGCCGAGATCGGTATCGGTGTCAGGGCGCTGAGCATCGGATCCGGTGGTGCGCTTACGGAAGTCAGTGGATCGCCGTTCAAAAGCGGCAATGGTCCCACGGGACTGGTTCTTGACTCAACGGGCGATTATCTCTACGTGACCAATAAAGGAGATGCCACGATCAGCGGCTACACTGTCTCCGCGAGCGGCGCACTGACAGCGCTTGCCTCATCGCCTTTCGCGACCGGGGCATTGCCCCTGGCATTGTCGCTCGATCAGACAAAGACGTTCTTGGCAGTAGCGAACAGCGGAGGGAAGCCGGATCTGGGCGTTTACGCATTCGACGCAACAACAATCGGCAAGCTGAATCTGGTAGCGAGCGAGACAGCTACGAATATCCAGGGAACCTCGCAGATTGCGGCCACGCGTTAGAGCGCTTTTGCCCGATGGTATCCTGACGCTGCGTTCGGACATCCCGACTGATACGCGATCTTATGTCTGTCAAGGTAAAGTGAACCCCCGCCAAACTTCCCGCCTTACTTTGCTGGTCTTCGGTTTGTTGCTCGCCCTCTCCGGGTGCAAGCGCTACGCTGCTGTGCACCATGGAGATTATGTCTACGTCAGTTCTACACAGACCTTTCTACGTGATCGTGTGGCAGCCGTGTCCAACAAGGTGTCAACCGTTTACAACGGCCAGCGCCTCGAAGTCGTAGATCGCGGACGAAGGTTCTTGAAGGTCAAAACCGCTACCGGCTCGGTTGGCTGGATCGAAGATCACATGGTGATCGACCAGCCGACGTATGACAGGTTCAAGGCACTGCATGATGCGCACCTGGCTACTGTAGCCGTTTCGACTGCCGTCCTACGGGATGATCTATACGCTCACCTGATGCCTGGACGGGATACACCGCGGTTTCTGCTGCTGCCGGAGAACGACAAGCTACAGCTCCTGCAAAGGGCCAGCGTTCCCAAGCCCGATGCGCAGGCTGCATGGATGCGACCGTCCGGCAAGTCTGCAAATGTTACTAAAGCCGTTGTGAAACCGGCGGCCAGGCCGGCCCCGGTAGCGACGAAGCATGGCAGGCACGGCGGCAGGGTCGAGCGAGTGGTCGATCCGAATGCAGTGCCGATGGAAGACTGGTGGCTGGTGAGGGATGGCGCTGGTCGCATCGGCTGGGTGCTCGCCCGCAGGCTCGACGTCGATGTGCCGGACGAAGTGGTGCAGTATGCGGAAGGCCAGCGGATTGTCGGAGCGTACCTGCTCGACAAGGTGGATGATCCCGAAGCAACCGCGAAGTTTCCGGATGGCACCGTGCCAAACTATGTAGCGGTGTTGAGTCCTTATAAAGACGGTCTTCCCTATGACTACGACCAGATACGTGTCTACGCCTGGAATGTGAAGAAGCATCGGTACGAGGGCGCTTATCGGAAACGGGATGTTGCCGGGTACCTGCCTGTCTCGGTCACGCACCAGGTGGTAGAAACCACGGGACCGCTCGCTGCAAAGCCAGTTCCGGTGTTCACGGTAAAGGTGGCGACAGAGGCGGCTGTTCCTTCGCTCGATCCACAGACCGGAATGATCCGGCCGGTCGAGACAGAGGAGCAGTCGTTCAGCCTGGAAGGAGAGATGGTAAAGCGCCTGCTGCCGGCTGGCCTCGCTCCTCCGCCGCCTCCACCCAGGCCGGCAGGCACGGTCACTCCGTCTCACACAACGCATCATGCGCAGCATCATGCGGCCGCACGGCGGCGCCGCCACCGTCACTGATCCTCCAGTTTTAAATCAAGCAGGGGCCAGGCCCAATGTCAGGACAAGAAGCTGGCGATTGCAGCTACGACGGATTCCTGTTCCTCCTGGCGCAATTGGGGAAAGACGGGTAGGGCGAGTACTTCAGCCGCCGCGCGTTCACTTTCCGGAAAGTCGCCCAGGCTGTAGCCCAGAGCATGCAATGCCGCCTGCAGATGAAGAGGCACCGGGTAGTAGATTTCGGATCCGATTCGGTGCTCGGCCAGGAAGCTGCGCAGGGCATCTCTGCGTGCAGTGCGGATCACGTACTGATGGAAGACGTGGGTGGCTGGTGGACTGATGAAAGGCAACACCACGCCTTTGTCCGGGTAAGGGCCAGTCTCGGCCAGCCCTGCCTCCTTGAACAACGTGTCATAAGCAGCCGCAAGACTGCGGCGCTTCTGGTTCCAGCTGTCGACATAGCGTAACTTCACCAGCAGGATCGCTGCCTGGATGGTGTCAAGCCGGCTGTTCCAGCCAACTTCGTCGTGATAGTAGCGCCGGCGCATGCCGTGGGCGCGAAGCATGCGCACACGCTCAGCCATCGCCGCATGACTGGTCGTAACCATGCCGGCTTCTCCGGCGGCGCTCAGGTTTTTGGTGGGATAGAAGCTGAATGCAGCGGCATCGCCTGCAGATCCAGCTTTCCGCCCATTCCAGGCTGCTCCAAAGGCCTGTGCGGCGTCTTCGATTAACAGGCAGCCGAACTTGGAACGAAGGCTCTCCATCGCATCCCAGTCCGCCATCTGACCATATAGGTGAACGGGAAGCAGTGCTTTGATCGGTTCAGAGGATGCTTGTTGAAGACGTATGACGGCATCGGCGCTGAGATTAAAGGTCCGCGGATCGATATCAGCGAAGACCGGGCGTGCATTGAGACGAAGGATCGAACTGGATGTGGCGAAAAAGCTGAAGGGCGTGGTGACGACGCGGTCGTTCGCACCCACCCCCGCCGCAGCCATGGCCAGCCAGAGAGCGTCGGTTCCGGAGCCGCAACCAACGGCCTCGTTGGATGAACAGGCGAGAGCCGCGGCCTGCTCGAACTGACCCACCTGCTCGCCCAGGATGTAGTGCTGGGTTGCCAGGACCTGCTGGATCGCGGCCAGCACTTCTTCACCAATCAAAGCAAACTCGCGCGAAAAATCGAGAAGCGGCACCGGCAGGAATGGTCCTTGACCCATATTGGCGATGCTGGCGGAGCCACCTGTACCAGCCAGCGGCGCTCGAATTTCCCGGTCCTTACCCGTCACATTCACATTTCCAAGTTTACGCTGTGGCAGCCTGCGGCCGGGCGCAGCAACGAGCGAGCTTTCTTGATCACTGAAAGTCGGGATACCGCAGTAACCTGCAAACCACAGGCGGCAAGAGCGCATCTATGTCGAAGTGCAGGCGCGCCTTCTGTCTTCGGACCAGTCGGCGGCAGTCCGGTTATGGACGGCAGGCTGTATGTTGTTGGTAGTAGCGGAAGTCACATCTTTGTCGATGGTGACCTGATTCATTTCCATAGCATTGCGGACATCCAGATCAAGCACGAGGAGATCGGCACATGGATAACAAGCCGGCACAAAATATTCAGGACACTTTCCTGAACACGGTTCGAAAAGACAAGACCCCCATCACGATCTACCTGGTGAGTGGCGTCAAGTTGACGGGTAAGATCCGTTCCTTTGACAAGTATTCTGTCCTGCTGGAGAACAACAGCCAGGAGCAGTTGATCTTCAAGCATGCTATTTCAACCGTGGTCAGTACACGTTCCGTCATGCACAGCGATCATCGTCCCGCTGCTGCCGGCGCCGCCGGTATTCCAGTAGCCGCCGGTCAACGCGAGATGGAATCCTGACTGCCGCAAACCACGCGCTTCTGAGAGACCTGCAGTGAGCCAGAAGGACACACGGCAGTCCGATGCCGTCCTGCTGGTGTCCATGATCGCGGAAGTAGCAGACACAGGCGGATCTTCTAAAGATCGCTTGTTGAGTCTAGCTCCCTCTGCGCGCATGGCCCGTGCCGCAGCGACGTTGTCCGAGGAGAGCGGGGCCGCCGATGAGTGGGAGGCTTCCCCCCACGCCGAGGCGGTGATCAGGCCTGTGTCTCGCCGCGGCCCTACCGCTCAGGAAGCCGAACTTGCACTGATTGAATTTCGGGAACTGGTGAGTAGCGCCGGCGGAAGGATCGTTGGAGAGATGGTCCAGAAGCGGGCCAGACCTGACCCCGCGACGCTGATCGGCAAAGGTAAAGTCAAGGAAGTCGTCGATGCCGTTGGCTCGAATGCCGCAGACCTGGTTCTCTTCGATCACGATCTGACGCCGACACAGTTACGCAATCTCGAAAATGAGTTGCCGTGTCGCGTTCTTGACCGGACGCAGTTGATTCTCGACATCTTTGCCCGTCACGCGCGAACTCGGGAAGGCCAGCTGCAGGTGGAACTGGCACAGCTGGAATACATGTTGCCGCGGCTCACCGGCAGGGGTGCTGCCATGTCGCAGACCGGCGGCGGTATCGGCACCCGCGGCCCCGGTGAAACCAAGTTGGAAACGGACAGGCGGCGCATCCAGAAGCGACTGGTACAGCTGCGACGAGAGCTGGAATCTGTGCGCATCGTTCGCAGCCAGCAGCGGCAGAGGCGCGAATCCGTGCCAGTCCCGACAGTGGCCCTGGTGGGCTATACCAA
>CAZZYN010000037.1:0-37237 GCA_964658265.1 uncultured Acetobacteraceae bacterium | reverse complement strand
CAAGGACATCGCGCGCATGAAGACGATCGCGCGGCAACAGGAACTGGGCATAGCGATCACCCACAAAGCCGAGACCAAGCCGGCAAAGAAGACCAAGAAGGGAAGTCGCTAAGCCATGGCAGACGTTCAGACAACAACTCCGCAGGCCACCGAGCATGTCTCACATCGCAATGAGAAGGTCGGTCATGTTGTATCGACCAAAATGCAGAAGACCATCGTTGTCGCCGTCGAGATGCGTCGCGCTCATCCGAAGTACAAGCGCGTGATCAAGACGACCAAAAAGTTTTATGCGCACGACGAGACGAATACAGCGCACGTCGGCGACATGGTACGGATCCGCGAGACCCGACCACTCAGCAAGCTGAAGCGCTGGAATCTCGACGAAATCATCCGCCGTTCGGCACTGGGCCAGTTGGAAGATGCCGCCACAGCGAAGGCTGCTGCGCAGTAATACAAGATTTGTAGGTTGAACGGGAGATACGACGATGGCAGTACAGATGAGAACGATGCTTGAGGTGGCGGATAACTCCGGCGCCCGCAAGCTCCAGGTAATTCTTCCGCTCGGCGGATCCAGCGGCAAGAAGGCCGGTCTCGGCGATGTCGTAACCGCTGCTGTGAAGGAAGCTTCACCCGACGGCCAGGTCAAGAAGGGTAAGGTCGTCAAGGCAGTGATCGTCCGGACGCACAAGGAGTATCGCCGTCGTGACGGCACATACATCCGCTTCGACAGCAACGCCGCGGTACTGATTAATGATGCAGGCGAGCCAGTTGGCACACGTGTTTTTGGGCCGGTAGCGCGCGAACTGCGTGAGAAAAAGTTTTTGAAGATCGTGTCGCTGGCTCCGGAAGTCATTTAGTGATTCCAGGTTGCAGCGAGGAGAGAGTCAGCAATGGCAAGCGTCAATATTCAGCGTAACGATACAGTCCAGGTAGTTGCCGGCAGCAGCCGCGGTAAGCAGGGTCGTGTGCTCCGGGTGATGCCGGAAGAAGGCCGCGTCCTGGTAGAGCACGTCCACATCATCAAGAAGAACGTGAAGCCGAACCCGCAGAAAAACATTAAGGGTGGTATTGCCGAGCAGGAAGCGCCGGTCCATATTTCGAACGTGATGCTGGTGTGCCCGTCCTGCGGACCGACGCGCGTGGGCCACAAGTTCGAAGGTGATACGAAGGTCCGCGTCTGCAAGAAATGCGGCAACACTCTCGCAGCAAAAAAGAAGTAGTTACAGGGAACAACAACTGTCCGTAACGGTAAACGGGGCAAAGGTACTGACCCAATCCGAGACCGGACTGAATTCGACATTGAAAGAAGAGACGAACATGGCATCACGAATGCGTGAAAAGTACAACACCGAGATCAAGCAGGCGCTTCAGAAGGAACTGAACCTGGATAATCCCATGGCAGTTCCACGGCTGGAGAAAATCGTTCTTAACATGGGTCTCGGTGAAGCCACACAGAACGTGAAGCTTCTGGATCCATTGGTTGCCGACCTCGCTACGATCGCAGGGCAGAAACCTGTTATGACGCGCGCTAAAAAGTCGATTGCCGCATTCAAGGTGCGTGAGGGCATGCCAATCGGCGCCATGGTGACGCTCCGCGGCGAGATCATGTACGAATTTCTGGATCGCCTGATCACCATCGGTCTTCCGCGTGTACGTGATTTCAAGGGAGTCTCGACCAAGAGTTTCGATGGCCGCGGCAACTACACCCTGGGCATACGTGACCAGCTCATCTTCCCCGAGGTCGACTACTCCAAGGTTGAAAAGCTCAAGGGTATGAACATCACCATCGTGACGACCGCGAAGAACGACAATGATTCGCGCGCCCTGCTCCGCTCTTTCGGGATTCCGTTTCGCACCGCAGCGTAATGCGGCTTAAAGAGGATTAGAGAATATGTCGACCACTGCCAAGCGCGTCAAAGATGCAAAGAAGCCGAAGTTTTCTTCGAGAAAGCACAATCGCTGCCAGCTGTGCGGACGTCCCCGTGCCTTTCTTCGCAAGTTCGGCGTTTGCCGTCTTTGCTTCCGCCAGCTGGCACTCAAGGGTGAGATCCCTGGTGTCGTAAAATCCAGCTGGTAGTTCTGTTGTTCACACGTGTTCGCTCCTACGTTGCGAGCATTTCACCATTTCCGCTGGTTCTTCCATTGCATCCGGAAGCGAACGGGAGATGAAGGAGAAAGCATGAGTCTTACTGATCCAGTAGCAGATTTCCTGACCCGCATCCGTAACGCGATCCGCGCCCGCCAGCAGAAGATGGACGTTCCCGCTTCCAAGCTCAAGGCCGAGATTGCCCGGATCCTCAAGGAAGAAGGCTACATCGCCAACTACAAGGCGACCGAAGAAGATGGACGCCAGGTTCTGCGTGTCTACCTGAAGTACGGAGCCAACAACGAAGCAGCGATCCGCGATCTTACGCGTATTTCTCGTCCGGGCTGCCGCGTTTACGTTGGCCGCGACGAGATCAAACGTGTACAAGGCGGGCTCGGTATCTGCATCCTCACAACACCGCGTGGCGTCATGACTGGCAAACAGGCTCGCCGTGAACGCGTTGGTGGTGAGATCCTCTGCGAAGTTTGGTAAGTGCTGGCTTGTCGGCCATTGATCTTTTCAGCGTGGCTGAGACGGTTCGTACTGGCAAGCAGCGATTGTAAGCAGACAAGAAGTACAGCCTGATTCAAGCGATCAGGCAGGCTGCAGTGGAACGGCTTCTCTGTAAGGAATAGACCGGGACTCGCAAGCCACAAAGGATCCGCAAATGTCACGTATCGGTAGGCAGCCCATCCCGCTGCCGGCAAATGTTAAGTACACCATCCAGGGGAACACGGTTCTCGTTGAAGGTCCCAAGGGAAAGCTCAGCGCGCTGATCGCGCCCGGCATCAAGCTCGAGACCAAGGACGGCCAGATCATCGCGTCCCGCGAGAATGATTCGCAGGCTGGCGTACACGGCCTCACGCGTGCTCTGGTCTTCAATGCAGTCCACGGTGTTACTCAGGGCTGGACCAAGGACCTTGACATCGTCGGTATCGGTTATCGCGCCGAGTTGAAGGGCAAAAATACTGTCGTCTTCACCCTGGGCTATTCGCACCAGATCGAGTTTCCGCTGCCCACCGGCATTACGGCGGCCATCGATCCGAAGCAGACACGTGTCACCATCAGCGGCATTGACCGCCAGAAGGTTGGGCAGGTTGCTGCAGACATGCGCTCGCTTCGCAAGCCGGACCCGTACAAGAACAAGGGTGTGCGTTACTCCGACGAGAAATTGAAGAAGAAGGTCGGCAAGACCGGTTCCAAGTAATTCAAAACCGAACGGGGCTGCGAGGCAGCTCCGCTGATAGGAAGATAGACACATGATTCCCCAGAGACAGAGAAACGAAATCCGCCAGCGCGTTCACTTCCGCATCCGCGAGAAGCTGGCTGGTACCGAACAGCGCCCTCGCCTTAACGTCTACCGTTCGTTGAACCACATTTATGCTCAGGTCATCGACGACGCGAAGGGCGTCACCATCGTGTCTGCGTCCTCCATCGCTGCCAAGATCAAGACGGGCGGCAACGTCGCGGCAGCGAAAGAAGTTGGCAAGCTGGTGGCCGAGCGCGCGCAGGAGAAGGGCATCAAGAAGGTTGTCTTCGACCGCGGCGGCTATCTCTACCACGGGCGCGTAAAGGCTCTGGCCGATGCTGCCCGGGAAGCCGGACTCGACTTTTAATAAAAAGATTTGCTTTACGGATACGCTCGAACGAGGAGCGATCACGCGCACCGAGAAGGATTAGGAAACCAAGTATGGCAATGAAGAAAAAAGTCGATGCCAACCAGTTCAACCTGAAGGATCAGGTAGTGGCCATTAATCGTGTGACCAAGGTCGTCAAGGGTGGCAAGAATATGTCATTCGCAGCGCTCGTCGTTGTGGGCGATCCGGCCTCCGGCGTGGTCGGCTATGGGTCAGGCAAGGCGAAGGAAGTGCCCCAGGCCATCCGCAAAGGCATCGAATCCGCGAAGAAGAATCTCTTCCGCATCAACCTCACGGAGACCACCATTCCTCACCAGGTCCTGGGCCGTTACGGTTCCGGCCAGGTGTTGTTGAAGCCGGCTCCGGAAGGAACAGGCGTCATTGCCGGTGGTGCTGTGCGCGCCGTCATGACGTCTGCCGGCGTTCAGAATGTGCTCACCAAGAGCCTCGGAAGCGCCAATCCACACAACGTCATCAAGGCCACGTTCGATGCACTGATCCAGCTGCGCGACCGGGCCGAAGTAGCCGCCATGCGCGGCAAGCAGATTGAGGAGCTGGTCTAATGGCTGAAGCAAAAGCAATGATGAAGCTGCAATACTATCGCTCGAAGATCTGCACCCCGGTGAAGCATAAGCTGGTCATCAAAGGCCTCGGCTTCACCCGGCTGAACCAGATTGTCGAGCGCGAAGATACTCCTTCGATCCGCGGCATGGTGAAAGCAGTTCCGCACTTGGTCCGCATCGTCGAAGGCTAGTCTAAACACCAATCCAGCTATCGCGCAGCGATCTGCGATACTACATAGAAGCGAGTCGGGCTTCTCCAAGCCCGGCGTTGAGCGAGGAATTATGGCAACGAATCTCTCAAATCTCCGTGCCCCTAAAAAGGCAAATGAAAACAAGAAGCGTGTCGGACGCGGTATGGGTTCCGGCATGGGCAAGACCTCGACCCGCGGTCACAAGGGTCAGGGCTCGCGTTCCGGCTCCAGCCTGATGCGCGGCTTCGAAGGCGGCCAGATGCCGCTGCACCGACGTCTTCCCAAGCGCGGATTCACCAACATCTTCCGCACGGAGTATGTCGTCATCAACCTGGATCGCATCGCCGAAGCCCAGGAGCAGCACGGTCCGCACGACATTACCTTCGAGACCTACAGCAAGCATGGCTGGGTTTCAAAGAAGAGCTCGCTAATCAAGGTACTCGGTACCGGCGACCTGACGACGGCCGTCACCGTGCACGCGCACAAGTTCTCGAAGTCTGCGCAGGAGAAGATTGAAAAGGCCGGTGGCAAAGCCATCATTCTTGGTTCTGAAGGTTCGTCTGAAACCTCTGCTGCCTAAGTTCGTTCACGTACGACCTAGTCATCCCCAAACGCCGAGTCGATCATGTTTGAAAAGCTAGCCAACATCTTCAAGATCCCCGACCTTCGTAAACGCGTATTGTTTACGCTGGCTATGCTCGCCATCTATCGGCTCGGCGCATTTATTCCCACGCCCGGCGTTGATACCAAGCTGCTTTCCCAGTTCTTCGATTCGCAGGGCGGGTCGGCGCTTGGCCTCTTCAATCTTTTTAATGGTGGCAACCTTCGCCGCTTTACTGTCTTCGCGCTCGGCATCATGCCTTACATCACGGCATCGATCATCTTTCAGTTGCTCACAGTGGTGTATGAACCGCTGGCCAAGCTGCAGAAGGAAGGCGAAGTCGGCCGCAGGAAGATAACGCAGTGGACTCGCTACGTCACCATCGTTCTTGGAGCTATCCAGTCCGCTGCTATTGCCCTCACCCTCTCTCACGGTTCGGGCGGGCAATCCTACGTTCTTAATCCGGGCTTCGGCTTCGTCGCGATGACGGTCATCACTCTTACGACCGGCACAGCCTTCATTATGTGGCTGGGCGAGCAGATCACGGATCGCGGCATCGGCAACGGGATGAGCCTGCTGATTTTTGCCGGCATTGTCGCCGGCCTGCCTCCCGGCATTCACGAGCTGTACGAAAAAGCCAAGACACAGGCCTGGGGTGCCCTCACGGTCCCGGCGCTCATCATCCTGCTGGCTGTGATGGTCGCGGTCGTCGCCTTCATCGTCTTCGTAGAGCGCTCGGAGCGCCGGATCCCGGTGCAGTACGCTAAGCGTATCGTCGGGCGGCGTATGATGGGTGGCCAGTCCACGCACCTTCCACTTAAGGTCAACTCCGGCGGCGTAATGCCGGTCATCTTCGCAAGTTCCATCCTGTCGGCACCACTACTCTTTGCCAATGTCGGCTGGGTGCGCAACAGCGCCTTCATGACCCGAATCTTCGACAGCCTGCGTCTGGGCGAACCTATGTACGTCCTGCTGCAGGCCGCAGCCATCGTCTTCTTCGCATATTTCTATATTTCGATTGTCTTCCGGCCAGATGACATCGCCGACAACATGCGCAAATACGGTGGCTTCATTCCAGGTATCCGGCCCGGCAAGCGTACCTCTGACTACATCAACGATATCCTGACCCGCATCACGCTGGTCGGCGCTATTTACCTGATCCTCATCACTCTCATCCCGACGTTTCTTATCAGCGGTATTCACTTGAACGACCTGCCGCTAGTCGGCGGTATCTTTGATCGTCTGCCTACCTGGGTCACGCATGGCCTCGGCATCAGCTTCTACTTCGGCGGTACATCGCTGCTGATCGTAGTGGGTGTCGCGATGGATACGGTCAACCAGATCGAATCGCAGATGATCATGCGTCATTATGAGGGCTTCTCGCCCCGCAGCGGACGGGTACGCGGGCGCCGGGCGTGGTAACCCAGTTGGCCTCTGTATCAGAACCGCTTAACCCCGGGGAGCTTGCAAGTTTCGGCCCCGTCCTGCTGCTGGGTGCGCCGGGTGTCGGTAAGGGAACGCAGGCAAAGGCGTTGATGGCCGATTGGGGGATCCCTCAGATCTCGACTGGCGACCTTTTGCGCGAGATCAAGAATCATGCCGCCATTCCGAGCCTTTTTGCAGACCGCTTGCTGCGCGAAGGAAAGCTGCCGGCCAACGATATGCTCCGCATGCAGCAGGGCAAGCTGGTATCTGACGAATTGGTGAATAACATTGTTGCCGCCCGTCTTGCCGAGCCGGATACCCGCCACGGCTATATTCTGGATGGCTTTCCGCGCACGCTCATCCAGGCGGAATGGCTGGATCGGCAGCTTGCTGAGCGCGTCCCTGCTCCATCTTCTGCCCCGGACAGAGATTCGGAGGCATACACGCCACTCGGCGTGGTTGCGATCAGTATCCGGGTTGAGTATACTCAATTGTTGCGTCGTATCACCGGGCGCAGAAGTTGTCCAACCTGCGGTCGTATCTACAACATCTACTTCCAGCCTCCGCTTCATGACACTGTGTGCGATGTGGATGGAACGCCGCTGGTTCAGCGTGCGGATGATGTAGAAAGCGTCTTCGAGCAGCGAATCAAGACCTACGAAGCTGAGACAGCACCCGTTGTCGAGCACTATCGGAGTCTCGGTCGATTCGAAGAGGTTGACGGTGAGTCGCCGGTGGACCAGGTCACCGTCGGTATCAAGGCAGCAGTCCTGCATCTGCGGCAGCAGGCTTAGCATTCGGTACGCATAACGAAGGGAAGTTCCACGGTATGGCGATTGTCCTCAAGACAGCGCGCGAGATTGAGAAGATGCGGCACAGCGGGAAGGTTGTGCGTGCTGTCCTCGATCACGTGCGGGCCCATGTTCGGGCAGGAGCCACTACCTGGGATCTCGAAACTGCAGCAGTTGCAAAGATGGACGAACTTGGCGCGAAGCCGGCCTTCAAAGGCTATCGCGGCGCAGGCGGCAGCAAATTCCCCTGTGTTCTTTGCACCTCTGTCAATCATGAAGTAGTGCACGGTATTCCGTCTGCCAAGCGAGTTTTGCGCGAGGGCGATATCGTTTCCGTCGATTGCGGCGTCATTATCGATGGTTTCTACGGAGATTCCGCCACCACTGTAGCGGTCGGTGCCATCGGCAAAAAGGCGCAGCGTCTCCTGGAAGTGACTGAAGAATCACTGGCACGCGGCATCGCGGCGATCAAGCCGGGTGCAACCCTTGGAGACGTCGGAGCAGCCGTACAGGAAGTTGTGGAAGCAGACGGGTTTTCGGTGGTTCGCGAATTTGTCGGGCATGGCATTGGAACGCGGATGCATGAAGATCCGCAGGTCCCGAATTATGGTCAGCGCGGCCGCGGCATGAAACTGAAGCCGGGTATGGTCATTTGCATCGAGCCAATGGTGAATGCGGGCTCGGCGGAAGTAAAGGTGCTTGAAGACGGTTGGACCGCCATTACGGAAGATGGCAGTCTGAGCGCTCATTTCGAGCATACGGTCGCCGTCACGGAAGATGGCGCAACGGTCCTCACACTGTAATTCTGTAGAATTAAGAGTGGTAGTCAGCGAATTGCGCAGTATGGTCAGCCCAGGGTGGGCAGACGGGAACAGGATAGCGATTGTCGAAGGAAGACGCGATTGAGGTAATGGCAACGGTTGTCGAGACGCTGCCGAATGCGATGTTCAAGGTAGAACTGGAAAACAAGCACCAGGTGCTGGCGCATGTTTCAGGCCGCATGCGGAAGAATTTTATCCGCATCCTTCCAGGCGACCGGGTTGCCGTCGAGTTGAGTCCGTATGACCTCACCCGCGGTCGGATTGTGTACCGCTACAAGTAGAAGATCTCCCGGCTGGATACTGCCGGTGCAACGCACACAAAGAAAGCTGGAGAAGTAATGAAGGTTCGGGCATCCGTAAAAAAGATTTGTGACAAGTGCAAAGTGATCCATCGTCGCGGTGTCGTTCGCGTGATCTGTGAGAACTCCAAGCATAAGCAGCGGCAGGGTTAAGTAACCTTCGCTGTTTCCCATGAACTGCCGGGCTAGTTAGCCGAAGTCAAGGCTTGCGTTGAACCTGGCAGTCATCCTCAAGGCCCCGCGGCAGCATTAGCAGGGTATAACCGCAGGCTCCGGTGAAGCTGGCAGCCTGTAACCAAGAAGGACACAAGCATGGCACGTATTGCTGGCGTCGATCTGCCCCGCAACAAGCAGGCACGCATCGCGCTCACATACATCTTCGGCATCGGCAATCCACGCGCAGCCCGCATTCTCAAGGCCGCAGACGTCGATCCGTTCAAGAAGATCCAGGAACTGGGCGAAGACGAGATCAACCGGATCCGTCAGGTCATCGAAGGCGAAGGCGGCGTTGAAGGCGATCTCCGCAAAGACGTTTCGATGAACATCAAGCGCCTCATCGACATTCAGTCCTACCGCGGTCTCCGTCACCGCCGTAACCTGCCGACGCGTGGACAGCGCTCGCACACCAACGCTCGCACCCGGAAAGGTCCGCGCAAGGGCACAGTGACCGGCAAGAAGAAAGTGACCAAGTAAATGGCGAAGGAACAAAAAGGCGCCGGCAAGGCCGGGAAAAATAAGAAGTTCAAGAAGCGGGAACGTAAGAATGTGCCATTCGGTCTGGTGCACATCCAGGCGTCCTTCAACAACACCATCGTGACCATCACGGATAACCAGGGCAACACACTGTCGTGGAAGAGCTCGGGCTCGCTTGGCTTCCGCGGTTCACGTAAGGGAACCCCGTTCGCAGCCCAGCAGGCAGCCGTCAACGCTGCTAATCAGGCCCGCGATCACGGTCTCCGTTCGGTAGATGTCCGCGTCAGCGGTCCCGGCTCAGGCCGCGAATCCGCTGTCCGTGCACTTGCCGCAGCCGGCATTGAAGTTCGCTCTATTCGCGACGTCACCCCTATTCCGCACAATGGCTGCCGTCCGCCAAAGCGCCGTCGCGTCTGATTTCTGCCGGCATGCTTTGTGCCTGCCGGTAACACTTTGAACCAGGGACCGGGATGAAGGACGGCACAGTCCGTAAACCGGTCGCCCTCTGAACCAGGAGATATCCAGTGGCACGTTATACCGGACCAGTCTGCCGCCTTTGCCGTCGCGAAGGCATGAAGCTTTTTCTGAAAGGCACCAAGTGCCACACTGACAAGTGCCCCATTGAGAAGCGCAATTTTGCCCCTGGCCAGCACGGTCGCGATCGCAAGGCGAAGATCGTCGGCTACGGCCTGCAGCTGCGTGAGAAGCAGAAGGCAAAGCGCATCTACTTCACCCTCGAAAGCCAGTTCCGCGCCTACTACGAGAAGGCTACCCGCGCCACCGGCGTTACCGGCGAATTGCTTCTGCAGCAGCTCGAGCGTCGGCTTGACAATGTTGCGTACCGTCTCGGTTACGCATCGTCACGCCGTCAGGCACGCCAGGTCGTGCGCCATGGTCACGTCGAAGTGAATGGCCGCAAGGTGAATATCCCTTCCTACCAGGTATCCGTCGGCGACGAGATCAAGATCCGCGAAAACAGCAAAAAGCTGACGCTGCTCGAGGCCTCCACGGAATTCGCCAGCCACAACCATGCTCCGGCCTGGTTGCAGGTCGATCACGCCAATCTTACCGGCAAGATCCTTTCGTTGCCGAAGCGCGAGGATGTCAACCTGCCGCTGAACGAACAGCTGATCGTCGAACTCTACAGCAAGTAATAAATTCTGTAGAGCAGGCAGGCGCCACAAGTTTCCGGACTGGTCATCATGCCAGTCCGGCAGTACCACCGCAGGGCTGTCAGCATCACCCCGCGGCCAATTCATTCCTTGCCAGGAGAAACCCGGCTGTCCACGGCAGAATGCTTCGCACGTGCAGTCATGAAGGAGTTACCCGATGCTTTGGAGAGGATTCCAAAAACCGAAACGTCTCGCTCTCGAGAACGAGACACTCACCGAGAAGTATGGCAAATTCAGCGCTCAGCCCTTTGAGCGCGGCTTTGGCACCACCATCGGCAATGCCCTGCGTCGCGTCCTGCTTTCGTCCATCGAAGGCGCCGCCGTCACCGCAGTCAAAATTGAAGGTGTACTGCACGAGTTTCAGTCGATCCCGGGCGTCGTCGAAGACGCGACCGACATCATCCTGAATCTCAAGCAGATTCCCTTCAAGCTGAATGGCGAAGGTCCGAAGGCCCTCTATCTGCGCGCAGAGACTGCCGGCGTTATCACTTCCGGCATGATTGAAGCCGACGGTGATGTCGAAATCCTCGATAAGGACGTCTATATCGCGACTGTGAGCGAAGGCGGCAAACTGGACATGGAAATGCGCCTCAAGCGCGGCCGTGGCTACGTCTCTGCCGACAAGAACTTCGACGGCGATCTTGGCATCGGTTTCATCCCGGTTGATTCTGTTCACTCGCCCGTCCGCAAGGTGAATTACATCGTCGAAGCCGCCCGTCTCGGTCAGATCACTGACTATGACAAGCTTTCGATCGAAGTCTGGACCAACGGTTCAGTTCTCCCCGCCGACGCAGTCGGACTCGCCGCCAAGCTGCTCAAAGACCACATGACCATCTTCATCAACTTCGAAGAGGAAATGGAAGCCGAGAGCGTGCAGGACGAAGGCCGTATGCAGCTTCGCAATGAAAATCTCAACCGCTCTGTGGAAGAGCTTGAGCTTTCCGTCCGCAGCTACAACTGCCTGAAGAATGCCAATATTCAAACCATCGGCGAACTGGTGCAGAAGACCGAACCGGAGATGCTGAAGACCAAGAACTTCGGACGCAAGTCTCTGAACGAGATCAAGGAAATCCTCGCGCAGATGGGCTTGTCCCTGGGGATGAAGATCGACGAGAACGGCAACGCCGTACCCGGCCCGACCAGCATTCTGCCCGCACAGGCACTGGCCCAGAGCTACAACCGCTTTGACGACGACGATGACGACGATGATGTCTTCGACGCCGCTGATCTTCCGCAGCAGAACGAACCAGAGAACTTCTAAACGAAAGGATTGTCGGGACCGGCTGTTCTACCGCAGCCGGTCTGCACCACCGAAACACCCCGACAACGAGAATTGCCATGCGTCACCGCAATGCAGGATTCAAACTTGGTCGCAACACGAGCCATCGCCGCGCCATGCTGCGCAATCTCGTGACCTCCATCCTGATGGAAGACCGCGTCCACACCACCATCACCAAGTGCAAGGCAGCGCGCCCGTTGGTCGAGAAGATGATCACGCTCGGCAAGAAGGGCGATCTTCATTCCCGCCGCCAGGCACTTTCCTACATGATGACCGACGAGTCCGTCACCCGGCTTTTTGAAGTCGTGGCCCCACGCTACGGCGATCGCCAGGGCGGCTACCTGCGCATCATCCGCACCGGCTTCCAGAAGGGCGATGGCGCCGAAAAGGCCTTCATCGAACTCCTGGGTTCCGAACAGCTCCTGGACGAAAAGCGTCAGAAGCGCGCAGAAGTCAAAGCCAAGCGTCGCGAAGAGATGGACAAAGCCATGTCCGAATCCGACCCGCAAGGCGAAGGTCCCAAAGCCTAGGTACCAGCCGACGGGGTTGACGCCTGTCGGAGGCGTGACGCCACTTCAGGTGCATCGCGGTCTGTTCGGCTTTTCAATCGATGGCTCAACAAGAAAGCGCATCTTCAGGGATGCGCTTCTTTGTTGTCACACCCGCCTGGTCCCGCCGGGCAAGTTTTCGAAGACTCACAGACCTGTGCGAAGTTAATCCCTACTTCCCTCGGAAGAGTGCCTCCCGCGAAGGGATGTCGCGGGCAAGCCTGTCGCGGATCTGTTGAGACCGCTTCAAAAAACCCGCCTGGTCATCACCCGGATGATACCTGTACATCAGACCGAGCGCGCCGATGGTATTCAACTCATGGTCATACAGCGGCAGAACGACCCCCATCCGGACGCCGTCTTTCTGAACCTCTACAAGCGGCTTGCCACTCGCAATCACCGACAGATCATCCGCGCCTGAAGGCGAACCCTGCTCCTTGGCAGTGTGAGCAGCCACGGCGAAATTCTGGTTGGTACCCGGCGGCGTCACATGGAAGATCGCGTCCAGCAGGTCGGGCTGGCTGTCGATCGTTTGCTCGGCGAGTGCTTTGGCGTATGGTGCGGGGCTCGTGACCCAGTCCGTCGCTGCGTGAAGCGACACCGTCGACAGTACTAAAATTAGCGCCAAACTGTGTCTCAATTGCACTCTCATATCGAATCCTCTTTCAAGGTACAGTGTCGATTACGCTTGTCCGCTTTCTCCTGAGCGATCCGGCGACTCACCATTCGAGTTCGCAAATTCCGGTTGCCCGGGCACGATTAGCAGCGATGCCGTCAGTCCGATCGTCTGCAGGCGCGTAAAACCATCACTCTTCATTGAAAGTACTAACGCAGCCTTAAATCGCCATGAAGCCGCATGCTTGCTCGAGACGCATAGACAGGCCTTTAACAAGCATCACTGCTCAGCCGCTGCCGACGACACTGGGACAACCATGATTGGCAGGAAAGGCAACTCCTGCGGAATCGATAAAGGACAAGAGTGGCAAGCTCTTCCGCTTACACGTTTCGGTGTGCCGCGACGGTCAGGTGACGCGCTTCATGCATCTACCCTGGCGAACAGCAACCCTGGACTAACGCGCCGGACAATCCGCATGCCCCGTATCGGCGACCGCCGTAATCAACCACTTTCCATCCGTCTTGACCAGGTCAAACAGATCTGTCCCGCAATGCGTCACCTTGCCATCCGTCAGAAAATCAAACGGCGCCCACACCATTGCCAGGTCGCCATCGATGCGGACCTCCGGATCATAAATCCGTTCCTCGATCTTCTCTTGCGACGGCTTTGCGATGCGTTCCGCAAATGCTGCGAAGGTCATCTGGGTCGGCTTGCCGTCGCGCATCAGCACCATGCTCCCGCCCGGCATCGTCGACTGCAGGATCGAGGCCGCGTTCCGCTGTGCCATTCCGTCAAAGAGTGCATGAATGGGGGCCAGCACAGCTGCTTCTTCTGACGAGGCGGCCGCCAGTCTGACAGGCAGCAATGCAGCACACATGATGATGCAGCCAGCAGCAAGACAGCGTTGGTTGGAGAAAAAAGATCGCATGCAGCTGATCTTAATATGTGGATCTACTCAATCTCTGGATCAGCAGCACGGTAGATCGTCCGAAGACGCGTCCATGCACGCCATACCCATCCCCCGCCCATCACCTTTTCCCCCCGCCGCCGATACACACAACATCACACCTCCGGCACCTCGCCGGCGGATGCATCATGGGGAGGAAAAGACCGGGATGTCTCTGCTGCAGCGTACGTTGGGCATCTTTGCCAGAGGATGGGAGAGGCCATTGCTCGAATCCGAGCAGGGCCAGGCGCTGATTGAATTCGCGCTTACTCTGCCTATCCTGTTGCTCATCGTAACGGGCATCTTCGCGTTCGGCATCGCCTTGAACAACATGCTTGGCCTGACCAATGCCACCTCGACCGGTGCCCGCCAGTTCGCGCTCATGCGCGGCCAGGGCGGCGATCCATGCGCGGTAAGCGTTGGGGCCATTGCCGCCGCTGCACCGTTGTTGCAGAACACGGGTTCCACCACCGGCATCGGCTATTCCATCCTGGTAGCCGGCGCCACGTACAACGCCAATGCGCCCACCTGTTCGGGCGCCACACTCACCCAGGGCCAGCCCGTCAAGGTGACAACGACCTATCCATGCAGCCTGCTGCTGTACGGGGTCAACGCTTTTCCTTCCTGCAAGCTCACGGCCATCTCGGCCGAGGTCATCCAGTGATCGCATTGCTGTTGCGTGCAGTCCGGTCGTTCCGCGCAGACGACAGCGGGCATGTCCTGGTCCTGGTAGCCCTGCTGATGGCTGTACTGCTTGGCTTTGCCAGCCTGGTCGTCGACGCGGGAGTGGCCATCGTCTCGCAGAAGGCTCTGCAGTCGGCGACCGATGCCGCTGCACTGGCCGGTGCGCAGACCGTGCCTGCCTCCTCCATTTCCGGCGCCGTACTGTCTCGGTGGCGACAGCAGCCATCGACTCTGGCTGCACGACCTCATTCCCCGCGCCGACTTCCCAGAACGGCTACTACTACATTGCCCATTACGGCATTTTTGACATGCTGCCCACGCAGCCGTTTGCCGGCGTACCCACGGGCTTGCCCTATTCGTTTCCCAGCCCCGGGGCACTCTACCTTGGATTGAACGGAAACTCCACCGATCCCTCGTATCAGCTGACCCCCTTCAGCAGCGACTATCGTACGTCCGACGCCGCCACTGTACTCAACAGCGCCTCCCGCCTGGTCAAGGCTATCAATGGGGTCGGTGGCTGCACCGGCATGCTTCCGCCCAACTATGAAGCAGACTACGAAACGTATTATGCCGGCGTCATCTATGCTGCCCAGTCCGCCCTCGTTGCCCAGCGAACTCTCAACCCCGGCTCAGAAAACGTCATCATTATCCTCAGCGACGGCGACTCCAATGCCCTACAGCAGGGCGGCACCGTCAATCCTTCGACCGGCTATCCCAACATGAGCGCACCCTACCCCAGCGGCGAAAATTACAAGAACGCCACCGGCAATGGTACATATCCATCCTGGGTGGGGGAGTGCACACAGGCCGTTGTGGCCGCAAAATCTGCAACCTCCGCAGGCACACTCGTCTACTCCGTCGCCTACGGCTCAGCACCGACAGGCTGCAGCACCGATTCCAACCCGACCATGGTCCCCTGCAGCACCATGTCAGGCATGGCCTCCGCACCACAGTATTTCTTTTCGGATTATCTGCAGAGCGGCTCCAACAGTAATTGTGTCGCCAGCCAGCCCGTCACCTCGCTGAACGGCATCTTTACCGCCATCGCTGCAGACCTCACGCAGCCACGCCTTATTCCCGACGGCACCACCTGATCCTGCAGTCTCCCGCCCATCCCCTCCGGACCATACCTGCCAATCGTCACCCGGTCGATCCGCCACCGCTCCCCGCCATCGCTGCAACCCGCATTTGTTTTGCAACGCGACTGCCATTCCGCCAAAATGGCTCATGCCTCGAACTCTTGTGCCGCTGGCTTCCATCCTGCTGTCGCTTCCTCTCGCCGCACAGGTCCCTGCCGCCATTACGGCCGACCCGGCACAGGACAAGACCGCGCCCGCCGCCATGCAATCCTTTCAGCTGCCCAGCCACGGCGCACCTCTCAACGCGCTGATGTACCAGGCCGCCGGCTCGTCGCCTCACGGCACCGTTCTCCTGCTGCATGGCTTTCCCGGCAATGAAAAGAATCTCGACCTCGCGCAGGCTATCCGCCGCGATGGCTGGAACGTCCTTTACTTCGACTATCGCGGCAACTGGGGCTCGCCCGGCGCCTTCAGCTTTCAGCATTGCATCGAAGATGCGCAGGCGGCCCTCGCTTACCTGCGCGATCCCGCCAACGCCACACGCCTCCGCGTCAATCCCAGTCGCCTTATCCTCATCGGCCACAGCATGGGCGGTATGATCGCGCTCTACACAGCCGCGCATGATGATAAGGTGCTCGCCGTCGGCGCCATCTCTGCTGCTGACATGGCCGGCCAGGCACTGCTGCCGCCCGAAACTTCTAAAGCCACAAAGCAGCAAGCCATCGCGGCTCTTGGCAAGCGCCTCGCAGAAGAAGGCATCGCCCCACTCGCCGGCTGTACGCCCGAAGGCCTTGCCGCCGAGCTCACTGCTCATCCGGAATGGTCCTTCACCATGGACGCACCCGGCCTGAAAACCAAACCCATGCTCATTGTTACTTCAGACGACGGTCTCGCTTCCTCAGCCGACAAGCTCGCTGCCGCCATCACAGCCGAAGGGAACGACCGCATCCTGACCGCGCACCTTGCCACGGATCATAGCTACTCGGACAAGCGGATCGAGCTCGAAACCCAGGTCATCCGCGGTCTCGAAGCTCTTCCTGCCGACTAGCCCTTCTGGCCCAGCAGGAAAAAGGGCGCATCCAGGTTTCCCCGAATGCGCCCTTCCCTTCGAACGACTGCAGCATTATCCGTTATGGTTCTCGCTGATGTGCTTCATTGCGATTGCCAGTGCACCGGCGCCCAGTGCCTTGATCGCTGTCGGATGCTCGGCGTAGATATTGCTGATAGTCCCGATAATGCCGGGATTCTCCGAGTGCACGTGCTCCGCCAGTGCCTGGACTTCGTTCGGATCGACGCTCGCCGCCTGTTCCGGTGTCACCGAAGTCTGGCCCTGCTGCAGCATGGATGTCAGTGGAGAACCTGGATGGCTCGCCGAAAATCTTGCCAGGACTGCCGGGCCTGCAGTCGCCAGCAGCGAACCCAGCATGCCGGCCTGTGCGCCGCTGTTCCCGCCAGAGAATAGTTGTGCAGCCATCTGTCCAAAGCCGCCCGAACCACCTGAGCTCAGTGCCTGCGACAGCCCGCCCGCAATCGCGGATGGAGGAGCATTCTTCGTGACGTCATCAACGTTCGAACCGCCCGTCGCCTGCTTCAGTAAATCGCCGATTCCGGATAGAAAACTCATATCAATTTCCTTTCGTTCGATCCGAGATCGAATACCTGCGCTCGGACCGTCTGGGGTATAAGTACTCCAACACAAACCTGCCCGGAAGTCGCGAACTATTGAGCTCGCTCTCTCTTCCAGGCAGGTTGCAGGCAGGGATCTAGTGGGCCATCGTGCCCGCAGGCGCTGCTGTCGCAGACTTCTTCTTCCCGATCGGCGATTCCTTTGCCATGTGCGCGCCCATCTTCTGCGCATCGGCCTCGCTCATAAACTGGCCATGCTTGGTCTTGCCGTAATACGCATCATCCTTGTGGTATACCTTCGTTCCGGTATTTACCCAGACCATGCCCTTCGACTTGGCATCCGCAATCTGCGCATCCGTCGGCATTGCTGCAGAAGACGCCATCGACGACTTGGCTGGCGCCGACTGGGACATCGAACCCATCGTGCTCTGGCTACCCATGGTGCTCTGGGCCAGGACGGTCGTACCCATCATCAGGGTAGAAACAAATGCAAATACGGCTACTTTGGACATTCGACAATTCATCTTCATGAGTTAACCCTTTCAAAACCACCCGAAGCTTACATCTCCGGTCGCATCGCTTTCCAGTACTAAAGCGTAACCAGCATGCATTTTCATCTGGGCAGCGCGTGAAAGGCGCGGGTCGTACGTCTCTGTCAACAAACCTAGTCTGTGATTTCCGGTTGCACGCGGCGGCCAGGCGTCTGCAGCCACTTCGCGAAATGAGCCGCGCTCATCTCCATGCGGACCAGCGACATCTCACCACGGTCATAACTCGCCACCAGTAGCACCATCCGCTTGCCATGCGGCCGTGCATAGATCGCTGTCTGCTGCTGCTCGGCTGCGTGCTCTCCATGCCGACCCGAAGCTGGCAAGGCCACCGATTCCAGGATCAGCGACCACGACGCTCCCAGCGCCTGCTGCACCACTGCCGGCAGCTCCGTTTTCCCCGAGAAGGATGGCTCGCCATCGAACTCTGCTATCCGGATACCCTTCACTGCTCCGCCCGTCGCCGCTTCCGCACTGAAGCTCATCAGGCCAATCAGCGGCAGATGCCTGCGCTGCATCTGAAAAGCGCGCTCGATAGAACCGGCCGCCGCATTGAAATCATGGTCAGATGCCGACGCCGTCACTGGCACCAGTGCGGCAAGGGCCCAGCCCAGTGCATGTTTCAGCAGGGAAGGCTTCAGCAGATACAGCCAGCCCGGCATCGACCCGGACCACTGCGCCTTCACTTCCTCTCCTCCTCATCTTCACTGCCAAGCACCAGCTTCTTGTTCCCTGTGCTTCCCGGCACGTCTACTTTCGGGATGCCGAACTGCCCGCTCAGGGACGAAAGCATTGCCGGGTTGAGCATCCCATCGATACACACAAACGACAGTTCCTTCTCTTCCGCGCTCAGGATCACCATGCCGGTCGACTTGCCATTTACCAGGTGGATCCAGATATCGCTCGACTCCGGCGCCTTGTGCTTCTCCTGCTCCCGGGTGCTTACGATATGCGACCATTCGCTGCCCTTGTACTGGTTGCGAATAGAATCCAGATCCGCTGCGTTGTAGGCCCCGGCATCGTCGAACTCGTAGCTGTGCACGACGATCGCATTCAGCCCGCGCACCACTTTCTTCGCGCCTGCCTCGTCCGCGTCCTTGTCATTGAGAAAATTGCCGGCAAATCCCAGCATGTTGCGATCCAGATTCACATCCGATCGCGACGAAGCCTTCGCCGCATACTTCTCGATATCGCCAGGCAGGCAACGATTCTCCTGTGCCCATGCCTGTTGCCCGCAAACCGTCACAGTCATACCCAGCAATGCCAGCCGGATCATTCCTCGTAAAGCCGAAGCGCCGGCGGTTTTGCCCGTGCGCTTGAACATGCAAACGGTCATTGTGATTCTCCTTCCAAGATTCCTGCTTCAATATGGATCGACTGCGTCCGCCCCTGGATCGACCGCAGCTGCATCCCCGCAATGCGCAAAGCCAGCATCACCTGCTGTCGCGCTGCCTCACCGCGCGCCAGCTCGGCCTGCCGATGCAGCCTGTACCCTGCCGGCACTACAAATGCCAGCATCAGCATCGCTGCCAGCGCCACCTGCATCCACGCCCGTGCGCGGCTACTCCGCAGGAAGGTCGACGCAGGCAATCCGTCAAACGACAGCAGCAGCGCCTTCTTCTTCACCGGTCCGGCCGCCCCTTCCTGCTCCAGCCGCGCCAGCACACGCGCTGCAAAATCAGTCGGCGCTTCTTCCCGCTGTAGTGCGGCGCGCCATGCGTCGTCCATGCTGTCATCGGAAGTTCGTTCTCGCTCGTTCATCGCACTATCCTTTCCGCTGCTGTTCGCCCGAATTTCACACGCAGCAGCTTTAATGTCCGTTGCAGATGACTTTTCACCGTTGCGACCGGCATGCCCAGCATCCCGGCAATCTCATCCGGCGACTGGTCCTCCTGGTAGCGCAGCGTCAGCACACTCCGCTGCAGAGGTGGCAGCGATGCCAGCAGCAGCTGCAACTGTCGGCTCAACAAGGGGTCGCCCGGCTCATACTGCGCCACACTCTCCGCCGCCTTCTCTGCAAAAGCTTCGAGCGTCGCTTCGTCCATTCCCACCTCGCGCTTCCCGTGCCCGTTCATGCCTGTATCTCTGCGCAGGTAGTCGATCGCCCGGTGCAACGCCACACGCCGCAGCCAGTACTGCACATGCTCGCTGCTCTCAAGGCTGCCGAGTTGCGCATGCAGCTCCATGAACACGTCCTGCGCAATCTCTTCCGCGGCTCCGCGATCGCCCGCAATGCGCAGCGCTATCGAAAAAACCATATTCTGATGCTCCCGCAGGAGGGTCGGGAAACTGTCACCCAGCAAGTGCCGCCTCGTATGCCTTCACTCACCTATACGCAGGGAGACATCGATCGGAATGCAAAATGTCTAAGGGAATCTTTCGGGGAGGAGTTTGTTCACATCGACCGGACCGGGCCCAGGGATCGGCGTGCTCACGGGATCCACATGTTGGGTGAGACCACAGGGCGGCATAGCCTACAAAGCCAATACAGCCAGGCGCAACTTGTTACTTTCAGGGTATTAGTCAAAGGGCAAATTGTTCCACGTGGAACAATTTGCCCTTCTTTATTTCCCGGTGCCGGATTGTTCCACGTGGAACAATCCGGCACAATCTGTAACCGTTACGCTTTGGGTTTCCAGCGCAGAATCGGCTTCCGCGCCGCCGTCGTCTCATCCAGCCGCGAGATGCGCGTCGCATGCGGCGCGTTCAGGATCAGTTCGGGATTCTCCTCGGCCTCGCGCGCAATCTGCTGCATCGCGTCGATAAACAGGTCGAGCTCTTCTTTCGACTCGCTCTCCGTCGGCTCAATCATCAGCGCGCCCGGCACGATCAGCGGAAACGAAACCGTGTACGGATGGAATCCATAATCGATCAGCCGCTTCGCCAGGTCGCCCGTCTTCAATCCACGCGCCTGCTGCTTGCGATCGCTGAAGACCACTTCATGCATCGAAGGCGTCGGATACGGAAGCTCATAATAGCCTTCCAGCTTCTTGCGAATATAGTTCGCATTCAGCACCGCGTCTTCTGTCGTTTGCCGTAGTCCATCCGGACCATTGGCCAGGATGTATGCGAGCGCCCGCACAAACATGCCGAAGTTGCCGTAGAACATCCGCACACGGCCAACAGACTGCGGCCGATCGTAGTCGAAACGCAGCATGCCATCCGCGCCTTCCACGACGACCGGGGTCGGCAGAAACGGCTCGAGGATTTTTTTGCACGCCACCGGGCCTGAGCCCGGACCGCCACCGCCATGCGGAGTCGAAAAAGTCTTGTGCAGATTGAGGTGCATCACGTCCACGCCGAAGTCGCCTGGCCGCGTCTTGCCGACCAGCGCATTCATATTCGCTCCGTCCATGTACAGCAGTGCGCCCTTCTCATGCAGTACGTCGGCAATCTTGTGAATCTCGCTTTCGAAGACGCCGATAGTGGAAGGATTGGTCAGCATCAGCGCGGCTGTTTCATTCGTCACCATCTGCGCCAGCCTTGCCACATCGACCATGCCGTGTGCATTCGACGGCAGGTTCTCAACTTCGTAGCCGCAGAGCGCAGCCGTTGCCGGGTTGGTGCCGTGCGCAGAATCAGGCACGATGATCTTGCGCCGAGCCGAACCCTGGGCCTGGTGGTAAGCCCGCGCCAGCAGGATGCCCGTGAATTCACCATGCGCACCTGCCGCGGGCTGCATGGTGATCGTGTCCATGCCCGTGATCTCGATCAGGCACTGTTGCAACAGCTTGATGATGCGCAGCGAACCCTGCGAAAGCGATTCAGGCTGGTATGGATGCGCTTCGGCGATACCTTCCAGACGCGAGACCATTTCGTTCACGCGCGGGTTGTACTTCATGGTGCAGCTGCCCAGTGGATACATGCCGAGATCGATCGCGTAATTCCACGTCGAAAGCCGCGTGAAGTGGCGAATGATTTCGATCTCGCTAAGCTCCGGAAGGTAGCCAAGATCTTCGCGCGCGGCCTTGCCCAGCAGGGAAGCCGCGCTTACCTCGGGCACATCCAGCGGCGGCAGCCGGTAGGCTTTCTTGCCGGGTGAGGACTTCTCGAAAATCAGTGCTTCGTTCTGCGTCAGGTGTGCTGAAACTTTGTGGCGCGTTCCGACAAAAGGCGCAGCTGCTTCCGGCGCCTTGTCTGCAAAATTTTCCGTTTCGATCACAGTCGATGCCAAGGGGACCTGCTTTCTAAGCGCGTGCCAGTTCGTTTGCCGTTGCGTGTGTGCTCGCTGTTGCCACGATGCCGGCAGCGCGATCAATCTGTTCCCTGCTGTTCAACTCAGTGGCACACCAGAGCGTGGCATTGCCAAGCTCTGGATACCATTTCGCCAGCGAGAGCCCGCCAATAATCTTCTGCTCGAGCAGTTGCGCGTTCAATTCTTCCGGGCCCGCTTCTGTCTGCAGCACAAATTCGTGGAAGCGCGGAGCCCCTGTAAAGAGCAGCTTCGCGCCGGTACCGGACGAGATCTGCCGTGCCGCATAGTCTGCTTTCGCAAGGTTGTGCAGCGCCAGTTCGCGGATGCCTTCCTTGCCGTACACAGTCATAAAGATGGTGGCCATCAAGGCGACGAGTGCCTGGTTGGTGCAGATATTCGACGTCGCCTTCTCGCGGCGGATATGCTGCTCGCGGGTCGAGAGGGTCAGTACAAATCCGCGGCGCCCGTGCTTGTCTTTCGTCTCGCCGCAGAGACGGCCGGGCATCTGGCGCAGATACTTTTCTTTCGCCGCGATCACGCCACAATACGGGCCGCCGTAGCTGATGGCAACGCCGAAGGACTGCGCTTCCAGCGAAACGATGTCAGCCTCTTTCGGCGGCTTGATCGCGCCGAGCGAAATGGCTTCTGCAATCGAAACGATCAGCAGCGCACCTTTTGCGTGCACGACCTCGGCGATTGCCGGGATGTCTTCAACGACGCCGAAGAAGTTTGGCGACTGGACGAGCACGCACGCCGTCTTGTCAGTGAGCTGCGCGTCCAGATCTTTCAGATCGATGCGGCCATCATCGCCGTAGCCGACAAGAGCTTTCGTGATGCCCTGGTGCTGCGCATACGTCGTCAACACTTCGCGATATTCCGGATGCACAGTCTTCGCAACCAATGCTTCGGTGCGGCCGGTGACGCGTACGGCCATCATCACGGACTCGGCTGCACCGGTTGAGCCGTCGTACATCGATGCATTTGCGATGTCCATGCCGGTGAGTTCGCAGATCATGGTCTGGAACTCGAAGATCGCCTGCAGTGTTCCCTGCGTGATCTCGGCCTGGTAGGGCGTGTAGGAAGTAAGGAATTCGCCGCGCTGCACCAGCGCATCAATCACAACCGGTTTGTAGTGGCGGTAGGCGCCCGCGCCAAGAAAGCTCGCGTAACCGAGTGCATTGTTGGCTGCGGAAGCCTTGAAGAAATCGACAATCTCTGACTCGCCCATCTGCCGCGGAATGTCGAGATCGCGTTCCAGGCGGTATTCGGCGGGGACACTCGAGAAGAGATCGTTGATGGTGCGGACGCCGATATCTTCAAGCATCGTTGTGCGTTCGGCTGGTGATTTCGGCAGATAGCGCATGCTTATTCCTTGATGGGGGATGGGCGAAATGTAAGTGCGGCCGGTCTGCCGCCGTATAAAGTTTCAGCTACGCAGAGCCTGGCATGCAGATACAGGTACACAGGAGAAGAAGGCTAGTGCGTCTCTTCTTTGACGTAGGTTTCGTAGGCTGCGCCGGTGAGCAATCCGTCAAGCTGTGATGGATCGCTGAGCTCTACCTGCAGGATCCAGGAAGAGTGCGCGTCGGTATTGATTTTTTCGGGCGAGGTGGCGAGTTCCTCATTGATCGCAGTGACTGTTCCAGATACGGGTGCGTACAGATCGGAGACTGCCTTCACCGATTCGACCGAGCCGAAGGTCTTGCCTTTCTCCAGGCTCGATCCGATCTTTGGCAGGTCGACAAACACGATGTCGCCGAGTGAGCCCTGCGCATAGTCGGTGATGCCCACTTTGCCGTCGGCATCGATCCATTCATGTTCCTTGGTAAAGCGATAAGTTTCGGGATAAGCCATTCAGTTCGATCTCCACTCACATTGTAGGACTAACTACCCTTCATCCGGCAGGCCATGGCGGCAACACTTCGGCCGGATGCGAAAGGCCTGCTGCTGCCCCGGACAGGAGCTCAGGCGCCGGCTGCCGGTGTCTTGCGCGCCCGTTTGTAGAAGGGCAGAGGAACGACGACGGCCTTGACCAGGTTGCCGCGAACTTCAACTGCGACCTCGGTACCGGCAGCTTGAAACTCTGTCGGCAGGTGAGCCATGGCGATGTTCTTTTTCAGGAATGGTGCGGGCGAACCGGAGGCGACAAAGCCGATCTCGCGGCCGTCGAGAGTCTTAACCACGTAGCCGTCGCGGGCAATACCGCGATCGACCATCTCGAGACCGACCAGCCGGCGCTCCGGGCCACCTGCGGCCTTTACAGCCAGCAGCGCTTCCGAGCCGATAAATGGTCCCTTGTCGAACTTGGCATAGCGGTCGAGGCCAGCCTCGAGAACGTTGATGCTGTCAGATATTTCGTGGCCGTAGAGGGCCATCGAGCTTTCGAGGCGAAGCGTATTGCGCGCGCCCAGGCCACAGGGAACGATGCCGAATTCGGCGCCGGCGGAGAGTAGCTCGTTCCACACGCGGACGCTGGTTGCTTCGTCACTGGGGATGTAGATTTCGAAGCCGTCTTCGCCGGTATAGCCGGTGCGCGCGATCATGGTGTTGTGGAGGCCGCAGACGGTGCCCCAGGTAAACCAATAGTTCTTAATGCCGGAGAGGTCTTTGTCAGTAAGTTTCTGTAGCGTCGCCTCTGCTTTCGGACCCTGAATGGCGAGCTGGGTGTAGTAGTCGGAGTAATCGGAGACGTGCACGGAATGCATGGCGCCGACATTCTGGCGGACCCAGCTGACGTCCTTTTCGCGGGTGCCTGCGTTGATGACCAGCAGGTAGTCATTGTCACTGAATTTGTGGACAATGACGTCGTCGACGAAGGTGCCATTCGGGTAGAGCATGGCGGAGTAGTGTGCCTGGCCCATCTGCAGCTTGGAGGCATCGTTCATCGAGATTTTCTGGACAGCGGCTAGTGAGCCGGGCCCGCGCAGCTGAATGTCACCCATGTGGCTGACGTCAAAGATGCCGACGCCGGTCCGGACGGCGAGATGTTCGGCGACCAGGCCGGAGTATTCGACGGGCATATCCCAGCCGCCGAAGTCGACCATTTTTGCGCCGGAGGAGCGATGCGTCGCGTTGAGGGCAGTTTTGCGAAGAGCGGGTGTGGCGGGAGCGGCGGTCGACACGGTAGGTTCCTTCAGGCGGGGATCCGCAACCACATAGGGTAGCACCGGGTGAGAGCGATAGGGGTCGTGGCGACTTTCAGACCGCGCTTTGCACCATTTCTTAGGCACTCTATAAAGAATTCCGGCTTTGGTAATCAAATTTACGATTACTTCGCATTTTCATGGTGCAAACCCGCATGACTCTTGATAGGGTTAAACCAACGTAGAAGACGATTTTTGGTTCCTTTGCTAGTCCCGTACTTCAGTTCACAGTACTTGCAGATGGCTCCAGTCAAATTCAGCGTCATCTCGATACAAGGAAACGAACATGGAACAGGGAACAGTGAAGTGGTTTAATGATGCAAAGGGTTTTGGATTTCTGAGCCGCGAGAACGGTGAAGATGTATTTGTTCACCACACGGCCATTCAGTCCAACGGCTTCCGCACTCTTCAAGAGGGACAGCGCGTTCAGTTCAACGTCACCAAGGGCCCCAAGGGCTGGCAGGCGGAGAACGTTCAGGCTCTGTAAGCTGAATCGCAGCACTTTAACAAAAAGGGATGGCCTTCGGGTCATCCCTTTTTACGTTGATGCAGGGCTCGATAGGGCGAGGTCCAGACTATGCGCATGAGCACACTGCTGCCGATCCAGCCCGACTGGCTGCCGATGAGCCTGATTCCCGCGAAGCGCCTAAGCGACGCAGAGTTCGAGCAGTTGTGCTTTTCGAGCGACCTGATCCAGTTCGAGCGCACCAAGGATGGCGAGATCATTATGAATGCGCCGACTGGTGGAGGCATGAGCAGCGGAAATGCCGAGATTTCCGCCCAGTTGCATTCTTGGTGGAAGAGCCATCGAAGAGGCCGGGTGTTTGATTCCAACGGCGGATTTTTCCTGCCGGACGGCTCTATGCTCTGTCCGGATGCTGCATATGTCAGCGCAGAGACAATACAGGGATCCGCAAAGAGGATCTGCAACATATCCTTCACCTGGTCCCCGACTTTGTGGTCGAGCTGCTGTCCTATACCGACCGCCGACGCCAGACGGAAGCCAAGATGAAGGCCTGGCTCGCCAATGGTGTTTCGCTGGCATGGCTGATCGACCCATACAGGAAGATTGTGACTGTGTATGGCTCCAGCCAGGAAGTACGCACGACCAAAGCGAGCAAGGTTGAGGGTGCGGGACCTGTTTCCGGCTTCATCCTGGATGTAACGGAAGTGTGGAGCTGCTACGAAATATAGCGGTTCCCAGCATGGCTCTTGCTCTCGCCGCCCTTTGGCAGGCAAGCTGAGCTATGCCGGAACTGCCTGATATTGCTGCTTACCTGCATGCGCTGGAGCCACGGATTCTCGGGCAGCCGCTCAAGAGTGTCCGCATCGCGAGTGCCTTTTTGCTGCGTACAGCGATGCCGCCGGTATCGGCTGCCGAGGGCAGGGAAGTTGTGGCGCTGCAGCGGATCGGCAAACGGATAGCGATCGGTCTGGACAATGATGTGTGGCTGGTGCTGCACCTGATGATTGCGGGACGGCTGCACTGGCGGCCAGCCGGGGCAAAGCTTGGCGGCCGGCAGAACCTGGCGGCCTTCGACTTTCCCAACGGCTCGCTGGTGCTGACAGAGGCAGGTGCAAAAAGACGGGCTTCCTTGCACGTCTTACCGGGCGAAGCTCTCGCTTCGATCGATCCAGGCGGTCTGGATGTGCTCGGAAGCGGCCTGGAAGATTTTCGCGGGGCGCTGATGGCCGAGAATCGGACGCTTAAACGAGCATTGACGGACCCGCGGATTGTGAGCGGGATCGGAAATGCCTATTCGGACGAGATCCTGCATGCGGCGCAGTTGTCTCCCATTTTGCAGACACATAAATTGAGCGCGGCCGAGTGGGAACGACTCTATACGGCCACGCGGGGCACGCTGCAGCATTGGGTGGAGAAGTTTCTGGCTGAGGCGGACAAGAATTTCCCGGAGAAGGTGACAGCGTTTCGCGAGGAGATGGCTGTGCATGGCCGCTTCGGCAAGCCGTGTCCAAGGTGCGGTCAGCCGGTACAGCGCATTCGCTACGCGGACAATGAAACGAATTACTGCGCGGCGTGCCAGACGGGTGGCAAGGTGCTGGCAGATCGCAGTCTGTCGCGGCTGCTGGGAGCGGACTGGCCGCGTTCTCTGGACGAACTGGAGGCGTTGAAGCGGCGCTAGGGTGTTCGGGCGGGCGTCCAGGTAAGAGTGATGCTGGCGTAGGACGGAACTCTTACGCCGACCACCTGCTGGATGCTGGAGGGATAGAAGTTTTCCGTGGTCTGGCCGGTGAAGCCGCTGGCCAGCAGCAGGTTGACGCCGGCATGGAGGCGGCCCTGCAGGAAGGGTCTGACGACGGCGGCTCGGAACTCCTCGACAGCGGTTCCCGTGCATTGGGCATTCGGGTCGGGAAGGCAGCCGGTGCCGAGCGGTTTTCTGCCGACAAACTCGAACTCACCGCGAGCCTGCATGTGAAAGGGGAGTTGATCAAATGCGCCGAGCAGGTCGCCGATGGTGCGCGGCGCTTCGGGTGTGGGCTGGCCGTCGAGCAGATCTCGGGCGTCGGCCTTGGAAAAGGTCGCCATCCACGAGGCGTGCTGAAAGTTTTTGCGAGCGGCGGAGGTGAGGAAAAGCAGCCGGCTGGGGCCGAGGTTGAATTGCAGGCCGGTGTCCGGGTCAATTTTCGCCTGCTGGGCGCTGCTGGTGATGTGTCCCAGTGTGAGCTTGAGGTCTAGGCCGCGCACATCTTTGCTGGCGACCAGCTGGAAGGAATGCGAGGTGGCGAGCAGGCCGGTAGAGCCGCCGATGGAGCCGGTCCGTGGATCTTCGGTGAAGAATGATTCGCCGTAGCTCAGGAATACTTCGGGAGCTTTCCAAGACGCTTCAGGAAGGAAGGCAATCGTGGCTTTCGGAGCATTCAGGCCGGCCCATTGGTTCGAGGACTGCGCGGGATGCAGGACGTCCTGGTTGTTGATGCCGACCTGGTCGCGCTGCCAGCCAGCGTAGTAGCGGAAGACGTGCGCGACTGTACCCGAGGCTGCAAGATAGGGTGCGACCGGCGTGATGGTGACGTTGTTCGAGGTGACCCTCGTAAATGGGCCGTCGGTTAGATCGCCGGGTGTGTAGAAGTTGTAGTGATCGAGATTATCGCGGCGCGGTGCCTCCCGTTGAAAATCAAGGCCTGCGAGAAGAGCGAGCGTCTCTGAAAATTTGTTGGTGTAGGTGGCACTGGCGCCGGTGACTGTGCGGAACTCGCTCTGGCGGATCAGTCCCTGTCCGAAATTTGAGTACAGCGACAGGTTGTAGGTCCGGAAGAAGCCGGAAAGGCTCAGCTGCTGGCTGCCCGTCAGGTGCCATGCATCATTGATAGCGATGAGGGCGGAGTGGGTCTGATCTTTCTGGCGCGGATCGATGGTGTCGCCGACATTGAGAAAGGCTGCCGGAGAGCTGTGCAGGATGGGAACAAGGCCGGGGACATAGGAGAAGCCGTAGTAGCCGATGCCAAGCAGGGTCCACTCGTGATGGGCGGTGTGGAAGAAGCGTTCGGTGTTGAGCTTGTATTGCTGGCGGTGTTCGAGGCGGTCGAGAAAGCCATTGCCGATGGAGCCTTCGAGCGCCAGCCACCAGGAGCGAGCGGGCTGGAAACCGGCGACCAGATCGACGTCGCGCTGGTCGGCGGTGAGCGTGAGGAAGGGTGCGAGCTGGTGGCGCAATCCGTACTCAGCCGCGAGGTAGACGGAGTGATTGCCTTCCTGGACGTTATAAGCGCCGCCATCGACCTGCGCGCTCTCGATGACCTCCGGGACAAGCAGGTTGGGATCGGCGTAGCCGTTGCCGTGCGCATTGGCGGAGAGATTATTGGGCAGGCGGAAAGCGCCGACGGCGATGAACTGAGCGATGGCTTCGCCATGGTCGCCGGCAACGCCTGGTGCGAAATACTGCGGCGCCTTAATGCCGCTGGACGCAGTCTCAGTGGGATAGCCGGGCAGCGATACGGGCGAGCCGGGCCGGCCGGGATTCGCGTCGAGCAGCTGTTCCCGGACGAATACCTTCTCGCCCGGGTCCGGTGTCACGAGGTCAACGAGGCTGGTATCTGCTGTCACCGTGACAGTTTCGATATGAGTGGGTGGCGGCACTGAGGCACTGGCGGTCGCAGGTGCCTGTGCCCGAAGCAGCGGGATCGTCAGAAAGATAGAAAGAACAGTGAGCCAGCTTCGTCTCGGACTCGCTGGCATCAGACGACGACGCTTTCGCGGTATTCTCCGAAAACTTTGCGCAGGGTGTTCGCGATTTCGCCGACGGTGGCGTTGTGCTCGACAGCTTCGAGGATGGCCGGCATCAGGTTGCGATTCTCACGTGCGGCATTTTCGACGGAGGAGATCGCAGCCTTCCAGCGGGAGTTATCGCGGCGGGCTCGCAGGGCCCGCAGGCGTTCAACCTGGCGCTGTTCCAGGGCGGGATCGATGCGCTGGACCGGCACGCCCGGCTCGATATCACGCGCGAATTTGTTCACGCCGACGACCACCTGTTCGCCACTTTCGACGGCGCGCTGAAAGGCGTAAGCCGCATCCTGGATCTGACTCTGGACCCAGCCGCGCTCGATCGCGCGGAGCATGCCGCCGAGCTTTTCGATGCGAGCAAAGTAGTCTTCGACCTCGCGCTCGATGCGCAGGGTATCGGCCTCGACGGCGTAGGAGCCGGCAAAAGGATCGATGACGGCAGCGATGCCGCTCTCGTGAGCCAGGATCTGCTGGGTGCGCAGGGCAATGCGGGCGGCGTCTTCGGTTGGCAGAGCGAGGGCTTCGTCAAAGCCGTTGGTGTGCAGGGATTGTGTGCCGCCGAGGACAGCCGAGAGTGCCTGGATAGTGGTGCGGACGATATTGTTTTCCGGCTGCTGCGCGGTGAGGGTCGAGCCAGCCGTCTGGGTATGGAAGCGGAGCATCCACGATTTGGGATTCTGCGCGTGGAAGTTGTCACGCATAAGCTTCGCCCAGATCTTGCGGGCGGCGCGGAATTTCGCGACCTCTTCAAGGAAGTTGTTGTGCGCGTTGAAGAAGAAGGAGAGGCGCGGTGCAAATTCATCCACATGGAGGCCGGCGGCGATGGCGGCCTGGACATAGGCCGCGCCGTTCGCGAGGGTGAAGGCGACTTCCTGCGCCGCAGTCGAGCCGGCTTCGCGCATGTGGTAGCCGGAGATCGAGATGGTGTTCCATTCGGGCATCTCGATGCGCGCCCAGGCGAACATATCGGTGATGATGCGCATGGCTGCCGGGATCGGATAGATGTAGGTCCCGCGCGCGATGTATTCCTTGAGAACGTCGTTCTGGACCGTCCCGGATAGCTTGCGGATCGCCGCGCCCGAACGTCGCGCGACGGCAGCGTAGAGCGCCAGCAGGATACTGGCGGTCGAGTTGATGGTCATCGACGTAGAGATTGTATCGAGCGGGATGCCGTCGAATAGGCGCTGCATGTCTTCGATGGAATCGATTGCGACGCCAACTTTGCCAACTTCGCCGAGAGCGAGCGGGTCGTCGGAATCGTAGCCGATCTGGGTCGGCAGATCGAAGGCTACAGAGAGCCCCGCGGTGCCGTTCGCCAGTAGAAATTTGTAGCGGCGGTTGGATTCTTCCGCGTCGCCCATGCCGGCGTACTGACGCATGGTCCAGAGGCGGCCGGTGTACATGGTGGGCTGGATGCCGCGGGTGAACGGGAACTGCCCGGGTGCGCCCAGGTCGGCTGCCGGATCGAAGCCCAGGGCGTCGAGATCGTCCTGCGCCCAGAGTGCTTTTGCCTGCGGCAGGTCGCCAGAAGGAGTGCGGCCGGTCTTCATGCCGGGGTGCTCATCGGCCGGCAGCCTGGCGACGCGAACGAACGCGTGCGCGAATAAAGGAGCTGGCGGAAAAGTAAACGAAAATTGCGGTCAGCACGCAGTACAGCTCAAATGTCCGGTGCAGCGGACCGGCGGCATACTGGGCGCGCAGGTGGTAAACGTTTTGTCCGAAGAAGGCGGCGAAGAGGGCAAAAAAGCAGCCGGTAATCTCCAGCCACAGCACACTACTGGCGTGGGCAAAGGGCCGGAAGAAGGACTGGCCGAAATTTCGCGAGCCCTGGCTGATGCCTTTGCCAAGGTTGCGACCCTGGTTCGCCAGCTTTTCTGCTTTGAGCCGGACGGCTTCCTGTTTCTGCGGTGAAAGAACCTCCGGCCGGACGGGTGCGGCGGGCCGGGGAGGCACAGCGCCTGCGGGGACTGCAGGCCGGGCGGCTGCCTGGCGTTCCGCGCTGCGCTTTGCCTCCTCCGCACGCTCACGCGCGATCCTGCCGGCGACACGCATGCCGATCCCGAGTTTCTTACCGAATGCGTTGGGCTCCATTCACCTGCTCCACGAAACCAAAGGATAGCAGCGGCGCGCGAAAGTTTCTTTGATCGATCCTGATACCCTTTGCTGCCCCGGATCATCAGAAGTAATGTAGTCACAGGATGGAGGTCAGCCCACCATCCGCATGCTTCTGCCATCGGAATCTTTCGCCAGAGGGGAAAAATTGAACAAACGTATTAGCAAGCTTATTCAGCAACTCGGCGAAGCCATTCATGACTCTGTCTCGGAATCGGAACTGATAGCCGGCGTGGTACAGGATATCCGCCGCCATGGTTTTGACGTCCTGCTGATGCTGGAGGCGACGATCGGCCTGAATGAAGTGGAACAGCAACCGACTTCCCTTGCTGCTGCATCAGAGGGCGATGGCGAGGTAGAACATGGTGCTGGAGAATCCGGCGGTTCATTTACGCAACAGGACGTCAAGTTCCTGCGTTCCCTGCGTATTTCAGTTGAGGGCGCGGAAGCTTCTTCGACACGGGAACTGCCAGGCGGCGAAACGGAATAATCTGCCTGTGGCCCGTGCGAGAGTGCTGCGTTCGCCGTGATAGGATGTGCCCGATTGGTTGACGCCTTGCTCGAGAGGCGTGAAGAGTCAATCACCAGCAGAACAGGCGCGCGGGCGCAGGAAGCGGATACAACATGTTTGGGATGAAAGATACGCTGGGTGTCCTGCTGGCAGGCGGCGCAGGCGAAAGACTATTTCCGCTGACCAGGGATCGCGCAAAACCAGCGGTTCCATTTGGCGGTCAATATCGCATCATCGACATCACCCTCTCAAACTGCATCAACTCAGGCCTGCGCAGGGTGTATATCCTGACGCAGTACAAGGCCCTGTCGCTGAACCGGCATATTCGTGAAGGCTGGAGCGGCGTGGTCGCGCAGGAGCTCGGCGAGTTTATCGAAATTCTGCCGCCGATGCAGCGGGTCAGCGCCAACTGGTACATGGGCACAGCAGACGCGGTCTACCAGAACATCTATTCCATCGGTTCCGAGCAGCCGAAGTACGTCATCATCCTCTCCGGCGACCATATCTACAAGATGGACTACAGTCGGATGCTGGATCATCACATTTCGGTCGATGCGGACGTGACCCTGGCAACGCTGCCGATTGATCCGTCGGAAGTCTCGCGCTTTGGTGTGGTCGAGGTTGCAAAGAACGGCGATGTTATTGGTTTCGACGAGAAACCGAAGACCACCAATATGCGTTCGCCATTCAACCCGGAGATGGTCGATGCATCAATGGGCATTTACATCTTCAATACGGATGTGCTGCTGCCGGCCCTGATGAAAGACGCGGAAGATCCGGATTCCAAGCATGACTTTGGCCACAACATCCTGCCGAGCATCCTCGGGCAGTACAAGATGACGGCCTACAATTTCGTCGACGAGAACAAGAAGCAGGCGCTCTATTGGCGGGACGTGGGTACGCTCGATGCGTACTACGACGCCAATATGGACCTGGTCTCGGTCTCACCAGTCTTCAACCTGTATGACAACAGCTGGTCGATGCGAACGCGGCAGCGGCAGTACCCGCCGGCCAAGTTCGTCTTTGGTGAACCGGGCCGTACCGGCATGGCCATCAACTCGGTGATCTCGCAGGGCTGCATCATTTCGGGCGCCGTGGTGCGAAATAGTATTCTTTCGCAGGATGTGCGCGTTAATTCCTATGCGGACATTGAGTCGAGCATCATCTTCACGCACTGCAATATTGGCCGCCACTGCCGCATTCGCAGGGCAATTATCGACCGCGACGTACACCTGCCCGAAGGTACAGTGATTGGCTACGACCAGGAACAGGACCGCAAGAATTATTTCGTGACGCCTTCCGGGCTCACGGTGGTGACGCGCGACCTGTCGCTTTATGAGAGTCCGCAGATTCGCGGCCAGCGCCAGCCTTCGTAGCGATCGAACCGAGTGCTCGCAACGATGCATCTCCGTTCCTGAGTGCACTCTGCTGTGCGCGTTGGAGGGAAGCAACTCCGTACGCGGCCGGGGCATCCCGGTTGTAGCTGAGATGCGCCCTGCTCGCTGTCGCGCGTCTTCAGGTGAAGGTGCAAACAGGAGTCAGGTCATGCAATTTTCTGCAAAGGTGTGTTTTATCGGTATGGTCGCGTTGGCAGCTGGGTCAGCCGCGCAGGCTCAATATTCGGTTCAGTCTTTTCCTCTCGTCGGATCTCTGCCGCTACAGGTGGATTGGAACCATGACGGTGTTCCGGATTTTATTTCGCAGGGCAGTGTCAGTAACCAGAACCTGCTCTCATCGAATGGCAGCTATGTGTATCAGACACTGACATCACCGTCTACGCCCCAGGCGATCGGCGACTTCAATCACGATGGCGTTCTTGATTTCGTTGTTTCCGGATATCCGGATTATCTCAGCGTTTATTACGGCAATGGCAAAGGTGGTTATACCGACGGCCCTATAACAACCGGCCCGGAGTTAGCGGATATTATCGTTGCGGATTTCAACGGAGATGGACGTCCGGATGTCGCTGGCGCTTTTCTAACACCCCAGACTGCAACTACCGGCGGCACTTATGGCGTTGCTGTCTATTTGAATAACGGCAATGGCTTCGATCCTGGAAAGACCGTCTTCCAAACCACCATTCCCTCAGGCAATCAATATGGATGGCCCTATATACCGATGTCTTTCCTCGACCTTTCGATCGGAGATGTGGATGCGGACGGCCATGCGGATCTCGTGCTTCATACGTTGCGATCTTCGGACACCACCCAGTCACCGATTCCCGTGACATTTGTGCGTGCTCTTTTTGGCGATGGCAAGGGAAATTTCACGGAGCAGACAGTAACTTCCGGCAACAACTTCAACCAGGTGGCAGTTGCCGACATGAATAATGACGGGACCACGGATATTGTTGCTGTCGACGGTAGTACCAGTACCGCGACTGTGTTCTACGGACACGCGAATCGGAGCTTCACTAGTGTGTCCCTGCCTGCCCCGGGTGCACTGTATCTTTCGCCGATGCTGGTCGATGTCACGGGCGATGGCTTGAAAGACATCCTGTACGCCGCAAACTGCCAGGCGAACGACTCTTGTCCGGACATGAAGACGACGGAGGTTTCGGGCGGTATCATTACGGCCGCGCAGACGTCGGCCCATACATTTGTCAGCGCGGGCTTCACCCCGGTGTTTACCTACACGCCACAAAACGGCTCAGTGTACTTTAACGGGACGTTCATTGGTGATTACAACCACGACGGCAAGCTTGATGCTGCTTTGTACGCGGGCGATCACCAGAATGGCTACGACCCGGCCGATTATCTCTACCTATTGGAAAACAGCCGCAGCATTACGCCTCTTTGTCCAACGCCGAGTTCGCCCGGGATCCATGTATGCTCGCCAAGTAATGGAGCCACTGTTTCGTCGCCGGTGCAATTTAATTTCAGCGCCACTTCCACGTACCCCATCCGGAAGATGGAAGTGTGGGTCGACGGCGTGAAGAAAAGCGAGACGTACAACTCGGTCGGCAGCCAGGCTTTTGCCAATCCGACGCTTGCCTTGTCGAAGGGCGCTCATGCGATCGCGCTCTACTACGGGGCTTACGATGGCAGCGTTGCTAGGACGACATACAGCCTTACCGTGAAGTAGCAGTCAGGCTCAGCATCGCGCGAGCATCTGCACCGGGCTGGTTACCAGCCCGGTTTGCGCGTGCGGTCTATACTCGGAACGATTCAATTGAGGACAGTGTTGGGTAACTCTATGAGACCTGATACAAGACTTTCCGCATCGTTCCTGGTTTGTATGGCAGCAGTACTGGCCTTGAGTGCTGCTGAATTGTTGCTGTCACCTTCGCTTGACGGGCAGACTCCGGTCAGTCCGGACACGCAACCGATACGAGCCGCCGATACAGGCGTCGTGACGCCTCAGGCAGACAGGAAGTTGTTCCAAGAAGTCAATCTGCTCCGGCGCAACGGGTTCGAGAGAGCCAGCGAGGCGACGGTCTCGCTAAGGGTGATTGATAGCCACGACAAGCGCGTTGCGGGTCTTGGGGAATCCAGCTTTCTTGTGACCATCAATGGCACGGTTCGAAGAGCGCACCTGGTGAAGCAGCCTAAGGGCAGTCCCGGAGAGAAGCCGATGGTGATGCTGGTGTTTCCGCCGAACCAGCCGACCATACACTTTATTGCCGTCCGCGATTGCATTCATTACTTCACCGGGGTGTCCAAGGAAATTCTTCCTTGGAACGTCGGCTTGTTCGATGCCAATGGAGTGTTTACCAGTTTTACGGATCGAAGGTCTCAGCTGCTCGCGAACCTGGAAGCAGTGCGCACGGCCAAGGAGCCGGCGCAATTCTCGTCAGACCGCATTCTCGCCAAAACTGCAGCCTGGGATGGGGGATGGCTCAGGAAAGCCAACAACGCGATCACCGAGATGCAACGCGAGCCGGGCCCGAAAATGATCATGGCCATGAACCCGCTGGGTGCTTCTCCTGAAAGCCTGGCGGCTGCGAATATTTCTCGAATAACGGATCAAGGGCCACTGGTGGACGGCGGGCCCGCGCAGCTGACTCCCATCGCCCAGGTGATCGGCGCTCACATCTACATTGCAAATGTAGGAGGGCCGGAGCCGATCATTCCGGGCGGATCTGCTGCTTCCACTGCGTCGGACTGGGGCACACGTCCATCGATGAATCAACGCATCGACCCGGCACAGACGAATGCGCTGAACTATTACGCAGCGATGACATCGCAGATGCTGCTGACTGCAGAAGCGACACTAGGCGGCTCGGCAGATTCCATTGCAGAATTGGCTGCCCGCATGCAGGACGATCTGGACAGTGCCTACCATCTGCAATTCGAGATGACGCCTGAGGATCAGGATCAAGGCATTCCCGAAGTGAGCATCCAGATGAAACCGTCCTGGTTGCACGCTGCAATCCTGGATGTGGCTCCTGTCATTTCGGCCGACCTGAACAATCAGCGGAAGGAGTCGCGGGAAACGGCTCATGCGCTGCTTGCCTCCATAGAGAAACCGGTCGTTTCGGCGGACTTCGATATTCGCCAGCGGGTTGACTACTTCCCAGTAAAAGCCGGCATGGAAGATGTTCTGCCAATGAGCTGCGTGATCGCGTGGAAAGGAAGAGGCGACCACCCGGGCGAAATTGTCATTGCAGAATCAGTCGTCGATCAGGACCTGAATGTTCCCTTGCTGGAGCGGACGATGGACTCCGCGTGGACCGCGAGGGGCGTTTTCTGGGAGCGCGACGGACAATTGCGGCCTGGTCACTATGTCTGGCGAGTGGCAGTAGGCGACCAGCGAGGTCACATCCTTGCTTCAGCACAGCGGAACGCGACGGTCGCCTTCCCGCGAGATCCGGCGGTTGCTGTAAGTAGCCTGGTGTTGGGTAAAGCCTGCAAGCCGCATATCTCTGCGAACGGGCTGCGCAAGAGGCCGCTGCAAGGAGCCTCCGACCCGGCTGCGATCCTTCTCACGGTTGATCCGATGCAGCTTGGAGACTGCCGATTTTCTCCCGAACCCGATGTGCGCTTCGGAAGATGAGATACGCTGCACGCTTTTCTTCGTATCTATCCGAAGGCCAAGCTCGAAAAGAACAGCCCGGGAGCCTGGAGCGCTCGATTCGCGATCCTTTCGGCTACCGGAAGGCTCGAAGCAGAACAACAGATTCCGTTTAGTGCGGATTTGGGCTCGGGTCTAGTTGCTTCCGCAGCGTGGCATCTTACGATGCCGGGATTATCCAACGGGAGCCACACGGTGCAGGTCGAGATAGCAGGGCCGGGCATGAAGAAGCCGGTCTCGCAGGTTGAGGCATTCACGATCGTGCAGTGACGTTGACCGCGCGATGGCCACTGACCCGTTTCGCCTGGCTGCGTTGCCGAAACTGCTGCGCCTTTTTGCTGTCTGCGACGTTTACCGGCTGTAGAAGCCAGTCAAAGTCCGGACGGTCGCGGGCGTGCTCGTGGTCTTGACCGCG